>NZ_JBVHDX010000007.1:0-347452 GCF_055563155.1 Streptomyces sp. NPDC013317
CAGAACTGCAACATCTTCAACGACGGCGCCTTCGAACCCCTCAAAGACAAAGACCAGGCGCAGGAGGCCGTGATCCGCCTGGAGCACGGCCGGCCGATCCGCTTCGGCGCGGACGACTCCAAGGGTGTCGTCCGCGACCAGGCCACCGGCGACCTGAAGGTCGTCACGGTCACCCCCGAGAACGAGAGCGCGATCCTGGTCCACGACGCCCACGCGGCCTCACCGACCACCGCCTTCGCCCTCTCCCGCCTCGCCGACCCCGACACCCTCCACCAGACCCCCATCGGCGTCTTCCGCTCCATCCGGCGCCCGGTCTACGACACCCTCATGGCCGACCAGCTGGAGACCGCCATCGAGCAGCACGGCAAGGGCGACCTGGGCCAGCTCCTCGCGGGGAACGACACCTGGACCGTCGTCGGCTGACACCCGCCGCGCCCTGAAGGGGTGAGGGCCGCTGCGGCCCCTCACCCCTTCAGACGCTTCTTCTCCTCGTCCGCGAACTTCTCGAACTGCCCGAGGTAGCGCGGGGCGCCGTGCTCGATCCGGTACACGAACACCTCTTTGTTGTACCGGTACATCATCACGTTCTGTTCCTCGAAGCCGTACATCTTCGCGACGCCCTGGAACGAGAACACGCGCATCGCGCCGCGCACGGCGACGCGTGTCATCGCCAGCTTCCGGTTCGCCACCAGGTCCCTCATGCGGTCGGCCAGACA
Source organism: Streptomyces sp. NPDC013317 (assembly GCF_055563155.1). NCBI lineage: Bacteria > Bacillati > Actinomycetota > Actinomycetes > Kitasatosporales > Streptomycetaceae > Streptomyces > Streptomyces sp. NPDC013317. The sequence goes on from NZ_JBVHDX010000007.1 coordinate 717, forward strand.
CGTCACCGCGTCGTACGCCTCCACCGCGAACCGCTCGACGGGCGCCGTGCCCGACAGGCGCCAGCGCCTGCGGTAGGCGGACGTGAACTCCTCGGCCGCGGGCACGAGCGCCGGATCGACGTAGGTGGTGCCGAAGTACCAGCCCTCGGCAGCCGGGCCGGCGGTGGAGAGGAACTCCGGTCCCAGCGCGTACTCGACGCTCCCGCACAGCCCGCCGTAGCCCTGCTGCTTCAGCGCCTTGGCGCACAGTCCGGCGCGGCGGGGGGAGACGCCCCCGTAGAGCACGGCGTCGGGGCGGGCGGCGACGACCTCGCGCGCCACCGGACCGAAGTCCTCCTCGTCCGCCGCGATCTGGTGAACCGTCACCGTCTCGCCCACCGCAGCCATGGTGGTCTGCGCGGAGTGGGCCGTACGCCAGGCGTAGTCGCCCGCCGCCCGGTCCTGCACGACGGCCGTCCGCTTGGCGCCGCGCACGAGGGCGATGCTGGTGAAGGGCAGTTGCAGCATGTCGTGATGGACGCGCAGCTCGCGGTAGACGGGGTTGATGGTCTGGAAGGGCAGGTCGCCCTGGTCGATCCCGACGGCGACGGTCGCCGTCACCAGCAGGTTCGCGTCGTAGGTGGGGGCCGCGGCGAGCAGGGTCTCGCGGGTGCTCGGGCCGATCAGGGCCATGACGGACGGGTCCTTCACGAACTCCCGTGCCAGGGCTCCCGCCCGGGGAGGGTAACCCTCGTCGTCCAGCACCTTCAGCGCCAGGTCGAAGGGCCGGTCGGGGCGGGCGTTGAAGGTCTCGGTGGCCAGCCTGGCCCCGCGCTCCTGGGCGCGCCCGTCCGCCGCCCGGGGTCCGCTCAGATCGGTCTGGATCCCGATCCTGTACGTGGGCAGGGCCGCGGGCGGCCCGCCGGCCGCCGGGGTGGCGGGGCTGCGGTTCACGAACCAGGCCGTCAGTCCGCCCGCCCCGGCGACGGCGGCCGCGGAGCCGAGCGCCAGGAAGCGGCGCCGTGACGGGGAGGCGGCGTCCGGGGCTCCGGAGGCGACGACGACGGTGGGCTCCGCGACGGGCAGGTCCAGGACCCGTCCGGAGCGTTCGGCGATCAGTGCGGGCAGCCCGGGCGGCAGCCAGTCGCCGGCCGGCCCCTCGGCGGACCCCAGCCGCGCCCGTACCTCCCCGGCCGTCGGCCGGTCCGCCGGGTCCTTGGCGAGGCACGCGGTCACCAGCGGCAACAGCGCCCGCGGTACGCCGTCGAGGTCGGGCTCCTCGTGGACCGTGCGGTACACGACGGCGGCCACCCCGCCCGTACCGAAGGGGGGCCGTCCGGTCGTCGCGTGGGCGAGGACGCAGCCGAGCGAGAAGACGTCGCTCGGCGGACCGACCTCGCCCGCACCGGCGGCGCGGGCCTGCTCGGGGGCGAGGAAGCCGGGCGTGCCGATCATCGCGCCGGTGGCGGTGAGGGCGGTGGCCCCGGCCGACCTGGCGATGCCGAAGTCGATCAGCCGCGGCCCGTCGAGGGCGAGCAGGACGTTGCCCGGCTTGACGTCCCGGTGGACGAGTCCGGCCTCGTGCATGTCCGCGAGCGCGTCGGCGAGCCGGGCGCCCAGGGCCCGTACGCTCTCCTCGGGCAGGGCGCCGTGGAGGGCGACGGCCTCGGAGAGCGAGGGGCCGGGCACGAACTCGGTGGCGAGCCAGGGCTCGCGGGCCTCCGGGTCGGAACCGAGGACACGGACCACCCAACGGCCGGTGATCCGCTCGGCGACCCGGGCCTCCCGCCGGAACCGTTCACGGAAGCCGGGGTCGGCGGCGTGCTCGGCCAGGATCAGCTTGAGCGCGACGAGGGCGCCGCCGGCGGACCGGGCGAGGTAGACCACGCCCATGCCGCCGGCGCCGAGCCGGCCCAGCAGACGGTATCCGGCGATCGTCGAGGGGTCGGCGGGACGCAGGGGCCGCATGCTCAGACCTGTCTGTTCTTGGGCGGTACGGCGGGGGCGAACTCCAGCGGTTTGTAACGGCCGTTCTCGACGGCGTACATGAAGGTGCCGACCCCCGTCAGATGTCCGTCCTCGTGGTCGAAGACGTAGCCGCCCATGGCGCCGGTGTACTTGGCCTTGCGCAACGAGGCGACGAGCGAGGTGCGGTCGGGACGCTTCCCGCCCTTCGACGCCTTCTCCACCTCCTGGATCAGGAGGTTGACCATGTCGTAGTACTCGCCCGTGTAGAAGGCGGGGGTCTCGCCGTACCGCTCGCGGTGCGCCGCGATGAGGGCCGAGGCCTCCTTGCGGGTCGTGGGGTCGACGACCGGCGCGCCGATGATCCAGCCCTCCGCCGCCTTGCCCGCCCCGGTGAGGAACCGCGGCGTGAACACGTGCTGACCGGTGATCCTCATGCCGGTGAAGCCGAGTTCGTCGAGTGTGCGGGCGGCGATGACGGCGCTCGGGGCGAGGCCGCAGTGGACGTACGCGTCCATGCCCTCCGCGATCATGCTGCCGAGCACCCGCTTGTAGTCGGTGGTGGGTCCGGGGACGACACGGGGGAAGGGGACGACCTTCGCCTGCCGGAAGCCGAAGGTGGCGCCGCCGATGTACTGCCAGGCGTAGGTGTCGTCGCTCCGCTCCTGGAGGACGCCCGGCCGCATGCTCGGGGTCTTCGTCAGAACGTAGTAGGCGAGGCACATGCCCGCGTAGACGTGTTGCGGACACGCCTGCACCATCGAGAGCCCCTGGCCGCCGGCCCGGTTGGAGAGCAGGTTGAGCCCGGCCGAGACGGTGATCACGGGCAGCAGCGCCTCGTCGTACGCGGGGAGGGCGGCCAGGCCCGTGTAGTCGGAGGTGGGCCCGATGACGCCGAGGACGTCGGGGTCTCCGGTCAGGACGCGGGCCGCGGCCAGGGCCCTGTTCTTGTCCCCGCCGTCGTCGGAGACCTTGAGTTCGAGGGTGAAGGGCTTGTTCTCACGGGCGTTGAACTGCTCCACCGCGAGTCGGGCGCCCCGCTCCTGCGCACGGCCGATGTCCTTGGCGGGGCCGGTCAGGTCGGTGTGGACGCCGATGACCCAGCGTCGCTTCTTCGGCCCCGTGGCCGCCTTCCGGTCCTTGTCGTCGTTCCGCAGCGCGGCCCAGGCGGCGGTGCCGCCTCCGGCGGCGAGGACGGCGGCGCCGGAGGCCAGGAGAAGGAACTTCCTTCTGCCGGTGCCCTGTTGCCCTCCGTCGTCCGACGTGCCGAGCTGGGTGGACTCGATCTCGGGCAGGGCGAGCATGGCGGCGGAACGCTCGGCGATGGTCCGTACGACCGGGGCGGGCAGCCAGTCGTTCCCGGCGCCGGGCGTGTCCTCCGTCAGACGCTCGGCGATCTCCTCGGCGGTGGGCCGCCCGGCCGGGTCCTTGGCGAGGCAGGTGCGCAGGAGGTCCAGGAGCCCGTCCGGTACGCCGGCGAGGTCGGGCTCGTCGTGGACCGTGCGGTACAGCAGGGCGTCGACCGCTCCCGTACCGAAGGGCGGGCGGCCGGTCACCGCGTGCGCGAGGAGGCAGCCGAGTGCGAAGACGTCGCTGGGCGGGCCGATCTCGGCGGCGCGGGCCTCGGCCTGTTCCGGCGCGAGGAAGCCGGGGGTGCCGACGACCATGTCGGTGGAGGTGAGCGCGGTCTCGCCGGTGGCCCGGGCGATGCCGAAGTCGATCAGGCGTGGGCCGTCGACGGCGAGGAGGACGTTGCCGGGTTTGACGTCGCGGTGGACGAGTCCGGCCGCGTGCACGGCGGCCAGCGCGCGGGCGAGCGCGCCGCCGAGGAGGCGTACGCTCCGCTCCGGCAGCGGGCCGTGCGCGGCGACGGCCTCGCCGAGGGAGGGGCCGGGGACGAAGGCGGTGGCCATCCACGGCTCGGGGGCATCGGGGTCGGCGCCGGTGACGGGGACGGCCCAGGGGCTGGCCACCCGGCGGGCGGCCTCGACCTCGCGGCGGAAGCGGGCGCGGAAGTCGGCCTGGTCGGCCTGGTCGGCGTGGGTGACCTTCACGGCGGCGAGTTCGCCGTTGTCCGTGCGGCCGAGGTAGACCACGCCCATGCCACCGGCGCCGAGCCGGCCGAGCAGCCGGTATCCGGCGATCGCCGAGGGGTCGGAGGTCCTGAGCGGCTGAAGAGCTGCGGGGGTCATGACTGCACCTCCAGGCTGTCCTCGGCGCGCCCGACCATGGCGACCAGCGCCTGGATCTGCGCGTTGTCGACCTCCTTGGCCACGTGCCCGGGAGCGCCCTTGACGACGGCGGCGACGGTGATCTGCCCCACGCGGGACTGGTACCAGGAGTACGTCTGCTCGCCCTTGACCGCGTCGTTGACGTACGACCCCGCCTCTCTGAGCGAGTCCGCGGCGGTGAAGTTGCCACCGACGCCGAAGGGGCTGCCGAGGGACATCAGGCCGGTGATCCGCTCACCGTCGCGCAGCCGCTGGGCGGGGCAGCGGAGCGCCTCCTCCAGTGTCTCGGCCATCTCCCAGTCGGCGTCCGTCTCGGTGCGGTGGACGGTGACGGTGGCGGAGACCCGGAGGGCGCCCCGGCCCGCTCGTGCGGGGATCTCGCCGTAGGCGGTGACGCTGTGGAGCACGGTCCGCGGGCGGGTTCCGGTCTCCCAGGTGCACTGTGCGGAGAGGACCGGCCAGTAGTCGTCGGCGCTGAGGTACGGGGTGCGTCTGACGAAGTCCGCCCCCCAGGACTCGGGGCCCGCGACGATCGCGAGGGCGAGGCGCTTGGCCTCGGCCTCGTTCTTCGGGGCCCGCTTCGGGTCGGCGGTGAAGCCGAGTTTCGAGGGCGTCGGCGCGGGCTGGGCGGCCGTGGTCCCGGACGCCGTCGCCGAGGGTGGGCCCCCCTTGCCGTCGCCGCCTCCGCCGTCGTCGCCCGCGTCGGAGCACGCCGTCAGGATCAGGCCGCACGCGAGGACTCCCCCGCAGGCGCGCAGCACTCTTCGGTACCCGTATGTCACGTATCCCCCACGCACGCTCACACTTGCCCCGAGTGGTGAGGAGATCGTACGACGCGTGGACACCAACTCGCCCCGTTTACAACATCATTGGGGCGAACCTGTGGCCTTTCCGGGACGTGCCTCGTCGTAGCGGGCGCGGGCCTCCCGGACCTGCGGGACCCGGGCGTCGGTCCAGCGCGCCAGCTCCCAGACCCGACCGGCGGCCTCCTCGCCCAGTTCGGTGAGGCTGTAGTCGACGCGGGGCGGGATGACCGGCTTGGCGTCGCGGTGGACGAAGCCGTCGCGCTCCAGGGTCTGGAGCGTCTGCGTCAGCATCTTCTCGCTGACCCCGCCCACCCTGCGGCGCAGCTCGCTGAAGCGGTACGAGCGCTCCCTCAGCGCGATCAGGATCAGGACGCCCCAGCGGCTGGTGACGTGCTCCAGGACGAGCCGCGCCGGGCACGTCGCACCGTCGACGTCGGCCAGCAGACTCTTCGGGACACTTACTTCCATGCCAGTACCTTACTTCAAAGTGGGTACTTTCTCAGAGTTAGTGCCTCCCGTACGGTGAGTGCATCACCCACCGCACCCCACGGGAGAAGGAACCACCCATGAGCATCGTCGTCACCGGAGCCACCGGACAGCTCGGCCGTCTCGTCATCGACGAGCTCCTGGCCCTGGTGGCCGCCGAGTCCGTCGTCGCCGTCGTCCGCGACAAGGCGAAGGCCGCCGCCCTCGCCGGGCGCGGCGTCGAGCTGCGGATCGCCGACTACAGCAGGCCCGAGACCCTCGCGGGGGCCTTCGAGCCCGGCGACCGCGTCCTGCTGATCTCCGGCAGCGAGGTCGGACAGCGCGTGGCCCAGCACGCCGCCGTGATCGACGCGGCCAAGGCCGCCGGCGTCGCCCAGCTCGCGTACACCGGCATCCTGGGCGGGCCGGAGGCCGACTTCGACCTGGCCGCCGAGCACCGCGCGACGGAGACGCTGATCCTCGACTCGGGGCTGCCGTACACCTTCCTGCGCAACGGCTGGTACACCGAGAACTACACCGCGAACCTCGCCCCCGTCCTCGCCCACGGCGCCGTCGTCGCCAACGCCGGCGAGGGCCGTGTCGCCTCCGCCGCGCGCGCCGACTACGCAGCCGCGGCCGCCGCCGTCCTGACCGGCCCCGCCGAGGAGCACGCGAACAGGGCGTACGAGCTGAGCGGCGACGTCGCCTGGTCGCTGGCCGAGTACGCGGCCGAGGTCGCCCGCCAGACGGGCCGGGAGATCGGGTACGACAACGTCCCGGCCGGGACGCACGAGGCGATCCTGACCGGTGCCGGCGTCCCGGCGCCCTTCGCCGCGATCCTCGTGGACGTCGACAAGGCCATCGAGCGCGGGGCGCTCGCCCGGCGGACCGGCGACCTGTCCCGCCTCATCGGTCGCCCCACCACCCCGCTCTCCGAGACGGTCGCGAAGGCCCTCGCGTAGGCCCGCACAGCCCCTGTACGGGCCCTCGTCCGGGCCTCCCGCGGGCCTCCGGAAAGGGTCGACGCGGAAGTCATGACCGTATCGCGGTACGGACATGACAGCCTGCCCTGTGCGGCGCTACCTTCATCAGGACGGCGTGGCGCAGGGCAGGAGGTTCGGTGAAGACGGACAACGAGGGACGAGCGGGTCTCCTCTACGGGATCGGTGCCTACGGGATGTGGGGTCTGGTCCCGCTCTTCTGGCCGCTCCTGAAGCCCGCCGGGGCGGTCGAGATCCTGGCCCACCGCATGGTGTGGTCCCTGGCCTTCGTCGTCGTCGCGCTCCTCGCGGTCCGCCGGTGGGGCTGGATACGGGAGCTGGTGCGCAGCCCGCGCAAGCTCGGCCTGATCACGCTTGCCGCGGCGGTGATCACCGTCAACTGGGGCGTCTACATCTGGTCGGTCAACGCCGGCCACGTCGTCGAGGCGTCCCTCGGCTACTTCATCAACCCGCTCGTCACGATCGCGCTGGGCGTCCTGCTCCTGAAGGAGCGGCTGCGGCCCGCGCAGTGGGCGGCGGTCGGCGTGGCGGCGACGGCCGTGCTCGTCCTCTCCGTCGGCTACGGGCAGCCGCCGTGGATCTCGCTGATCCTGGCCTTCTCGTTCGGCATCTACGGCCTGGTGAAGAAGAAGGTCAACATCGGCGGCCTGGAGTCCCTGGCGGCCGAGACCGCGATCCAGTTCCTGCCCGCCCTCGCCTACCTGCTGTGGCTCGGCTCGCAGGGTTCGGCCACCTTCGGCACCGGGGGCACCGGGCACGCGGCCCTGCTCGCCGCGACCGGCATCGTCACCGCCGTCCCCCTGATCTGCTTCGGAGCGGCGGCGATCCGCGTACCCCTGTCGACGCTGGGACTGCTCCAGTACCTGGCCCCGATGTTCCAGTTCGTGCTGGGGATCGCGTACTTCCACGAGGCGATGCCGCCGGAGCGCTGGGCGGGCTTCTCACTGGTGTGGCTGGCGCTGACGATCCTGACCTGGGACGCGCTGCGGACGGCCCGGCGGAGCAGGGCGGCGCTGGCGGCCGCGGAGCGCGCGGCGGCCGAGGCGGCCGAGGTGGCTGTGGCGGCGACGGCGAGCGGCACTGTGCGCGCCGACGCCGGGGCCGCCTCCGACCCCGGCCGGACGCCGGTCGTCTCCTGACGAGGCCCACGAAGCCGTGAGCCCCGCGTCGCCGTGACCACGGCGGCTCAGGCCGCCAGCAGGTCGTGCTCCCGGATCAGCCAGCACACGGCCGTCAGGCGCAGCGTCGCGAAGTCGTGGCCGACCGGCTCGGTCCAGTCGGCCTCCGACAGCGAGTCCGTGAAACCGAGGACGTAGTCGGCCAGGTCCTCCCGGCGCACGGTCCGCCGGAGCGCGGGAGCCGTCTCGTCCGGCCGGCGCGGGGCGGGGACCAGGGCGTCGCACACGGCCGCCGCGTGCTGGTCGACGGCGGCCACGAGCCCCGGCTCGAAGGCGAACTCCGCGAGCCGGGGCAGGTAGGTGGCGACCACTCCGACCAGCGGACAGTCGGGCGAGTCGTTCATTCCTCCACACTAAGGGCGCCTCCGCTCACCCCGCCGTGACCTTCGTCGCAGCACCCGCAACCTCCGCCGCCGCCACCGTCACGGGCGGCGGGCGGCGGGCAGCGGGCAGCGGGCAGCGGGCGGCGGGCGGCGGGCGGCGGCGCCGGAACGACTGCCCATCGGGGTGAACGCGGGTCATGCCTCTCGCGACCCGCATCGCGCGAGCAGTACGACTGGGGGCATGACTCCGCTCCACTGGAAGCTCGTGATCGACACCGCCGACCCGCACGCCCAGGCCGCCTTCTGGGCCGCCGCCCTCGGCTACGTCGAGGAGGACCACAACGCTCTCGTCGAGCGCCTCCTCGACGCCGGCGCGGCCCCGCCCGAGCTGACGGTCATGCTCCCGGACGGCCGCCACGGCTGGCGGGATCTGGCCGCTGTCCGGCATCCGGACGATCCTTTCGAGGAGGAGTCGGGCACCGGGCGCGGCCGCCGCATCCTCTTCCAGCGGGTCCCCGAGCCGAAGACCGTCAAGAACCGCGTCCACCTCGACCTCCACCCGGGCCCCGACGCCCGCGACGGGGAGGTGGAGCGGCTGGAGTCCCTGGGCGCCTCGGTCCAGCGCCGGGTGTCGGAGTGGGGGACGACATGGGTGGTCATGACCGACCCCGAGGGGAACGAGTTCTGCGTGGAGTGACGGTGTCCGTGCGGGCGGCGCGCCGTCATGCTCCCCGTCGTACCTCGAACTGGAAGCAGCCGTACTCGACGGCCCTGATGTGCACGAGCGCGACCCGCTCGTCGGCGAAGGCCTCCGCGAAGGCCCGGTCGAAGGCCTCGGTCGCCTCGGCCGGGATCTCCAGGAGCCGCCCGCCGACGATCCGCCCCTCGGCGTCGTAACGGCGCAGCGTCCGCAGCGCTCCGGATCGGTCGAAGGGGTACGACTCCGGGGCGGCGGGCGGTCCGGCGCACTCCTCCGCGTGGACGAAGACCGGACCCTGCTCGTCGTACGCCCCGGGTGCGGCCCCGCTCGCGGCGGCCCAGCGGCGGAGCGGCGCGTACGACACGAGGGCGATCCGCTCCCCCGGCACGATGCTCCGCAGGCAGCAGCGCAGCGGGCTGCCCTCCTCGGCGGTTCCGGCGGTGTACGGCACACAGGGCCGGCCGGCGTCGTCCGCGACCCGGAGTCCGGCGAGGACGGCGGGCTCGATGGCACGTGCGGTGTAGGTCGTCATGGCTCCAGCGTCACGTGCGCGCGATCCGCCCGCTGGCGGGATTCGGACCTGGCGTTCGGGGCGCGCGCGGCACGTCCGCCCGCACACTCGTCCGGTGAGCGAACGCTTCTGACCGGTTTCCGCTCTTGACGCTCAGTCAAACTCTCGTTGAACATTCACCACGCACATCACGCACCACCCCGCATCGACACGCACAGCGCCACCGCACAGCTCCAACGCCCCGCGACTGCACAGCCGTCGGGGCGTCTCGCACGTTCCGTTCCCATCCCCGTTCGGAATCCGGAGCCCCCACATGAACATCTCCGTTCCCAGACGTGCCGCCGCACTCGCGGCCGTGACCGCCATGGCCCTCGCCGGGTTCACCGGCGCCACGGCGAACGCCGCGCCCAGTGCGCCCTCCGCCGCCGCTGCCGCGCCGGACATACCGCTCGCCAACGTCAAGCAGCACCTCACCGACCTCCAGTCCATCGCCACCGCCAACGGCGGCAACCGCGCCCACGGCCGCCCCGGCTACAAGGCGTCCATCGACTTCGTGAAGGCCAAGCTGGACGCGGCCGGATTCACCACCAGCATCCAGCAGTTCACCTCCAGCGGCGCCACCGGCTACAACCTGATAGCCGACTGGCCCGGCGGTGACCCCAACCAGGTCCTCATGGCCGGCGCCCACCTCGACTCCGTCTCGTCCGGTGCCGGCATCAACGACAACGGCTCCGGTTCCGCGGCCGTCCTGGAGACCGCGCTCGCCGTCTCCCGCGCCAACCTCCAGCCCACGAAGCACCTGCGCTTCGGCTGGTGGGGCGCCGAGGAGCTCGGGCTCGTCGGGTCGAAGTACTACGTCAGCCAGCTGCCCAGCACCGAGCGTTCGAAGTTCTCGGGGTACCTGAACTTCGACATGATCGGGTCGCCCAACCCCGGCTACTTCGTCTACGACGACGACCCCACCATCGAGCAGACCTTCAAGAGCTACTTCGCCGGCATCGGTGTGCCCACCGAGATCGAGACCGAGGGCGACGGCCGCTCCGACCACGCCTCGTTCAAGAACGTGGGCATCCCCGTCGGCGGCCTGTTCACCGGCGCCAGCCGGGTCAAGTCCAGCGCCCAGGTCCAGAAGTGGGGCGGTACGGCCACGGCCTTCGACCGCTGCTACCACTCCTCCTGCGACACGACGTCGAACATCAACGACACCGCCCTGGACCGCAACAGCGACGCCGTCGCCCACGCGATCTGGACCCTGTCGGCCGGTACGACCAACCCCAACCCGGGCACGGTCTTCGAGAACACGGCCGACGTGTCCATCCCGGACAACGGCGCCGCGGTGACCTCGACGGTCAACGTCACCGGACTCACCGGCAACGCGCCCTCGAACCTCGCGGTGGACGTGAACATCGTCCACACCTACCGCGGTGACCTCGTCGTCGACCTCGTCGCCCCCGACGGCTCGGTCTACAACCTGCACAACCGGTCCGGCGGCAGCGCCGACAACATCGTGCAGACCTACACCGTGAACGCCTCCTCGGAGGTCGCCAACGGCGCCTGGAAGCTCCGCGCCCAGGACCGGGCCGCGATCGACACCGGCTACATCAACAGCTTCAAGCTGACGTTCCCGTAAGACCGCAGGCCGTACGCCGGCCGTAGGCACGAAGAACTCCCGGGTGGGTCGGTGACCATCGCCCCCGACCCGCCCGGGGTCCCAATCGCGCGCGCTACTTCCCGGCGTTCGCCGCGTCCACCAGCGCCTGCTTCGTCACGGCGCCGACGTAGACCTTGCCGTCGTCCGTCATCAGCGCGTTCACGAGCTTCGTCTTGAAGACGGTGCCCGAGCCGAACTTCCCGCTGACCTTGTCCCCGAGCGCGTCCAGGAAGCCCTGGATCTCCTGCGGGGCCTCGCCCGTCTTCGGGGCCGGGGCGCCGGTGTCGATCTTCGCGATCGCGGTCCAGCCCTCGCCGATGACGTTCATGCCCTCGGCCCCCGCGCCGCCGGCGCCGGGAACCATGCCGCCGAAGAGGCCGTCGAACTCCTTCTCCAGGTCCTCGGGCGCCTTGCCGTGCGCAGCGTCGTCCGCGCCGTCCGCGCCCTCGGTCACCTTCGCGCCCTTGGGCGCCTTGAAGTCGAACGTCGAGGCCGCCGGCCTGGCGAAGTCGACCTTCGTGAAGCCCGCGTCGAGGACCGGCTTGCCGCCCTCGACCGACGCCAGCGTGAACTTCAGCGGCGTCCCGGTCTTCGCGTCCACCGCGATCTTGACCGAGTCGACCGTGGAGCCGCTCTGCTTCGGCTTGATGACGAGCTGGTACGCGTCCCGGCCGGCCACCTTCGCCGTACCGCCCACCGTGATCGAGGTGGTGTCGCCCGCCGCCTTCAGGACCTCGTCCGCGAGCTCCTTCGGGGTGCCCGGGAGCTCCTTCTCCTCGGCGGGGCGGTCCGAGGCGTCGCCCTTCTCGTGGAACACCTCGTTCGACGCGCTGTCGTACGCCCACACGTCGTCGCCGTTGTGGATCAGGCTGTACTCGTCCGAGCCGTCCACGATGGTCAGCTTCTGCCTCTCGGGGCCGTCCGCCGCCACCCGCAGGGTGTGCGTGCCCGAGACCAGCTGCGTCAGCCGCTCCTGCGGGTCCACGGACGACGAGCCGCCGGACGGGGAACCGCCCGCGAAACTGTCGGCCAGGCCCGCCACCGACGGCAGCCCCAGGTCCGTGGTCACCTTGAACGTGCCGGACAGCGTCTGCGTGTCCGACGCCGCGATCTTCTCGATCAGCTGCTGTGCCGTGATCTCCGGCAGGTCGGGGTCGCCGGACGCCGCCAGCGCCGGTACGAGTCCGATCGTCGCCGCGGCCACTCCGGCCACCGCCAACGGGACGACGTAGCGGCTCGCCTTACGGGTCTCTGCCATGGTCTGTCCTAACCTCCGTGGTCGATGACTCCATCTGACCAAAGCGGCGGCGCCGAATCGTCAGCCTCCGGCATCAACCTGACGTACTGCTACGGGATGACAACCCCTAGGGCATCTAGCCCGTCCGGCCACCCCGCCAGGCATCGGCCCTCAGGCGTCAGCCCGCCCGGTGGACCACCGCGTCGCACAGCTCCTCCAGAGCCGACTTCGCGTATCCCCCGGGCAGCGGCGCCAGCATCGCCCGCGCCTCCTCCGCGTACCGCACGGTGTCCCGCCGGGCCTGCTCCAGGGCCGGGTGGACGCGCAGCCGGCGCAGGACCTCGGCGTGCCGCTCGTCGTCCGACAGGTCGCCGTCGATGAGCTCGACCAGCTCCACGTCCTCGGAACGTCCGAAAGTCGCCGCCGCGGCGCGCAGGCGGAGGACCGGAAGGGTCGGGATGCCCTCCCTGAGGTCCGTCCCCGGGGTCTTGCCGGACTCGTGGGAGTCGGAGGCGATGTCGAGGACGTCGTCGGCGAGCTGGAACGCGACGCCGAGCCGCTCGCCGTACTGGGTGAGGATGTCGACGACGGACTCGTCCGCGCCGGACATCATGGCGCCGAAGCGGCAGGAGACGGCGACGAGCGAGCCGGTCTTGCCGGCGAGGACGTCGAGGTAGTGGTCGACGGGGTCGCGGTCGCCCTGCGGTCCCGCGGTCTCCAGGATCTGACCGGTGACCAGGCGTTCGAACGCCTCGGACTGGATGCGTACGGCCTCGGGTCCGAGGTCCGCGAGCGTGTGCGACGCGCGGGCGAACAGGAAGTCACCCGTCAGGACGGCGATGGAGTTCCCCCATCGGGTGTTCGCGCTGTCGACGCCGCGCCGCACGTCCGCCTCGTCCATGACGTCGTCGTGGTAGAGCGTGGCGAGGTGGGTGAGCTCGACGACGACGGCCGAGGGCACGACACCCGGCGCGTAGGGGTCGCCGAACTGGGCGGCGAGCATCACGAGCAGCGGCCTGAAGCGCTTGCCGCCCGCCAGCACGAGGTGCTGGGCGGCCTCCGTGATGAACGGGATCTCGCTCTTGGTGGCGTCGAGGAGCCCTGCCTCCACGGCCGCCAATCCGGTCTGGACATCGGCCTCAAGAGCCTGGTCCCGCACGCTAAGACCGAACGGCCCGACGACGGTCACGAGGGGGTCTCCTGTCTGCTGACGCCTGCTTCTGCTGCCGACGATCACACGGATTGTCGATGTGTCGCTCGATTCACTCAAGTCAGCGTATCCGGTCGCCTTTCGATCACCATGGGCGCCTTCCCGCCACCCCCGGTATGTTCGTGATCAGCTGATACGACCAGGAGTAGGCGATTTGTCCCGAACAGTGATCGATCCGGACGCGAACGACGAGCGGCCTCCGCCCGAAGACGATCATGCCTTCTTCGGCCAGCGGAAGGGGCTCCTCACCCTCTCGGGCCTGGAGGTCTGGGAGCGGTTCTCGTTCCTCGGCATGCAGGCGATCCTCGTCCTCTACTTCGCCGACACCGTGGCGAACGAGGGACCCGGCATGGACGGGGGCACGGCCGCCTCCGTCGCCGCCGCCTACGGCACGCTCGTCCACCTGGTCTCCGTCGCGGGCGGCCGGCTCGCCGACCGCATCCTCGGCTCCTACCGGGCCGTCCTGTGGGGCGGCATCCTGATCGCGTGCGGCCACTACGCCATGGCGGTGCCGACGGCCGGCATGACCTGGGCCGGCCTCGGACTGATCAGCGCCGGCACGGGCCTGCTCAAGCCGAACGTCGCCACCATGGTCGGCAAGCTCTACGCCACCGACGACGACCGCCGCGACGCCGGCTTCGCCCTCTCCTCCATGGCCATCGGCATCGGCGCCTTCGCCGGCCCGCTGATCACGGGCTGGCTCGCCGACCACCAGGGCTACCACTGGGGCTTCTCGGCGGCGGTCGGCATGACCCTCGCCCTGCTCCAGTACGTCCTCGGCCGACGTCACCTGGCCGGGCGCAGGCACTCGGCCGAGTTCGCGCTCGCCCCCGACGCCATGCGCCGTGCCGTACGGCTGATCGTCACCGGTGTGGTCGTCGCGGGCGCCGTGGCCGTACTCCTGGCCGCCGACGTCTCCAAGCCCGCCTACTTCGGCGTCAACGGAACCGTCGCCGTCGCCGCGGGCCTCGCCGTGATCGCCCTGGCGCCCTGGCTGCGCCGCACCATGCACCCCGTCCACCGAGGTACGACATGCGCATCCGCACCGAGTTCCCGTACGAGACGACCCACGAGGACGTCCGGATCCCCCTCCCGGACGGCACGAGGCTCTACGCCCGGATCTGGCGGCCGGTCACCGACGAGCCCGTCCCCGCCCTCCTGGAGTACCTGCCGTACCGCCTGACCGACTGGACGGCGCCCAGGGACCGGCAGCGCCACCCCTGGTACGCCGGGCACGGCTACGCCTCCGTACGGGTCGACGTGCGCGGGCACGGGAACAGCGAGGGCCTCCCCGGCGACGAGTACGACGCCGTCGAGCTGGCCGACGGCGTGGCGGTGGTCAACTGGCTCGCCGAGCAGCCCTGGTGCACGGGGAAGGTCGGCATGTTCGGGATCTCCTGGGGCGGCTTCAACGCGCTCCAGATCGCCGCGCTGGCCCCCGAGCCGCTGAAGGCGATCGTCACCGTGTGCTCGACCGACGACCGCTACGACAACGACGTCCACTACATGGGCGGCTCCGTCCTCGCCGTGGACATGCACGCCTGGTCCGCGACCATGCTCGCCTTCGTCTGCCGGCCGCCGGACCCCCGGTACCTGGGCGAGGAGTGGCGCGAGCTGTGGCTGCGGCGCCTGGAGTCCGTGGAGCCGCTCGTGCACACCTGGCTCGCCCACCAGACCCGGGACGCGTACTGGCGGCACGGGAGCGTCTGCGAGGACTACGGCGCGATCCGCTCGGCCGTGCTCGCCGTGGGCGGCTGGCACGACCCGTACCGGGACACCGTCCTGAGGCTGGTCGAGCACCTCCCCCAGGACCGGGTGCGGGGCATCATCGGGCCGTGGTCGCACCAGTACCCGGACCGCGGTCTGCCGCCCGGGCCGGCGATCGGCTTCCTCCAGGAGACCCTGCGCTGGTGGGACCACCATCTGAAGGGCGTCGACAACGACGTGATGGCCGAGCCGCTGCTCCGCTCCTGGATCAGCGGCTCCCACCCGCCGGCCACCGTCTACGACGAGCTCCCGGGCCGGTGGGTCGCCGACCCCGCCTGGCCGTCCCCGAACGTCACCCCCGTCACCTACGCCTTCGCGGGCGAACCGGTCCTGGTCGAATCCCCGCAGCAGACCGGCCTCGACGCCGGGCGCTTCTTCCCCTTCGGCAACGACGCCGATCTGCCGCCCGACCAGCGCGAGGAGGACGCCCATTCGGCCTGCTTCGACTTCCCCGTGCCGGAGGACGGCGAGCCGATCGAGATCCTGGGCCGGCCGCGCGTGAGCCTGAACCTGCGGGCCGGCGCCCCCACCGGACAGGTCGTCGCCCGGCTCTGCGACATCGCGCCGGACGGCTCCTCGACCCTGGTCACCCGCGGCGTCCTGAACCTCTCCGCCCGCTACGGCCGCGACCGGGCCGTGGAGGCGCAGATCGGGGAGCCCGAGGACGTCGTCTTCGACCTCAACGGCATCGGGCACACCTTCCCGCCCGGCCACCGGGTCCGCCTCGCGGTCTCCTCCGCGTACTGGCCGTGGATCTGGCCCCAGCCGGACGCGGCGGGCTTCACCCTCGACCCGGTGACCTCCCACCTGACGCTGCCGGTGCGTCGCCCCACGGACGACGCGGTGGAGTGGGAGCCGCCGGAGCAGTCCGAGCCGCTGGGCGTGAGCGTCCCGGAGACGCTGGAGGAGCCCCGCCCGGAGCGGCTGGTGGTACGGGACGTGGCCAGGGGCGAGTGGCGCCTCGAGGTGGACCCCCGGTACGGCGGTACGCGGGTCTACCCGGACGGCCTGGAATTCACCGAGGACGCCCTGGAGACGTACACGATCGTCGAGGACGATCCGCTCTCGGCCCGCGCCCGCTCGGACTGGTCGATCCGGCTGCACCGGCCGGATATGGCGTGGGACGTGACGATCGAATCGCGCTCGGAGATCTCCTGCGACGCGGACGCATTCCTCACATCGAACGAGGTGGTGTGCAGACGGGGAGACGAAGTCGCCTTCCACCGGACATGGGAGAAACGCATTCCGCGAACGGCGGGGTGACCGGAAAGGCGAAAGGGCTCGCATTCCGGGTGGAATGCGAGCCCCTCGCCTACCGCGCGGATCAGGCGTCGGCGCCGGCCTTGCGGCGGCGGACGACGAACATCGCGCCGGCACCGAGGGCCACGGCAGCGGCGCCCGCGAGGGCGAACTGCGGCATGACGTCGTTCGCACCGGTCTTGGCGAGCTGGCCGGTGGACGTCACGGACGTGGTGGAGGTGCCGCCCTGCTGGGTGGTGCCGGTGTTGCCGCCGGACGTGGAGCCGCCGCCCGTCGAGCCGGTGGAGGGCTTCTCCTCGTCCTTGGCCTTGGCGGCGACGTCGAACTCGACGAAGGCGCCCTCGGCGATGTAGCCGCAGGACCCGTCCTTGTTGTCATAGCCGGGTTCGGCCACGAACATGGCTTCGGACGTGGGGGCCTTGGCGTCGACCGTCAGGCGGACCAGGAGGTCGACCTTCTCGCCCGGCTTCATCGTGTCGAGCTCGATGAAGCCGTACTCCGCGTCCAGGTCCGCCCACTCGCTGTTCAGCGGACCCCACTCGAGCTTCGCGTGGTCGAGCAGGCTGTCCTTCTCGGCGAGCAGGTCGGTGGTGACGTAGGCCGCGTCGAGCGTCTGCTCGGAGTCGTTGGTGACCCGCAGCTTGAACTCGGCGCTGCCGCCGGCGACGACCTTCTTCGGGCCGGTCATCGAGATCGCCAGCTGGTCGCTGACGTCCTTGCAGTCCGGGTGCGGCGGCTCGGCGTCCGCGAGCGTCTTCTTGGCCGCGTCGAGGAGCTTGAGGGCGGCCTCCTTGGCGATCCGCAGACGCTCGACCTCGGCAGAGGCGGCGTCGCGCGCGGCCTTGATGTCGCTCCGGGCCTTGGTCAGCTTCTCACCGGCGGCCTTGCGGTCGGCGGTGGCCGTCGTCAGGCCGGTCTTGGCGGTCTCGACGGCCTGCTCCGCGGCCGCCTTCTGCTCGGGGGTGGCATCGACGGGCAGGGCCTTCAGGTCGGCCTCGGCCTTGGACAGCTTCTCGTTCGCGGCACTCACCGCGGTGTCGGCCGTCGCGACGGCCTTCTCCGCGTCGGTGACGGCGAGCTTCAGCTTGCTGTCGGCGGCGTCGACGGCGGCGAGCGCCTTCTCGGCGCCGTCGTACGCGACGACAGCGGCGTCGTACGCCTTCTGTGCCTCGGCGACCTTCTTCTGCAGTTCCTCGATCGTCGGCTGCTGCTCCTGCGTCTGCGACGGCGCGGACGGCTTGGTGTCGGCGAACGCCGGAGCGGCCGAGAGGAAGACGACGGGAGTCGTCACGGCGGCGGCCACGGCCGTCGCGAGAATACGGCGAATCTTCAAGGTGGACCTTCTGGTCAGGATCGGTCGACGAAAAGAAAGAAAGGGTGGGTCGCTCCTGCGGGGAAACTCACGCGGTGCGACTTCTCCAAGATCGTATGACCCGGATTACGCCCTGGAAAGGGGGAGTTGAACGCGCTCAAGCGCACAGGTCGCGCACAGGACACACGTCGGACGAATAAAGCGCACGAACATGGACAGTTGTGCACGGAGGCCCATCTTTTTGTGTGACCCATGTCATCCGCGCCGAGCGGTCCGCCCCGTAACGTGTCCCCCACACCTGTGGAAAGCGAGGCAAGCACCGATGCCCGAGCAGTCCCCGCTCGATCTGGCCGAAGGCGATCCCTTCGGCCCGCACAACCTTCCGTACGGCGTCTTCTCCCCCGCCGACGAGCCCGACCGGCGGAGGGTCGGCGTCCGCATCGGCGCTCATGTCCTCGACTCGGGGGCCGCGGCGCACGCGCTGGGCTCGCCCTACGCCGCGCTGCTCGACCGGCCGAGCCTCAACCCGCTGCTCGCCGCGGGCCGCACCGCCTGGCGCGACGTGCGCAGGGCGCTCACGGCCTGGGTGACGGTGCCCGCGCACCGCCCCGTCATAGAGCCGCTGCTCCACCCGCTGGACACCGTGACGCTGCACCTTCCGTTCGAGGTCGCGGACTACGTCGACTTCTACGCGAGCGAGCACCACGCCACCAACGTGGGCCGGATCTTCCGCCCCGACGGCGACGCGCTCACCCCCAACTGGAAGCACCTGCCCATCGGTTACCACGGCCGCTCGGGCACCGTCGTGGTCTCCGGCACCGATGTCGTTCGCCCCGCGGGCCAGCGCAAGGCACCCACGGACCCGGCGCCGGTCTTCGGGCCCTCGGTGAAGCTGGACATCGAGGCCGAGGTCGGCTTCGTCGTCGGCACCCCTTCGACGATGGGCACCCCGGTCCCGCTGGCCGAGTTCCGCGAGCACGTCTTCGGTCTGACGCTCCTCAACGACTGGTCGGCGCGCGACATCCAGGCCTGGGAGTACGTGCCGCTCGGCCCGTTCCTCGGCAAGTCGTTCACGACGTCCGTCTCGGCCTGGGTGACCCCGCTGGAGGCCCTGGACGCGGCCCGTACGGCCCCGCCGGCCCGGGACTTCGACCTGCTGCCGTACCTGGACGACTCCGCCGACGAGGAACCGGGCGGCTTCGACCTGCGGATCACGGTCGAGATCAACGGCGAGGTCGTCTCCGAGCCGCCGTTCGCCACGATGTACTGGACCGCCGCGCAGCAGCTCGCGCACATGACGGTCAACGGCGCCTCGCTGCGGACCGGTGACCTGTACGGCTCCGGCACGGTCTCCGGGCCCGAGACGCACCAGCGCGGCTCGCTGCTCGAACTGACCTGGAACGGCCGCGACCCGCTCGAACTGCCCACCGGCAAGCGCACGTTCCTCGAGGACGGCGACGTGGTCACGCTCACCGCCTGGGCCCCGGGCCCCGACGGCACGCAGGTCGCGCTCGGCGAGGTGACGGGCCGGATCGTCCCGGCGCCGTAACGTCCCCCGCACACACGTCAGGGCCCGGCCCCCGCTCGCGCGGGGACCGGGCCCTGACGGCGTCTCCGGCTACCGTACGAACACGCTCGCCTGGCCCGCCAGGTCCAGGAAGTACTGCGGCGCGAAACCGAGCACCAGCGTGACCGCGACGCCCACCGTGATGGTGGCCGCGGTGAAGGCCGAGGGCACGGCGACCGTGGGGCCGTCCGCCTTCGGCTCGCTGAAGAACATCAGCACGATCACCCTGATGTAGAAGAACGCGGCGATCGCCGACGAGATGACGCCGACGACGACCAGCGCACCCGCGCCGCCCTCCGCCGCCGCCGAGAAGACCGCGAACTTGCCGGAGAAGCCCGAGGTGAGCGGGATCCCGGCGAAGGCCAGCAGGAACACCGCGAAGACCGCCGCCACGAGCGGCGAACGGCGGCCGAGCCCCGCCCACTTGGACAGGTGCGTCGCCTCGCCGCCGGCGTCCCGCACCAGCGTGACGACCGCGAAGGCGCCGATCGTCACGAAGGAGTACGCACCCAGGTAGAAGAGCACGGACGAGATGCCGGTGGGCGTGGCGGCGATGACACCGGCCAGCAGGAAGCCCGCGTGCGCGATGGAGGAGTACGCGAGGAGCCGCTTGATGTCGGTCTGGGTGATCGCGACGATCGCGCCGCCCAGCATGGTGACGATGGCGACGCCCCACATGACCGGCCGCCAGTCCCAGGTGAGGCCCGGCAGCACCACGTACAGCAGGCGCAGCAGGGCGCCGAACGCGGCGACCTTCGTCGCGGCCGCCATGAAGCCGGTGACGGGGGTCGGCGCGCCCTGGTAGACGTCCGGGGTCCACATGTGGAAGGGCACGGCGCCGACCTTGAAGAGCAGCCCCATGAGGACCATGGCGAAGCCGATGAGCAGCAGGGCGTCGTTGCCCATGGTGTCGGCGAGCGCCGGGTCGATCGAGCCGGCCGCGCCGTCGACGACGTTCGCGATGGTGGCGTACGAGACGGAGCCCGCGTAGCCGTAGAGCAGCGCGATGCCGAAGAGCAGGAACGCCGAGGAGAAGGCGCCGAGGAGGAAGTACTTGACCGCGGCCTCCTGCGACATGAGCCGCTTGCGGCGGGCGACGGCGCAGAGCAGGTAGAGCGGGAGGGAGAAGACCTCGAGGGCGATGAAGAGCGTCAGGAGGTCGTTGGCCGCGGGGAAGACCAGCATGCCGGCGATGGCGAACAGCGCCAGCGGGAACACCTCGGTGGTGGTGAACCCGGCCTTGGTCGCGGCCTTCTCCTGGTCGCTGCCGGGTACGGCGGCGGCCTCGGCGGCGAAGGAGTCGACCCGGTGGCCGTGGCCGGCCGGGTCGAGCCTGCGCTCGGCGAAGGTGAAGACGGCGACGAGCGAGGCCAGCAGGATGGTGCCCTGGAGGAAGAGCGCCGGGCCGTCGACGGCGATGGCGCCCATGGCGGCGATGTGCGCCTTGGTGGAGCCGTAGCCGCCGGCGGCGAGGCCGACGATCGCGGCGAAGGCGGCGACCAGCGCGAGCACGCTGAGGAACACCTGGCTGAGCCAGCGGCCCTTGCGGGGCGCGAAGGCCTCGACCAGGACGCTGAGGACCGCGGCGCCGACCACGATGAGGACGGGCGAGAGCTGCACGTACTCGATGTGGGGTGACGGGATCTTGGTCACCGGCTCGGCGGCGGTCGTCCACAGGCTGTGGACGGCGGGTGCGACGGCGGATGCACTCACTTGGCCGCCTCCACTTCGGGCTGGGGGTCCTTTTGCTGGACGTCGGACATGGTGTGCGTGACGGCGGGGTTCACGATGTCCGTCAGCGGCTTCGGGAACACCCCGAGGAAGATCAGCAGAGCGATCAGCGGCGCGACCACGACCAGCTCCCGCACCCGCAGGTCCGGCATCGTCCGGACCTCCTCCGTCACGACCGGGCCCGTCATCGTCCGCTGGTAGAGGACGAGGGTGTAGAGCGCGGCGAGGACGATGCCGGTGGTGGCGATGATGCCGGCCACCGGATAGCGGGCGAACGTGCCGACCAGGACCAGGAACTCGCTGACGAAGGGCGCGAGGCCCGGCAGCGAGAGGGTGGCGAGCCCGCCGATCAGGAACGTGCCGGCGAGGACCGGGGCGACCTTCTGCACACCGCCGTAGTCGGCGATGAGCCGCGAGCCGCGCCGGGTGATCAGGAAGCCGGCCACCAGCATCAGGGCGGCCGTCGAGATCCCGTGGTTGACCATGTACAGCGTCGCGCCGCTCTGGCCCTGGCTGGTCATCGCGAAGATGCCCATGATGATGAAGCCGAAGTGCGAGATCGAGGCGTACGCCACCAGGCGCTTGATGTCCCGCTGGCCGACCGCGAGCAGCGCTCCGTAGACGATGCTCACCAGGGCGAGCGCGATGATCACCGGGGTTGCCCACTTCGACGCCTCCGGGAAGAGCTGGAGGCAGAAGCGGAGCATCGCGAACGTGCCGACCTTGTCGACGACCGCGGTGATGAGCACGGCGACCGGTGCGGTCGCCTCCCCCATCGCGTTCGGCAGCCAGGTGTGCAGCGGCCACAGCGGCGCCTTCACGGCGAAGGCGAAGAAGAAGCCGAGGAACAGCAGCCGTTCGGTGTTGGTCGCCATCTCCAGCTGACCGGAGGCCCTGGCCTCGGCGATCTCCGTGAGGGAGAAGTTCCCGGCGACCACGTAGAGCCCGATGACGGCGGCCAGCATGATCAGTCCGCCGACCAGGTTGTACAGCAGGAACTTCACGGCCGCGTACGAACGCTGGGCCGCCGCGTTCTCGTCCGAGCCCGCGTGCGCCCGGTCGCCGAAGCCGCCGATGAGGAAGTACATCGGGATGAGCATGGCTTCGAACAGGATGTAGAAGAGGAAGACGTCGGTGGCCTCGAAGGAGAGGATCACCATCGCCTCGACCATCAGGATCAGGGCGAAGAAGCCCTGCGTCGGCCGCCAGCGGCTGGACTTGGTCTCCAGCGGGTCGGCGTCGTGCCAGCCCGCGAGGATGATGAAGGGGATCAGCAGGGCGGTGAGCGCGATCAGCGCCACCCCGATGCCGTCCACGCCCAGTTCGTAGCGGACCCCGAAGTCCGCGATCCAGGAGCGGGACTCGACGAGCTGGTACCGGTCGCCGCCGGGCTCGAAGCGGACCATGACGACCGCCGCGAGCACCAGCGTGACCAGCGACACGAGCAGCGCCAGCCACTTGGCCGCGGTGCGGCGGGCGGCGGGCACGGCGGCGGTGAGGATCGCACCGACCGCCGGCACCGCTGCCGTCACCGTGAGAAGCGGAAAGGACATCGCGGTTACACCGCCCTCATCAGCAGGGTCGCGGCGATCAGCACCGCAGTACCTCCGAACATGGAGACCGCATACGTGCGGGCGTAGCCGTTCTGCAGCTTGCGCAGCCGGCCGGACAGACCGCCGACCGAGGCAGCCGTGCCGTTGACCACCCCGTCGACCAGGGAGTGGTCGACGTAGACGAGCGAGCGGGTGAGGTGCGTGCCGCCCGTCACGAAGACGGCGTGGTTGAAGTCGTCCTGGAGCAGGTCGCGGCGGGCGGCCCGGGTGAGCAGCGAGCCGCGCGGGGCGGTGACCGGGACGGGCCTGCGTCCGTACTGGAGGTAGGCGATGCCGACGCCGATCACCATGACCGCGACCGTGGCCGAGGTGATGGCTCCGGCGCTGATCGGCGGGTGTCCGTGCTCGAACTCGGTCACCGGCTTCAGCCAGGTCACGAAGCGGTCGCCGATGGAGAAGAAGCCACCCGCGAGGACGGAGCCGAAGGCCAGCAGGACCATCGGGATCGTCATCGACTTCGGCGACTCGTGCGGATGCGGCAGCTCGCCCTTGTCGTCGGCCTGCCAGCGCTTCTCGCCGAAGAAGGTCATCAGCATCACGCGCGTCATGTAGTACGCGGTGATGGCCGCGCCGAGCAGGGTGACCGCGCCGAGGATCCAGCCCTCGGTGCCGCCCTTGGCGAAGGCCGCCTCGATGATCTTGTCCTTGGAGAAGAAGCCGGACAGGCCCGGGAAGCCGATGATCGCGAGGTAGCCGAGGCCGAAGGTGACGAAGGTGACCGGCATGTACGTCCGCAGACCGCCGTAACGGCGCATGTCCACCTCGTCGTTCATGCCGTGCATGACCGACCCGGCACCGAGGAAGAGCCCGGCCTTGAAGAAGCCGTGCGTGACCAGGTGCATGATCGCGAAGACGTAGCCGATGGGGCCGAGGCCGGCCGCCAGGACCATGTAGCCGATCTGCGACATCGTCGAGCCGGCCAGCGCCTTCTTGATGTCGTCCTTCGCGCAACCGACGATCGCACCGAAGAGGAGCGTGACCGCGCCGACCACGACGACCACGAGCTGGGCGTCCGGGGAGGCGTTGAAGATGTCGGCGGAGCGGACGATCAGATAGACACCGGCGGTGACCATCGTGGCCGCGTGGATGAGGGCCGAGACCGGGGTCGGGCCCTCCATCGCGTCCCCGAGCCAGGACTGCAGCGGCACCTGGGCCGACTTGCCGCAGGCGGCGAGGAGCAGCATCAGGGCGATCGCCGTCAGCTTGCCCTCGGAGGCCTCGCCGGTCGCCTCCAGGACCGGCCCGAAGGCGAAGGTCCCGAAGGTGGTGAACATGAGCATGATCGCGATCGACAGGCCCATGTCGCCGACCCGGTTGACCAGGAACGCCTTCTTCGCGGCGGTGGCCGCGCTGGGCTTGTGCTGCCAGAAGCCGATCAGGAGGTACGAGGCGAGACCGACGCCCTCCCAGCCGAAGTACAGCAGCAGGTAGTTGTCGGCGAGGACGAGGAGGAGCATCGCCGCGAGGAACAGGTTCAGATAGCCGAAGAAGCGGCGCTTGCGCTCGTCGTGCTCCATGTACCCGATCGAGTACACGTGGATCAGGGAGCCCACGCCGGTGATCAGCAGCACGAACGTCATCGACAGCTGGTCGAGCTGGAACGCGATGTCCGCCTGGAAGTCACCGACGGCGATCCAGCTCCACAGGTGCTGGTACATGGCCCGGTCGTCCACGCTCCTGCCGAGCATGTCGGCGAAGAGGACGAGGCCGATGACGAAGGAGGCGGCCGCGAGCAGCGTGCCGAGCAGGGGCCCGGCCTTGTCGAGGCGCCGCCCGCCGCAGAGCAGGACGGTCGCCCCCAGCAGAGGCGCCGCGACGAGCAGCGCAATCAGGTTCTCCACGATTCAGCCCCTTACAGCTTCATCAGGCTGGCGTCGTCGACCGAAGCCGAGTGGCGGGAACGGAACAGCGACACGATGATCGCGAGCCCGACCACGACCTCCGCGGCGGCGACGACCATCGTGAAGAAGGCGATGATCTGGCCGTCGAGGTTGCCGTGCATCCGGGAGAAGGTGACGAGCGCGAGGTTGCAGGCGTTGAGCATCAGCTCGACGCACATGAAGACCACGATCGCGTTGCGCCGGATCAGCACCCCGGCCGCGCCGATCGTGAACAACAGGGCGGCGAGATAGAGATAGTTCACGGGATTCATCGCGTGGCCTCCTCGTCGTCCCGGTCGCGGCCGAGCCGCTCCTGCGCCCGCTGCTCCAGCGCCTTGAGGTCGGCAAGGGCTTCGCCGGACACGTCGCGGACCTGGCCGCGCTTGCGCAGCGTCTGCATCACCGTCAGCTCGGAGGGGGTGCCGTCGGGGAGCAGACCGGGGATGTCCACCGCGTTGTGCCGGGCGTAGACACCCGGCGCGGGAAGCGGCGGAACGTGCTTGCCCTCGCGGACGCGCTGCTCGGACAGCTCGCGCTGCGTGCGGGCCCGTTCGGTCCGCTCGCGGTGCGTGAGGACCATCGCGCCGACGGCCGCGGTGATGAGCAGCGCGCCGGTGATCTCGAAGGCGAAGACGTACTTGGTGAAGATGAGGGCGGCGAGGCCCTCCACGTTTCCGCCGTACGCGCCGTTCGCCGCGCCGAGCCCGTTGAACTCCGTCAGGGAGGCCTGGCCGATACCGCCGATCAGCAGGATGCCGAAGCCGAGCCCGCAGGCGACGGCCCACCAGCGCTGGCCCCTGATGGTCTCCTTCAGGGAGTCGGCGGCCGTGACGCCGACGAGCATCACGATGAAGAGGAACAGCATCATGATCGCGCCGGTGTAGACGACGATCTGGACGATGCCCAGGAAGTACGCGCCGTTGGCGAGGTAGAAGACCGCGAGGACGATCATCGTGCCGGCCAGACAGAGGGCGCTGTGCATGGCCTTCCTCATCAGGACCGTGCACAGGGCGCCGATGACGGCGATCGTGCCGAGGACCCAGAACTGGAAGGCCTCTCCGCCGGAGGTGGCGTAGGCGGCGAGCTGGGCGTTCATGCGTCCACCTCTTCCGCGTCGCCCTTCTCCCCCTTGGAGGTGGCGACCTGCTGGACGGTGCCCGGCGCGGCCTCGGTGACCAGACCCCGGTAGTAGTCCTGCTCGTCCGTCCCCGGGAAGATGGCGTGCGGCGAGTCGACCATGCCCTCCTCCAGGCCGGCGAGGAGCTGCTCCTTGGTGTAGATCAGGTTCTCGCGGGAGGAGTCGGCCAGTTCGAACTCGTTCGTCATCGTCAGCGCCCGGGTGGGGCAGGCCTCGATGCACAGTCCGCACAGGATGCAGCGGGCGTAGTTGATCTGGTAGACGCGGCCGTAGCGCTCGCCCGGGGAGTAGCGCTCCTCCTCGGTGTTGTCCGCGCCCTCCACGTAGATGGCGTCCGCGGGGCAGGCCCAGGCGCACAGCTCGCAGCCCACGCACTTCTCAAGTCCGTCCGGATGACGGTTGAGCTGGTGGCGGCCGTGGAAGCGCGGCGCCGTCGTCTTGCGCTCCTCCGGGTACTGCTCGGTCAGCCGCTTCTTGAACATGGCCTTGAAGGTCACGCCGAAGCCGGCCACCGGATTCTGGAAATCAGACACCGTCCGTCTCCTTTCCATCACTCGCAGTAGCAGTATCGGGGGCACCACTGACAACCAGGTCCCGGTCGCCGCGCGGCCTGCGCCGCGGTACGGGCGGCAGGGTCTGGCCGGGCTTGGGCGGTACGGGGAAGCCGCCGGCCATCGGGTCGAAGGGGAGCTCGTCCTCGGCCGGGCCCTCGTCGCCCTTCGCCCGCCTGTCGCGGTACATGTCGGCGACGAAGGAGAGGAGCAGGACGCCGATCACGGCTCCGGCGACATAGAGCACGATCGTCTGGAACTCGAAGTTCTCGTTGCGCAGGGCCCGGACGGTGGCGACCAGCATCAGCCAGAGCACCGAGACCGGGATGAGGACCTTCCAGCCGAGCTTCATCAGCTGGTCGTAGCGGACCCGGGGCAGCGTGCCGCGCAGCCAGATGAAGAAGAAGAGCAGCAGCTGCACCTTGAGGATGAACCAGAGCATCGGCCACCAGCCGTGGTTCGCGCCCTCCCAGAAGGTGGAGACCGGGTACGGGGCGCGCCAGCCGCCGAGGAAGAGCGTCACGGAGACGGCGGAGACCGTCACCATGTTCACGTACTCGGCGAGCATGAACATCGCGAACTTGATGGACGAGTACTCGGTGTTGAAGCCGCCGACGAGGTCGCCCTCGGACTCCGGCATGTCGAACGGGGCGCGGTTGGTCTCGCCGACCATCGTGACGACGTAGATGATGAACGAGACCGGCAGCAGGATGACGAACCAGCGGTCCGCCTGCGCCTCGACGATCGCCGAGGTCGACATCGACCCGGAGTAGAGGAAGACGGAGGCGAACGCGGCGCCCATGGCGATCTCGTAGGAGATCATCTGGGCGCAGGAGCGCAGACCGCCGAGGAGCGGGTACGTGGAGCCCGAGGACCAGCCGGCGAGGACGATGCCGTAGATGCCGACGGAGGCGATCGCGAGGACGTACAGCATCGCGATCGGCAGGTCGGTGAGCTGCATCGTGGTGCGGTGCCCGAAGATCGAGACCTCGTTGCCGGCCGGGCCGAACGGGATCACGGCGATGGCCATGAACGCGGGGGCCGCGGCGATGATCGGCGCGAGGATGTAGACGACCTTGTCGGCGCGCTTGACGACGACGTCCTCCTTCAGCATCAGCTTGATGCCGTCCGCGAGGGACTGGAGGAAACCCCAGGGGCCGTGCCGGTTGGGCCCGATGCGCAGCTGCATCCAGGCGACGACCTTGCGCTCCCACACGATGGAGAAGAGCACGGTGACCATGAGGAAGGCGAAGCAGAAGACCGCCTTGATCGCGACGAGCCACCAGGGGTCCGTCCCGAACATGGAGAGGTCTTCCGCGGCGAGCGGCGTGATCATGCCTGCACCTCCGTCGAGGCCGCCGGGCCGATGCGGACCACGTCGCCCGGGTGGGCGCCCGTGTCGGAGAGGACTCCGCCCTCGGTCGAGTTGAGCGGGAGCCAGACCACCCGGTCGGGCATCTCGGCGACCTGGAGCGGGAGTCGGGTCGATCCCGCCGGACCGGAGACGGCGAGCAGGTCGCCGTCCTTGACGCCCGTCTCCTCGGCGGTCGCGGCGGAGAGCCGGGCGACCGCCGCGTGGCGGGTGCCGGCCAGCGCCGTGTCGCCCTCCTGGAGGCGGCCGAGGTCGAGCAGGAGCCGGTGTCCGGCGAGGACCGCCTCGCCCTCGCCCGGGCGGGGCGCGGCCTGCGCGGGCTCGGTGGGCTCGGAGGCCCGCTCGCCGTCCCAGCCGCCGAGCCGGTCCAGCTCGCGGCGGACCGCGCGCAGGTCGGGCAGCGCCAGGTGCGCGTCGAGGGCGTCGGCGAGCATGTGGAGCACGCGCGCGTCCGCCGGCGGCAGCGTCCGGGTCATCTGCTCGGGCTTGAGCGCGGCCTCGAAGAGCCTCGCCCTGCCCTCCCAGTTGAGGAAGGTGCCGGGCTTCTCGGCGACCGCGGCGACCGGCAGGACCACGTCGGCCCGCTCGGTGACCTCGCTCGGCCGCAGTTCGAGGGAGACCACGAACGCCGCGTCGAGCGCCTCACGCGCGCGTGCCGGGTCCGGCAGGTCGCGGACCTCGACGCCGCCGACGAGCAGCGCGCCCAGTTCGCCGATGGCCGCGGCCTCGACGATCTGGCCGGTGTCGCGGCCGTAGCCGTGCGGGAGTTCGCGTACGCCCCAGGCCGCCGCGACCTCCTCACGCGCGCGCGGGTCGGTCGCGGGGCGGCCGCCGGGCAGCAGCGTCGGGATGGCGCCGGCCTCGAGCGCGCCGCGCTCCCCGGCCCGGCGCGGGATCCACACCAGCTGCGCGCCGGTCGCCGTCGCGGTCCGGACGGCGGCGGTCAGCCCGCCGGGCACGGCGGCCAGCCGCTCGCCGACCACGATGACGGCGCCGTCCTGGCGCAGCGCCTCCGCGGCCCGCGTGCCGGCCTCGTCGAGACCGACGCGGGAGGTGAGCGCGTCCAGCCACTCGGTCTCGGTGCCGGGCGCCGCCGGGAGCAGCGTGCCGCCCGCCTTCGCCAGGCCCCGGGTCGCGAACGCGGCCAGCGCGTAGGTCTTCTGGCCCTTCGTGCGCCAGGCCTTGCGCAGCCGCAGGAAGACGCCGGGCGCCTCCTCCTCGGACTCGAAGCCGACGAGCAGCACGGCCGGGGCGGCTTCGAGGGAGGTGTACGTGACGCCCGAGCCGTCCAGGTCCCGGCCACGGCCGGCGACGGCGGAGGCCAGGAAGTCGGCCTCCTCGCTGGAGTGGACCCGGGCCCGGAAGTCGACGTCGTTGGTGTCGAGGGCGACCCGGGCGAACTTGGCGTACGCGTAGGAGTCCTCGATGGTCAGCCGCCCGCCGGCCAGGACGCCGGTACGGCCCCTGACCAGTCCGCGGGCCGCGGCCTCCAGGGCCTCAGGCCAGGAGGCCGCTTCGAGGACGCCCGTCTCCGGGTTCCGTACGAGCGGCGTCGTCAGCCGGTCACGCTGCTGGGCGTACCGGAACGCGAACCGCCCCTTGTCGCACACCCACTCCTCGTTGACCTCCGGGTCCTCGGCCGCGAGCCGCCGCATGACCTTGCCGCGCCGGTGGTCGGTGCGCGTGGCGCAGCCGCCCGCGCAGTGCTCGCAGACGCTCGGCGAGGAGACGAGGTCGAAGGGGCGGGAGCGGAACCGGTACGCCGCCGAGGTCAGCGCGCCGACCGGGCAGATCTGGATCGTGTTCCCGGAGAAGTACGACTCGAACGGGTCGCCCTCGCCGGTGCCGACCTGCTGGAGCGCGCCGCGCTCGACCAGCTCGATCATCGGGTCGCCGGCGATCTGGTTCGAGAACCGGGTGCAGCGCGCGCAGAGCACGCACCGCTCACGGTCGAGCAGCACCTGGGTCGAGATCGGCACCGGCTTCTCATAGGTCCGCTTGTGGCCCTCGAAGCGGGAGTCCGCCTGCCCGTGGGACATCGCCTGGTTCTGCAGCGGGCACTCGCCGCCCTTGTCGCAGACCGGGCAGTCCAGCGGGTGGTTGATGAGCAGCAGCTCCATCACACCGTGCTGGGCCTTCTCGGCGACCTGCGAGGTCAGCTGCGACTTCACCACCATGCCGTCGGTGCAGGTGATGGTGCAGGAGGCCATCGGCTTGCGCTGGCCCTCGACCTCGACGATGCACTGCCGGCAGGCGCCGGCCGGGTCGAGGAGCGGGTGGTCGCAGAACCGCGGGATCTCGATCCCGAGCTGCTCGGCGGCGCGGATGACCAGGGTCCCCTTGGGGACGGAGATCTCGGCACCGTCGATGGTCAGCGTGACCATGTCCTCCGGCGGTACCGCCGGGGAACCGCCGCCCGCGGGGCCGGCCGTGGTGACCGTCATGCCGTCACCTCCTTGTGGTTGTCCGCCCAGGCGGTCGACTTGGCCGGGTCGAAGGGGCAGCCCCGGCCGGTGATGTGCTGCTCGTACTCCTCGCGGAAGTACTTCAGCGAGGAGAAGATCGGGGAGGCCGCGCCGTCGCCGAGCGCGCAGAACGACTTGCCGTTGATGTTGTCGGCGATGTCGTTGAGCTTGTCGAGGTCGGACATCACGCCCTTGCCCGCCTCGATGTCGCGGAGCAACTGCACCAGCCAGTACGTGCCTTCGCGGCAGGGCGTGCACTTGCCGCAGGACTCGTGGGCGTAGAACTCGGTCCACCGGGTCACCGCGCGGACCACGCACGTCGTCTCGTCGAAGCACTGGAGCGCCTTCGTGCCGAGCATCGAGCCGGCCGCGCCCACGCCCTCGTAGTCCAGCGGGACGTCGAGGTGCTCGTCGGTGAACATCGGGGTGGAGGAGCCGCCCGGGGTCCAGAACTTCAGCCGGTGCCCGGGGCGCATCCCGCCGCTCATGTCGAGGAGCTGGCGCAGCGTGATCCCGAGCGGGGCCTCGTACTGTCCGGGCGAGACGACGTGTCCGCTGAGCGAGTAGAGCGTGAAGCCCGGGGACTTCTCGCTGCCCATCGACTTGAACCAGTCCTTGCCCCGGTTGAGGATCGCGGGAACGGAGGCGATGGACTCGACGTTGTTCACCACGGTGGGGCAGGCGTACAGACCGGCGACCGCGGGGAAGGGCGGACGGAGCCGGGGCTGGCCGCGCCGTCCTTCGAGCGAGTCGAGCAGCGCGGTCTCCTCGCCGCAGATGTACGCGCCGGCGCCCGCGTGCACGGTGATGTCGAGGTTCAGGCCGCTGCCGAGGATGTCTTGGCCCAGGAAGCCGGCGTCGTACGCCTCGCGTACCGCCTCGTGCAGGCGGCGCAGGACGGGCACGACCTCGCCGCGCAGGTAGATGAACGCGTGCTCGGAGCGGATCGCGTAGCAGGCGATGATCATTCCCTCGATGAGGGAGTGCGGGTTGGCGAAGAGGAGCGGGATGTCCTTGCAGGTGCCCGGCTCGGACTCGTCGGCGTTGACGACGAGGTAGTGCGGCTTGCCGTCGCCCTGCGGAATGAACTGCCACTTCATCCCGGTGGGGAATCCGGCGCCGCCACGGCCGCGCAGCCCGGAGTCCTTGACGTACGCGATGAGGTCGTCGGGCGACATCGCGAGGGCCTTGCGCAGACCCTCGTACCCCTCGTGCCTCCGGTACGTCTCCAGGGTCCAGGATTCGGGCTGGTCCCAGAACGCCGAGAGGACCGGCGCCAGAAGCTTCTCGGGGCTGCTGTTGTTGATCTCGGCTGCCAAGGTCATCACTCCCCCTCCCCACTGGCCGATTCGCCGCGCGGGTGGACGATCTTGTGGTGCGGGGTCTCGCCCTTGGCCAGCCGCAGCCCGACGAGCGAGGCCGGGCCGGCCCCACCGGTGGCCTCGACGGCCCCCTCGCGCTCGTCGGGGAAACCGGCCAGGATGCGGGCGGTCTCCTTGTACGTGCAGAGCGGCGCGCCCCGGGTCGGCTCGACCGGACGGCCGGCCCGCAGATCGTCGACGATCTTCTTGGCGGACTCGGGCGTCTGGTTGTCGAAGAACTCCCAGTTGACCATCACCACGGGCGCGAAGTCGCAGGCCGCGTTGCACTCGATGTGCTCCAGCGTGACCTTGCCGTCCTCGGTCGTCTCGTTGTTGCCGACCCCGAGGTGATCCTTCAGCTCCTCGAAGATGGCGTCGCCGCCCATGACCGCGCAGAGCGTGTTGGTGCAGACGCCGACCTGGTAGTCGCCGGAGGGCTTGCGGCGGTACATCGTGTAGAAGGTGGCGACCGCGGTGACCTCGGCGGTGGTCAGGCCGAGGACGTCGGCGCAGAACTTCATGCCGGTACGGGTCACGTGGCCCTCCTCCGCCTGCACGAGGTGCAGCAGCGGCAGGAGCGCGGAGCGGGACCCCGGATAGCGGGCGATGATCTCCCGGGCGTCCGCCTCCAGCCGGGCGCGTACCTCGGCCGGGTAGTCGGGGGCGGGGAGCTGGGGCATCCCGAGACTGGTCTGTCCGTCCGTCATCGGTCGACGCCTCCCATCACGGGGTCGATGGACGCGACGGCGACGATGACGTCGGCGACCTGGCCGCCCTCGCACATCGCCGCCATGGCCTGCAGGTTGGTGAAGGACGGGTCGCGGAAGTGGACCCGGTAGGGGCGGGTGCCGCCGTCGGAGACGACGTGCACGCCGAGCTCGCCCTTGGGCGACTCGACGGCCGCGTAGGCCTGTCCGGCCGGGACGCGGAAGCCCTCGGTGACCAGCTTGAAGTGGTGGATCAGGGCCTCCATGGAGGTGCCCATGATCTTCTTGATGTGGTCGAGGGAGTTGCCGAGTCCGTCCGGGCCGAGCGCGAGCTGCGCGGGCCAGGCGATCTTCTTGTCGGCGACCATGACCGCGCCGGGCGCCAGACGGTCGAGGCACTGCTCGACGATCCGCAGCGACTGGCGCATCTCCTCCAGGCGGACGAGGAAGCGGCCGTAGGAGTCGC
This sequence comes from Streptomyces sp. NPDC013317, assembly GCF_055563155.1. NCBI lineage: Bacteria > Bacillati > Actinomycetota > Actinomycetes > Kitasatosporales > Streptomycetaceae > Streptomyces > Streptomyces sp. NPDC013317. The sequence continues at coordinate 33,164 of NZ_JBVHDX010000007.1, forward strand.
AGCTGTCGGCGGTCGGGACGTCGAACTCGTAGTTCTCGTAGCCGCAGTACGGGTCGGTCTTGCGCAGGTCGTGCGGGAGGCCCGCGGAGCGCAGGATCGGTCCGGTGGCGCCGAGCGCCATGCAGCCGGCGAGGTCGAGGTAGCCGACGTCCTGCATGCGGGCCTTGAAGATGGGGTTGCCGGTGGCGAGCTTGTCGTACTCCGGCAGGTTCTTCTTCATGGTCTTCACGAACTCGCGCACGGCGTCGACGGCGCCGGGCGGGAGGTCCTGGGCGAGGCCGCCGGGGCGGATGAAGGCGTGGTTCATGCGCAGGCCGGTGATCAGCTCGTACAGGTCCAGGATCATCTCGCGGTCCCGGAAGCCGTAGATCATGATCGTGGTGGCGCCCAGCTCCATGCCGCCGGTGGCGATGCACACCAGGTGGGAGGAGAGCCGGTTGAGCTCCATCAGGAGGACCCGGATGACGCTGGCCCGGTCCGGGATCTGGTCGGTGATGCCGAGCAGTTTCTCGACGCCCAGGCAGTACGCCGTCTCGTTGTAGAACGAGGTGAGGTAGTCCATGCGCGTGACGAAGGTGGTGCCCTGCGTCCAGTTCCGGAACTCGAGGTTCTTCTCGATGCCGGTGTGGAGGTAGCCGATGCCGCAGCGGGCCTCGGTGACGGTCTCGCCGTCGATCTCCAGGATCAGCCGCAGCACGCCGTGCGTGGACGGGTGCTGGGGACCCATGTTGACGATGATCCGCTCGTCGTCCGCCTTGGCCGCGGACTCGACGACCTCTTCCCAGTCGCCACCGGTGACGGTGTAGACGGTGCCCTCGGTGGTCTCGCGGGCTTCCGAGGCGTTGGGGTTGTTCACGAGTACGACCTCCGCTGGTCCGGAGCCGGGATCTGGGCGCCCTTGTACTCGACGGCGATGCCGCCGAGGGGGTAGTCCTTGCGCTGCGGGAAGCCCTGCCAGTCGTCCGGCATCATGATCCGGGTGAGGGCGGGGTGGCCGTCGAAGACGATGCCGAAGAAGTCGTACGTCTCGCGCTCGTGCCAGTCGTTGGTCGGATAGACCGAGGTGAGCGACGGGATGTGCGGGTCGGCGTCCGGGGCGGACACCTCCAGGCGGATCAGCCGGCCGTGGGTGAGCGAGCGCAGGTGGTAGACGGCGTGCAGCTCGCGGCCCTTGTCGCCGAGGTAGTGCACGCCGGAGACGCCCGTACAGAGCTCGAAGCGCAGCGCCGGGTCGTCGCGCAGGGTGCGGGCGACCCGGACGAGGTGCTCGCGGGCGATGTGGAAGGTGAGCTCGTCGCGGTCGACGACCGTCTTCTCGATGGCGTTCCCGGGCAGGAGCCCCTGCTCGTCGAGGGCGCCCTCGAGCTCGTCGGCGACCTCGTCGAACCAGCCGCCGTACGGGCGGGCCGCCGCGCCGGGCAGGCGCACGGAGCGGACGAGGCCGCCGTAGCCGGAGGTGTCGCCGCCGTTGTTGGCGCCGAACATCCCGCGCTGGACGCGGACCTCCTCGCCGTGCTCCCCGCGCTGCCCGGGCAGGTTCTGCTCGGAGAGCTCCTTCTCGGGGTTCGGTGTCTCGTCACTCACCGGAGAAGACCCTTCATCTCAATCGTCGGCAGGGCCTTGAGCGCCGCTTCCTCCGCCTCACGGGCCGCCTCCTCGGCGTTCACGCCGAGCTTGGAGGTCTGGATCTTCTGGTGGAGCTTGAGGATCGCGTCCATCAGCATCTCCGGGCGCGGCGGGCAACCCGGCAAATAGATGTCGACCGGCACAATGTGGTCGACGCCCTGCACAATCGCGTAATTGTTGAACATTCCGCCCGACGAGGCGCAGACCCCCATGGAGATGACCCACTTGGGGTTCGGCATCTGGTCGTAGACCTGCCGCAGGACGGGCGCCATCTTCTGGCTGACCCGGCCCGCCACGATCATCAGGTCGGCCTGCCGCGGTGAGCCGCGGAAGACCTCCATGCCGAAGCGCGCCAGGTCGTAGCGGCCGGCGCCGGTCGTCATCATCTCGATGGCGCAGCAGGCGAGGCCGAACGTCGCGGGGAAGACGGACGCCTTGCGCACCCAGCCCGCGGCCTGTTCGACCGTCGTCAGCAGAAAACCGCTCGGCAGCTTCTCTTCGAGTCCCATAGGTGCCCCTCAGCCCCTCAGTCCCATTCCAGGCCGCCGCGCCGCCACACGTAGGCGTAGGCGACGAAGACGGTGAGCACGAAGAGCAACATCTCCACGAGCCCGAAAAGCCCCAGGGCGTCGAAGGTGACCGCCCAGGGGTAGAGGAAGACGATCTCGATGTCGAAGACGATGAAGAGCATCGCCGTCAGGTAGTACTTGATGGGGAAGCGGCCGCCTCCGGCCGGAGTGGGCGTCGGCTCGATGCCGCACTCGTATGCCTCAAGCTTTGCCCTGTTGTACCGCTTTGGGCCGATTAGCGTGGCCATGACCACGGAGAAGATCGCAAACCCCGCACCCAGGGCACCGAGCACGAGGATGGGCGCGTACGCATTCACGCTCCTCGCTCCTTCCAGTCGTCCTTGACCGTTGGACCGCACGGTCGGGCCGTGGAAGATCGCCCCCATGTGAGGCAGTTCACAAGCCCGACTGCCCCGCATCCTATGCCCGCCCCTCTGTGATCTGCGACACGGGGTACAGCAACGACTTTGTGATCTCCACCACCTGACGAAGGATCATGAAGCCGGATGAGCGGTGATCTTGGTACTCGAAGCGCCCAGGTGATCACCAGTTGTGACATCCGGACCGGAAACCGCTGGTCGGAGGGGTGCCGCACTATCAAGGGGTGGCACCTACAGGCAAATTGGCGATGAACCCGGGTGGGTGATAAAGAACCGGCCCGTCGCCCGGTCGAGGGTCTCGCGGGAGCGAAGTGGACGTGTGCACCGATTCACGAGCGTCCCGACCGCCTGGCGGAGATCATGCTGTGACCTGTGTCACAGGATTCTGCCGCAGGGAAAACGGGGCTTGGCCATCGGTGTGAAGAGGTGGTAAGCGGCGGTCAATTCGGGCGTTTCATTGAAAACCCGTGATCAAGGGCCAGATGGACCGTGCCCGTATTGTCCGTTACGGCGTCAATAAGGGCGCCAGATAAGCGGATTAGGTGGTTCCGAACGTAACTGTGGCGCAACCCACGTTTCTTGAAGGGAACCGTGAAGCCCTGATAGCGGTTGTACTCATGTCCCAGACCGCTCACATACCCAGCCACCGGAAGCCCCGCCGCAGCGCCTCCAAGCTCGCGCTCCGCGCCGGAGTTGCCGGTGGCGTCCTCAGCACCATCGCGGTGGCCGGTGCTGCCGGGCCGGCGAACGCCGATCCCGTGACCGAGACCATCGAGATGCCCACGCTCGGCTCGCTCGACACGGGCCTGGCGAGCGCCGTCTCCGCCTCCGCCGAGGCCTCCCAGCAGGAAGCCCTCGACCTGAGCCTGCAGGCCCAGGAGACGGCCGCCCTGGAGAAGGCCGCCAAGGAGGCCAAGAAGGCCAAGGCCGAGGCCGACCGCAAGGCCGAGGCCGAGAAGGCGGAGCGGGCCGAGAAGGCCCGCGCCGAGGCCCGCGAGCGCGCCTCCCGGACCCAGGAGCGCACCACGCTCTCCTCGTCCTCCGGCTCCTCCGACAGCGGCTCCTCGTACAGCAGCGACGCCCCGACCGGGTCCGCCGCCGCGATCGTGGCCTTCGCCCGTGCCCAGATCGGCGACGCCTACATCTCCGGCGGCACCGGCCCCAACTCCTGGGACTGCTCCGGTCTCGTCCAGGCGGCCTACCGCCAGGCCGGCGTCGACCTGCCGCGCATCTCGAACCAGCAGTCCTCGATGGGTACGTCCGTCTCGCTGAGCAACCTGCAGCCGGGCGACATCCTGTACTGGGGCAGCCGCAGCGGTTCGTACCACGTGGCGATCTACGTGGGCGGCGGCAAGTACGTGGGCGCGCAGAACCCGTCGACCGGTGTCGTCGAGCGCTCCCTCGACTGGGACATGCCCTCCGGCGCGGTCCGCATCCTCTGATCGTCCGCACGCCGGCGCACGTGAGAAGCCGTCACTCCTCGGGGGAGTGACGGCTTTTCCCTGTTTCGGTGGATATGCCCTACTTGCGGAACGCCTCGATGATCCGGGCGTAGCTGTCCCCGCCGTGGCCCGCCTCGACCGCGGCGCGCATCAGCTCCAGATGCAGCCTCGGCAGCCGGTCGTCGATGCCCCGCTCCTCCCCCGCGTGCAGCAGATGCCCGATCGCCGCCACCTGGACGTCGATCGTGGCGTCCGCGCCCGGATACTCCCCGGCGTCGATCTGCTCGGCGTACCCCGTCATGAACCAGGAGACCGTCGACAGCCAGCGGGTGGCCACCGCCGTGAAGTCCCGGGCCGGCACCCCGTCCGCGCCCGCGAGGGCGGTGGCGTGCAGCCAGCCGCCGAAGACGGACCACATGAGGCCGAGCAGCCCCGCGTCGTAGAGCGAGGCGAGCCCCGCGTCCGGGCCGAGGTCCACCGGGTCGCCCAGGACGGCGAGCGTCCCCCGGTGCGCGGTGAACAACTCGGTGTCGCCCGCGTAGAGGATCATGTTGGAGCTGTCACCGACCCCCGGCGGGGTCGTCATGACGGCGCCCACGAGATGGCCGATGCCGTGCTCGGCGGCCCACCGCGCCTCCTCGCGGGCCTGCTCGGGCGATCCGGTGGTGAGGTCGACCAGGGCCTTGCCCCGGAGCGAACCGGCGACGGGGGCGAGGAGTTCGCGTACGGCGGTGTGGTCGAGGACGCAGACCACGACGAGCTCGCTCGCGGCGACGGCCTCGGCGACGGTCGCGGCCCGGACGGCGCCCCGGGCGACCAGGGCGTCGGCCTTCGCCGGGGTGCGGTTCCAGACGGTGGTGCGGTGGCCGGCGGCGAGGAAGGCGGCGGCGAGGGCCGAGCCCATCTGCCCGAGACCGATGACCGTGATGTTCTGTGCGTTCATGGGATCCACGCTCGCAGCGGCGGAATCCGGCCGACAGTGGCAGGACCGACGACGACCGCTCGATTCCTGCCGCCCCTCTGGCGTACGGTCGGGGCATGAGCGCAGGGGTGGTGGCCATCGCCGTCGTACCGGACCGGCGGACCGGGACGTCGCTGTGGGAGCTGTACGAACTCTCCCTGGCGTGCGGGGTCTTCGGCATCCCGCACCCCGACCTGGCCGACCCCTGGTACCAGCTGCGGCTCTGCGGGGACTCCGGCGACGGCGGGATCTTCTCCCTGCGCACCACCCACGGTCTCGACGGCCTCGTCGGCGCGGACACCGTCATCGTGCCCTCCGTGCCCGACGCGGTCGTGGAGGAGGGCGAGGAGGTGCCGGCCGAGCTCGTCGAGGCGCTGCGCGCGGCGGCCGCCTCCGGCGCCCGGATGGTCTCGCTGTGCACCGGCGCCTTCGCGCTCGCGGCCGCCGGGCTGCTCGACGGCCGCCGGGCCACCGCCCACTGGCAGCACACCGCGCAGCTGGCCGCCCGGCACCCCGGGGTGATCGTGGACGACTCGGTGCTCTACACGGACGAGGGGACGGTCCTGACGAGCGCCGGGGCCACCGCCGCGCTCGACCTCTGTCTGCACCTGGTGCGCACCGACCTCGGCGCGGCCGTCGCAGGACAACTCGCCCGCCGCCTCGTCGTCCCGGCCCACCGCCCCGGCGGCCAGGCCCAGTTCATCGAGGCCCCGCTCCCGCCGAGCGACGACGACAGCCTGGGACCCGTACTGCAGTGGGCGACCGAGCACCTGGCCGAGCCGCTGACCGTGGAGGAGCTGGCGCGGCGGGCCCGGATGAGCCCGCGCACCTTCCACCGGAGGGTGCGCGAGGAGTACGGGACCACCCCGCTGCAGTGGCTGCTCCAGCAGCGCGTGGCCCGGGCCCAGTCCCTGCTGGAGTGCACCGACCTGCCCGTGGAGCTGGTCGGTGACCACAGCGGTCTGGGGTCGGCGGCGAACCTGCGCCGCCACTTCACCCGGGCCGTCGGGGTGTCCCCGTCCGGGTACCGGAAGGCGTTCAGGCCTTCGGGGCCACCTTCGAGAGACCGTTGATGATGCGGTCCATCGCGTCGCCGCCCGTCGGGTCGGTCAGGTTGGCCAGCATCTTCAGCGTGAACTTCATCAGAACCGGGTGCGACAGGCCGCGCTGGGTCGCGATCTTCATGATCTTCGGGTTTCCGATGATCTTCACGAAGGCGCGGCCGAGCGTGTAGTACCCGCCGTAGGTGTCCTTGAGGATCTTCGGGTAGTTGTGCAGGGCCAGTTCGCGCTGGGCCGGGGTCGCGCGGGCGTGCGCCTGGACGATGACGTCGGCCGCGATCTGGCCCGACTCCATGGCGTACGCGATGCCCTCGCCGTTGAACGGGTTGACCAGGCCGCCCGCGTCACCGACGAGCAGCAGGCCCTTGGTGTAGTGCGGCTGGCGGTTGAAGGCCATCGGCAGCGCGGCGCCCCGGATCGGGATCGTCATGTTCTCCGGCGTGAAGCCCCAGTCCTCCGGCATCGAGGCGCACCAGGCCTTGAGCACCTCGCGCCAGTCCAGCTCACGGAAGGCGGAGGAGGAGTTGAGGATGCCGAGGCCGACGTTGGACGTGCCGTCGCCCATGCCGAAGATCCAGCCGTAGCCCGGCAGCAGACGGTCCTGCGGGCCGCGCCGGTCCCACAGCTCCAGCCAGGACTCCAGGTAGTCGTCGTCGTGGCGGGGGCTGGTGAAGTACGTCCGTACGGCCACGCCCATCGGCCGGTCCTCGCGCCGGTGCAGGCCCATGGCGAGCGAGAGCCGGGTCGAGTTGCCGTCGGCGGCGACGACCAGCGGCGCGTGGAAGGTGACCTCGCGCTTCTCCTCGCCGAGCTTGGCGTGCACGCCGGTGATGCGGCCGGTGCGGTCGTCGATGATCGGGGCGCCCACGTTGCAGCGCTCGTACAGCCGTGCGCCGGCCTTCTGCGCCTGGCGGGCGAGCTGCTCGTCGAAGTCGTCCCGCTTGCGGACGAGTCCGTAGTCGGGGTACGAGGCGAGGTCCGGCCAGTCCAGCTGGAGCCGGACACCGCCGCCGATGATGCGCAGGCCCTTGTTGCGCAGCCAGCCGGCCTCCTCGGAGATGTCGATCCCCATGGAGACGAGCTGCTTGGTGGCGCGGGGCGTGAGCCCGTCGCCGCAGACCTTCTCGCGCGGGAACGCCGTCTTCTCCAGGAGCAGGACGTCGAGCCCCGCCTTGGCCAGGTAGTACGCCGTCGTCGATCCCGCCGGGCCCGCCCCGACGACGATCACGTCTGCGCTGTGCTCGGAGAGGGGCTGCTCGGTCACGGCGATGTCTCCCGAAGGTCGAGGGGTGAGGGGTCAGGCGGCGTGAGGCACGTCGGCTGAAGTCTAGGAGAAGAGTGCTGGGCGTCCGGGGCCCGGGGCGTTCAGTCCTTGAAGCCCCGGTGCAGGGCGACGATGCCGCCCGACAGGTTCCGCCAGGCCACCTTCGACCAGCCGGCCTTCTGGAGCAGACCGGCGAGGGTCGGCTGGTCCGGCCAGGACCTGATGGACTCGGCGAGGTAGACGTACGCGTCCGGGTTGGAGGAGATCGCGCGGGCCACCGGCGGCAGCGCGCGCATCAGGTACTCCTCGTAGACCGTGCGGAACGGCGCCCAGGTCGCGTGCGAGAACTCGCAGATCACGACCCGCCCGCCGGGCTTCGTGACCCGGTACAGCTCGCGCAGGGCCGCCTCGGTGTCCTGGATGTTGCGCAGACCGAAGGAGATCGTCACGGCGTCGAAGACGTCGTCGCGGAACGGGAGGCGCATCCCGTCGCCGGCCGTGAACGGCATCCACGGGTGCCGCTTCTTGCCGACCTGGAGCATCCCCAGGGAGAAGTCGCACGGCACGACGTACGCCCCGGCGCGGGCGAAGGGTTGTGAGGAGGTCGCCGTCCCGGCCGCCAGGTCCAGGATCCGCTGCGCCGGGCGCGCGTCGACGGCCTTGGCGACCTCCTTGCGCCAGCGCCGGTCCTGCCCGAGCGAGAGCACGTCGTTGGTGAGGTCGTAGTTGGCCGCCACGTCGTCGAACATCGAGGCGACTTCGTGCGGCTGCTTGTCCAGGGATGCGCGGGTCACCGGCGTTCGGCCTCGCAGACTCGGGTACGGACGGACCCGCCCATTCTCGCAGGCGGCGGAGGGAAATCGACGGCGGGCATGCCCGTGCGTACGACGACCCGGCGGACGGGCCCCGACTGCCGTCCTGGCGGGACGCGCACGCTCAGCGGCGGCGGAAGACGAGGCGGCCGTCGAGAACGGTCGCGACGCAGGTCCGGGCGCCCCGGGCGAGGAGTTCGGACTCGTCGGCGACGGCGAAGACGGCGAACCGGGCGTGGTTGCCGGCCGCCAGCTGGTGCAGGTGCACCACGGGGATGCCCGTCGCGTACGGATCGAGCGCGGGGACTCCTTCCGGCGGTGCCGGGGCCCGGCCCGCCCGGATCAGTCCCGACCTGCGCACCGCCTCCTGGACCGCCGGGCGCTCGTACGCCCCGGCCACCGCGACCGTGCCGTGCGCCAGCATCCGCTGGAGGCCGCGCCGGGCGCTCGCTCCCCAGCGCGCCTCGTCCATGGCGAGAGCGGTGAGCGCCTCGCCCGTGACCGGCTCGGTGCCGAGCTCGTCCGCCTCGCGCGGGTCCGGGTGGTAGGCGCGCTCGAGCAGCTCGGGTCCGAACGGGTTGAGGAGCGCGCGGGTCAGGACGCCCGGCCATCGCCGCACACGTGCCTGCGGGTGGGCGGCGGACACCTCCTCGTACGGGCCGACGGCCGCGAGCTCCGCGCCGCGGACGACGACGGCGCCGCCGGGCACGGGGGCGCGGCCCCCGCCCGGCAGCACCAGGTCCGCCGCGTGGATCGTCAGCACGGAGGCGTCAGTTGGCGTTCAGGAGCTTCAGCTCCGGGTGCGCCGTGCCGCCCTCGATCGCGGTGGAGGAGATGTGCGAGGCGACGCGCTCGTCGACGGGGTCGTTCGCCGGGTCGTCGTGGACGACGAGGTGCTCGTACGTCGTGGAGCGCTGCGCCGGCACCCGGTCCGCCGTACGGATCATGTCGATCATCTCGCGCAGGTTGGAACGGTGCTTGGCCCCCGCGGACGAGACGACGTTCTCCTCCAGCATGATCGATCCGAGGTCGTCCGCGCCGTAGTGCAGCGTCAGCTGGCCGATCTCCTTGCCCGTGGTCAGCCACGAGCCCTGGATGTGCGCGATGTTGTCCATGAAGAGCCGCGAGATCGCGATCATCCGCAGGTACTCGAAGAGCGTGGCCTGCGTGCGGCCCTTCAGGTGGTTGTTCTCGGGCTGGTACGTGTACGGGATGAAGGCCCGGAAGCCGCCCGTCCGGTCCTGCACGTCACGGATCATCCGCAGGTGCTCGATGCGTTCGGCGTTCGTCTCGCCGGTGCCCATCAGCATCGTGGACGTCGACTCCACGCCCAGGCCGTGCGCGATCTCCATGATCTCCAGCCACCGCTCGCCGCTCTCCTTGAGCGGGGCGATCGCCTTGCGCGGGCGCTCCGGCAGCAGCTCGGCGCCGGCGCCGGCGAAGGAGTCGAGACCGGCCTTGTGGATGCGGGTGATCGCCTCCTCGACGGAGACGCCCGAGATACGGGCCATGTGCTCGACCTCGGACGCGCCGAGGGAGTGGATGACCAGCTGCGGGAAGTCCTTCTTGATCGCCGCGAAGTGCTTCTCGTAGTACTCGACGCCGTAGTCCGGGTGGTGGCCGCCCTGGAACATGATCTGGGTGCCGCCCAGCTCCACGGTCTCCGCGCAGCGGCGCAGGATGTCGTCGAGGTCACGGGTCCAGCCCTTGGCCGTGTCCTTCGGCGGGGCGTAGAAGGCGCAGAACTTGCAGGCCGTCACACAGACGTTCGTGTAGTTGATGTTCCGCTCGATGATGTACGTCGCGATGTGCTCCGTACCGGCGTAGCGGCGGCGGCGTACGGCGTCGGCGGCCGCGCCCAGCGCGTGCAGCGGCGCCGAGCGGTAGAGGTCGAGCGCCTCCTCGGGGGTGATCCTGCCACCCTCTGCGGCGCGGTCGAGGACGGACTGAAGGTCGGCCTTCTCGGTCACCGGCTGAGTCCCTTTCGGAGGGTGGAATCTAAGGACCGAACCAGCCTACGCCAGCGCTTCTCAGGACTTCCGCAGGGTGCCGCTCGGGCGGCCCGCGGCCGCCTCGTCCGAGCGGTAGCGGAGCGTCCCGTCGGCGGCGAGGGTGAGGGTGAAGGAGGACTCGCCGGTGGTGCACAGCCCCTCGGTGCCGGGGCGGTCGGGGTCGGTGCGGTCCTCGATCCGGAGTTCGGTGGCGGTGGCGGAGGCGAGTGCGCCGATGCCGTGGCACCGCACGGTGGTGCCGAGAAGGCTGATCGTGTGGGTGGTGCGGACGACGTCCTCACCGGTACCGCCCCTGGTCACCACGGCGGTCAGGTCTCCGTGCGGCGAGCCGTTGCGCTCGGTGGTGGGCCCGGTCCAGGTGCCGACGAAGGCGGCGGGGACCGAGCCGACGGCCGGGGCGGTGGTCGCGGTGGTGGACGGCTTGGGCGTGGGGGTGGACGTGGGCCCGGTGGTGGGGGTGCGGTTCGTGGGCTCCGCGCCGGCCGGAGGGCTTGCCGTGCTCCCGCCCGTCCTGCCCGCGTCGGCGGCGCGCCGCCCGCCGGGCATCAGGTCGAAGAGGTACCCCGCCCCCAGGGTCACCGCGGCGAGCGCACCGGCGACCGCCAGCGCGACCGTGCAGCTGACCCGACGCCCCGCGGCGAGCGAGAGCGTGGCCTGCCGCCGCCGGGGTGCTTCACCTCCTGGGGCGGTGGAGTCCCGCACCCCGGCCGGGGTGCCCGGGCGGTGCGGCGGGTCCGGGGAGAACGTGCCGGCCGGGGAGAACGAGGAGAACGGCGGGCCGAAGACGCCCAACTCGGGAGCGGGCGGCCCGGGGTGGCCTCCCGGGCCGTCGGGCGTCAGGAAGGGCGGAGGGCCGTAGACCCCCGACGGCGGACCGGTCATGGGCCCCTCGGGGGCGGGTTCCCACGCCGAAGGCGCCGTGAAGGGCACGGGACCCGAGACGCTCGGATCCGCCCCGATCCCTCCCGTGCGCGCGTCGAGCTCCAGGATCTGCACGGCCGTTCGGCTGATCTGCTCCACCAGCGGGGTCGGCAGCCAGCCCGCCGCCACCAGGGCGGCCGCGCCCGCGGGGGCCAGCGTCGCCGCGAGCGCGGACGGGGCCGGGCGGGCGGCCGGATCCTTCGCGAGGCAGGACGCCACCAGCTCGCGCAGATCCCCCTCCAGCGCGCCCAGTTCGGGCTCCTCGTGGACCACCTTGTAGAGCAGGGCCGCCGAGGTGTCGCCGGGGAACGGCGGTGCGCCCGTCGCCGCGTACGCGAGGACCGCACCGAGCGAGAAGACGTCCGACGCGCCGGTCGCGCCCCGCCCGACGATCTGTTCGGGCGCCATGTAGCCGGGCGAGCCGATCGAGACCCCGCTCGCGGTGAGCGACGCCGTGCCGTCCGTGGCCCGCGCGATGCCGAAGTCGATGAGCCGGGGGCCTTCCAGGGTGGCCAGTACGTTCGAGGGCTTCACGTCGCGGTGCACCAGGCCGAGCGCGTGCACGCCCGCCAGCGCCTCGGCGAGGCCGGCGCCCAGTGTCCGTACCGTGTGCTCGGGCAGCGGGCCGACCGCCTCCACGGCCCGGGCGAGCGTCGGCCCGGCGACGTATCCGGTCGCGACCCAGGGCACGGGCGCCTCGGGGTCCGCGTCGAGGACGGGCGCGGTCCACCGGCCGCCGACCCGGCGGGCGGCCTCGACCTCGCGCCGGAACCGCGCCCGGAACTGCTCGTCCAGGGCGAAGTGCGGGTGCACGATCTTGACGGCGACGGTCCGGCCGCCCTCGTTGCGGGCCAGATAGACGCGGCCCATCCCGCCGGAACCGAGCCGGCCGAGGAGCCGGTAGGCGCCGATGGTCCTCGGCTCCCCTGCGTCGAGCGGCTGCATCTCTCCCCCTGGATGGACCGGAGCGTGAACCGGTCCGTGGACCGGAACGCGGACCGGCCCGGGTCGTGGGCCGACTGTGCACCGAACCCCGTAGGCCGACTGTGTCACCGAACCGTGGGCCGGATCACCACGATTCGGAACCGTACCCAGCCAACCGATCGCCCACCACGCCCCTCCTCCCTTCCGTAATCACCCGCCGTGTCCGAAAACACCCGGAGTCGCCCCATGTCCCGCCTCCCCAGGTTCCTCGCCACCGCCCTCGCCCTCGGTACGGCCGCCGCGCTGCTGACCGGCTGCTCGCAGGAGGGCGCGCCGGTCACGTTCGACACCCCCGAGTCGGCGTCGCGGGCCGGGGGCTCGGGCGCCGGGGGCGCCGGGGGCGCCGCGAAGAACGGGGACACGCGGGGCCCCGAAACGGTTCTCCCCACCGGCCCGAAGGCGCGTTTCACGACGGCGAACACCCTGGACGACGGCACCCGGATCGGCGTGACCACGCTCGCGGGCGCGAAGTCCGGTTTCACGGGCAAGGTGTGGGTGTGGGCGCCGAAGCAGTATTTCGACCCGAAGTACGCCGGCAGCGGCTTCCCGGTCCTCGTGGCACTGCCGGGCGGAAACGGTTATCCGATGAATTACTGGATGGGCACGGACCTCAAACTCCAGTCGAGCATCACCGCGTGGTCTCAGGAGGGAAAGAGCCTGCCGTTCATTGTCGTGATGCCCGTCCTCAACCCGGACGACAACTACTACTACGACGGCAGCGATATACCCGGGCAGCCGAAAATGGGCACCTGGCTCGCCGAGGACGTGCCCGATTTCGTCCGCGCGAATTTCCGCACCTTCGCCTCCCGCGACGGCTGGGCTTTCATGGGCTCGTCCTCGGGCGGCTTCGCCGGGCTCAAGGCCGTGCTCCAACGGCCGGACCGCTTCAAGGCGGTGATCGCGTCGGGCCCCGACACCGTCCCCGACTCCCCGCTGTGGGCGGGTCACGAGGCCGAGCGGCAGGCGAACAACCCGGAGAAACTGGCCGAGGCGCTCGGCGCGAAGCCGGACACGGAGCGGAACCGGGTCTATCTCGCGTTCCAGATAGGAACCGAGGAGTCCGGCATGGGCCGCCTGAAGTCCTTCATGAGGAACCACACGAAAGGCCCGGTGAAGACCCGGCTCCAGGTCATCCAGGGCGGCGGGCACAACGCCAGGAGTTACGTCCAGGGCATGGGGGACGGCTCGATCGCGTGGATCAGCCGGCAGATGCAGGGCCCGGTCCCGTCCCCCTGACCCGCCGGCGCGACCCCCCGCCGGCGCGTCGACCGACCCGCCGGCCCGTCGCCTGACCCGCCGCCCCCGTCCCTGTCCCGCCGGCCCGTCAGCGCCGCGCCGCGCCGAGCAGCTCGACCCGTACGTCCGCGGGGAAACCGGTCGTCGGACCGGTGCGGCGGGCGAACTCACGCACTCCCGCCATCTGCTCGGGACCGAACCGGAAGTCCAGGGTCCGGAAGTACCGCTCCAGGAGCTCGGCGTCGAAGGACTCCCAGCGGGCCGCCTGCTCGGCGACCTTGGTGACCTCCACCAGCGACAGGTCCCGCGAGGCAAGGAACGCCTGGTGGACCTCGCGCACGGTCTCCGGTTCGCGGGCCAGGAAGTCCTTGCGCGCCGCCCACACCGCGAAGACGAACGGCAGGCCCGTCCACTCCTTCCACATCAGCCCCAGGTCGTGGACCTGGAGACCGAGCCGCGGGGCGTCGTGCAGGGAGGCCCGCAGCGCGGCGTCGCCGATGAGGACGGCGGCGTCCGCCTCTTGCATCATCAGGCCGAGGTCGGGCGGGCACGTGTAGTAGTCGGGCCGTACGCCGTACTGCTCGGCGAGCAGCAGCTGCGCGAGCCGTACGGAGGTACGGGAGGTGGACCCGAGCGCCACCCGCGCGCCGTCGAGCCGCTCCAGGGGCCGCTGGGAGACGATCACGCAGGACATGACGGGGCCGTCGCAGCCCACGGCGATGTCCGGCAGGGCGACGAGACCGTCCGCGTTGCGGAGGTATTCGACGAGGGTGATGGGGCCGATATCGAGCCCGCCGCCCACCAGCCGCTCGCTGAGCTTCTCCGGTGTGTCCTTGGTCAGCTCCAGATCGAGCAGCGTTCCGGTGCGGGCCAGGCCCCAGTAGAGGGGCAGACAGTTCAGGAACTGGATGTGTCCGACGCGGGGCCGGCTGCGCTGGTGGTCATCGGTTGCATTGTCCACAGCGCGAGGCTAGACCCGTCTCGCACGGTGGACATCGCCGGGGCCACGCGTGGCGCGGACGTCAGCACATCGGGAGTTCGTCAAACGTGTGAGTGACGTGATCTTTCCCTCTAGTGCCACGCACACCCTGCGTGCTACGCTCATCGCAAGTTGCAGTTTGGTTTCCCTTGCAGTACAGAGCCTGCGGAGCATGTGACCCGCAGGCTTTTGTAGTTTTCAGACTTGTTTCAGGTTCTGGAGCAGGGCAACCCTTTGGCCCAAGGAGGGCTTATGGCTACCGGAACCGTCAAGTGGTTCAACGCTGAAAAGGGCTTCGGCTTCATCGCCCAGGACGGCGGCGGCCCGGATGTCTTCGTCCACTACTCCGCGATCAACGCGTCCGGGTTCCGCTCCCTCGAGGAGAACCAGGTCGTGAACTTCGACGTCACCCAGGGCCCGAAGGGCCCGCAGGCGGAGAACGTCACCCCGGCCTAAGTTGCCCGGGTCGGCGATCGCGCACGGCTAGAGAAGTACCCAAGGAGCCCCGCTCCGTGCTTTCGGGCACGAGCGGGGCTCCTGCCTTTTAGGCTGGACACATGACCGAACGGAAACCCCCCGGGGTCAGCTTCGAGTCGTTCGTGGACAAGCAGATCCGCGAGGCGACGGAGCGAGGTGACTTCCGGAACCTGCCCGGCTTCGGCAGACCGCTGGACGACGACAGCGCGCCGTACGACGCCCTGTGGTGGGTCAAGAGCAAGCTGCACCGCGAAGGCACCCCCGTCCTCCCGCCCTCGCTGGCGCTGCGCAAGGAGGCCGAGGACGCGAGGGAGGCGGTCGACCGGGCCGTCTCGGAGTCACAGGTCCGACGGATCCTCGGCGAGATCAACACCAAGATCGCCGCGGCTCTGCTCCGCCCGCCGGCGGGCCCGCCGCTGAACCTCAAGCCGTTCGAGGTGGAGACGGTACTGCGGGAGTGGCGGGCGACCCGGGCCGCCCGCGCCGAGCGTGACGACGAGGGCGCCCCGGGCACGTAGCGCGGAGGCGCTCCGGACCGCGATCCGGGAGCCGGCCACCACCGAGCAGGTGAACTCCCCGGCCTCCCGGCAGTCTCCCCGGCCTTTCTGACCCCGCCCGCGCCTCCTCGGTGGCCCACTGGAGGGAACACCGAGCGAGGAGTTGAGGGACATGAAGAGCGCCGACCTGCTGCTGGACGCGTTCGGGCGCGTCCAAGAGGCCGTACACGGGGCCGTCGAAGGGCTGTCGGAGGACGAGCTGGCGGAGCGGATCGACGAGGACGCGAACTCGATCGCCTGGCTGGTCTGGCATCTGACCCGCATCCAGGACGACCACGTCGCGGGCGTCTTCGGCACCGAGCAGCTCTGGACGGAGGACGGCTGGAAGGCCCGTTTCGACCTGCCCTTCTCCGCGCGCGCCACGGGTTACGGCCACTCGAGCGACCAGGTCGCCAAGGTCAGGGTCTCGGCGGAGCTGCTGCTCGGCTACTACGACGCGGTGCACGCGCGGTCCCTGGAACACCTCGGAGCCCTGACGAACGCGGACCTCGACCGCGTCGTGGACGAGGCCTGGGACCCGCCGGTCACGCTGGGCGTGCGCCTGGTGAGCGTGATCGCGGAGGACAACCAGCACGCGGGGCAGGCGGCGTTCGTCCGGGGTGTGGTGGAGCGGCGGGAACCCGTGTGACGCCTGTCGGCGCGGATTGCTATCCTCCGGCGATCAGATCACGTGAGGCGATGATCCGGATGGGGGGAAACCTCCGGCCGCCTCCGTTGCTTCCGACCGCCCGCGCGCCCGCCCTTCGCCGCGCCGTGCGGTCGCCACAGGGGAGGGCCTCCAGCCATGCGCCATCAGTCTCTTGCCGCACGCCGCAGATTCACCGTGTCGCTCGCCGTCGCGCTCTCCGCGACCCTGGGCGCCGCCCCGGCGGTCGCCGCCGACACGGCATCTGACGTCACGCCTGCCACCGCCGCCGACACGGCACCCGACGTCACACCGGCCACGGTCGCCGGGCAGCAGCAGGCGGTGGTCCCGTTCCCCAAGGGCGCCGAACTCGTGAGCGCGGGCAGGACCGGCTTCCTCACCTGGGGGAACGACGGCCACCCGGTTCCGGCCCGCTGGACCCGGTACGCGGACGGGTCGACGACCGACGTCACGGCGTCGTTCACCTTCGGCTCACGCGACTCCGACATGGTGGTCCAGGAGTCCGGCCGCTTCCTCTCCCTCCGGGACATGGAGACCGACTCCCGGGTCCTCTCCGTCGATCTGGAAGCCCTCGGCGGCAGAGCCCAGTTCGCCGGAGCCGTCCGCTCGACGCTCTTCGTCAGCTCGACGGACCCGGCGACCGGCCACAAGAGCCTCCGCCTGATCGAGAAGGGCGAGGACGGCGCCCTCGGCCAGCGCACGGTGACCGGCCTGCCGGCGAACACCGAATCCGCCTTCGTCGTGGGCGCCGCGGGCGGACACGCGCTGCTCTCGGTCACGACGGCCTCCCCCTCGACGTCGTCCTGGGCCTTGGTCGACCTCGCGACGGCGGCCGTCACCGAGATCCGCGAGACGATCAACGTCGCCGGGCAGCCCGCGCTCTCCTCCACCCACATCGCCTGGGTCGAGCAGACCGCCGTCCAGATGAAGACCCTCGTCGTCCTCGACCGCACGACCCGCGCCGTCCAGCGCATCCCGCTGGGCGCGACGGGCGACCTCACGATCGGCCTCGTCGGCAACTCGGTCGTCTACGCCCAGCCCGACGGTCTCCTGGAGCACAACCCAAGCCCGATGTACGCGCTCACCGCGCGCGACCTGACGGCGAAGACCACCCGCAAGCTCCTCGACACCGTGACGTCCCTCCTCCCCGGCCCGGACGGCACGCTGACCGTCCAGGGCGGCACGCTCGCCGGCGGCGAGGGGCTCTACCGCGTCTCCGGCGGGGCCGACGGCGTGCCCGTCGTCACGCAGGTCGCCACGAGCGGTGAGTCGACCAAGGTGACGCTGCTCGGCGACAGCATCCCCGCGACGATCGACCTGAGCCGGAACGGCGGCCGGGCGCGGCTGGAGTGGCGGCTCTCGCGCATCAACGTGGCCATGACCGTCATCCTGCGCAACACCCGTACCGGCGAGACGCGGACGGATGAAGTCCGCCCCCTCTCCGTCAGCTACGAGGACCCGAACCGCGCCTTCTACGACTGGGCGGGCGACGTGGCCTGGAACGGCACGCGCGACCTCTGGAGCGGGGCGACGGCGGGCCCGTACACCTGGCAGATCGTCGCCAAGCCGCTGAACGGCATCGGTCCCGACCTGAGCGCCTCCGGCACGTTCACCGTCACCCGCACGCCCGCGCCGCACGACTACGACAGCGACG
The DNA here is from genome assembly GCF_055563155.1 of Streptomyces sp. NPDC013317. NCBI lineage: Bacteria > Bacillati > Actinomycetota > Actinomycetes > Kitasatosporales > Streptomycetaceae > Streptomyces > Streptomyces sp. NPDC013317. The sequence goes on from NZ_JBVHDX010000007.1 coordinate 50,745, forward strand.
GCTCCCCCGACGTGCTCACGCGGGACACGTCGGGACGGCTGTGGCGGGGCGACACGTTCTACCGCTCCGAGCTCGGCCAACTCGACCAGAACATCGGCGAACTCATCGGCAGCGGGTGGCAGACGTACGACCGCGTCGAGTCCACCGGCAACCTCGGTGGCCAGGCCACCGCCGACCTCGTCGCCCGGGACAGGGCGGGCGTGCTCTGGCTCTACCTCGGCAAGGGCGACGGCACCTTCGCCGCCCGCACGAAGATCGGCTCCGGCTGGAACACGTACACCCAGCTCGCCGCCGGCAGCGACCTGACCGGCGACGGACGTCCCGACCTCGTCGCCACCGACAGGGCCGGTGACCTCTACCTCTACACGGCCACCGGGAACTACAAGGCCCCCTTCTCCGCACGGAAGAGGATCGGCCACGGCTGGGGCATCTACAACGACCTCACCGCGACCGGCGACATCGCCGGAGGCCCCGCCGGGGACCTCGTCGCCCGCGACCGGGCCGGCGTCCTCTGGCTCTACCTCGGCAGGGGCGACGGCACCTTCGCCGCCCGTACGAAGATCGGCTCCGGCTGGAACGCGTACACCCACCTCGTCGGCGTCGGCGACGCGAACCGCGACGGCCGCCCGGACCTGTACGCGGTGAACACGGCCGACCCCCACGGCCCGGTCCTCTACAAGGGCACGGGGGACTGGCGCGCGCCGTTCCGCTCGCGCGAGCAGATCGGCGCGTACTCCGACGGCTCCGACCGCCGGTACGACCACTTCGCCTGACCTCCGACAGACGTCGGACGCTCGTACAACCCTTCGTATCGATCACGAGTCTGACCGGGCACGCAACCCCCGCTGCGCCCGGTCGCTTGAGAGGAACCCCCTTGATCCACGCTCGTCCCGCCCGTCGCCGCCTCGTCGCCGCCGTCGTCACCGTGCTGGCCGTCACCGCCGGCGGCGGCGCGCTCACCGCTCCGGCGGTCGCCGCTCCGGTCGTCGAGGCGGCCCACGCCACTGCGACGGCCGACGTGGCGCCGTTCCCGGTCAAGAGCACCATCTTCGGTGCTACCGAGACGGGCTTCCTGACCTCCGTGCAGGGCCCGCCGATGGATGAGTCCGGCCCCACCTACAGCGCCCACTGGGTCCCGGCCGACGGCTCCGCCGCGAAGGAGATCGGCTGGGGGTACACGAGCACGGGCTCGGGGAACCTGGTCGCCTCCTCGGGGACGACCGGAGCCTCGCTCACCGACATCGCGACGGGTGCGAAGTTCAAGTCGATCTCCTTCGGGACCGGCCACACCTACGCGGGCGCCGCCGGCAAGGCCCTCTTCACCACCGTGCTCAACGACAACGGCGACCGGCTCATCCACATGTACAGCGCCGCGAGCGCGTGGACGGGCAAGATGACCACCGGCCTCCCGGGCAACGCCACGGAGATCAAGGTCAGGCCCGGCACGGCCGCGCACGCCCTGGTGACCTACACCGTCGGCACGGGCTCCGAGGCCCGCAAGTACGCCGGTCTGCTCGACCTGACCACCAACGCGATCGCGGAGACGTACGAGGTCCCCCCGGTCGCGAGGGCGGGCAAGAGCAACCTCGCCGTCTCCGCCACGCACGTCGCCTGGGTCGAGTACGCCGGGGACTCCCTCGTCACCGTGGTGGTGGCCGACCGTGCCACCAAGGACGTCCAGGAGTTCGAGGTCGGCGAGGCCTGGCGCAAGGACATCGAGGTCGGGCTCGTCGGCGACTGGGTCACCTACGGCACCCGCAGCGGCCTCACGCAGGACATCGAGCCCGAGCCGCTGGCCGCCCTGACCGCGCGCAGCCTGAAGGACGGGACCACCACCCGCAAGCTCCTCGACCACACCCTGACCGCCGCCGTCGCGCCCGACGGCGCCCAGATGGTGCGCGGCGGTACCGTCGAGCAGGGCGAGGGCGTCTACCGGATCGCGCCGGGCGCCGACGGCACCCCGGCCGCCACCCTCGTCGCGAGCAGCGGCGAGCCCACCAAGGTCGCGCTGCTCGGCAGCAAGGTGCCCTCCGTGATCGACCTCGACGCCAACGGCGGCAAGGCGCGCCTGGAGTTCACGCTGTCCCGGTACAACGTGCGGGCCTCGGTGACCCTGAAGCACGTGCGGACCGGCCAGTCCACCGTCTGGGGCTTCGTGCAGCCGGAGAACGGCGTGCTGCGGTTGGACTGGACGGGCGACCTGGGCGCCAACGTCTTCGGCACGAGGAACGCGTACAACGGCGAGTACACCTGGACGGTCACCGCCGAGCCGATGAACGGCATCGGCCCGGCGATGCCGCCGAGCAGCGGCACCTTCACTGTCACCCGCAAGGCCGCCCCGCACGACTTCGACGACAACGGCTCGCCCGACGTGCTCGTGCGCGACAGCGCGGGCAAGCTGTGGCGCACCGACACCCACTACGACGCCACCAACAAGCAGCTGCGCCCGGCGGAGCAGACGCTCGTCGGCAGCGGCTGGAACATGTTCAACCAGATCGAGGCCGCGGGGAACATCGCCGGCAGCCCGGCCGGTGACCTGGTCGCCCGCGACACCACCGGCGTTCTCTACCACTACCTCGGCAAGGGCGACGGCACCTTCGCGAGCCGGGTGAAGATCGGCTCCGGCTGGCAGATCTACAACAAGATCGCCGCCGGCTCCGACCTCAACGGCGACGGGAAGGCCGACCTCCTCGCCACCGACACCAGCGGCGGGCTCTACCTCTACAAGGGCACCGGCAGCGCCACCGCGCCGTACGCCGCCCGCGTCAAGGTCGGCACCGGCTGGGGCATCTTCAACCAGCTCACCGCCGTCGGCAACATCGCCGGCACCGCCGCCGGCGACCTCGTCGCCCGCGACACCTCCGGCGTCCTCTGGCTCTACCAGGGCCGCGGCGACGGCACCTTCGCGCCCCGCACGAAGATCGGCTCCGGCTGGAACGCGTACACCCACCTCGTCGGCGTCGGCGACGCGAACCGCGACGGCCGCCCCGACCTGTACGCGTACGGTGCCAACGGCACGTACCTGTACAAGGGCACCGGCAGCGCGACCGCTCCCTTCGCCGCGAGGGAGTTCGCCGAGGTGCCCTACAACATGCCGCTGACGCACACGTCGGTCGTGTGACGAGAGCAAATCCGTATAACTGACGAACAGTTGTACAACCCTCCCCCGCGATCACGAGTCTGACCGGGCGTGGCGCATAACGCGCCCGGTCTCTCTGGGGGAGGACCTCTCTTGTTCCACGTACGAGCCGCAGCTCGCCATCGCCTCGCCGCCGCCGTGACCACGGTCCTGGCGGTCACGGCGGGCACGGCCCTGACCACGGCCACCCACGCCGGCGCAGCACCCACGGCGCCCGCCGGCGTCGTGCGGGCGGCCTCCGCCGCGCCCGCCGACACGCAGGACGCCGTCATCTCCATTCCCGCGACCTCCCGGATCGTCGGCGCCGGCCAGAGCGGCTTCCTGGCCGCCGAGGCCACCGACACGGGGCTCGTCTTCCGCTGGACGAGCACCGCGACCGGCACGACCACGGAGCTGCCGAAGCGGTACAGCGGGTACTACGCCAGCGGTACCGACACCATCGCGACCAAGGAAGACGCCAAGACCAGCTACCTGCTCCACGACATGGCGTCGCCCGGCAGCGCGCCGAAGGTCATCGAGCAGCCGGACACCCGCCTGCGGTGGAACGGGCTCGTCGGCCGGAGCCTCGTCTTCTCGTCCTGGGACTCGAACACCGAGCAGGGCGAACTCCGTCTCATCGGCGAAGGCATCGGCGAGGGCTCCGACCGGAAGGTGAAGGGCCTCCCGGCGAACCTCCGGTTCCAGGGCATGGAGCCTGTCTCGGCGACCACGATGGTGGTTCGGTACTTCGTGGACGATCCCGACGCGCGCCGCTTCCACCTCGCCGTCGTCGACGTCGCCACCGCCTCCGTCGTGGAGCAGCGCGAAGTCGGCCCCGCCGGGGCCGGCGCCGACGCGGCGGTCTCCGCAGACCGTCTGGCCTGGGTGGAGGGCGGGGGCCTGACGGCGGAACTGAAGTACGCCGCCCTCGGTGGGGAAGGCAGCGCTCCGGCCGTGAAGGCCCTCGACCTGGGCAACGCCAACAACACCCACGTCAGCTTCCTGGGCGACTGGCTGGCCTACACCCAGGTTCCGTACGCGCAGGTCATGCAACAGCCTTCCGACCGCTACGCGTTCACCGCGCTCAACGTCGTCGACAAGCGGACGGTGAAGCTGCTCGACCACGCCACGACCGCCGTCCCCACCCCCGACGGCGCCCTCCTGGTGCGCGGCGGCACCCTCGCCCAGGGCGAGGGCATCTACCGGGTCGCGCTCGGGGCGGACGGCACGCCCACGGCCACGCTCGTCGCGAGCACCGGCATGCCCACGGCGCTCAAGCTGGTCAAGACGGACGTTCCCGCGGTCGTCGACCTGGACAAGAACGACGGCTCGGCGAAGCTGAGCTGGACCCTCTCCCGGTACAACGCCAAGGGCACCGTGACGATCCGTCACAACCGTACCGGGAAGACGGCGCAGCGCGAGATCGCCGGCGCGTCGGTCACCCACGGCACCAGGGTCGTCGACTTCGCCTGGAACGGGCTCATCTCGCACCCAGGGGACACCTCTTCCTTCGCGCCGGCCGGCGACTACACGTGGGAGTTCGACGCCACTCCGCTCAACGGCATCGGCCCGGACCTCAAGGAGTCCGGCACCTTCAAGGTCACCCGCACGACGGGCCTGCACGACTACACGGACAACAGCAGCCCCGACCTCCTCTCCCGTGACGCCTCGGGCGTCCTGTGGCGCGACGACTCGGTCAAGGTGTCGTCCTCGTCGCAGGCGTACTCGACGGGCCGGGTGAAGGTCGGCGGCGGCTGGCAGATCTACGACCAGCTGGAGGCCGTCGGCAACCTCGCCGGCAGCGCGGCCGGCGACCTCGTCGCCCGCGACAGGACCGGCGTCCTCTGGCTCTACCAGGGCAAGGGCGACGGCGGCTTCGCGGGCCGTACGAAGATCGGCGGCGGCTGGAACACGTACAACAAGATCACCGGCGGCAGCGACCTCGACGGTGACGGCCGGTCCGACCTGCTCGCCACCGACACCACGGGCACCCTGTGGTTCTACAAGGGCACGGGCAACGCGGCCTCGCCGTTCGGCGCCCGTGTGAAGGTCGGCGGCGGCTGGGGCATCTTCAACCAGCTCACCGCCGTCGGCAACATCGCCGGCACCGCCGCAGGCGACCTCGTCGCCCGCGACACCTCCGGCGTCCTCTGGCTGTACGAGGGCCGGGGCAACGGCACCTTCGCCCCGCGTACGAAGATCGGCGGCGGCTGGGGTTCCTTCACCCACCTCGTCGGCATCGGCGACGGAGACCGCGACGGCCGCAACGACCTCTACGCGGTCGGAAGCTCGGTCTCGGTCTCCAAGTTCTACGCGGGCACCGGCAGCACGACCTCCCCCTTCAAGCCGGCCGCGTCCGGCGGCCTGCTCTGGAACTCGGGACCGGTCAACTCGGTGTTCTAGCCACCTGAGCCAGGGCGCCCGTACGGCACGGTCGCCCAGACCGTCTTGCCGACGCAGCGGTCCTTGACGCCCCAGGCACTGGCGAGGGCGGATACGAGCAGCAGCCCGTATCCGCCCTCGTCGGGCACGGCCACCGGCCGTGGTGCGCGCTCGCCCCGCGCGTCCGAGACCTCGATCCGTACGTGGTCGTCCTCCCGCTCCATCCGTACCTCGAAGTCCCTGCCGGACACCCGCCCGTGGATCGCGGCGTTGGTGGCGAGCTCGGCGACGACCAGCTCCGCGGCGGAGGGATCGGGTACGCCCCAGTCCCGCAACTGCTGCACGGCGAAGAGGCGGGCGAGCCGGGCGCCGCGGCGGGTCGCCGACAGGCGCAGGACGAATTCACCGGTGGGGGTGGCGTTTTCGGACTTCATGAGGCCGAGCCTGGCGCCCCGGGCCTACCCTGACCAGCAGCGACGCTACGACGCCGAGTGACGGTACGGGTACGCCAAGAGGGCGGTACGGATGTCGGGGAACCAGGAGGAACGGCCGGAACGGCCGTCCGAGGTCGACGGTACGGCGCACCTGTTCAGTGCGCTCGGGAAGATCATCAAGGTGCTGCGGAGGAACGCCGGCCTGAGCCAGGCGGACCTGGCGGCGGCCACACACTGCAGCGAGGACCTGGTCTCGTCGGTGGAGCGGGGCGTACGGACGCCCCAGCCGGACTTCCTGGTACGGGCGGACGAAGCGCTGGGGGCGGGCGGCGTCCTGACGGCGGCGGTGGACGACGTCCGGGAGGCGCTGGCGCGGGCGCGGACGCGGCATCCGGACTGGTTCCGGCGTTTCGCCGACGCGGAGGCGCAGGCGGTGGCGCTGCACTATTACGCGGTGCAGGCGGTGCCGGGCATTTTGCAGACCGAGGCGTACGCACGGTCTCTCTTTGCCCACCGCCGTCCCATGCTCGACGAGGAGACGGTCGAGAAGCGGGTGACCGACCGGCTCGCGCGGCAGAGCCTGCTCGACAAATGGCCCGCACCGACCATCAGTTTCGTGCTGGAAGCGGCCGTACTGTTGCGGCCGTTCGGCGGACCGGAGGTCCACCGAGAGCAGTTGCGCCGCATCTTGGAGATCGCCGGACGCCGAACGATCGACCTCCAGGTCATGCCTCAGGATGGATACGAACACCCCTACTTGGACGGGTCCTTCACGCTGTTGACGCCACGCGGACGGCGGGAGGTCGCGTACACCGAGATCTACGGGCACGCGCGGCTGATCACCGACCCGGAAGAGGCACGCACCTACGCTGAACGCTATGGGATCATCCGGGCGCGGGCGCTCACGCCTGAAGAGTCGCTCGCATGGGTCGAGAAGATGCTGGGAGAGCGATGAACACCATGGATCGGGCCTGGTTCAAGAGCAGTTACAGCAGCGCCGAAGGCGGAGAGTGCATCGAGGTCGCGTACGACTGGCCGCAGTCCTCCTCCAGCACCGCCGAAGGTGCCGCCACCGTCCACGTCCGTGACTCCAAGGTCCCCCACGGACCCCGGCTCGCCGTCGCGCCGGCGGCGTGGGTGGCGTTCGTGGCGTACGCCGGAGTCTGACGTCCCGCCGGCCGGCGCGCTTCAGAACGCGAAGACGACGCCCGTCTTCGCGTTCAGCTCGCACGCGTTCCCGAACGCCTTCTTCCAGGCGACCGGCACGTTGTCGAACGTGCCCTGCGCCTCCGCCACCACCGGTTCGTAGATCATCGGGCACACCATGTCGGCCTTGCCCGTCAGCCTGTCGAAGTCGCCGGCCGCCTGGTCCAGGGCGCCGCACGCGGTCTCTGCCTGGGGGTGGTTGCCGCCGGTGGGGCCGCATCCGAGGTAGACCTCCTTCGTGTCGCCGGTCGCGCCGGAGGTGATCGTGAGGAAGATCCGCGTGGGCGGGGTCGGCGCGGCGTCCGCGGCGCTCGCGAGGCCGAGGCCCGCGACGGTGGCCGTGGCCGTGGCCACGGCGAGGGGAAGGGTGCTCTTCATGTCCCGGGCAACGAGGCGCGCCCGACCCCGGTCACTAAGCTCCACCCACATGACCGGGAAGTTCATCCTCTTCGACGTCGACGGCACACTGATGGACGCCGTCGCCAACCAGCGCCGCGTCTGGCACGACTGGGCGGCCCGTCACGGACTCGACGGGGAGGAGGTGTACGCGGTCGCGCTCCGTACCCGGCCCGTCGAGACCTTCGCCGCCGTCGCGCCCGGCCTCGACCCCGACGCGTGCCTGGCGCTGCTGCACGAGCTGGAGGACGCGGACGTACGGACCGGTACGTACTCCGCCTTCGCGGGCGCGGCCGAGCTTCTGGCCGCGCTCCGTCCGGGCTCCTGGGCGCTCGTCACCTCCAACTACGAGCACCGGGTCCGGGGCCGTTTCGAGCGCACCGGGCTCCCGCTCCCCCACCTCGTGGTGGACGCGGCCTCCGTCGCCGAGGGCAAGCCGTCCCCGGCGCCGTACCTGCTGGCGGCCGAGAAGCTGGGCGCCTCACCCGCCGACTGTCTGGTGATCGAGGACGCGCCGTCCGGTGTCCGCTCGGGTCTCGACGCCGGCATGACGGTGTGGACGGTCAACGCTCCGGCGCCGGCGGCTGGTGCGCACCGCCACTTCGCCACCCTGGCCGAGGCGGCTCCCGAGATCCTCGCCTTCTCCCTCCACGCGACGGTCTCTTGATCGTCTTCGGGGCGGCGCCCTAGGCTCTCGTGCCCATGGAACGGGGAGAGCGGGACCAGGCGCGGCGGGGACGGCTCCGCAGGGCGGTCGGACATCGTGCGACCGTGGCCGTGGCGGCGGCCCTGGCGGGGCTGGCCGTTCTGGCCGCGGTGTTCGTCGTGCTGCCCGGTGTGGTGGTCGACCACGATCTGGCCGGGGCACGCGTCGCCGCGCAGGACCGGCTGAAGGCGGTGAACGACGTCCGCACGACGCTGCTCCAGGTGATCGGCGGCATCGTCCTGCTCTTCGGCGCCTACGCGACATGGCGCCAGCTTCGGGTGAGCCAGGAGGGCCTGCGCGCCACCCAGGAGGGTTACGTGACCGACCGGTTCAGCCGAGCGGTGGACCAGCTCGGCAGCGACAAGCTGGATGTCCGTATCGGCGGACTGCACGCCCTGTGGCGGATCGCGGAGCAGTCCCCTCGCGACCGGGAGGCCGTCATCTCGATCCAGGCCGCCTATCTCCGTACCCATCTGCCATGGCCGCCCTCGGCACCGGAGTCGCCCGCACCGGACGTGCACATCAACGACATGGCCCCGTTGGAGACCCGTACGGCCGACGCCCAGGTGGCGCTGACGGCGCTCGGCGTCCTGTGTCAGCACCGGGAGCAGTCCTGGGTCAACCTCAGCAGCACCGACCTGCGCCGGGCGGACTGCGACGGGCTGTGGTTTCCCGAGGTCAACCTCGACCGCGCTGTCATGGAGGCTGCGAGTCTTTACCGCGTCAACCTGACCCAGGCGTCCCTGGTCTCGGTCGACCTGCGGCACGCCGATCTCACGACCGGGATCCTGCGGCGTGCCCGCTGCGTCCTGGCCGACATGCGGGGCGCGAAACTGGTCGGGACCGATCTGCGGGACGCCGACTTCACGGAGGCCGATCTGCGCGAGGCGAATCTGCGGAAGGCCGATGCGCGCGGCGCGGTCCTCTCCCGTGCCGACCTCCGGCTGGCGGATCTGCGCGGGGCCGACCTGAGTTCCGCCGATCTCACGGAGGCCCGGCTGACCGGCGCCCTCGCCAGCGAGCGCACACGCTGGCCCGCCGGCTTCGACCACGGGGCCGCCGGAGTCGTCGACACCGAGGACCCCGGCCCCGAGCCCTCGCCCCTGCTCCAGCCGCCGGGGGTGACGTGGCAGGCGCCGCCGCTGCGGTCCACGGCGTGACCGTGGCGACCGACGGTGAGTCAACACGTCGTTCATCTCAGACCTCTGACGGCGGCCCGAAGACGGGTACGGCGAGCTCGCCCTCCGCCCGGAACGCGACCTCCAGATCCATCCCGATCCGGAGGTCCGCCTCCGGCACGCCCACGATCTCGGTCATCATCCGGGGGCCCTCCGCCAGGTCGACCACGGCCGCCACGTAGGGCACGCGCTCGCCGAAGGGCGGGAGGTCGTTGCGGTGGACGACCGACCAGGTGTAGAGCGTGGCCCGGCCGCTCGCCCGCTCCCACGCCACGTCCTCGCTCCAGCAGTGCGGGCAGAACTCGCGCGGGTAGTGGTGCGCCCGGCCGCACACGGCACAGCGTCTGAGCAGCAGGCTCCCCTCCCCCGCCGCCTGCCAGTACGGGCGGGTGAAGGCGTCGACGTCGGGGTCGGCGGCCGTCATCAGAAGAGTCCGATCGCGTGGTCGAGGGACCAGGTCTGCCAGGACATGGCGAAGAGGGCGACGAGCGAGATGAGCGCCATCATGGCGTTCTGCCCCTGCTCGGCCCAGTCGTGGATCATCAGGCCGAGGTAGAGGAGGTTGAGGAGCAGCCCGCCGACCAGGGCGATCGGCGTGAGGAGGCCGAGGGTCAGGCCGAGGCCCAGGGCCAGTTCGGCGTACACGACGACGTACGCCATCAGCTTGGGGCGGGGGGCGACGACCGACTCGAAACCCCGCTTCACGAAGGGCCACCGGTGCTTTCCGGCGACGTCGGCCGCCCAGGCGATGCCCGTGCCGCGCTCGAACCAGCCCTTCTTGTCCTTGTGGCGCCAGCTCTCCAGCCACCAGAGGCCGAGGCCGATGCGGAGGACGGCGAGCCATTCGGCGCCGGTGAGCCAGACGGTCTGCATCGGTCGGTACCTGCCCCTCCTCGATCCTGATCTGACGGTACGTCAGTTCAACGGATGGGCCGCCGTCTGCGCAAGACCCGCGCACGCCCCCGCAGATCCCACCCACGCGTGACCGTTTCGCAACCGATTCCCCTCTTGACCGAGACCCAACAAGTGAGCGCGCCGTTACGCTGAGCACTCATGGCCAACACCCCCCATTCCAGACCCGCTCCACCCGAACGGCCCGATCACCCGGTCTACGTCATCGGAGGCGGACCCGGCGGGCTCGCCGTCGCCGCCGCGCTGCGCGCGAAGGGAGTCCGGGCCGTCGTCCTGGAGAAGTCGGACGCCGTGGGCGCCTCGTGGCGCTCCCACTACGACCGGCTGCGACTGCACACCACCCGGCGCCTCTCCGCGCTCCCCGGCCTGCCCATGCCCCGCTCCTTCGGGCGGTGGGTCGCCCGCGCGGACGTGGTGCGGTACCTGGAGAAGTACGCCGAGGTCCACGAGCTGGAGATCGTGACCGGCGTCGAGGTCACGCAGGTCGAGCGGGCAGGCGAGGACTGGCTGCTGCACGCGACGGGCGGGCGCCGGCTGACCGGGCGCGCCGTCGTCGTCGCCACCGGGTTCAACCACACCCCGCGCATACCAAAGTGGCCGGGCCTGGACGCGTACGGCGGCGAGCTGGTGCACGCCAGCGCGTACCGCAACCCCGCGCCGTACGCAGGACGGGACGTCCTCGTCGTGGGCGCCGGGAACACCGGCGCCGAGATCGCCGCCGACCTCGTCGAGGGCGGCGCGGCGCGGGTGCGGCTCGCGGTGCGCACGGTGCCGCACATCGTGCGCCGCTCGACGGCCGGCTGGCCGGCGCAGCGCACGGGCATCCTGGTTCGGCGGCTACCGGTCCGCCTGGTCGACAGGGCGGGCGGACTGATGGCCCGCGTCGCCGTGCCGGACCTCTCGGCGCACGGTCTGCCGCGGCCGGACACCGGGCTGTACTCCCGGGTGCGGGAAGGGGCGATCCCGGTGCAGGACGTCGGGCTGATCGACGCCGTGCGGCAGGGGAAGGTGGAGATCGTGGGCGCGGTCGAATCCTTCGACGGCGACAAGGTCGTCCTGGCCGACGGCTCGGCGATCACTCCGGACGCCGTGATCGCGGCGACGGGCTACCGCAGGGGTCTGGAGCCCCTCCTCGGCCACCTGGGCGTTCTCGACGACCGAGGCCGGCCGGTGACGCACGGGCGGCGGACGCCGCGTGAGGCGCCGGGGCTCTACTTCACGGGGTTCACGAACCCGATCAGCGGGATGTTCCGCGAGATGGCGATCGACGCGGAGAAGATCGCGCGGGCGATCGCGCGGCAGCCCCGCCGCTGACCCGCGTCAGGTGCGATCGCCCCGCCGGGCGGAACGATCGCCCCTGGCGGGGCACGCGCCGTTCTGGATCGGTCCGGTCACGACCATTCCTGACTTGCCGTCAGATCTGTAATCTGACAGGGCGTCAGGTTCATAGTCATGGGCGGAAGGGTGGAGCGGAACGATGCTCGGATCGACTCACGGCACCTTCACCACCGATCTCCGCGCCCGCGTGGTCGCCTGCGGCGAGCACTCCGGGGCGCCCGGGAACGCCGTGCACGGCTTCACCGCCGTCGAAGGCGACCTGGACGTCAGCGGGCGGCCGCTGCACGCTCCCGTGCCGGACCTGGACCGGTTCTTCCGGCCCGGGTCCGTCGCCGTCGTCGGGGCCTCCGACGCCGAGGGGCGGCCCAACACCGGGATCACACGGCAGCTGATCGCCTGGGCCGAGCGGGTCGGCGCCCGGCTCGTGCCCGTGCACCCGACCCGTACGACCGTCTTCGGCATCGACTGCGTGCCCTCCGTCGGCGCGCTCGCCGAGCCCGTCGACCTCGCCGTCCTGCTCGTGGCCGACCCGCTCCCGGTGATCGAGGAACTCAGCCAGGCGAAGGTGCGGTTCGCCGTCGCCTTCGCCTCCGGGTTCGCGGAGACCGGCGGCGACGGCGCCGCGGCGCAGGAACGTCTCGCCGACGCCGTGCGCCGCTCCGGGATGCGCCTCCTCGGCCCGAACACCAACCTCAACGCCTTCGAGCGCTTCCGCGACGACCTCGACGGGCCCGCGATCGCGCTCATCACCCAGTCCGGCCACCAGGGGCGGCCCGTCCACACCCTCCAGGAGCTGGGGGTACGGCTCTCCCACTGGGCGCCGACGGGCAACGAGGCCGACCTGGAGACCGCCGACTTCATCTCGTACTTCGCGACCCGCCCCGAGGTCGGGGCCATCGCCTGTTACGTCGAGGGCCTCAAGGACGGCCGCTCCTTCCTCCTCGCCGCCGACCGCGCCGCCCGCCAGGGCGTGCCCGTCGTCGCGGTCAAGGTCGGGCGGACGGAGACCGGCGCGCGGACGGCCGCCTCGCACACGGGCAAGCTGACCGGCGCGGACCAGGTCGTGGACGCGGCGATGCGGCAGTTCGGGGTGATCCGGGTCGACGGTCTCGACGAACTCCAGGACACCGCCGCGCTGCTGGCGCGGGCGCGCAAGCCGCTCGCCGACGGGGTGGTCGTGTACTCGATCTCCGGCGGGACCGGCGCGCACTTCTCCGACCTCGCCACCGCCGCCGGGCTGCGGCTGCCGACCCTGCCCCAGGCCAAACAGGACGAGCTCCACCAGTGGATACCGCCGTACCTGAACGTCGCCAACCCCGTGGACAACGGCGGGCACCCGGTGGGCGACTGGCGCGGGCGGAAGATCATCGACGCGATCCTCGCCGACCCGTCGGTCGGCGTCCTCATCTGCCCCATCACCGGCCCCTTCCCGCCCATGAGCGACAGGCTCGCGCAGGACCTGGTGGAGGCGGCCGAGGCCACCGACAAGCTGGTGTGCGTGGTGTGGGGTTCGCCGGTCGGGACGGAGGCGGCCTACCGCGAGACGCTGCTCGGCTCCTCGCGCGTCGCCACCTTCCGTACGTTCTCCAACTGCATCGGCGCCGTGAAGGCCTACCTCGACCACCACCGCTTCAGCACCGCCTACCGCTCCCCCTTCGACGAGGCCCCGCGCACGCCCTCGCCCTCCTTCCGCAAGGCCCAGGCGCTGATGCGGCCGGGCCGGCAGCTCAGCGAGCACGCGGCGAAGCAGCTGCTGCGGGCCTACGGGATCAGGGTGCCGCGCGAGCAGCTGGTGACGAGCGCGGCGGCGGCGGTCCGGGCGGCGGCGCTCGTCGGCTATCCGGTGGTGATGAAGGCGTCGGGCGCACAGCTCGCCCACAAGACGGAGCTGGGGCTCGTGAAGGTCGGGCTGACGTCGGCGAGCCAGGTGCGGGACGCGTACCGGGAGCTCACCGACATCGCCCGCTACGAGGGCGTCGACCTCGACGGGATCCTGGTCTGCCAGATGGTGGGGCGCGGTGTGGAGATGGTGGTGGGCGTGACCCGCGACCCGCTCTTCGGACCGACGGTCACGGTGGGCCTGGGGGGCGTCCTGGTCGAGGTCCTGAACGACGCGGCGGTGCGCGTGCCTCCGTTCGGCGAGGGCCAGGCCAGGAACATGCTCGGCGAACTGCGCGGGCAGGCCCTGCTGAAGGGCGTACGGGGGGCTCCGCCGGCGGACGTGGACGCTCTGGTGGAGGTCGTGCTGCGGGTGCAGCGGATGGCCCTCGAACTGGACGGCGACCTCGCCGAACTCGACATCAACCCGCTGATGGTGCTGCCACGGGGGCAGGGCGCGGTGGCGCTCGACGCGCTCGCGGTCTGCCGATAGGAGCCCTGAGCCGTGACGGATGACCTGCTGCACGCGGTCGAGAACGGCGTCTCGTGGATCACGCTCGACCGTCCCGAGGCGATGAACGCGGTCACCTGGGACCAGCGCGAGCGGATCATCGCGCTGCTCGGGGAGGCGTCCGCCGACCCGGACGTACGGGCGGTGGTGGTGACGGCCACCGGGCGGGGCTTCTGCGCGGGCGCGGATCTGCGGGGCGGGCCGCCGTCGGGCGAACGTGTGCCGGGGGACGTGGCACGGACGATCCGGCAGGGCGCGCAGCGCTTCATCGGGGCCGTACTGGACTGCGAGAAGCCGGTGATCGCGGCGGTGAACGGGACGGCGGCCGGGATCGGGGCGCATCTGGCGTTCGCGTGCGATCTGGTCCTGGCGGCCGAGTCGGCGACGTTCGTCGAGGTGTTCGTGCGCCGGGGTCTGGTGCCGGACGGCGGCGGGGCGTATCTGCTCCCGCGGCTGATCGGGCCGCAGCGGGCGAAGGAGCTGATGTTCTTCGGCGACGCGGTCTCGGCGCGGGAGGCCCGGGAGCTGGGCCTGGTGAACCGGGTCGTGCCGGCGGAGGAGCTGGAGAAGGCCGCGCGGGAGTGGGCGGAGCGCCTGGCCCAGGGCCCGACGCGGGCGCTGGCGCTCACCAAGCAACTGGTGAACGCCTCGCTCGACGCGGACCGTGCCACGTCCTTCGCGGCGGAGGCGGCGGCGCAGGAGATCAACATGACGACCCGGGACGCGAACGAGGGCGTGCGGAGCTTCGTGGAGCGCCGCACGCCCCGGTACGAGGGGCGCTGAGGCGGCCACGGGGGTTCTCATCTGACGATGCGTCAGGTTCAATGGACGGTGTGATGGGACATGCTGGGATGGCGGCCACCGCCGTCCGATACCTCAGGTCGGCCGGATCACCGACGGCCGTCGAACCGCATCCACGACCGCTGCTGCGGGCGGTACGGGAAGACGAGCGGCTGCCCGTCGACCCGGCCGAGTTCCGGCGCGTGCTGGGGCACTTCGCGAGCGGGGTCACCGTCGTGACGGCCCTCGATCCGGACGGGCCGACCGGGTTCGCCTGCCAGTCCTTCGCCTCGCTCTCCCTGGACCCGCCCCTGGTGGCCTTCATGGTCGCCCGTACGTCGACGACCTGGCCCCGGCTCGCCCGGGCCGGGGTCTTCTGCGTCAACGTCCTGGGCGCGGACCAGCGGGACCTCTGCCTGGGGTTCGCCAGGAGCGGCGCGGACAAGTTCGCGGGGGTGCCGTACGACGCCGCCCCGGCGACCGGCTCACCCCGCCTGACCGGCGCCCCGGCCTGGATCGACTGCACGATCGCCCAGGTCCACACAGGCGGCGACCACCTGATCGTGGTCGGCCGGGTGGAGGCCCTGGGCACCCCGGCCGACGACGACGGCGAACCACTGCTCTTCCACCGGGGCCGGTTCGGCCGCTTCGGCGGCTAGAGGCCGCGGGGGCCGGGGGCGTCAGGCGAGGCGTCAGGCGTCATGCCGTCGCCGCCGGCAGGCTCGCGGACTCGTTCCGGCGGCGGATGACCAGGGCCATCAGGGCCGCCGCCGCACACAGTGCGCCCGAGGCGTACCAGACCACGTCGTACGAGCCGAAGGCGTCCCGCGCCACTCCGCCCGCGAAGGCGACGACCGCCGCGCCCACCTGGTGGGAGGCGAGCACCCAGCCGAAGACGATCGCGCTGTCCTCCCCGTAGTGCTCGCGGCACAGGGCGATCGTCGGCGGAACCGTGGCCACCCAGTCCAGGCCGTAGAAGACGATGAAGAAGATCATCGGCGGGTGGACGGAGGGTGCGAGGAGCATCGGGAGGAAGAGCAGGGACACACCGCGCAGGGCGTAGTAGACCGCCAGCAGGCGCCGCGCCTCGAAGCGGTCCGTGAACCAGCCCGAGGCGATCGTGCCGACGACGTCGAAGACGCCGATCACGGCGAGGAGCGAGGCCGCCGCGGTGATCGGCATGCCGTGGTCGTGGGCGGCGGGCACGAAGTGGGTCTTGACGAGCCCGTTCGTCGAGGCGCCGCAGATCGCGAAGGTGCCGGCCAGGAGCCAGAAGGGTCCGGTGCGGGCCGCCTTGAGGAGGACGGTCACGGCCCGGCGGGCCGCGCCGGTGACCGGGGCGGGCTTCGGGACGAACTCGCCGCCGTACGGGGCGAGACCCACGTCCGCCGGGTGGTCGCGCAGCAGCAGCCAGACGAAGGGGACGACCGCGAGCGCGGAGAGCGCGACGGTGACCGCGGCCGGCCGCCAGCCCTCGTTCTCGACCAGCCAGGACAGCAGGGGCAGGAAGACCAGTTGGCCCGAGGCGCCGGCCGCCGTGAGGATGCCGGTGACGAGCCCGCGCCGGGCCGTGAACCAGCGGTTCGTCACCGTCGCCGCGAACGCCAGCGCCATCGAACCGCTGCCGAGGCCGACGAGGACGCCCCAGTACAGGACGAGTTGCCAGGAGGCGGTCATCCACACCGTCAGCAGCGAGCCGAGCGCGATGACGCTCAGCGCGACGGCGACGACCCGGCGGATGCCGAAGCGGTCCATCAGCGCGGCGGCGAACGGCGCCGTCAGGCCGTAGAGCGCGAGGTTCACGGAGACCGCGAAGCCGATCGTCCCGCGTGACCAGTCGAACTCGCCGTGAAGCGGTTCGATCAGCAGCCCCGGCAGTGAGGCGAAGGCCGCGGCGCCGATGATCGTGACGAAGGTGACGACCGCGACGAACCA
This sequence comes from Streptomyces sp. NPDC013317, assembly GCF_055563155.1. Taxonomy (NCBI): domain Bacteria; kingdom Bacillati; phylum Actinomycetota; class Actinomycetes; order Kitasatosporales; family Streptomycetaceae; genus Streptomyces; species Streptomyces sp. NPDC013317. Next base: position 67,519 of record NZ_JBVHDX010000007.1, read on the forward strand.
GGCGCGGTGGACACGGGGGGTGCGGGAGGAGACGGGCGACGCGGGGGTCTCGGTTGTCTGGGTCACGCCACTCAGCTTCGTGGCCGGGAACCGCCCCCACCATTGGCCCGAATGACAGCTTTCGCAAGGATCGGGACATCAGCCCACCGCGGAGGCGCGGGCCCTCGTCCGCCGGTCCGTCGAGGCGGGGCATGATCGCGTCCGGGAATGCGCACCCGGGCCGCGGACTTGTAGCTGGTGCGCCGAGGAGTGGCGCTCCGCCTGCCTGCCGGCCTCGGCGAGTGGTCTGGATCGCAAAGGATTCTCTCGTGCCTCACCGTATCGCCGTACTCGCCCTGCCCGGCCTCCTCCCCTTCGAGCTGGGCATCGCCCACCGGATCTTCGGCCGTGCCAAGGACGCCGAGGGCCGGCCGCTCTACACGATCGTGACCTGCGCCCCGGCCGCGGGACCGGTCCAGACGGACGCGGACTTCGCGATCCACGTGGAACACGGCCCGGAGGCGCTCGCCACGGCGGACACGGTCGTCGTCCCCGCCTCGTACGAACTCGGCCCCGTCTACGACGAGGGCCGGCTGACCGACGAGCTGGCGGCGGCGCTCGGGCACATCCGGCCCGGGACGCGGCTCGTCTCCATCTGCACGGGTGGGTACGTGCTGGCCGCCGCCGGCTACCTCGACGGGCGGCCGGCCACCACGCACTGGGCCTCCGCCGCGCACTTCCAGCGGCTCTTCCCGAAGGTGCGGGTCGACGCCGACGTGCTCTTCGTCGACGACGGGGACGTGCTGACCTCGGCGGGCGTCGCCGCCGGGATCGACCTGTGCCTGCACATCGTGCGCCGGGACCACGGAAGCGCCGTCGCCAACGACGTGGCCCGCAGGACCGTCGTACCGCCGCACCGGCACGGCGGGCAGGCCCAGTACATCGAGCGGCCGCTCCCGGAGGCGGGGACGGCGACCACGACGTCGGCACGGGCCTGGGCGCTCGCCCATCTGCACGAGCCGATCCAGCTGCGGGACCTGGCGGTACGGGAGTCGATGAGCGTACGGACGTTCACGCGCCGCTTCCGGGAGGAGGTCGGCGTCAGCCCCGGCCAGTGGCTGACCCAGCAGCGGGTGGAACGCGCCCGCCACCTCCTGGAGTCCACGGACCTGGCGGTCGACCAGGTGGCGCGGGACGCGGGCTTCGGCACCCCCCAGTCCCTGCGCTCGCACCTCCAGGCGGCGATCGGCGTGACCCCGACGACCTACCGCCGCACGTTCCGGACGGGGGCCGCCTCGGGCGGGTGAGCGCGCGGCCGGTCCGCGCGCGATCGGTCGGTCCGCACGCAGTCGGTCCGTCCGCGCGCGGCCGGTCGGTCGGTCCGCGCGCGGTCGGTCGGTCGGTCCGCGCGCGGTCAGTCCGTCCGGGCGCGGTCGCGGCTCTCCAGGCCCGCCCCGGTGACCGGCGACGCGTCCGCCGGGGAACGCGGCGCGGCAGCGCGCACACGGCGCCGCTCGCCCACCGCGCCGATCGCCGTGAGCAGCAGGGTCAGGGCGACGCCCCACAGGATCGCCGTCGAGGGCGGGACGACCTTCAGCAGACCGCCCGCCAGGGAGCCGCTCGCCGCGTAACCGGCGCCCACGGCCGCGTACATCACCGAGTACCCGGCGGCCAGGGCGTTCGACGGGAGGATCTGGCGGAGCGCCAGGTTGCGCGTGAGCATGGCAGGGGCCTGGAGCAGCCCGGCGAGGACGAGGGCGAGGGCGATCGCGCCCGCCCACGGCAGGACCGCGACCAGCACGACGCCCGCCGAGACGCCGAGGATGAGGACCAGGCTCTGCACCGGCAGCGGGCCCGGCCAGCCGCCGCGGAGCCCGTACACGAACGCGCCGGCCGCCGAGCCGATCGAGAACCCGGCGAGCAGCGGGCCGGCCCAGCCGATCGCGATCCCGCGCTGTTCGAGGAGGGCGGGGAGGATCAGCTCGGCGAGGGCGAGGAGCGTCAGGCTCGCCGCGCCCGTCACGTACACCGGCCAGGCCCGTACGAGAACGCGCCGCATCGGTTCGCCGGGGCCCTCGGCGTCGTCCGCCGCCTTCCAGCCGTCGGGGAGCGCCCACAGGCCGGCGACGGAGGCGGCCATCAGGCCACCCGCGAGCAGCAGGGGGACGCCGGGACCGGCGCCGAGGGCCAGGCCCGTCGCGAGGGCGGGAGCGGCGGCCCAGATGGCGAAGGTCAGGACGGACTCCATGGAGAGCGCCTGGGTGACCGCCTTCTCCGGGACCATGCCGGTCAGGAGGGCCCGCATCCCGCCGGGCGCGGCGCCGGGACCGGCCCCCGCGAGGAAGGCGAGGGCGCCGAGGAGTGCGGGGTGCCCGGTCCCGGCGGGTACGAGGCCGAGACCGGCGAAGGCGAGGGCGCCCAACGCGAGCCCGGCGGCGAGCTGCGGCCGGGCCCGCTCGGCGTTCATCCGGATGCCGAGGACCGGGGCGGCGACGATCTCGCCGAGGACGTACGCGGCGGCGAGTACGGCTCCGAGGGTGTACCCGCCGGGCTGCTCACGCACCAGGAACACCAGGGCGAGCGGCGCCATCGCCACGGGCATCCGGGCCGCGACGGCGACGGCCGACCAGGCGATGACGGGGCGGATGACGAGGTCGCGGTAGGCCATGGCCACGACCGTAACGGCCGCCGCCCGACGGCCGACAGGGTCTGTCGGCCGGGGCGTCCGGCGGGCGTCGGCGGGGCGCCGGGGCTAGAAGGTCAGGACGCCCCGCGCGACCCTGCCCTGTTCCGCGTCCTCCGCCGCCTTCGCGAACTCCTCCACCGGGTAGGTGGCGGTGACGAGTTCGTCGAGGAGGAGACGGCCCTCGCGGTACAGCTCCGCGTAGAGGGCGATGTCCTTCTGCGGGCGCGAGGAGCCGTAGCGGCAGCCGAGGATCGACTTGTCCAGGAACATCGCGGCGGGCGCGAAGCTCGCCTCCGCGGTGGGGGCGGTCATGCCGAGGAGGACGGCCTGACCGTGGCGGTCGAGGAGGTCGATCGCCGTACGGACGAGGCCCGTGTGGCCTACGCACTCGAAGACGTGGTCGGCCCCGGTGGGCAGGATGTCGCGGACGGTCTCCGCCGAGTCGAGGAAGTGCGTGGCGCCGAAGCGGCGGGCGACCTCCTCCTTGGCCGGGTTGGTGTCGACGGCGACGATCGTGAGCGCGCCGGCGATCCGGGCGCCCTGGATGACGTTGAGCCCGATGCCGCCGGTCCCGATCACGACGACCGTCTCGCCGCGGTCGACCTTGGCGCGGTTGAGCACGGCGCCCACGCCGGTGAGGACGCCGCAGCCCATGAGGGCGGCGGAGGTGAGGGGGATGTCCTCGGGGATCTTCACGGCCTGGACGGCCCTGACGACGGTCCGCTCGGCGAAGGAGGAGTTGGAGGCGAACTGGAAGAGGGGGAGGCCTGTGCTGCCGCGCGAGAAGGGCTGCTTGGGCATGCCGATGGCCTTGCGGCACATGGTGGGGCGGCCGCGGTCGCAGTCGGCGCAGGCGCCGCAGTTGGCGAGCGTGGAGAGCGCGACGTGGTCGCCTTCGGCGACGTGGGTGACGCCGGGGCCGACGGCCTCGACGACGCCGGCGCCTTCGTGGCCGAGGACGACGGGGGCGGGGAAGGGGATGGTGCCGTCGAGGACGGCGAGATCGCTGTGGCAGAGCCCGGCGGCGCGGACGCCGACGAGGACTTCGCCGGGGCCGGGGTCGCGTACCACCAGGTCGTCGACGACCTGGACGTGCTTGCCGTCGTAGACGACGCCTCTCATGTGCGGCTCCTTGTCGTGGGCGGTGCGGTCGGGGGTGACCTGGAGGGTGGCCGGCCTTGCGGTGCGGGGCGGCTCGGTGCGGACGCGCCCGCAAGGGCGCCGTCCCGTGTCCCCACCCGTCCCGCCCTGCGGGACGATCGCCCACACGGGGGGGTGGGGGTGGGATTCCGGGCGAATGCCCACACCGGTGGCTACCGGTTCGGGCGGGTGCCTTCTGCTGCCGCCTGGGCCATTTCCTCCAGGCGGGTCAGGAGCGGCATCGGGTCCACTCCCACCGTTCCCGGCAGGAAGTCCGCGATGCGTTCCGGGGTCCACGGGCCCCCCTCCGCGTACCCCGCCCGCAGTTCCCTCGGCTGGGCCCAGACCGCGATCTTGGGGCCCGCGATCGTGTAGACCTGGCCGGTGATCCTCTCCTCGCGGGCCCGCTCCGAGAGCAGGTAGACGACCAGCGCCGCCACGTCCTCCGGCTCCCCGATCTCCTTCAGCTCCATCGGCACGTTGGCCGACATCCGCGTCCGCGCCACGGGCGCCACCGCGTTCGCCGTGACCCCGTACTTGTGCAGGCCCAGGGCCGCCGACCGGACCAGCGAGATGATCCCGCCCTTGGCCGCCGAGTAGTTCGCCTGCGCCACCGACCCCTGGTGGTTCCCGCTCGTGAAGCCGATCAGGGTCCCGGTGCGCTGCTTGCGCATCACCGCCGACGCCGCCCGGAAGACCGTGAACGTCCCCTTCAGGTGCGTCGCGACGACGGGGTCCCACTCCTCCTCGGCCATGTTGAAGAGCATCCGCTCGCGCAGGATCCCCGCCACGCACACGACCCCGTCGATCCGCCCGTACTCGGCGAGCGCGACGTCGACGATCCGCTGGCCGCCCGCCATCGTCGAGATGTCGTCGGCGACGGCGACGGCAGAACCGCCCGCCTCCTCGATCTCCTTCACCACCGACAGCGCGACCTCCGACGTCGGCTCCCCGCCCTCGATGGAGACCCCGTAGTCGTTGACGACGACCTTCGCCCCCTCCGCCGCGCACGCGAGAGCCACGGCGCGCCCGATTCCGCGCCCCGCGCCCGTCACCGCCACGACCTTGCCTGCCAAGAAGTTCCCCACGCCCGGCCCCTTCCCGCATTTTCTGACGGTCCGTTAGATTCGTTCGTCGACAGGATTCTACGGTCCGTCAGATGCAGGAAAACAAGACCCTGGAGGCCCCGATGTCAGTTACCTCGCAGCTACCCGCCGAGTTCCACGACATCGCCAAGCGCGTCAACAACTGGGGGCGTTGGGGCCGGGACGACGAGATCGGCACCCTCAACCTGATCACCGACGACGTCGTACGGGACGCCGTCGCGACCGTCCGCTCCGGCCACCGCGTCCCCCTCGCCCTCGACCTCACCCAGGACGGCGTGCAGACCGGGATGATCCCGGGCCGGGTCAATCCCCTCCACGTCATGGTCCAGATCAACCAGGAGCTCTTCGGCCCGGGCACGGTCGCCACCAGCGACGACGCCGTGACCCTCGGCCTCCAGGCGGCCACCCACTGGGACGCCCTCACCCACGTCTCGCACTCCGGCAAGATCTACAACGGCCGCCCCGCCTCCACCATCACCCCGCACGGCCGCTCCGAGTTCAGCGGCATCCACACCGCCCGCCACGTCGTCAGCCGCGGCGTCCTGCTCGACGTGGCCGCCGCCAAGGGTGTCGACCGGTTGCCGGGCGATCACGCCGTCACCCCCGAAGACCTCGACGAAGCCGCCGAATTCGGCCGTGTCACCGTCCGGGCCGGCGACATCGTCCTCGTACGGACGGGGCAGATACGGCAGTACCTCGCCGGGGACAAGCACGCCTACGCGTTCCCCTCCCCCGGCCTCTCCCTCCGTACGCCCGAGTGGTTCCACGCCCGCGACGTCGCCGCCGTCGCCAACGACACGCTCACCTTCGAGATCTTCCCGCCCGAGGTCGAGAACCTCTGGCTGCCCGTGCACGCCCTCGATCTCGTCGAGATGGGCATGCTCCAAGGGCAGAACTGGAACCTGGAAGGTCTGTCCACAGCCTGTGCACAGCGCGGGCAGTACGCGTTCCTGCTCTCCGCGATGCCGGAGCCCTTCGTGGGCGGTACGGGCACACCGGTGGCCCCGGTGGCGATCCTCTGAACCGTGGAAGCCGCGGGCGACGGACGCCGTGGGCGGCTGATGACGCACGCATCGGACGTCGTCAGCAGAGACAGTCATACGCGGGTGGCGGCGCACTCGCGCGCGCCCCGAGCACGGCACGGCCGCCGCCACCCAAGACACGACCCGCACTCGTCGAGGGCGGCATCGCGCCCTCGTCGTCCCCTCACGTCGAATCGCTCACCCTAGAGTGAACAAAACGCCACGAACCGTCAACAGTGCACCGGGGCGGCGGGCGTGGCCGGCGAGGCCTCCGAGGCCTTCACCACTCCCCGGTCCACCTCGCACCAGATGCTCTTGCCGGCCCCCTCACGCTGCCAGCCCCACCGGTCGGCCAGACCGTCCACCAGCTCCAGGCCCCGCCCGTTGGTGTCCTCGCCCTGCGCGTGGCGCGGCATCGGCGGCCGGTCGCTGGAGTCGGCGACCTCCACCCGTACCGTCCCTGCCTCCGGGCAGCCCGCGCCGAACAGCATCCGCAGCACGGCCGGACAGCCCGTGTGGACCACCGCGTTGGTCACGAGTTCGGAGATGAGCAGCACCAGCGTCTCGGCCAGCGGCTCGTCATCCTCTATGCCCGATCCGGCGAGCCTCGAACGCGCCCAGCGCCGGGCGCGCCCCACCTCCGCCGGGTCCGGCCCGACCTCCAACTGAACCTGAAGCACCTGCACCGTTCACACCATCCGAACCGGCGGACACATCGCCTCGCGCCTCACAGCCATCGACGCCCTCACGGAACGTGATTCCCTTGTGAGACAGCATGGTTGACGTACAGTCACCGCAACAAGCGCTTCGGGCATATTCCAGCGCGAAGGAGTACGCATGGTCCATACTGTGCGACGCACGCTGCGGGGAGTCGAACAGGAGGGCGCCCAGCGCCTCCACGGGGTACGAACGGCGGGCATCGCCCGGTCCGGGGCCGCCGTTTCGGCGACACCGGGACGATCCGGGCTCACAACCACTCGCATCCCACGGAGAGTACCGGAGCGGGACCCCGACTCCGGGCCGTGACGGCCCGCCCGAAGGACACAACCCGATATCGACGCTCCGTGAGCGCCCACCCACGCCGCGCCTACAGGCCGAGCGCCTCCACCTCCTCCGCCCGCGCCCGCGTGAGGCCGCGCTCGGCCCTCACCCAGGCCCGTTTGAGGTGCAGATGCACGTCCGCCTCCCAGGTGAAGCCCATGCCGCCGTGCACCTGGAGGCAGTCCCGCGCGCAGTCGACGGCCGCCTCGTCGGCGAGCAGCTTGGCGCCGGCGATCTCGACGGGATCGCCCGTGACGGCGGCGGCGTATACGGCGGCGCGGGCGACCTCCGTGCGCACGAGCATCTGCGCGCAGAGATGCTTGACGGCCTGGAACGCCCCGATGGCCTGCCCGAACTGGACGCGCGTCCGCGCGTGGGCGACGGCCGTCTCGGTGGTCCGAGCGGCACTCCCCACCTGCTCGGCAGCGGTGAGCAGCGCGACCTCCGGCCACGACACCGGACGGCGCCCGCGCGGGCGCGTTCCGCCCGTGCCCCCCACGCCGCCTGCGCTCCCCGCGCCCACGGCCGCCCCTCCCACCGGGCCCGGCACGCGATGCAGTGGCGTCAGCGGATCCACCGACCGCACGGGCACCGCCCCCGTCACATCACCGAGCACCACGTCCGCCTCGTCGAGCCACTCCACCAAGCCGCCGTCGACCGCCGTCACCACCACCTCCCCCTCCGCGGCCCCGTCCACCGACCCCGCCGCCAGGTGCGTCGCCGCCAACGGCCCCGGCAACAGCGCCCGTCCCGCCTCCTCGAAGACGAGCACCGCCTCGGGCAGCCCGAGGCCCACGCCTCCCTCCGCCTCCGGCAGCCGGAGCGCGAAGAACCCGGCGGCGCCCAGCTCACGCCAGAGCGCCCGGTCGAGCGTGCCGCCCGCGTCCACCGCGGCCCGCATCGCCTCCCGGCCGAAGCGGCCGGCGAGCAGCTCCCGTACCCCCGTCTTCAGCGCCTTCTGGTCGTCCGTCAGCCGGAAGTCCACGAGACCACCACCCCTCACCGACCCTTCGGCAGGCCGAGTATCCGCTCGGCGACGATGTTCGACTGGATCTGCGACGTACCGGCCGCGATCGTGTACGACAGCGAGGAGAGCCGGTCCAGGTTCCACTCGCGGCCGAGGTCGAGCGCGTCCGGCCCGAGGACGGCGGCCGCCGCGTCGTACAGCTCCTGGCGCGCGTGCGAGTACCGCAGCTTGAAGACCGAGCCGCCGATCCCCGGCACGCCGCCCGTCGCCTCCGCCTCGCTGACGTTCCACTGGGTCAGCCGCCACAGCGCCCGGAACTCGGCGCTCAGCCGCCCGAGCCGCCTCCGCACCCCCGGGTCGTCCCAGGTGCCGTTCTTCCGCGCCGCCCCGGCGAGTTCGCCCAGCACGCGCCGGCACGCGACGACCTCGCCGACGAACGCCGTACCGCGCTCGAAGGAGAGGGTCACCATCGTCACGCGCCAGCCGTCGTTCTCCTCCCCGACCCGGTTGGCGACCGGTACGCGCACCTCGTCGAGGAACATCTCCGCGAACTCCGTCGACCCGGCGAGCGTCCGCAGCGGCCGTACGGTGATCCCGGGCGCGTCCATGGGCATCGCGAGCCAGCTGATCCCCCGGTGCTTCGAGGGCGCGTCCGGGTCCGTCCGTACGAGCAGCTCGCACCAGTCGGCGACCTCGGCGTGCGAGGTCCATATCTTCGAGCCGGAGACCACGTACGTGTCCCCGTCCCGCACCGCCCGCGTCCGCAGCCCGGCCAGGTCGGATCCGGCGTCGGGCTCGCTGAACCCCTGGCACCAGACCTCGTCGCCGCGCAGCACGGGCGGCAGCCAGCGCTCCCGCTGCCCGGGCGTCCCCTCGGCGGCGATCGTCGGCCCCGCGTGCAGCAGTCCGACGAAGTTCGCGCCGACGTACGGGGCTCCGGCGCGCTCGGTCTCCTCCAGGAAGATCAGCCGCTGCGTCGGGGAGGCGTCCCAGTGCACGTCCGCGTACCCGGCGTCGTACAGCCGCCGCTGCCATCCGCAGTCGTACGCCCGCCGTCCCGGCCAGTCCAGCGGATCGGGCTTGGGCGGCAGCGCCGGCAGGACCCGGGCGAGCCATTCCCGCAGCCGCGCCCGGAACTCCTCCTGGGCCGCGCCGTCCGCGAGGTCCATCAGACGATGCCCAGGTCCAGCATGCGGATGGCGTTGCCGCGCATCAGCTTGTAGACCGTCTCGCCGTCGAGTCCCTTGACGTGGTCGAGGGCGACTTCCTTGGTGTGCGGGAACGTGGAGTCGACGTGCGGGTAGTCGGTCTCGAAGGTGGCGTTGTCGCGGCCGACGACGTCGAGCGAGGCGATGCCGTGCTTGTCGCGGAAGAAGCAGCAGAAGATCTGCCGGTAGTAGTACGAGGACGGGGGCTCGGGGATGAGGTCCCTGACCCCGCCCCATGCCCGGTGCTCCTCCCACACGTCGTCGGCGCGTTCCAGGGCGTACGGGATCCAGCCCATCTGGCCCTCGCTGTAGGCGAGCTTGAGCCGGGGGAACTTCACCAGCACCCCGCTGAAGAGGAAGTCCATCATCGAGGCCATGGCGTTGTTGAAGCTGAGGGAGGCCTGGACGGCGGGCGGGGCGTCGGGGGAGGCGGCGGGCATCTGGCTGCTGGAGCCGATGTGCATGTTGACGACGGTCCCGGTCTCCTGACAGACGGCGAAGAACGGGTCCCAGTGGCCGGAGTGGATCGACGGGAGCCCCAGATAGGTGGGGATCTCCGAGAAGGTGACCGCCTTGACGCCGCGTGCGGCGTTTCGCCGGATCTCGGCGACGGCGAGGTCGATGTCCCAGAGCGGGATGATGCAGAGCGGGATGAGCCGGCCGCCGCTGTCGCCGCACCACTCCTCGACCATCCAGTCGTTGTAGGCGCGGACGCAGGCGAGGGCGACCTCCTTGTCCTTGGCCTCGGCGAAGGTCTGTCCGCAGAACCGCGGGAAGGTCGGGAAGCAGAGGCTGGCCTCGACGTGGTTGAGGTCCATGTCCCTGAGCCGCTCGACCGGGTCCCAGCAGCCGCGGCGCATCTCCTCGCGGGTGATGCCCTCCAGGGTCATCTCGTCGCGGTCGAAGCCGACGGCGGCGATGTTCCGCTTGTACGGGAACTTGAGGTCCTCGTAGATCCACCAGTCGGTCGGCGGACCGTCCGGGTCCATCGTGATCTGGTACTTGCCCCCGACGTAGGCGAGCTCCCCGATCCCGGCGGTCAGCGGCTGCGGCCCGCGGTCGCGGTACCTGGCCGGCAGCCAGGTCTTGAAGAGGTGGGCCGGTTCGATCACATGGTCGTCGACGCTGATGATCCGTGGAAGTTCCGTCATGAGACCCTCTCCCGTTCCCGCATTTTCTGATGACCCGTCAGATACCGATCGGTCTCAGGCTATCCCCCGCCCCCTGGACCGACAAGCAGCGTGCCTCTACGCTCTCCAGGCAATCTGACTGCCCGTCAGTTACGGACGGAGAGGGGAACGTCGTGACCGACACCGCACACACCCTGGGCACCTCCCGCACCCTCTGGGAGCTCGTCGAGCGGCGGGCCGCGCTCACGCCCGACCGGCCCGTCCTCCTCCAGGGGGACCGCGTCCTGACCTTCGGCGAGCTGCGCGAACGTGCCAAGCGGTGCGCCGCCGGGCTGTACGGGCGGGGCGTGCGGCCGGGCACGGTCGTGGCCTGGCAGCTGCCCACCCGGATCGAGACGGCGGTGCTCTCCTTCGCGCTCGCCCGCATCGGCGCCGTGCAGTCCCCGGTGATCCCCTTCTACCGGGACCGCGAGGTCGGCTTCGCGCTGCGCGAGTCGAAGGCCGAGTTCTTCGCCGTACCGGGCGTGTGGCGCGGCTTCGACCACACGGAGATGGCCCGCCGCCTCGGCGCGCGCGGGGTCTTCGAGGCGTACGACTCCCTTCCCGACGGGGACCCGGCCGTCCTGCCGCCCCCGCCGGCCGACGGGACGGGCGTGCGGTGGATCTACTGGACCTCCGGCACGACCTCCGACCCCAAGGGGGTCCTGCACACCGACCGCTCGCTCATCGCGGGCGGCTCCTGTCTCGCCCACGCGCTGCACCTGACCGCGGACGACGTCGGCTCGATGGCCTTCCCGTACGCGCACATCGCCGGGCCCGACTACACGGTGATGCTCCTGCTGTACGGATTCCCGGCGGTGATGTTCGAACAGTTCGCGCTGCCCGAGGCGCTGGCGGAGTACCGCAGACACGGGGTGACCGTGGCGGGCGGTTCCACCGCCTTCTACTCGATGTTCCTCGCCGAGCAGCGCAAGCAGCCCGGGCGGAAGCTGATACCGAGCCTGCGGCTGCTCGCGGGCGGCGGGGCGCCCAAGCCGCCGGAGATCTACCACGCCGTCGTACGGGAGATGGGCTGCCAGCTCACCCACGGGTACGGCATGACCGAGGTCCCGATGATCACGATGGGCTCTCCGGACGACACGGTGGAGAACCTGGCGACCACCGAGGGCCGGCCGCCCGCGGGCATGGAGATACGGATCGCCGACGGCGGGGAGGTCCGGCTGCGCGGCGAGGCCGTCTGCCAGGGCTATCTGGACCCGGCGCAGAGCGCCGCAGCCTTCGACGAGGACGGCTTCCTGATCACCGGAGACGTGGGCCATGTGACCGCGAGCGGACATCTCGTGCTGACCGGACGGATCAAGGACATCATCATCCGCAAGGGCGAGAACATCTCCGCCAAGGAGATCGAGGACCTCCTCCACCTGCATCCGGCGGTCGGCGACGCGGCCGTCATCGGCCTTCCGGACCCGGACCGCGGCGAACGCGTCTGCGCGGTGGTCGAGCAGCCGCCGGGCGCGGGCCCGCTGACCCTGGCGGGGATCACCGCGTTCCTGCGCGAGCAGGGGCTCTCCGTCCACAAGCTGCCGGAGCAGCTGGAGGTGGTGGAGGCCCTGCCCCGCAACGACGCCCTGCGGAAGGTGCTGAAGTACAAGCTCCGCGAGCGGTACTCCGGCGCCGCCACCTCGTGAGCGCCCCCGTGAGGGGCCGCTTCGGGCCTACTCCGTCATGAAGTAGCGGGCGAACGCCGTCACCGCCTGCTCCTCGTCGACCGCGCCCGAGGCGACGGTGGGCAGCTTGCGGGCACCCAGCGCGGCGCCGACGGGGGCGATGCCGAGGGCCAGCAGGGCTCGTTCCACGTCGGCGGGGGTCGTGGCGATGGCGAGGACGGCGTGCAGGAAGGGCCGAGCGATCTCGGCGAAGCGGTCGGGGTGGTCGTGCAGGCGTTTCGCCGCGCCGCCGGCGAACTCCTCGCGGCTGACCTTCTGGTCGCCGTCGATGTCGGCGATCCCCGCCATGCCCTGCCAGAAGGCCTCGGCGCCGTCGGCGAGCGCCTGGCCCCGGTCTGAGCGGAAGGACACGTCGAACTCCGCCAGGACACGTTTCGCCGCCGTACTGAAGTCCTCGCGCGAGATGGTCCCGTCGCCGTCCTGGTCGAAGGCGGCGAAACGGGCGGCGATCCGGCGCTGGTAGACCTCTCCGGGTCCCTGCTCGGGTTCCATGGGCTCCATTCCGGGAGGGTACGACGAGAGGGGCCGCCGTGCCGAGGGGGCGGCGGGGCGGGCGGACGCGGGCGGCAGGCCGGGCGGCACGGGTGTCGGGCCGGGCGGCACGGGTGTCGGGCCGGGCGGCGCGGGTGTGCCGGAAGTCGTCCGAGGCGGGCCCTAGGCGGAGAGCGGCTGGGCCTCGTCGTCGACGGCGGCCTCCGCGTCGCCGTACACGTCGAAGAGGCGGCGCACGCCCAGCGCGGCGAGGACCCGGTTGACGTGCGAGGCGTCCTCCGAGCCCCGCGCGGGCAGCACGACGCGCAGCCGGCCGCGGCAGGAGCGCATCAGACGGCGCGAGGCGATGAGCACGCCCACCCCGCTGGAGTCGCAGAAGAGCACGCCCGAGAGGTCGAGGACCACGTCGTGGCGTCCGCCCGCGACGGCGTCGTGAACGCGTCTCCTGACCAGGGGCGAACTCAGCAGATCCAGCTCCCCGCGGATCCGCAGGACGGTCCAGGGGCCCTGCTCGTCTTCGTCGACGTCGAGGTTCACGCGATCGCGCCCTTCAAGCGGAAGCAGTCGTTCAAGCGGAGGCAGTCGTTCCCGTGCCCTCCCGCTGCCCAGGCGCGGCGGCCCGAAACCCCTCGTCCGGTGGATGACGCTTTCCTTACCATCCGGTCCCTCCCTGGGGGCGTAGTTGTCCCAAAGCGGAGTGCGCCGTCGGACGGGCCACTACTTTGGACGGAGAACTCGGGTCGGGAGGGCCACGGAAGAGCACCGGAGGGTCGACGCATGGCGAAGGACACACCACCGCGCTGGGACCGCAGGATGCAGCAGCGGCTGGCGCGCGGTGAGGCCGCCGCGCTCGGCGAGCTCTACGACCGGTTCGCCTCGCTGGTGCACAGCCTCGCCCACCGGGTCCTGGACGACGACAGGGCCGCCGACCAGGTCACCCGCGAGGTCTTCGGCTACATCTGGGAGAACCCCGACGCCTACGACCCCAAGCAGGGCAACATGCGCTCGTGGGTCGCCAGGCTGACCCAGCGGCAGGCCGTGCACCGGCTGCGGGAGACCGAGGCCACCGCCTTCGCGGAGACCGGCGAGGGGTCGGCGGAGGAGCTGGAGCAGAAGGTCCGCCAGGCCTCGGTCGCCGCCCGCGCCGACTACATCGTGACGTCGATGCCCGCGCCGCTGCGGGCCGCCCTGGAGTTGGCGTACTTCCAGCGGCGCGACTACCGCCAGACCGCCGCGGATCTCGGGGTGACCGAGGACGAGGCGCGGCGCCGGCTGCGGCTCGGGCTGCAGCTGCTGTCCACGGCGAACACCCGCCCGCTGGAGGGGTCCTCGCCGCCCGGTTACGGACGCTCTCTGTGAACGGGCCCGACGACACGCCCGACGGCGTGGCGCGCGCTCCCCGGATACCGGGACCGCGCGCCGCGGCGGACGACCACGCGGACCTGACCGGGGACGTCGCCGTGACCACGCCCGAGCCGGCCGGGGAACCCGAACCCGCTCAGGCGCCCGCGCCCGCACCGCCTCCCCCGACACAGACACCGACACAGACGCCGACACCGATGCCGACGCCACCGGCACCGCCGCCGCACAGCGTGCTCAAGTCCCTCCTCGGGGCATGGGCGCTGTCGGCGTGCTCGCCGGAGGAGACACAGGCGGTCGAGGACCATCTGACCGTGTGCGCCCCGTGCGCCGACGAGGCGCTGCGGCTGCGGGACGCGGTAGGTCTGCTCCACTCCGAGCGTGACCTGGACCTCGACCCGCTGCTGCGCTCCCGGGTCCTGGAGAACTGCCTGGGGCGCCGTCCCGCCCGTATCCCCGTGCCCGCCTGGGCGGCTCCGTACGACGCGGAGACCGCCCGGCTCGACGCGCTGCTGCGGGACATCGGCGAATCGGAATGGCACGCGCCGGTACGCCTGAAGTGGTTCGAGGGCGAGCGGGGCGTGAGCCGCCGGACGACCGTGGCCGGGGTGATCGGCCATCTGCTGACGGTGGACGGCCTGGTCGCCACCTCGCTCGGCCTGGACGACCCGCTCGGCCCGAGGGCGACGGAGGTGTCGCCGCAGGAGCGTACGGAGGCGTACTGGCAGGGCTCGTACCACCCGCCGACGCGCGGGGTCCGCGAGCCGTGGCGCGAGCAGAGCCACACGCTCATCCGCACGGTGTCGTTCGCGGGGCGGGGCGTGGCCGACCTGACCGTGACGTACGGCGACTTCGCGCTGCCGATGCGGGACTCGCTCCTCGAGCGGGCCTTCGAGTGCTGGGTGCACGCGGACGACATCGCGAACGCGGTGGCGTATCCGTACGAGCCGCCCAGCGGAGCGCATCTGCACGGCATGATCGACCTGGCGGCGCGCCTGCTCCCGGCGGCCCTGGCCGGCCGGCGCCGCGCGGGCCTGGCCTCCCCGCCGCGGCAGCTGGTCGCGGCGGGCGCGCCGGGCCGCTCGCTCCATCTGGAGGTCGAGGGCTCGGGCGGCGGTCACTGGTACATCGCCCTGGACTCCCCGGCGGCCGTCGGCTCCCCGGACCACGCGGTGGCCCAGGTGGCGATGGACGGCGTGGAGTTCTGCCAGCTCGTGGCGGGCCACGTCCCGCCCGAGGAGGCGGCGGCCGGCCAGGACGGCGACCGCGAGGCGATCCGTGACGTCCTGTTCGCGGCGGCCGGCCTGAGCCGCCTCTAGCGGGGCCGGCCGCCTCCGGCGGGGCCGGGCCCTTACGCGAAGACGACCGTGCGGCGGCCGTTCAGCAGGATCCGGCGTTCCGCGTGCCACTTCACCGCGCGGGCCAGCGCCTGGCACTCCACGTCGCGGCCGACCGCCACGAGCTGGTCGGGGGTGACCTCGTGGCCCACCCGCTCGACCTCCTGCTCGATGATCGGCCCCTCGTCGAGGTCGGCCGTCACGTAGTGGGCCGTGGCGCCGATGAGCTTCACACCGCGCGCGTGCGCCTGGTGGTAGGGCTTGGCGCCCTTGAAGCTCGGGAGGAAGGAGTGGTGGATGTTGATGATCCGGCCCGACAGCTGCTTGCACAGGTCGTCGGAGAGGACCTGCATGTAGCGCGCGAGGACGACCAGCTCGACGCTCTCGGTCCGCACGAGCTCCAGGAGTTCGGCCTCCGCCTCCGGCTTGTTCTCCTTCGTGACCGGAATGTGCCGGAACGGGATGCCGTACGAGCCGACGAGCTCGGAGAAGTCCGTGTGGTTGGAGACCACCGCGACGATCTCGACCGGCAGCGCCCCGATCCGCGAGCGGAAGAGCAGGTCGTTCAGGCAGTGGCCGAACTTCGACACCATCAGCACGACGCGCATGCGCTCGTCGGCCCGGTTGATGTGCCAGTCCATCGCGAACGAGTCGCCCACCGCCGCGAAGCTCGCCCGGAGCTTCTCCACGGTCACCGGCTCCTCCGCGGAGAAGTGGACGCGCATGAAGAACAGGCCCGTGTCCCGGTCCTTGAACTGCTGACTGTCCTCGATGTTGCAGCCCGTGATGAACAGATAGCTCGAAACGGCGTGCACGATGCCCTGTTTGTCCGGGCAGGAAAGCGTGAGGACGTACTGGTCGGTCATCCCCGTAGGGTGCCACACCGCGCAACGGCGGAAGGGCCCGCGTCCGTCAGGCGGACCGCGTGATGATGCGGAGGACGTCCAGGGATCGCGGGGGCGTGTCGGGGTCCTCGCCGTCCGCGGACGCCATCCGTATGTGTGCCTCGCGGGCGGCCCGTACGGCCTCCGGCCACCCGTGGTGCTCCATGTACGCCGAGAACGGCGCGTCCGGCCCCACCTGGTGCATGATCCGCAGCACCCGCAGCACGGCGACGTCCACCAGGGCGGCCTCGCCCGAGTCGCGGAAGATCGTCCCGACGTACTTCTCGGCTGACCAGTTGTCCAGCCAGGTGTCCTCCACGAGGCGGTAGACGGCGTCGGTGACGTCGCCGTACCCATCGTGGCCGGCCAGCCAGGTCGTCTCGTGGAACCCGGGGTCGGAGAGCATGTGCAGCGCCGAGCGCACGTTGCTGCGCCAGCGCCACCACGGCAAGTCGTTGAGCGGCATGCCGCCCATGGTGGAGGAGCGACGGCCGCGACGGGAAGAGTTCACCGAACCCGAGACTGGACTGGACACCGTTCGATCGTACGTTCCCTTCCAAGATCGGCGGACCGGGCCCCTCCTGAGCGGCCCCCGGCCCCGGCAATTCACCTTCACGTCACTTCCTGTCGAACCACGCACACTTCTGCGTTACCCGTGAGGCGGAAGTGTGCATGGCCATGACCGGTAGGCGACTGACCTCACTCCTCGCGTATGTCACGACGGCGGCGGCCGGGGCGTCGCTGCTCACCGGCTGTGGCGTACTCCCTGGGACCACGGGGGGATCCAGGGAGCCCGTCACGGTGATGACCTGGGCCCCCGACGGCACCCGGGCCACCAACCAGCCCGGCATGCCCGCCATGGCCCAGGCCTTCGCCCGCTGGGTCAACGCCTCGGGCGGCATCGACGGCCACGAGCTGAAGATCCTCACCTGCAACGAGAAGAACACCTCGTCTGGCGCGGCGGACTGCGCCCGCCGCGCCGTCCGCGAGGACGTCGTCGCCGTCGTCGGTTCGTACAGCCAGAACGGGCGCGCGTTCATGGCCCCGCTGGAGGCGGCCGAGATCCCGTACATCGGCGGCTACGGCATCGCCGAGGACGAGTTCACCAGCCCGCTCTCGTACCCCGTGAACGGCGGTCTCGCCTCGCTCATGGCCGGTCACGGCCGCCAGCTCGCCGAGTCCTGCCGCAAGGTCTCCCTCGTACGCCCCGACACCCTCGCCGGGGACAAGCTGCCCGACCTGCTCAACTCGGGCCTGCGCAAGGGCAGTCACGACGGCGCGGTCGACATCCCGGCCTTCGAGGACGCCGCCGAGTACACCACCCAGGCCGAACGCGCCCGCGCCAAGGCCGGCAGCAAGGACGGCTGTGTGGCCGCCGTCCTCGGCGAGCGCACCCAGACGTTCTTCGACTCCTTCCGCCGCCTCCCCGGGGACGAGGACGGCGGGAGCGGCGCGGACGACGGCAAGGGCAAGGACGACATCCGGATCTCCTCCGTGCTCGGCAGCGTCAGCCAGCCCGTCGTCGACCGCACCGGCGGCGCGCACAGCCCCTTCGAGGGCGCGTACGTCACGGGCTGGTACCCGGAGGCGAACGACGCGCGCTGGGCGCCGATGCGCAAGGTGATCAAGGAGCACGCGTTCGCCGACAACCGGGTCGACCCGACCGACGCGGGCGTCCAGACGACGTGGATCGCGTACACCGTCCTGAAGAAGGTCATCGAGTCACTCGACAGCGAGACGATCACGGCGGGCGCCGTCGCGCACGCCCTGGACCGCGGTGTTCAGATCGACACCGGCGGTCTCACGCCCGAACTGCGCTGGCGCTACGAGGACATGCTCGGCGCGCCCCGCTTCCCCCGGATCGTCAACCACGAGGTGACGTTCCAGGTGGTCCGCAAGGGGCAGCTCGTGGCGCAGAAGCCCGGCTTCGTCGACGTCGGCGAGACCGTCCTCAGCGCCCCATAGCGCCGACGGCCGACGACCGACGGCCCGGCGGCCCGGCGGCCCGGGGCCGCGATGCGGCCCCGGGGCGCCCTCCTACAGCTGGGTCGGAGTCCGCTTCGACAGCCCGTACTTGTCGGCGGTCGGGTTCCAGAGCGAGGCCGCCTCGCGCTTGGCGATCGTGGCGTCGGAGCTCTTCTTGCCCGCCTCGACCGTGTGCGTGGTCCCGCGGGCCTTGCCGCCCTTGCAGAGCTTCTTGTTGCCCTTCACCTGGTCCGCCCAGGCGGCGTAGTGGTCGTCGGCGGACGCCGAGGCCTGCCAGGCCTTGGTGAGGGCGGCGGTCAGGGCCGCGTTGTCCGGCAGCTTGTCCACGGTCAGGCCCTGCAGCCGGGTCACCAGCGCGCGGCGCTGCCCGGCGGCGCCCCTCAGATCGGTGGCGGCCTGGTCGAGGTTCTTGCACTGCTTGATGCTCTCGACCGAACGGATCACCGCGTCACGGCTGTTGTTGCTGTCGGCGAGCAGCTTGTCCAGCTCCTTAGCCTGCGGCTCGGCCGGGTCGGCGGCCGCCTTGCCGGTCGGCTCGGCCGAGGGAGCGCCGGAGCTGGCGGCCACGTTCTGGGCGGGCCCCTTGTCCTTGTCCTCGTCCCCGCCGCTGAGCAGCGCCCCGGCGCCGAGGCCGACGACCGCGCAGCCGACCACCACGGCCGCGATCAGCGCGACGGGCGACCTGCGGCGCGGCTCCGGCTCGTCGTCGTACTCGTCGTCGTACCCGCCCTGGAAGGGGGGCGCCGCGGCGGGCTGCTGGAACTGCTGCTGCGGCGGCTGCTGGCCGTACGGGGGCTGCTGGAACTGCGGCGGCATCTGCTGCTGCCGGGCCTGCGGCGGCTGCTGCTGCGGCATGTGCTGCGTCGCGTCGCTGCGGAAGAGGTTGTCGAACTCGGCGGGCGGCTGCCGCTCTCCGTGCGTCTGCGCCGGTACGGGAGCGATGTACTGGGTCGCGTCCGAGGCGCCCGCGGGCTGCTGCTGCCGCCCCAGGGGGCCGGTGCCGAGGAACTGGGTGTCCGAGCCGCCGCCCTGCGCCGCGACGGGCGGGATGTGCTGCGTCGCCTGCATGTCGCCCGCGGACGGCCCGGGGCCGGAGAGGCCAGGACCGTTGTGTCCGGGCATCGGCTGCGCGGCGCCGGGGTGCGTGGGGGCGGCGGGCGGGTAGCCGTAGCCGCCCTCGGGGCCGGGCTGAGCGGGCGCTGCCTGGTGCGGGTATCCGTATCCGCCGGGAGGCGGGGTGTGGGACGGCATCGGCTGCCCGCCCGGTATCTGGCCCTGCGTCCCCGGCATCGCGCCGGGCATCGGCCCCGGGCCGCCGGCGGACGGTCCCTGCGGCGGGACCGGCGCGAGGTACTGCGTCGCCTGCATGTCCGCGGCCCCGCCGGGTCCGGCCTCGGGCGGGAGCGGCTGGGCCGGCGGCATCGGCTGCGAGGGCTGGGGCTGCTGTCCCTGCGGTCCGCCACCGGGACCCCAGGCGCCGCCCCACGGCAGGCCGCCGGCCGGGCCCGCGCCCTGGCCGGTCTCCACGCCGCCCTCCGCGGGCAGCACGACACCTTCGTGCGTGGGCCGTACCGCCGGATACTGCGGCTCCGGACCCTGTCCGCTCTGCGTCACCGGGACTCCTACTGATGGACCTACGGAATCGTCGGTTCACGCTACCGGGTGCGTCCGGCGCCGCGCACACGTGTGTGAGCCCGGTAACAGCCGCACATCGGCACCACCGTCAACTGCCGTACCCGCGCGCCCCGATCGCCCTGCGGCGCACACGGTGACGGTGACGCCCATCACACCAGGTCACGCCGCATGCAGCTCCAGCCGCGCACCGAACTCCCGCACCACCGGCTCCCCCGCGAACGGCTCCAGTCGCTCCTTGAGGTCGTCCAGGTACTCCGCACCGCGCGAGGACCGCAGCGTCGCGAGGAGTTCGAGGGCGCGCGTCCCCGTGTGGCAGGCCTGCTCCACCTCGCGCCGCTGCACCTGCGCCGAGGCGAGCAGCACCAGACCGATCGCCCGCCGCCTCGCCCGCGTCCCGGGATGGCCGGCGAGCGACTCCTCCGCCGCCCGCGCCGCCGCCTCCGCCTGCCCCAGATCCCGGTGGCAGTGCGCCAGTTCGTCGGCCAGGTACGCCCGGTCGAAGTGCGCGATCCACGACGGGTCGTCACCCGACTCCGGATCGGCCCGCTCCATCGCCCGTACGGCACGGCCCGCGACCGCCTCGAAGGCGTGGGCGTCCCCGAGCAGCGCGTGGCCCCGGGCCTCCGCCGCGTAGAACATCGCCTCGGCCCGCGGGGTCACCCGCCCCCGCGCGCCCTCCTGCGCCGCCCGCGCCAGCTGCGCGATCTCCCGCGGGTTCCCGAGCTGGGCGGCCAGATGGCTCATCGACGCGGCCAGCACATAACCGCCGTAACCCCGGTCTCCCGCGGCCTGCGCGAGCCGCAGCGCCTGGATGTAGTAACGCTGCGCGAGCCCCGGCTGCCCGGTGTCCACGGCCATGTACCCGGCCAGCTCCGTGAGCCGCGCCACCGCCGCGAACAGCTGCCGCCCGACCGCCTCCCGGTACGAGCCCGAGAGCAGCCCGGCCACCACGCTGTTCAGGTAGTGGACGACCACCGGCCGGACATGACCACTGCCGAACCGCCGGTCCAGGTCGACCAGCGCGGCCGTCATCGCCCGGACCGCCTCCACGTCCGAGACCCCCACGCGCGCCCCGGCCGACCGGGCCACGTGCGCGTCCGCGCCCGTGATCAGCCAGTCCCGGCTCGGCTCCACGAGCGCCGAGGCGGCCACCGTGGAACCGGAGAGGAAGTCCCGGCGCCCCACGTCGCTGCGCCACAGCTCGCAGACCTGCTCGATCGCGCCCAGCACGGTCGGCGAGAACTGCAGCCCGACGCCCGCCGCCAGGTTCCTGCCGTTCGCCATCCCGATCTCGTCGATCGTGACCGTACGGCCCAGCTTGCGCCCCAGCGCCTCCGCGATGATCCCCGGCGCCCGCCCGCGCGGCTGCTGCCCGCGCAGCCAGCGCGCCACCGACGTCTTGTCGTACCGCAGGTCGAGTCCGCGCTCGGAGCCGACCATGTTCACCCTGCGGGCGAGGCCGGCGTTGGAGCACCCGGCCTCCTGAATGAGCGCCTGCAGCCGTTCGTTCGGCTGACGGGCGACGAGTGGCCTGGCTGACATGACTACCCCCTGAGGCCGGTGTGATCGAAGAGAACTGATCACTGCCCGGCGGATATCCGGTCAATGCCGATGTGAACACGCGAAACCGGACGCATCGGCCACGGGCAGCCGGCCGACACCCCCCACCACTGGCTACCCCGCCACCGCTCGCCGGCCCCACGCGCGCCCCCGTCCGTGCACCCATGCGCCCCGCCGTGCAGGATCGATGCTCCACAGCGCGCCGCACGCCGCCCGTAACCCCAGGTGACGGCGGGAGTTGAGTTCACCGTGGAAGAGACCATCGGAGTCACGGAAGCCGCACAGATCCCCAAGCAGCGAGGCGAGCAGCTGCTGGACAGCGCCGTGCGGTACGCGGAAGAGCGGCACTGGGACGTGTTCCCGGGGACCTGGCTGGAGGCGGTCGAGGGCCGGGAGCGCTGCTCCTGCGGCGCCGACGCGTGCGCCTCCCCCGGCGCGCACCCGGCCAGGCCCGACTGGTCGACCCAGGCGACCGGCAGCGCGGTCGGCGCGCGGCGCATGTGGTCGAAGCAGCCCAAGGCCTCGATCCTGCTGCCGACCGGCCGCACCTTCGACGCGATCGAGGTGCCGGAGTCGGCGGGCTTCCTGGCGCTCGCGCGGATGGAGCGGATGGAGCTCACCCTCGGCCCGGTGACGTGTACGCCGGAGCGCCGGATGTTCTTCTTCGTCCTGCCGGGCGCGGCGGCCAAGGTCCCGGATCTCGTCCGCAAGCTGGGCTGGGCCCCGGCGTCGATCGACCTGACCACGCGCGGCGAGGGGTTCTACGTGGCGGCCCCGCCCACCCGGGTCGGCGGTCACGGCGCGGTGCTGTGGGCCCGGCGGCCCACCCCGGCGAACCGCTGGCTGCCGGACGCCGAGGAGCTGATCAGCGCCCTCGCGTACGCCTGCGGGCGGGAGGCGGCGGCCGAGAGGGCTCGCAGGCCCTAGGGGTGCCCTCTAGGGTGTGCCCGTACGGAGTACGGGGACGACCGGAGGGCTGACGGACCATGCCTGACCAGGCATTTGACGATGTATACGAAGAAGGCGGGGCCGCACGGGCGGACGCCGCGACGGCGGGCGGCGCATCCGGG
Organism: Streptomyces sp. NPDC013317; assembly: GCF_055563155.1. Lineage (NCBI taxonomy): Bacteria > Bacillati > Actinomycetota > Actinomycetes > Kitasatosporales > Streptomycetaceae > Streptomyces > Streptomyces sp. NPDC013317. The sequence continues at coordinate 89,848 of NZ_JBVHDX010000007.1, forward strand.
ACGGACGGTGACGCGGTGCCCGCCGTCCGTGTCGAGGGGCTCTGGAAGCGCTTCGGGCAGCAGGTCGCCGTCAACGGGATCGACCTGGTCCTGCCCGCGGGCAGGTTCATCGGTCTCGTCGGCCCCAACGGCGCGGGCAAGACCACCACCCTCTCCATGATCACCGGGCTCCTCCGGCCCGACGCGGGGCGCGTACTCGTCGCGGGGCACGACGTCTGGCGCGACCCGGAGTCGGTGGCCCGGGTCAAGGCCAGGATCGGGATCCTCCCCGAGGGGCTGCGGCTCTTCGAGCGGCTCTCCGGCCGCGAACTCCTCGCGTACAGCGGGCGGCTGCGGGGGCTGCCCGGTGGCGAGGTCGACAAGCGGGCCGCCCAGCTGCTCGACGTGCTGGACCTGGCGGGGGCGCAGAACAAGCTGGTCGTGGACTACTCCACCGGTATGCGCAAGAAGATCGGGCTCGCCGCCGCGCTGCTGCACAACCCCGAAGTCCTCTTCCTCGACGAGCCGTTCGAGGGTGTCGACCCGGTGTCCGCGCAGACCATCCGGGGCGTCCTCGAGCGGTACACCGGCTCGGGCGCGACCGTCGTCTTCTCCAGCCATGTGATGGAGCTGGTGGAGTCGCTCTGCGACTGGGTCGCCGTGATGGCCGCCGGCCAGATCCGCGCCCAGGGACCGCTCGCGGCCGTCCGGGGCGACGCGCCGTCGCTGCAGGCCGCGTTCCTGGAGCTGGTGGGCGCCCACGGGCGGGACGCGGCCGGGGACTCCCTGGACTGGCTGGGCGGCGGTACCGCCCGATGACCACGGCCTCCCCGCCCGACTCCCTGACCTCCGTCTTCGTCCGGCTCAAGCTGTCGCTGCTGCGCAACGGGCTGCGGCAGTCGGCCGGCCGGACCGCCGCGTACGTCGTCTCCATCGTGATCACGGCCGTCTTCGCGGCGGCGATGGTCCTCGCGTTCGTGCTGATGCGCGGCAGCGCGGACGCGGACTCGATCGTGATCCTGCTGACCGGCGTCCTCGCCCTGTCGTGGGCCGTGATGCCGCTCTTCGTGCCGGGCGGCGACGAGACGCTCGACCCGTCACGGCTCGTGATGCTGCCGCTGCACCCCCGGCCGCTGGTGCGGTCGCTGCTCGTGGCCTCGCTGGTGGGCACCGGCCCGGCGTTCACCCTGCTGATAGGGGTGGGTGCGGCTCTCGCGCTCGCGCGGGGAGCGGCGGGCGTCGTGGTGGCGGCCCTCGCCGTGCCCCTCGTCGTCCTGGTGTGCGTGGCGCTCTCGCGGGCCGTCGCCGCCGCCAACGTACGGCTGCTGACCTCGCGCAGGGGCCGTGATCTCGCGGTGCTGAGCGGTCTGTTGATCGCGGTCGGCATCCAGGTGGTCAACTTCGGCGCCCAGCGGCTCAGCCGCGCAGGCGGACTCTCGTCCCTCGAGCCGGCCGCCGATGTGGTGGGCTGGCTGCCGCCGGCCTCGGCGATCGCGGCGGTGGACTCGGCGAGCGAGGGCGACCACGCGGTGGCGGCCGTCCGGCTGCTGCTGACCGTCGGCGTTCTCGTGGCGCTGCTGTACTGGTGGCAGCGGAGCCTGGTGAAGCTGATGACGACGCCGGACGGTTCGACGATCGGCGCGTCCTCGGAGTCGTCCGGCCGGGACCGGTCGGGGACGGGACTCCTCGGGCGGCTGCTGCCCGGCGGGCGTACGGGAACGGTGATGGAGCGCACCCTGCGCTACATCGCGCGCGACCCGAAGACGAAGGCGGCCTGGATCACCTCGCTCGCGATCGGCGCGATCGTGCCGCTCTTCAACGCCGTCCAGGGCACGGGCTCGATCTACTTCGCGTGCTTCGCCTCGGGGATGCTCGGCATCCAGATGTACAACCAGTTCGGGCAGGACACCTCGGCGTTCTGGATGGTCGCCCAGACGATCTCGACGACGAGGGAGGCGTACGCCGAACTGCGCGCGCGGGCGTTCGCGCTGCTCCTGATCACCCTGCCGTACACGGTCCTGGTGACGGCGGCGACGGCGGCGGTGCTCGGCGACTGGTCCTCCCTGCCCGAGGCGCTGGGCCTGGCGTTCGCCCTGCTCGGCGCGATGCTGGCGACGGGGGCGGTGACCTCGGCGAACTTCCCGTACTCGATCCCGCAGGACAGCGCGTACAAGAACGTCGCGCCCGGGCAGGGCAGTCTGGCGTGGATCTCGATCTTCGGCGGAATGATCGGGGGCGCGCTGCTGTGCGCCCCGGTGATCGGGGCGACGATCTACCTCCACCTCGCGGACGAGGAGTCCCTGCTCTGGATCCTGCTGCCGGCCGGAGCGCTGTACGGCGCGCTGATCGCGTGGGGCGGCCTGCGACTGGCGGCGCCCCGTACGGCGAACCGGCTGCCGGAGATCCTCTCGGCGGTCAGCAAGGGATGACGGGGCCGTGCGGGCGGCGGGTCCGGTGACCGGCCGCTCGCACGGGCTTCCGCGCGGGCGGCCGCCTGTCAACAGGCGCCTCCCAGGCCCCGCCCAGGCCCCGCCCAGGCCCCACCACTCGCCGCCGGCGCGCTCAGCCGCCGCGAGGCTCGTACCTCGGGCGCGTCGGATCAATCCGTGACGGGCAGGCACTCGGCGAGCAGGGCGACGATGTCATGCCAGGCTCGCTGTGCGTGCCGTGGGTGATGGCCGACGCCGGGAGGCACGCTGTGGTCGACCGTTGGGTGATGGAAGGCGTGAAGGGCTCCTCCGTAGACCACGAGGCGCCAGTCGACGCCGGCGGCCTGCATCTCTTCGGTGAACGCGATCCGTTGCGCGGGCGGCATGATCGGGTCTTCCGACCCGACCCCGGCCCATACCGGGCAGCGGATGCGGGCCGCCTCGCCCGGTCGGCCCGTGGTCAGTGCGTTGACGGTCCCGATCGCGCGCAGGTCGACGCCGTCGCGACCGAGCTCCAGCGCAATCGCGCCACCGGTGCCGTAACCGACGGCGGCGATCCGGTCGAGGTCGGCCCGTGGTTCGGCGCGCAACACGTCGAGGGCCGCGTGGCCGATGCCCCGCATCCGGTCGGGGTCGTCGAGCAGCGGCAGGCAACGGGCCAGCATGTCCTCGGGGTTGCTGAAATAGCGCCCGCCGTGAATGTCGAACGCAAGCGCCACGTACCCCAGCTCGGCCAGAGCCTCGGCCCGGCGGCGCTCGACATCGCTGAGCCCCGTCCCCTCGGGTCCGATCAGGACCGCGGGCCGGCGCTCGGCACCGGCCGGGAGCGCGAGGTGTCCGATCATCGTCAGGTCGTCGGCCGGGTATTCGACCGCACGGGTGGTGATCGTCGTCATGCCACTGGACGGTAATGACCGTTGCGCCCGGTCGGAGTGGTGTTCACCGATGGCGGAGTGATCTGTCCCGACCGCATCACCTGGACGCCGGACCATGATCGTTCTCGGCGCCGAAGGCTGTACCGGCATCTCCCGAGGCCAGCTTCCGGTCGAACAGAGCTCCCGACAGCTGCTCCAATTTCGAACAAATTTTGCATCACTGCAGCTCAGGTGGTCGTTCGAGATTGCACGACCATCCGTGGAGCGCTCTCGACCAGGCCGCACACCCGCCCCCAACAGGCCGAACGTTCGGTCGTGACCGGAAAGCGGCGAAGGATGTGCGATCACCCTCCGCAGCAACAAGACTCCGAAACGCAATCAGGAAGCACCCGTCTCGAAGGGACACCCCCGTGCGTTACGTCCTCCGCAACACCGCCCTCACCACGGCTCTCGCCACCGGCCTCGCCCTCGTCGGCGTCGCCGCGACGTCCGGCAGCGCCCAGGCCGAGCCGTCCGGGCTGTACCCGCCGTCGGCACTCGTCCTCACGATCGGCAAGGGCGAAGACGCGGCGACGGCGACGATCGACCGGGCGGTCACGCTGAACTGCGCCCCGACCGCGTCCGGCACCCACCCCGCCCCCAAGTCGGCCTGCGCCGACCTGAAGACGATCAACGGCGACCTCGCCCAGCTGGGCACCGCGTGGAGCAGCTCCGCCCCCTGTACGCGCATCTGGGAGCCGGTCACGGTCACCGGAGAGGGCGTCTGGGAGGGCAAGCGGGTCAACTGGTCCGCCACGTACGGCAACACGTGCGAGATGCGCAGCGGGCTGGCGAAGACCGCGGTCTTCTCGTTCTGACCCGTAGAACACCCCCGTAGAACACACGCGTCAGCGGCCGTCGGAAGGGCATCCCGACGGCCGCTGCCGTGTGCGGTCCAGGCGGGAGGCGCCTCAGGCCGGGGACTGTCCGGTGGGTGTGGGGCGGTGGCGGGTCAGGACGCGGGTCGTGCTGCCGTCGTCCTCCGTGACGTCCCGGACGTGCGTGAAACCCAGCTTGGCCAGCAGAGCCAGCGACGCCGTGTTCGGCGCGGCCACGGTGGCGTGGACCTCGGTCAGCCCGAGGGCACCGAAGCCGTACGCGACGATCGCCTCGGCCACCTCGCCACCGAGGCCGGAGCCCCACGCCTCGGGGGCCAGGGCGTAGATGATCTCGAAGCCGTCGACCTCGTCGGTCCGCTTGATCTCGGCGTGGCCGACCAGCCGGCCGTCCCGGCGTACCGCCCAGACGTCGAACAGCTCCTCGGCGTAGACCTTGCTGAAGATCCGTCCGAACAGGGCCCTGTCCTCCACCGCGGACGTGGTCCCGTCGCCCATCCAGCGGGACACGCGCACGTCCTGGAACAGCGCGACGAAGGCGTCCTCGTCCTCGGGGACGTACGGCTCCAGGTGCAGACGCTCGGTGCGCAGGGTCGGGGTCACGAGCGCCGACGCTACGTACGCACGGCCGATACCGGCAAGCGATTTCGGGAGCGGTACGGGTACACGCCGGACCCGGCGGTCTGCCGCGCGCGCCGGGGGCGACCGGTACGAACGGCAGGCCGGCGTCATCGCCTCACGCGACGGCGGTCCCCTCCAACTCGACCATCTGGCCGGGGATCGCCAGCCGGGTCACCCCGAGCATGGTCGTGGTCGGCGCGACCCCGGCGGCGCCGAGCCGCGCGGCCAGCGTGCCGTAGTGCCGGAAGAGCAGGTCGACATCGGTCGTGTAGACGTTGAGCCGGACGAGGTTCGCGACGGACATGCCGGCCTCGCCGAGCACGGCCTCCAGGTTGGCGACGCTCAGCGCGAGCTGCGCCGCCATGTCGCCCTCGTGCCGAGCTCTGCCGTCCTCGCTCATCGCGGTCTGCCCCGAGATGTAGAGGGTCCGGGTGTGCCCGGAGACGACCTCGCCCTGGTTGAACCCCCTCTCCACCGACCAGGTCACCGGGTTGACCGCCGTTCGTTCCATCGCCACGTCAGCTCCATTCGTCTCGGGGGGAGTTGCGTCAGGGAGCCTCGCAAGAAATCACGACACCCTCCGTCACGTATTCCGGCGCTCGGTTAAGGTCCTCGCATGCGCGCCGACCGGCTGGTCTCGCTGGTGCTCCTGCTGCGCGGGCGTGGTCGGCTGACCGCGGAGACACTGGCCCGCGAGCTGGAGGTGTCCACCCGTACCGTGCTGCGCGACATCGAGGCGCTGTCGGCGGCCGGTGTCCCCGTCTACTCCGAGCGCGGGCGGCACGGCGGCTTCGCGCTGCTGCCCGGCTTCCGGACCGAGCTCACCGGGCTGAACCACGACGAGGCCCTCGCGTTGCTGACCGCCGCGTCGGGGCGCGGCGAGCGGGCGTTCGGGCTCGGGCCGGCGCTCGCCTCGGCCCGGCGGAAGGTGGTCGACGCGCTGCCCGAGAGCCACCGGGCGACCGCGAGCGACGCGGCCAGGCGGATTCTCGTCGAGCCGGAGACCGACCTGCTCTCACGCCGGCTGACCGCCGACGAGGTACCCGGCGCCACGATGGCCGAGGTGCGGCGCGCGGTGCTCGCCGGGCACAAGCTGCGCATCCACTACGCGGCCACAAACCGGCCACCGAAGTGGCGCACGGTGGACCCGATCGGCCTGGTGACCGTGCGCGACCGGGGCTACCTGCTGGCCACCCGAGCGGGCGCGGACCGCACCTACCGGCTGTCGCGGGTGCTGGCCGCCGAGGAGCTCCCGGAGGCGGCGGAGCGCCCGGGCGGGGTCGACCTCGACCGGATCTGGCGGGAGCGCGCCGCGCGGTTCCTCTCCGACGACCACCTCACCGTGCAGGTACGGGTGGACCCGGCGCGCCGGGAGGAGCTCCTGGACGCCGCGCTCGCCGTCCGCGCGGAGGAACCCGAGGCGGGCGGTCTGCTGCGGCTGGAGGTGACGTACCAGGACGCCCGGCACGCCGCATGGGCGCTGTGGCAGCTCGGCCCGGACGCGGAAGTCCTGGCCCCCGCGTCCCTGCGCACCGCCCTCCGCACCCGGGCGACCACCATGGCCACACGCTACCGCGACGCCGGGGGCACGTAGCCTCGTCCCTGTCGGGGGGGGCATGGAGAAGATCGTCGTCGAATCCGTCAGGTACTCCACACCGTGCCAGGACTGCGGTGCGGGGCTGACATGCCACGGCACCCAGGCGCTCGTCGACGACCGTCTGCGGGGGGACGTCGAAGCGACCTGCTCCGCCTGCGGGTTCACGGTCGCCATGTGCGACACGGACCGCCCGCCGGGCGAGCGGCGGGCACAGCTGCTCGCCGAGCACGGGGCGGCGACGCTGCACGTTCCCGACGCGGCGGCGAGCCGTGTCGTGATCATGCGGGTGCTCCGCGCCGAACTCGGCATCGACCTGGCCGGCGCGCGGACCGAACTGCGTCGCGTGCAGAACGGTGTCCACACGGGCACGCTGCCCGAGGTGGAGTTTCTGGCCCGCAGGCTCCGCGCGGCCGGCGTCACCGCCTCGGCCACCCGCGCGCAGCACGCCCGGAGTTCGCCGTCTTCTGCTGCCTCACCCGCCGCGACCTGCCGGTCATGGTCTACCCCGGGCAATTCAGCACCCTCGCCGAGATCGCGGCCGGGCACCACCCCCAGGCCCCCGAAGAGCTCCGCGACCTGACCCTCGTCACCCTCCCCGTCCAGGGCCGGCAGCCCAGCGCCGTACGCCCCGCGAAAACCGGTGGATCGGCGGCGACGTTCGCCCGTACCGTGCTGCCGAGCCACGTCGTCGAGCCAAAGGCAGGCCCTTGTACACCGTGTGAAACCCCGAGCGCTGAACCGTCGCGCGTCGCGCCCTGCGTGCGCCGCGCCCCTTCTTGCTGCGGATTTCTCACTGAAACCGGTGTACTCCTGTGCTCAACAGCTGGGTGGTCATGCCCACCTGCCTTCCTGTCGTCCTCCGCCGCTGCCACAGCTGCGGCTCCGAACGCTTCCGGCCGAACGGCCGGTTCCGCGTCAACGCGAACCACAAGCTGCTCGACGCCTGGCTCCTCGTGCTCTGCACCTCCTGCGGGGAGACGGCGAAGCTCACGGTCCTGGAGCGGGCGCACGTCCGCTCCGTACGACCCGAGCTGCTCGACCGGATGCACGACAACGACCTCCGCCTGGCGTCCGAGTTGCTCCAGGACCCGCTCCTACGGCGCCGCAACCGCGTCGCCCTCGACTGGGACGGGGCCTGGCGCCTCGACACCGGCGGACGGGATCACCTGGGCGGCGACGCCGTCGACGTCTCGGTACGCTTCGCCGCTCGGATTCCCGTACGGCCGGTCCGGCTGATCGCCGAAGGCTTCGGTCTGTCACGGGCCGAGGTCGAGCGACTGATCGCGGAGGGCAGGCTCGTCTCGGCGGACCGGCTGAGCGGCCGGATCTCCGGCGACTTCGCCTTCCTGCTCAAGCGCTGAGCCCTCCACGGGACCAGGGGTCTGTCCGGCGGCGACCCGCCGCCGGACAGACCCGAGGCGCCGCCTAGGGCGTGTTGCGAGAGTAGCGCCGTCCGCCCGAAGGGCGGGCCCCGCGGCGTCTGGTGCGTGCGATCGCAAGGCGGAGGGTCGTCCTCGTACCGGGTGTACCCGGACGATCCCGACAACGCAGCGAGCGTGCGTGCCAGGCGTCGCGGGGCAGGCGGGACTTTCGCAACACGCCCTAGTCCTGCCAGTAGAAGAGCGCCGTGTCGACGGTGACGGCGTTCCGTCCGCCGAAGTAGTAGACGCACAGGTCCGTGACCCGGATCGCGCCCGTCTCCCCGTCGATCCAGCGGAAACCCGCCGCCTCGAGCGCTTGGCGGGCGGCCTCGGAGAACTCGTACTCGGCGGTCGCGAACGGGCCGAGGGTGCTGATCTGGAGCCGGTCCCCGCCGACCTCGACGACGTGGTACGTCCCGTCCCCCTGCTGGTTGTCCTCGCCGCAGGAGACCGGCGGCTTCGGCGCCAGGCCGGCCTCGGTGAGGGCGGCCGTCGCCCGGCGGAGCTGGTCGTCCACGTCGACGCGGGCCGGCGGCTCGGCACAGACGGCCTCGAGCCGCCACCGCGGGTCGCTCAGGCGCTCGCAACCGGGACCGTACTCGTGGACGATCGGACCGCGGAGCTCCTCGTCCAGGCCCTCGACCTCGACCCGGGGGCGCCCCAGGCGCTCGTAGACCGCACGGGCCTCGGCCCTGTCCTCGGTGAGGCGGTACAGCGCGTACGCCGCCCAGACCTTCGCCTCGGTCGTCGGCGCCTCGTCGAGGTAGGCGCGCAGACGGTCCGCGTCGGTCGCGAGCGACTGCGCGGCGTGCGCGACCCCCCGGTCCGGGTCCGCGAACGCGTAGGTCACGTCCTCGTCTGCGCGGTACCGCATCCAGACGCGGAACTCACGGTCCTCGGGGCGCTCCTCGCCGAGTTGGGCCAGGATCGCCTCCGCTCCGTACCGGTCCACGAGACCCTCCAGACCGGCGTCGCCCGCGTCGCGGGAGTGCCGCCACGGCGAGGCGGCGATCGTCGCCAGCTCCCGCGCGGCCGTGCGGTCCCCGAGCAGGCCCCGCGCCTTCAGGAACGCGTCGCCCATGCCGTACGCGGTGTCGGACGCGCGGTCCTCGTGCCGCAGCCACGGCAGCAGCTCGGTCCGGTCGGCGAGCAGGTCGAGGAGGGCCCTGCGCACCTCGGGGGTCTCCTGGGGGTCCTGGACGCGCGCGATCAGCTCGGGGACGTACCGCTCGGGGACCCGGCCGGTCAGCGCGATCACGCACGGCCTGTGGCGCCACCACGGATTCCCGGGGTCCACCACGTACCGGGCGAGTTCCTCGGCGTCGACCTCCCGCAGACCTGCGGTGTCGACGGATCCGGCCGTCGGTATCAGGGCCTCGATGCTTCCCATCCGGGGATGCTACTGCCCCGGCAACCCCCTGAGCAGGCCGATTTCACCGGCGCGCGCACGGTCCGCCCGATGGGGACACCATGGACGTATGACGCTGCCCGGCGAGCGTGGCCTCGCCGTCGTCGAGGCCCCGTCCGTGCTCGGGTTGCGGCCGTCCGGGGTCCAGGATCTGCCGGACGCCGTGCTCGGCGGAGTGGCCCGGGTCGCGCGGGTCGAACCGCCGGCGTACGACCCGGTGCGGGACCTCGGGACCGGCGTGCTCAACCCGGGTGGGATCGCGCGGTACTCCGTACAACTGGCGGACACCGTCGGCGAGGTGCTCGACTCCGGGCGCTTTCCCGTCGTCCTGGGCGGGGACTGCAGCATCCTGCTCGGAAACCTGCTCGCTCTGCGGCGCCGGGGGCGTTACGGACTGCTCTTCCTCGACGGGCACACGGACTTCTACCAGCCGTCCGCGGAGCCCACCGGCGAGGTCGCGTCCATGGAACTCGCCGTCGCCACCGGACGCGGCCCGCGGACGCTCGCCGACCTGGAGGGGCGGGGGCCGCTGGTGCGGGACGAGGACGTCGTCGCGTTCGGGTTCCGGGACGCGGACGAGTCCGCCGCGGCGGGGAGCCGGCCGCTCCCGCCCCGGCTGTACGCCCTCGACCTCGACGACGTGCGCGCGGCCGGGGCGGGCGAGGCCGCGCGCGGCGCCGTCGCCCGGCTCGCCGAACGGGAGGGCTACTGGGTCCACCTCGACGTCGACGTCCTGGACGACACGGTCATGCCCGCCGTCGACTACCGGCAGTCCGGCGGGCTGAGCTGGGCCGAGCTGGAGGACGTGCTGCGGACGGCCCTGGGCCACGAGCGGGCCGTCGGCTTCGACGTGACGATCTTCAACCCGCGGCTCGACCCCGGCGGGACGATCGCCGCCCGCCTGACCGACTGCCTGCGCCGGACCCTGGCGGTCTAGGGGGTGCTGCGTCCGAGGATGTCGGCGAACACGATCACGGCCGCGCTCTTGCCGTACTTCTCCTCCTTCTCCGACGCGAAGTCACCCTTCCTCACGAGCACCTGCTTGATGTTGATCCTGGTTCCGATGGGGAAGGTCATCTCCTGCTCGGACGCGTTGTTCTTGCCGAGCGACCTTCCCTGGTGCTCGTCCGGCAGGCCGAACTCCCAGACGACCTCCTTGCCCGCCACATAGGTGTGGGTCAGCGGATCGCCGAAGGTCGTCGACAGGATCGCCGGCCATTCGATCGTCTGGTTGAGCGTCACGTAGCCGCCGTCCGGGTGGTTCTCGTCCTGCTTCAGGATCCCCTCGAACGAGTCGTAGACGTACTTGCTGTCACCGCGGACCACCTGGCCGTCGGCGTTGGCCTGCGGCGTCTCGAAGTCGCTCCACACGCCGTGGATGCGGGCGAAGATGTCGTACGTGTTCCGGAGGTGCTGCGCGTCCCATCCCTCGACCGTGTCGTCGGTCGCGTAGTTCCGGGCGACGGCCAGGCGCTTCCACGCGTCGAGGACCTGCGTCTCCTTCGCCTGGAAGGAGAACTCGGGGGACCCGATCTCGGACGGGCTGTAGCCGACCTCGCCGAGTGCGGCGAGCAGCGGGTTGATCCGGCGGTAGTCCGCGCTGAGGTAGTTCTCGCCGAGGTTGAGGTCCTGCTGCTTCTGCTTGGCGGCGAGGACCGCCGGATCGAGCTCCTGCGCGCGGGACTCGAGGTAGGCCCTGCGGGACTCCTCCCGGCCTTCGGCCGTTCCCCAGTCCTTGGCGACCGGGGACACACGGACCTTCTTGCCGCCGTCCTCGGGGGCGACGAGGTAGGACCCGAAGCTGAACCCGGCGATCGAGTAGCCCATGGGACTGTCCGCGTCGTCCTCGTGCTTGACGACGGGCGTCCCCTTCGCCAGACCCGGCGCCAGGACGCGCTGCACGGCCGCCTCGCCGCCCGTCCCGGTGGAGTGGTCGTGCGCGTCGTGGGCGTGGTCGTGCGTGTCGTGCCTGTCGTGGGCGTCGTCGGTCGGTGCCGGGCCGGACATCGCGCGGACGGCGTTGGCCTCGGCCTCCCGCTCGAAACTGTCCGAGGGGTCGCTGACCTTGAGACCGTCGCCCGTCTCGGTGCCCGCGACAGGGCCCTTGCGCTGCTGGATCACATGGGTCAGCTCATGCGCGAGCGTGTGCTTGTCCCCGCCGCCCCTGCCGACGACGACGTGGTTCCCCGAGGTGTAGGCCCGCGCACCGACGTCGGCGGCCGAGCGCTGGGCCGCCTGGTCGGAGTGGATGCGTACGTCGGAGAAGTCCGCTCCGAGCCGGGCCTCCATCTCGCCGCGCAGCGAGGGTTCGAGCGGCCGGCCCCGCGAGCCGATCACCTGGTGCACGGAGGAGCGCTGCACCAGCCGCGTCACCGCCGCGTTGCCCACGGTGCGTTGCAGCGCGGCGAGCGAGTCCGGGGCGGGTACGGAGGTGCCCGGGGCCGTCGACTCGCTCTGTGCCTGCGGCCGGCTGCGGGCGCCCCGGGACGCGGGGGCGGGCCGCCCCGGCTCTTCGCGTTCGCGTTCGCGTTTCATCCTGGCTCCTGTTGCTGGGCGGCTTGCCTCCACTCCTAGCACCGGGGTGAGACCGTGCGAGAGGGCTGTGAAGGCAAGGCCGGGGGCAGACATGGCCGCCCCCGCGTCCCGACGGCCGCTCCCGTACGGGTCCGGTCCGGATTGCCGGGCGGGGTCCGGTCCGGGTCCGAACGAGTGGACTCACCGGGGGCCGGAGGCGTGGAAGGGGTGTGCGCGGCCGCGGCAGGGGTCACGTTGGCGTTCCTGATCCTGAACCGGAAGAGGCGCCCCCGACATGCGACGTACCCCCTCCCGCAGACTCTTCGCCGCAGCGCTCCTCGTGGCGTCCGTGCTGGCCCCCATGGCCACCGCTCCCGCCACCGCCGTACCCGCCGCCGTACCCGTGTCCGCCCCCGCCGGCACCGGCCACCACGGCGGCGAGGAGTGCCGGGACGGCGGTCTCGGACCCGAGCTGACCGCCCGTCTGGACAAGGCCATCGAGGACGTCCGTGTGCAGGCCGGCATCCCCGGCGTCGTCGCCGGGGTGTGGATGCCGGGCAAGGGCTGCTACGTCCACGCCACCGGTGTCGCCGACAAGGCCACCGGCAGGCCGATGACCACCTACGGCTCCGTGCGGATCGGCAGCGAGACCAAGACCTTCACGGTCACCGCGCTCCTGAAGCTCGTCGACGACGGCAGGATCGGCCTCGACGACCCGATCTCCCGCTACGTCGACGGCGTTCCCAACGGCGCCGCCATCACCCTTCGCCACTTGGCCGAGATGCGCAGCGGCCTCTTCCCGTACACCTCCGACCCGGACTTCATCGAGGATCTGGAGAGCCACCCGAGCCGCCAGTTCACGCCGCACGAGGTGCTCGCGTACGGCTACCGGCACGACAACACCTTCGCGCCGGGGACCCGGTTCGAGTACTGCAACAGCAACCTCGTCCTCCTCGGCCTCGTGATCGAGAAGGTCACCGGCCGGCGTCTCGCCGACGTCATCGACCGGCGGGTGCTGCGCCCGGCGGGCCTTCGGGAGACGTTGTTCCCGCACGCGGCGGAGTTCCCCGAGCCGCACCCGCGCGGGTACACCGACCAGACGCCGGACGGCTCGGTCGTCGACTCCACGGACTGGAACCCCAGTTGGGCCTGGGCGGCGGGTGCGATGATCTCGGATCTGCACGATCTGCGCCGCTGGGCGAAGGTCGTCGCCACCGGCGAGTTGCTCAGCCCTGAGACCCAGGCCGAGCGGCTCAGGACGCTGCCGACGGGCATCCCCGGCACGAGCTACGGCCTCGGCATCTTCGAGACCGACGGCTGGATCGGGCACAACGGCTCGATCCCCGGCTACGAGACCGTGACCGTCTATCTGCCCTCGCAGAAGGCGACCATGGTGCTGATGCTCAACACGGACATCACGTCCGCGGGCCAGGAGCCGAGCACGCTGGTCGCCCGGGCGGTCACCCAGGTCGTGACGCCCGACAACGTCTACGACCGGCCGGTCCCCCCGCCGCTGAGCGGCTCGGCCCGCTAGGGACCCGGGCCTGCGGCGACTCGTCCCTGCGGGGACGCAGCCCCGCGGGGACGCGGGGCCTAAGGAGTCAGGACACCGTTGAGGAACGGCTCGATCGCCGTCCGCCAGGCGTCCGGGTGGTCGTAGTGGAGGAGATGGCCGGCGTCCGGAATCTCTGCGTACGCCCCGCGCGGGAGGACGCGGACCATCTCCTGGGCCTCGGCGCGGCCCAGCTCGCCGTCCAGGCCGCGGACGACCAGCGTCGGGCAGCGGACCTGGGCGAGCGAGTCCCAGTGGGCGTCGTGGACCCAGGTCTCGCGGGAGGTGAGCATCTGGGCGGGGTCGAAGACCGGATACCAGCCGTCGGGCCGCTCGGTCATCACCTCGGCGAAGAACTCGCCGCGCGCGGGGTTCGGCCGCTCGACCCAGGGGTCCTCGTCGCCGAACCACCGCCGCACCCCGTCGAGCGAGGGGAACGGCACCGGCCAGCGGCGGAACCAGTCCTGCCACTCCCGCTGCGAGGCGGCCCCGAGGGCCGAGGCCCGCATGTCGCAGACGACCAGGGCCTGGACGAGATCGGGGTGCTCGGCGGCGAGCTGCCAGGCGGTGAGCGCGCCCATGGAGTGGCCGACGAGGGTGACGGGGCCGAGGCCGAGCTGCTCGACGGCGGCGGCCGCGTCGGAGACGTACGCCTCGCGGGTGAAGGGGCCCGCGGGGGGCTTGTCGCTGAGGCCGTGACCGCGCTGGTCGAGGGCGACGACGCGATGCCGCCCGGCAAGCCAGCGGGCCGTGGGGGCCCAGTGGGAGGCGCGGCCCATCAGGCCGTGCAGGAGTAAGACTCCGGACCCGGTCGTACCTGCCTGCTCTTCCGTGAACTCCCAGGCCGCCAGGCGTACGCCGCCGGCCCCGGTGACGTCGAGACGTCGCACCATGTTCCCTGGCACCCCCTCTTTCCCATCGAGCGTGTCGAGCACCGCCAGACTATCGAACCCATATTCGAAAATGGGGTTCTGCCGCGTAACACCCCTCGTTCGAGTGACCGTGCTCAAGGATTGACGAGCGCCGCCGAGGGGAGATCTTCAGCGGGAGGCGGACCGCTCGGGGAAAACGGTCCGAGGGGAATGACCCTGGGAGCTCGGGGCTCCGGGTCAGCACAGGGGAGGACAGGCCCCGGCGCCGATGGGCGCCGGGGCCCTCTGTCTGTCGGCGCACCGCCCCGGACGACTCCATCGCACCCACCCCTCCCCGGCCGTACGGCTGCCCCCAGCGTGGCACGCCGAGGGCCACGGGCGTGGCGATTCCGCCGTAAAACGGGCCGCGAAGGCCCCACCGGGCCCGGGACCTGGGCGGGAGCGGGAATCCGGGCCCGCGCGGGGCCCCGGAAACGCGGAGTCCCCGCGGGCTCACGGGAACTCCCGTCGAACCCGCGGGGACTCCGCGTCCCGCTTCCGACGCGGGACGGTCCTTAGCGCTTCGCCACGAAGACGTGGGCCGCCACGTCCGGCTCCAGCTCGGCCGCCTCGCCGCTGCTGCCGACCAGGACGCCGCCGGCCGACTCCGTCACGCTCACGACCGAGCCGGGCTGCACGCCCGCGCGGCGCAGCGTGTACATCAGCTGGGCGTCCGTCTGGATCGGCTCCCCGATCCGGCGCACGATCACGGTCTTGCCGTCCGCGCCCGGGTCCAGGTCGGCGAGGGAGACCATCGAGTCGTCCAGGAAGGACTCCGCCTCGGCCTTCTCGCCCAGCTCCTCGAGACCCGGGATCGGGTTGCCGTACGGCGACTCCGTCGGGTGCCGCAGGAGCTCCAGGACGCGCCGCTCCACGGCCTCGCTCATCACGTGCTCCCAGCGACAGGCCTCCGCGTGGACCTGCTCCCACTCCAGACCGATCACATCGACGAGCAGACACTCGGCGAGCCGGTGCTTGCGCATCACCCGCGTGGCCAGCCGCCTGCCCTCGTCCGTCAGCTCCAGGTGCCGATCGCTCGCGACGGCCACCAGACCGTCCCGCTCCATGCGGGCCACCGTCTGGCTGACCGTCGGGCCGCTCTGGTCGAGCCGCTCCGCGATCCGGGCGCGCATGGGGACCACACCTTCCTCCTCCAGTTCGAGGATGGTGCGGAGATACATCTCCGTTGTGTCGATCAGTCCGGACATACGTGCCCCTCGATGAGTCGTGCGCTGGCCCTGCACCAATTCTTACGCATCCCACCGACAACCGTGCCCCGCCGGTGAAACGAAGAGGAAAGGCGGTATTGACAGAGCAATGGTCCAGACCGCACCGTGATCCGCGACACGACGACAAGGAGCTTCGGGTATGGGCGACAGCGCGCGCGAGTCCAAGCTGGCCGGACAGTTCTTCGACGCGGCGATCGGCCTGCTGCGGCAGGTCCGCGACCAGGACGCCGAGGAGATCGCCGCCGCCGGGACCGCGATCGCCGAAGCCGTCGCCGCCGGCGGCCGGCTCTTCGCCTTCGGCGCCGGCCACTCCTCGCTGGCCGCCCAGGACGTCGTCTACCGCGCGGGCGGTCTCGCCCTGATGAACCTGCTGGCCGTCCCCGGGGTCGTCGGCGTCGACGTCATGCCCGCGACGCTGGGCTCCGCCCTGGAACGTGTGGACGGTCTCGCCGGAGCGGTGCTCGACTCCTCGCCCGCCAGGGCCGGCGACGTGCTGATCATCATCTCGCTCTCCGGCCGCAACGCCCTGCCCGTGGAGATGGCGATGAACGCGCGCGCCCTCGGGCTCACCGTGATCGGTGTGACGTCGGTGGCGTACGCGACGGAGACGAAGTCCCGGCACGTCTCGGGGTCGTACCTGAAGGACCACTGCGACATCGTCCTCGACTCGCGGATCGCGATCGGCGACGCCGAGCTGACGCACGAGGCCATCGAGGCGCCCTTCGCCCCCGCCTCGACCGTCGTCACCAGCGCCCTGATGCAGGCCACGATGGCCGCGGCGGCCGAGGAGATGGTCCGCCTGGGCATCGAGCCGCCGCTGCTGCGGTCGGGGAACGTCGACGGCGGGCATGAGTGGAACGGCCGTGTGATGACCGAGTACGCCGACCGGATCTTCTTCCGCCACTGACCGGGACGGCAGCCCGGGCCACCCGGCTAACGCCGCCCGGGCCATCCCGGACCGGAGCCGGACCCAGGGCCGGCTCCTGACCCCGAACCCGGACCCGCCAGGTCCAGCGAGGCCGCCACCCGTACCGCCACCGCCTCCGCGTAGACCGCGTCCGGGCGCTCGAAGGCCGTACGGGACGCGCCGCGCAGGAACGTCACCGCGCCCACCGTCCTGCCCCGGCTGCGCAGCGGCAGGCAGAGCGCGTGGACCGCGTCACGGGGCCAGTGGCGTGTCGTCGCCCAGTCCTCGGCCGCCTGCGGACCCGCCGTGGGGGGCGCCGACGCCCGTACCGGCCCCGTACGGGAGAGGGCCTGCAGCACCGGATGGCCCGAGGGGTAGCGCAGCGGGATGCCGCCGCCCGCGACGGGGACGACCGGGCCCGGCTCGCCCGCCGGAGTCGCCGCCACCCGTACGAGTCTGCGCTCCCCCGCCGCCACGTCGACGAGCGCGTGGTCGGCGAACCCCGCCAGGGCGAAGTCGAGCAGGACCGTCGCCGCCTCCCTCGGGTCCTCGCACTCGGCCGCCACGGCGCCCGCCCGGTGCAGCTGGCTGTACCGGAACCGCAGCCGGTCCGCCTCCTGCTCGGCGAGCCGCTCCTCGGTGACGTCCTGGAAGAGCCAGCCGACGCCCAGCGGAACCGGCTCCTCGGCGAGCGGCGACGCCAGCCGCACGAACCCGCTGCGCCAGCACCGCCGCCGCTCGCCCTCCGGCGAGCGGAGCGTCACCCACACCTCGGCCGCACCCTTCGGCGCGCCCTCCGCGAGCACATGCTCCAGCGCGGACTCCAGCTCCTCCACGCCCTGGACGATCAGCTCCCCCAGCGGCCGCCCGAGCAGGGTCGTACGGCCCGCGCCCATGGCCCGGGCGGCGTGGTCGTTGACGACGGTGGGGCGCAGGTCCACGTCGACGAGGACCACACCCCAGGACGCGTCCTCGAACAGCGCCTCGCTGAGCGCGATCGAGCGCTCCAGATCGATCTGCGCGTGGACCTCGCTGAAGGCGCAGTACACCCCGGCGGGCTTCCCGTCCGCGCCGCGCACGCCGGCGGACTGGGTCCGTACGAGGACGCGGCCGCCGTCCTTCCGTACCAGCGCGAACTCGTGGACGAGCCGCCCCGGCGCCTCCATCGCGGCCATCAGGCGGGCCAGCGCCTCGACCGCGTCGGCGGGCCGCGCCGCCCACCCCTCGAAGCCCCGGCGGCCGACGGCCTCGTCGGCGGACCAGCCGAGGATCCGCTCGGCCTCCTTGTTCCAGTGCGTGACGGTGCCGTCCGCGTCGAAGGCGCAGAGCGCCGCGTCCATTCCGTCGAGGAGCGCGGCGAGCAGATCGGCCCCCGGTCCCTCCGCGTCCCGGCGCTCCGCGGTCCCACTCCTGGCAGCACTCATCCCGGAACCCCCTGCAGGACGGTGTACGCACGTGCATCCGCACGCCTCAGATCATTCAACTTGAACGTGACGCAGGACACACCCGGTTCAATGAAATCGTTGCGTCCCGGAAACGAACGCGAGGCGCCTTGTACCGGAAGAGCCGCTCTCCCGCGGCCTGTTCGGGGAAACGGAGGGCGTGCCGAATGCCCCGACGCGGAGCGTGGGTAGACCAGGTCGAGGCGTTGAGCACGGGAGTGGGGCATGGCCAGTGCGTACGGGAAATGGCTCAAGGAGCGGCGCGAGGCGGCGGGGCTGACGCAGCAGGAGCTGGCGGACTCGACGATCATGAGCCGCACGCACATCGCGCACGTCGAGGCGGGGCGGCGCGTTCCGTCGAAGGAGGACGCGCAACGGCTGGACAGGGCGCTGAACACGGACGTGTTGAGCAAGTTTCGGCCCGGCGAGGACGGAGCGTTCGCCGACTACTTCGAGGCCGCTCGACTGCTGGAGCAACAGGCCACGATGATCCGTGAGTTCGCGCTGTCGTGCGTTCCCGGCATCCTCCAGACGCCGCGCTACGCCCGTGCGGCCCTGGGCGTCTCGTTCCCGCCGAGGAGCGAAGAGGAGCAGGCCGCCTTCATCGCCGGCCGGCTCGAGCGCGCGAAGGTCTTGGACGATCCGGTGACGCCCGTCGTGTGGGCCGTGCTCGACGAGTCGGTGCTGCGCCGCCGGGTCGGCGGGCCGGCGGTCATGGCCGAGCAGCTGGAGCGGCTCGTGCACCTGGTGGAGACGGAGCGGGTCCGCGTGCACGTCCTGCCGTTCGGCCTGGGTGTCCACCCCCTGCTCCAGGGAATGCTGTCCCTGATGTGGTTCGAGGACCAGCCCCCGGCGGCCTACAGCGAGGGCGTCTCCATCGGCAGGATGCACGACTCCCCGGCCGTGGTGGAGCGCCTCCAGGGCGCTTACGATCTTGCGCTGAGCGACGCCCTGCCCCTGACGGAATCACTCGCCCTGCTGCGAGCGACAGCGAAGGACTACGGACACCATGACTGAGCGCGCCATCCCCGACTCCTTCGCCCTGAACGGCTGGCGGAAGTCGTCCTACAGCGGAAACGAGGGCGGCAGCTGTGTCGAGGTGATCGACCACCACCCCGCCGGCGTCCCCGTCCGCGACTCCAAGTCGCTCGGGGGCCCTGCCCTGGTCTTCCCGCACTCCGTCTGGTCGACGTTCGTCGCCGGGCTCAAAGGCTGACCGGCGGTCCGAAGCCGGAGAAAAATAGCTTGAGGCTTCGCGGAAGGGCTCCTAGGGTGTGGAGCACACGCGAAAGGAGGTGATCCGAAAAAATGGTTTCTTTTCGGACTCGTGAGGTGACTGCGGGCTAACGGCCTGCCGTCGCACTCTGTGCACCTCGGCAGGTCACCTGTCGACACCCAAGCAGTCACCCGACCCGTGGGCCGCCGGTAAGTCCGGCCGGCTCCCGTCCGAACTCGAGCGGACGGGACCAAGGCCCACGGGTCGTCTGCGTTCTTGGGTCGATCTTCCGGGCCCCCTGCGTACAACCAGTTCTTCTGTTCGGTGGTCGAACCGGGTGGCGCGCACCTCTGTGCGACCGCCCAGCCGCCCAGGAGGACACCTCTTGCTTCCCGTACGCATGCCCCGCCGCCTCGGCGCCGCCGTCGCCACGGTCCTCGCCGTCACCCTGGGCGCCGGCCTCCTGACCGCCGCGCCGGCAGGCGCCACCGTCTCCCTCCGGACAGTCGCCGCGGCGGACCCGATCGAGGTCCGTACGGTCGTGCCCGGCGCCGCGCTGCTGAGCGCGAGCGCAACCGGGTACATCACGATGGTCCCGAGCGACGACGAGTTCGCCAGGACGCTGCGATGGACCCCGTACGGAACGGGCGCGAGCCGTGACAGGGCGTACTCCGGACTCCGGGGCAGCGTCGAGGCATCCGGGGACTTGATGGTCGTCTCCCCCGACGGGTTCGGTGCCTCGGCCACGGACATGGCCACCGGGGAGTCGTTCGGCCCGGACGAGATACCCGGCACGCTGGACCTGGAGTACAAGGGCACCGCCGGTGAGGCGGTCTTCGTGACCGCGCGTGACGGGCTGTACCTGCAGACGAAGGGCTCCGGCCAACGTAGTGTGACCGGTCTGCCGACCGGGACCTCGTACGAGAAGGTGACGCCGCTCGACGCCGGGCACGGCCTGCTCACCTACGGCACCGCGGAGCGCGAGCAGCGGCGCGCGCTCGTCGGCCTGGCCACGGCCTCCGTCACGGAGACGTTCCCGTACCCGGAGGGCGCACGGAACCGCGATGTCGCCCTCTCCGCCGGGCAGTTCGCCTGGGTCGAGGCCGACACCGGCGCGGACACCCTCCGGGTCGTCGTCCGCGACCGGACGACCGGGGCGGAGAGCGTCGTCCCCGTCCCGGACAGGACCGCCTCCTACCCACTGGACATCGAGCTGCTCGGCGACTGGCTGATGCTCGACGGGACCGCCCGCCATCTGCGGTCGGGCGAGACGGTCCAGGTGCTCGACCACGCCTTCGGGACGACCGCCACCCCGGACGGCTCGGTCAAGATCACGCAAGGCCGCAGCGGCGACGTCACCGGCGTCTTCCGCCTCACGCTCGGGGCCGACGGCCGGCCCGTCGTCCGGCTCCTGGGTCGCCAGTGGTCCGACACCTCCGTGATGCACGACGTGAACGCCGACGGCCTTCCGGACGTGCTCGCCCGGGACGCCAAGGGCGCGCTGTGGACCGACGACCTCGGGAAGGGCTCCGGTCCGGTCCGCCTGGGCACCGGCTATCAGGTCTACGACAAGATCGAGGTCGTCGGGAACATCGTCGGGTGGGGCGTGACCGCGGATGTGATCGCCCGCGACAAGGACGGCGTCCTCTGGATGCCCCAGCTCCACGGCGGAGGCGGCGTCCATGGGCGCCAGCGGGTCGGCGGAGGGTGGCAGACGTACGCCACCCTCACCGGCGGCAGTGACCTGAACTCGGACGGACGCGCGGACGTCGTCGCCATCGACAAGGCCGGAGTCCTCTGGCTGTACGCGGGCACCGGCGACGCCAACCGGCCCTTCGAGGCCCGCACGCGCATCGGCAGCGGCTGGAGCATCTACGACCAGCTCGTCGCCGTCGGCAACCTCGCCGGCGGTCCGGCCGGCGATCTCGTCGCCCGCGACAGGAACGGCGTCCTCTGGCTCTACCTCGGCAGGGGCGACGGCACCTTCGTCCAGCGCACGAAGATCGGCGGCGGCTGGCAGATCTACTCCCAGCTCCTCAGCGCGGGGGACGCCGACCACGACGGCAAGGCCGATCTCTTCGCCGTCCACCCGGGCTCGAAGTCCGTCTACCTGTACTCCGGCACCGGCGACCGCCACCGGCCGTTCCACTCCCGCAAGGTCACCGACGTCCACGCGGGGGCCACGTACAACCACATGAGCTGATCAGCCGCACTAGGCCATCGACAGCCGCCCCGTGCGCTGTGAGCGGGCCTCGCCCACGCGGAGGACGAGCGCGGCGGCCCCCAGGAGCAGGGCGCTCAGGGCCGTGAGGCCGAGGAGTGCCGGCGCGAGGTCCGTGAGCGTGCGGTGTTCCAGGAGGGCTCCGCGGACGGCGATCAGGCTGCCGGTGAGCGGGAAGGCCGCGCCGACGACCTGGATCGCGGTCGGCAGGGCGAAGTGCGGCAGGCGGACGGCCGAGACGAACCAGAGCGGCTCGTCGAGGATCGTGTACAGGAACGCCGAGTCGCGCGAGAAGACCAGCAGGCTGTTGAGGAACGCGCCCCACGCGACCGCCGGGACGAGCAGGGCGAGGAAGACCACCGCGTACATCCACCAGGCCGAGACCGACAGCGCGCCGAAGCCGGTGAGGGCGGCGACGGTGAAGCAGGTGAGCAGCCAGGCGTTCTGGAGGAGCGCTCCCGCCCCGTTGGCGATCATGAGCGTGAGGCGGCCGGCCGGAGAGAGGAAGAGCAGCTCCAGGGTGCCGGTGGAGCGCTCGAAGGAGAAGTGCCAGGCGCTCTGGACGAGGGAGAAGAAGAAGGCGTACGCGAGGGTGCCGGTGGCCAGGAAGGCGAGGAGGCGGTCCGGGTCGGCGGCGAGCGGCCAGTTCGCGGCGGCCGGCGAGGCCGTGGCGACGGGGCGCAGCGTGTAGTAGGTGGTGGCCAGTTGGAGCACCGGCCAGACGAGCATCGAGAAGGCGACGAGCGGCTGGCCGAAGAGGCGGCGGTGCTGCTTCAGCGCCTCCGCCGCGAAGACCCTGAGCGCGTGGCTCATACGAGGGCCTCCTCGCCGGTCTCCGCGAGGGCGAGGATCGCGTCCTCCAGGCTGGCCTCCGCGATCTCCAGGCCGCCGATCGAGCCGCCCGCCGCGACGACGGCCGCGGCGAGGGGGCCCGCCATGTCGTCCGGGTGGCGCAGGGTGATCAGCTCGGCCCCCTCGGGCAGGGGCTCGCGAGCCGCGCCGAAGCGTTCCGCGACCGCGGCGGTCGCCGGGCTCGGGTCGGTGACCGTGAGGCGGATCGTGCGGTGGCTGCCGGTGGCCGCCTTGAGCTCCGCCGGGCTGCCTTCGGCGAGGTGGCGGCCCGCGGAGATCACGTACACGTGGCCGCAGAGCTCCTCGACCTCGGCGAGGTAGTGGGAGGTGAGGAGAACACCCGTACCCTCCTCGGCGAGGCGGGCGACGACGCGGCGCAGGTCGCGGGCGATCGGGGCGTCGAGGCCGAGGGTCGGCTCGTCGAGCAGGAGGTAGGCGGGCCGGTTGATCAGCCCGCGGGCGATGGCGAGGCGCTGGGTCATGCCGCGCGAGTACCGCTCGACCATGGTGTCCGCCGCGTCCGTCAGGCCGACGAGGGCCAGCAGCTCGTCGATCCGGGGCCGCAGTTCACGCTTGGGCACGTCGTAGAGCTGGCCGAAGTACCAGAGGTTCTCCCGGCCGGTCATCCGCGTGTAGACCATGCGCTCGCCGCCCGCGATGAGGTTGATGCGGCGGCGGACGGCGCGGGCGTCGGCGACGGTGTCGAGGCCGTCGACCGTGACCTGTCCGGAGGTGGGGCGCAGCAGGGTGGCGAGGACCTTGATGGTGGTGGTCTTGCCGGCGCCGTTGAGGCCGAGGAGGCCGGTGATCCGGCCGGGCGGGATGTCGAGGTCGAGGCCGTCGACCGCCCGCTTGAGCGAGCGCGGGCCGAAGAAGCCCTTGTCGCGTACGGGGAAGTCCTTGCGCAGCGCGCGCACCTGGATGCCCGTCATGTCAGTAACTCCTCTCTACGGCCCGGGCCTCGGCCCGCGGCAGGTACGTCAGGCCGAGCAGCAGGTACACGGCGCTCACCGCGACGCCCACCGCCAGCCTCGGCAGGAGGTCGGGCAGCGACTGGCCGCCGGTGGTCGCCGCGTGCAGGACGTCCGTCGCCGCGGTCGTCGGGAGCAGTTCGGCGAACCACTGGACGGGCTCGGGCAGGTAGGCGCGGGGGAAGGTGAAGCCGCCGACGAGGCCGAGGACGATGAAGACGGTGTTCTGCGAGATGTGGGCCTCGCCGGCGGCGATCATCAGCCCGCCGAGCCCGACCGAGAGCGCGAAGACCGCACCGGCGAGGGCGAGGACGCCGAGGAGCAGCCCGGCGGCGGAGGCCACGGGGACGGAGAGCCCCAGCAGGGCCACGAAGACGCCGAGCGCGAGGAACTCGACCAGGCTGCTGAGCACGGCGAAGGCGGTGAAGCCGGCGAGGTACGGAAAGCGGCCGGCCGGAGCGACGAGAAGGGCGCCGAGCGTGCCCTCCCGCTGCTCGGTGATCAGCGCCTTGGCGGACCAGAGGATGAGGCGGACGGTGAACTGGAAGGCGGTGGCGCCGACGACGATGTAGGCGAGGTAGGCGGTGGTGCCGCTGCCCGTGGCGAAGTCGTCGGCGACGGCTCCGCCTCCGACGACGTGGTAGCCGAGGTACGCCAGTGAGATGGCGAGCGCGGCGGGCAGGACCGTGCCGACGGCGTAGGTCCATGGGTAGGCGCGGCGGGTCATCTGCCAGGTGCGCCAGGCGGTGGCCCGGGCTATGGGCATGCGGGTGATCCCTCCCCCTGTGGATCTCCGTGGATCAACGTGGATCTCCGTGGATTCCGACGGAACTCCGCGATCGGTCTCTGCTGCTCGACGCGCGAGTTCCCTTTCGGAACTTACACTGAGTTTCTATCGGGAACTCACTCGATGGCGCAAGATGGAGCGGTTGCCCGACCGAGGAGGAGCGCATGGTCCGAGCCGTGCCCGAGCGCGACGCCGCCTGCGCGATCGCCCACGCCGCCGCCGTCGTCGGCGACTGGTGGAGCCTGCTGCTCGTCCGGGAGACCGCGCGCGGCCGGCACCGCTTCGACGAGCTCCAGGGCGAGCTCGGCATCTCCCGCAAGGTCCTCGCCGAGCGTCTCGGTCACCTCGTCGACAGCGGCGTGCTCGACAAGGTGCCGTACCAGGAGGGACCGGTGCGCCACGAGTACCGGCTCAGCCCGGCCGGGCGTGCCCTCCTCCCCGTCCTGGTCGCGATGCAGGACTGGTCCGACCGCTGGCTGCTCGGCGACGGCACCCTCACCGGCTCCGCGGACGAGGGCAGCGCCGAGGCCGTCCGCGTCCACGAGCTGCCCGGCACCCGGCTGCCGCGCCTGACCCTGCCCGCGCACACCGGCGCCGAGCGGGACCCCGTGGACCCGGACGCCGCCGCCACCGTCCTCTTCTGCTACCCCGCCACCGGGCGGCCGAGCCCGCTGCCCGAAGGCTGGGACGACATCCCCGGGGCGGTGGGCTGCACCCTGGAGAACCGGCTGTTCAGGGACGCGTACGGAGACTTCACCGCGGCCGGGATCGCCGTCCACGGGGTCTCGACGCAGCGACCCGACGAGCAGCGGGCCTTCGCCGCCGCCGAGGACATCCCGTTCCCGCTGCTCTCCGACATGGACGCCCGGCTCTCGGCGGCGCTCCGGCTGCCGACCTTCCGCACGGCCGGTCAGGCGCTGCGGCTGAGGCGCGCGGTGCTGGTGGTGGACCGGGACCGGACCGTACGGCACGCACGCTTCCCGGTCACGGACATCCCGCACGCCGTCGGGGAAGCGCTCGCGGAGGCGACGAAGCTGTCAGGGTGAGAGGCGCTCCACGCGCCAGTGGGCCTCGCCCGCCACGCCCTCTCCCCCACCCGCGGCATCGCGCACCGCGTCCTCGCCCCCGCGCACCGCGTCGGCCCCGTCGCCCTCGCGTACGTACCGCAGCCGGTCGTGCAGCCGGTTCTCGTGCCCCTGCCAGAACTCCACCGCCTCCGGCACGACCCGGATGCCGCCCCACTCCGGCGGCACCGGCACCTGCTCGTCCGCCGGGTAGCGGGCCGCCAGCTCCTCGTACCGGGCGAGCAGCTCCTCGCGCGACTCGATCACCGCGGACTGGTGGCTGGCCCAGGCGCCCAGCTGGGAGCCGTGCGGGCGGGTCCGGAAGTACGCGACGGTCTCGTCCCTGCCCGTACGGACCGCGCGGCCCGTGACGATGACCTGGCGCGCCAGCGGGTGCCAGGGGAAGAGCAGCGAGACCTGCGGATTGACCGCGAGCTCGCCGCCCTTGCGGGAGCCGTAGTTCGTGTAGAAGACGAAGCCGGCCTCGTCGTAGTGCTTCAGGAGCACCGTGCGGGAGGAGGGGCGGCCAGCGGGCGTCGCCGTCGAGACGATCATGGCGTTCGGCTCGTGGATCGCCGGGTTCGTGGCGGCGGTCTTGAACCAGCGCGTGAACTGTTCGATCGGTTCGGGGGCGAGGTCGGCCACAGTCAGCTCCGTGGTGCGGTACTGCTCGCGCATGTCGGCGGGATCGAAGGCGTCGGTCACGGGAATCATCCTGCCGCAGAGGCGGAGCCTGCCCGGCATCACGTGCCGCTAATCCTTCCTCGCCGGATCGGCGCACTGTGCCGGATGTCACGCTTCCCCGCATCATCGGAACCGTACAGACTCTTGGGCTGGACGACTGTTCATATCCGACCAAGAGGCCTCAGCGGGCCGACAGGTCCCCCTCAGACCTCCCGGTCCTTCCGACCGAAAGGTCCGCCAACCCGCCGGATGATTGATCATCGATTGAGGAGCCGCATGATGTCCGACTTCGTACCCGGGCTCGAGGGAGTCGTCGCGTTCGAGACGGAGATCGCCGAACCGGACAAGGAGGGCGGCGCCCTGCGGTACCGCGGCGTCGACATCGAGGATCTGGTCGGTCACGTCTCGTTCGGCAACGTCTGGGGCCTGCTGGTGGACGGGGCGTTCGACCCCGGTCTGCCGCCGGCCGAACCGTTCCCGATCCCCGTGCACTCCGGTGACATCCGTGTCGACGTGCAGTCCGCGCTCGCCATGCTCGCCCCGGTCTGGGGTCTCAAGCCGCTGCTCGACATCGACGCCGAGCAGGCCCGCGAGGACCTCGCCCGCGCCGCCGTCATGGCCCTGTCGTACGTCGCCCAGTCGGCGCGCGGCCAGGGGCTGCCGATGGTGCCGCAGAGCGAGATCGACAAGGCCCAGTCGGTCGTCGAGCGGTTCATGATCCGCTGGCGCGGCGAGCCGGACCCGCGACACGTCAAGGCCGTCGACGCGTACTGGACGTCCGCCGCCGAGCACGGCATGAACGCCTCCACGTTCACCGCCCGCGTCATCGCCTCGACCGGCGCGGACGTGGCCGCGGCGCTGTCCGGCGCCGTGGGCGCGATGTCCGGCCCGCTGCACGGCGGCGCCCCGTCCCGGGTCCTCGGCATGATCGAGGAGATCGAGCGGACCGGCGACGCCACCGCGTACGTGAAGAAGGCGCTGGACAAGGGCGAACGCCTGATGGGCTTCGGCCACCGCGTCTACCGCGCCGAGGACCCGCGCGCCCGCGTCCTGCGCCGTACGGCCAAGGAGCTGGCCGCACCGCGGTTCGAGGTCGCGGAGGCGCTGGAGAAGGCGGCGCTGGAGGAGCTGCACAACCGCCGCCCGGACCGTGTCCTGGCGACGAACGTGGAGTTCTGGGCGGCGATCATGCTGGACTTCGCGGAGGTCCCGGCACACATGTTCACGTCGATGTTCACCTGCGCGCGTACGGCGGGCTGGTCGGCGCACATCCTGGAGCAGAAGCGCACCGGCCGCCTGGTCCGGCCCTCGGCGCGGTACATCGGCCCCGGCCAGCGCAACCCGCAGGAGATCGCGGGCTACGCCGACATGGCGGCCTACGCGGGCTGAGCCCGCAACAGCGCAGCGACTCTCCCGGGGCCGGCCCGCACAGCCCGCCCCGGCCCGAGCCCGGGACCGCCACGCGGTCCCGGGCTCGGCCACGCGAGGCGGTCGGGGCCCGGGGCCCGAAAGACGCGGAAGCCCCGGCACGGGGCCCGAAAGACCCGGAAGCCCCGGCACGGGGCCCGAAAGACGCGGGAGCCCGGGCACGAAGCTCGGCTGCCCGCTCTCGGCCGGAACCCGGCCCCGTCAGGGATGCGCGCGGTCAGGGCCCGGACGTCAGGCCGGGCCCGGCCCCCGGGCGTCAGGCCGTGGTGAGGCGGCGGTCCTCGGCGAGGAGCAGGTCCGCGTGGTGGCGGGCCGCGGCCAGCGGGTGGGCGCGGAGCTTGCCCTTCAGCTCGTTGCGGCCGTACTCGGCGAACAGCGGGTTCGCCGGGTCGGTCGTGATCCCGGGCGCCGTCGAGGCGTGCGGGAACGGCAGCGGCGCGATCCGGGCGTCGAGCCTCGGGTTGTAGAAGAACGGGACCGAGAAGCGCTCCGTCGCCCCGCGCGGGGAGACCACCCGGTGGTTGGTGGCGCGCAGATAGCCGTCCGTCGCCACCTCGAGAAGCTCGCCCAGGTTGACGACGAACGCACCGGGCAGCGGCGGGACGTCGTGGAAGAGGCCGTCCTCCCGCTCGACCTGGAGCCCCCCGACGTGGTCCTGCAGGAGCAGCGTCAGGAAGCCGTAGTCCTTGTGCGCGCCCACTCCCTGGTCGGCGCCGTCCCCGGCGCTGCCCGGGTAGCGCACCAGCTTGAGGTGCGGATGGGCCTGCGCCCCGAAGATGTCGTCGTAGAAACCCGTCGGCGCACCGATCGAGGCCAGCAGCTCGTGCAGCAGCCGCTGGGCGACCGCGCTGAGCCGCTCGACCCAGTTGAGCGCGGCGAGGCGCAGCTCGGGGAGGGCGGCGGGCCACTGGTTCGGGCCCTGGAGCCACCAGTACGGGGCCTCGCCGGGGCCCGGGACGCGCGCGGGCCGCTCGGCGCCGATGTCGAGCTGGTCGCGCCAGTCGCGGGAGCCGCCGGTGCGCTCGTCGCCGATGCGGGTGTAGCCGCGGAAGTGCGGTGAGTTGGTGGTGTCGAGGGCGAGCCGGTCGGCCTCCGGGAGGGCGAAGAACGCCTTCATCGCGGAGGTGAGGGCCGCCGTCTCTGCCTGCGTGATGCCGTGCCCGACGAGCTGGAAGAAGCCGACGTCGTGGGCGGCGGAGTGCAGCTGGGCATGGAGGAGACGTCGGTCCTGCGGGCCGCGGTCGGCGGCGGAGAGGTCGACGATCGGGAGCTGGGAGCTGTACGGCTGGGTGTGCGACGAGTGCGTCATGGTGTGCGTCCGCGGGGTGTACGGGTGCCCGGGCGCACCGCCGGGGATGGGGCGGGGGCGCGGGTGCCTGAAGAGAAAGAGAGGGGCTCGGAGGTCAGGCGGAGCGCCGACAGCCCATGCTCGTGACGCGGACGAAGTCCACGTGGCGGCGGCGTACGAGCGGAAGCATGGAACCAGCGTACTGCGGGGCGGCCGGGACGTATGTGGCGTGGGTCACGACCGCCTGTGGGGTCGGTCACGGCGCCCGACCCGGCCGGCGACGCCCCCTCGGTCCCGCCCGGCTCGCCGCCCGCCGCCCGGCGGGTGACCATGATGGTCGGAACCGGTCCGGGGGCCCGACGCGGTGGGAGGCACCCGTGGCAGAGACCCGTACGACCGACGTACTGATCGTGGGCGCCGGCCCGGTGGGGCTGAGCGCCGCCGCCGAGCTGCGCCGCCGCGGCGTGGAGTGCCGGCTCGTCGACCGACTGCCGGCCCGCCTCCCGTACGCCAAGGCGGTCGGTGTCCAGCCGCGCACGCTGGAGATCTGGGACCGGATGGGACTGGCCCGCGCCGTCCTGGAGCGCGCCGTCCCGCTGCGCGGCCAGCTCGTCTACGTCAACGGCCGGGAGCAGGCCCGGTTCGAGCTCGCCCTGCCGCCGGAGGTCCCGTACCGGTTCGCCGCGCTGCCGCAGTACGAGACGGAGCGGCTCCTCGAGGAGTACGTCGCGGGTCTGGGCACGGTGATCGAGCGCGGCTCCGAACTGCTGTCGTTCGCCCAGGACGCGGACGGGGTGACCGCCCGGCTCCGTACCGCCTCCGGCGCCGAGGAGGAGCTGCGGGCCCGGTTCCTGGTCGGCTGCGACGGCGCGCACAGCACCGTCCGCAAGGGGCTCGGCCTCAGCTACGAGGGCGGGGCCTTCCCCGAGGAGTACATGCTCGGGGACGTCGAGACCGACTGGGACCTGCCGTACGGGTACGGCCTGCGGTCCCTGCGCCGCGCCGAGGACGGCTCGACCGACGACGTGCTGGTCTGCATCCCGCTGCCGGGAACGCGCCGCTACCGGATGTCGATGAGCGTGCCGGCCGAGCTGTCCACGGACGGCGCGGGGAAGGCGCGGGGCGACGGCGTCGCGCACGGCCTGGAGGGCGGCCGGGTCCCCGAGCTGGCCCACATCCAGGCCGTCGTCGACCGGCTGGCCCCGACCCCGGCCCGGGTCTCCGCGCTGCGCTGGTCATCCGTCTTCCGCATCAGCCACCGGATCGTCGACCGGTACGGCGAGGGCCGGGTCTTCGTCGCGGGCGACGCCGCCCACATCCACCCGCCCACCGGCGCCCAGGGCATGAACACCGGCATCCAGGACGCCTGCAACCTGGCCTGGAAGATCGCGCTCGTCGTACGCGGTGAGGCCGGGCTCGCGCTGCTCACCAGCTACGACGCCGAACGCCGCCCGGTCGGCGAGGAGGTCGTGGGCCGGACCGTGCGGCACGCGAACCGGGGCATCGAGAGCGGCTCCGAGGACCCGGCCAAGGTGATGCTCCGGGAGGCCCAGCTGCTCGTCTCCTACCGGGGCGGTCCGCTCGCGGGCAGCCCCTACGGGCCGGACGACGCGCCCCAGCCCGGCGACCGGGCCCCCGACTGCGGCGGCCTGGCGCTTCCCCTCGCCGGCTACCCGCTGCGGCTCCTCGACGTCCTGCGCGGCCGCACCGGGCACGTCCTGCTGCTCTACGCGGACCAGGCCGCCGAGCTGGCCAGGGCCGCCGAGGCGGGCGCCGTGGTCGCCGCGGCCGTCGGCGGACGGGAGCCTTCGGAGACCGGCCTCGCCACGGAAGGCGGTCTGGCCTCGGAGGACGGCCTGGCCCCGGCCTCAGGCCGCCGGTCCGGCGGGGGCGGCCCGGCGCCGGAGGGCGGGCTCGCGACGGTCGCCGTGCTCGCCCGCGGCGCCGACGCCGACGGGGCCGACGGGCTCTACCTGGACGCGGCGGGAGAGTTCGCCCGGCTCTACCGGCCCGAGGGCCCGACCGGCTTCCTGGTCCGTCCGGACGGACAGCTCGGCGCCCGTTTCCCGCTCGCCGGCACGGCGGCGGCGCTGACGGGCTACCTCGCGGCCCTGTCGGTACCGTCCTGACCGCCGGGGCCGACGGGTCCGTTGTCGGGCCGCAGCCGACGGGCGGGCCTGCCCGTCTCAGCCCAGCGCCTCGTCCAGGAGCTTCGACCACTGGGCCACCACCCGGTCCCGGCGGGCCCGGTCGTCCGTCAGGAGGGTCGCGAGGCCGAGGCCACGGGCCATGTCCAGGAAGCCCTGGACCGTCTCCCGCACACCGGGGACCGACTCGTCCGCGGCGAGCAGGGTCACCGCCATGCGGTGGGACTCGCGGCCGACACGCGCCTCCAGCTCGGTCACGCGCGCGTGGAGCTGCGGTTCGTGGGCCGCCGCCACCCAGAGGTGGAGGGCGGCTCGGAAGAGCGGCCCGGTGAAGAGGTCGACCAGGGCCGAGACGGCCTCGCGGCGGTCGCGGGCCGGAAGGGTGCGCAGCGCCTCCGACCGCTCCTCGGCGACGTACTCGACGGCCGCCGTGAAGAGGTCCTCCCGGGTCGGGAAGTGATGCTGGGCCGCGCCCCGCGAGACGCCCGCCCGCTCGGCGACCGCCGCGACGGTGGAGCCCGCCCAGCCGTGTTCGGCCAGGCAGGACACCGCCGCCTCCAGGAGCCGCTGCCGGGTGGCGCGGCTCCTGTCCTGCTTCGGGCCGGTCACAACCGCCATTCGGGGTCCCGTCGTTCGAGGAAGGCCGTCATCCCTTCGCGTGCCTCGGCGGAGGCGAAGAGCGTGGCCGACCTCTGGACCAGGTCCTCCGCTTCGCGTTCGAAGGTTTCCAGGACTTTAGCCGTGACCAGGCGCTTCGATTCGGCCAGCCCCTGCGGGGAACCCTTGCGCAGCCCGTCGAGGATCGCGTCCAGGGCGTCCTCGCCGGCGGTCACCAGGCCCATCGCCCGGGCCTCGGCCGTCCCGAAGCGCTCCCCGGTGACGTAGTACCGGGCAGCCGCGCGCGGCTCCAGCTTCGGCAGCAGCGTCAGAGAGATGACGGCGGGCGCGACCCCGATCCGTACCTCCGTGAGCGCGAAGTCCGACGCGTCCGAGGCCACCACGATGTCGCACGCCCCGAGAAGCCCGAGTCCGCCCGCCCGGACGTGTCCCCGCACCACGCCCACCACCGGCTTGGGCAGCTCGACGATCTGCCGGAGCAGGTCCACGAAGGCGTACGGGCTCGGCGGGGCCTTCAGGTCGGCGCCCGCGCTGAACGTCGAGCCGGAGTGGGTGAGTACCACCGCCCGTACGGCCGGATCCCGCCCGCACTCGCCGAGCGCCTGCGCCAGCTCGGCGACCAGCGCCGCCGAGAGCGCGTTGCGGTTCTCCGGGGAGTCCAGCGTCAGTGTGGCGATGCCACCGTCCAGCTTCATGCGTCGTCCCTCAGCTCGGTCACTCGCGGTCCCTCAACTCACGACGCAGGATCTTCCCCGACGCGGCGCGCGGCACTCCGTCGATGAACTCCACGCGCCTGATCTTCTTGTACGGGGCGACCTTTCCGGCCACGTACGCCATGACGTCCTCGGCGCTCAGCCCCGGGGCGGTCGGCTGCCGGACGACGTATGCCTTGGGGATCTCCGTGCCCTCCTCGTCGGTGACGCCGATCACGGCCGCGTCGGCGATGCCCTCGTGGGTGAGGAGCAGGGCTTCGAGTTCGGCCGGGGCGACCTGGAAGCCCTTGTACTTGATGAGTTCCTTGACCCGGTCGACGACGAACAGCCAGCCGTCCTCGTCGACGCGGCCGATGTCGCCGGTGTGGACCCAGCCGTCGGCGTCGACCATCGCGGCGGTGGCGTCGGGGCGTCCCAGGTACCCCTTCATGACCTGCGGGCCCCGGATGGCGACCTCGCCCTCGGCCCCGGGCGCGGCGTCCTTCGACGGGTCGTCGAGGGACAGGATCCGCATCTCGGTGGAGGGCAGCAGCCTGCCGACGGCGCCGGGCGGAGGGCTGACGGCGTCGAGGGGCACGACGTGCGTGCCGGGCGACAGCTCGGTCATCCCGTACGCCTGGCGGACGGGCGGCAGCCCCAGCCGGGCCGAGCAGGCCTCGGCGAGGGAGGCGTCGAGCGGTGCGGCGGCGCTGACGATGTACTCCAGGGAGGAGAGGTCGTGGTCGGCGACGGCCGGGTGCTTGGCGAGCGCGAGGACGATCGGCGGAGCCACGTACAGGCCGTTGATGCGGTGCTTCTCGATCGCCGAGAGGAACTGGTCCAGGTCGAAGCGGGGCAGGACCACGACGGTCGCGCCCTGCCGCAGGGGCGCGTTCATCAGGGCCGTGAGGCCGTAGATGTGGAAGAACGGCAGGACGGCGAGGATGCGGTCGCCGGGGCCCATGGGGACGAGGGGGTCGAGCTGGGCGAGGTTGGTGGCGATCGAGGTGTGGGTGAGCATCACGCCCTTGGGGACTCCGGTGGTGCCGGAGGAGTACGGCAGGGCGGCGACGTCCTCGTCGGGGTCGAAGGCGATGTCCGGTTCGGGGGCGGTGGTGGCCGCCAGGGACTGCAGGGAGCGGATCCACTCGCCCTCGGGTGCCTGGTCGCAGACGAAGATCTCCTCGACGCCGCCGGCGAGTTCGGCGGCCCGGCGGGCCGGGGCGAGCAGCGGGGAGACGGTGACGATCCAGCGCGCGGAGGAGTCCTGGAGCTGCTTGGCGAACTCCTCCGGCGTGGCGAGCGGGTGGACGGTGGTGACGGAGGCGCCGGCGCGGGTGGCCGCGTAGAACGCGACGGGGAACAGGACGGTGTTGGGGCTGTGCAGGGCGACGACATCCCCCTTGCGGACCCCTGCCTCGGCGAGGCCGGCGGCGACGCGCCGGTGGAGGGCGTCGACCTGGGCGTGGCTGAGGGTCGTCCCGCCCACCCCGTCGATCAGGGCCGGCGCGTCCCCGAACTCGGCGGACCGGCCGAGGACGGCCTCGTGGATGGGGAGGGATACGACCGGGACGTCCGCGTACTCGCTGTGAAACACCATGCGTGCCCCCTGGGAGAGGTGGAAGGTGCGGAGATGGCGTGCCGGGTCAGGATGGACCGGGTCAGTACGACTTGGGGAGACCCAGGGACTGGTGGGACACGTAGTTGAGGATCATCTCCCGGCTGACCGGTGCGATCCGGGCGACGCGGGAGGCGGCGATCAGGCGGGCGAGGCCGAACTCGCGGGTGAGGCCGTTGCCGCCGAGGGTGTGGACGGACTGGTCGACGGCCTTCACGCAGGCCTCTCCGGCGGCGTACTTGGCCATGTTGGCGGCCTCGCCCGCGCCGATGTCGTCGCCCGCGTCGTACAGGGCGGCGGCCTTCTGCATCATCAGCCGGGCCAGCTCCAGTTCGATGTGGGCCTGGGCGAGGGGGTGGGCGATGGCCTGGTGGGCGCCGATGGGGGCCTTCCAGACGGTGCGCTCCTTGGCGTACTTCACGGCCTGGGCGAGGGCGTAGCGGCCCATGCCGATCGCGAACGCCGCCGTCATGATGCGCTCGGGGTTGAGCCCGGCGAAGAGCTGGAGCAGGCCGGCGTCCTCGTCGCCCACGAGGGCGTCGGCGGGGAGGTGGACGTCGTCGAGGGTCAGCTCGAACTGCTTCTCGTTCGCGTCGAGTTCCATGTCGATCTGACGCCGCTGGAAGCCGGGGGCGTCCCGGTCCACGACGAAGAGACAGGGCTTGAGGTTGCCGGTCCTGGCGTCGGAGGTCCTGCCGACGATCAGGGTGGCGTCGGCGATGTCGACGCCCGACACGAACACCTTGCGGCCGTTGAGGACCCAGCCGTCCTCGGTCTTCGTGGCCGTGGTGGTGATCCGGTGGGAGTTGGAGCCGGCGTCGGGCTCGGTGATGCCGAAGGCCATGGTGCGCGAGCCGTCGGCCAGGCCCGGCAGCCAGGCCGCCTTCTGCTCCTCGGTCCCGAAGCGGGCGATGACCGTGCCGCAGATGGCGGGCGAGACGATCATCATCAGGAGCGGGGCTCCGGCGGCCCCCGCCTCCTCCAGGACGATCGACAGCTCGGCCATGCCGCCGCCCCCGCCGCCGTACTCCTCGGGCAGGTTCACGCCCAGGTAGCCGAGCTTGCCCGCCTCCGCCCAGAGCGCGGCACGGTCGAAGCCGGGACCGTGGCGGTGTCCGAGCGCCGCGACGGCGGCCCGGAGCGCGGTGAGCTCTTCGCTTTCGATCATGGTGCTCATACGGTCTGGTCCTCCTGTGCTTCGGTCTGTACGGACTGCTGTACGACGGCGAGCAGGGCGCCGACCTCGACCTGGCGGCCGGGGGCGGCGTGGAGCGCGGTGAGCGTGCCGGAGGCGGGAGCGACGACGCGGTGCTCCATCTTCATGGCCTCGAGCCAGAGGAGCGGCTGCCCGGCGGTGACGTGCGCGCCGGGCGCGAGGCCTTCGGCGACGCGGACGACGGTGCCGGGCATGGGAGCGAGCAGGGAGCCGGGTTCGCGCTGCTCGGTGGGGTCGGGGAAGCGGGGTACGGCGGTGAGCCGGTGCGGGCCGACGTACACGGTGTCGCCGTGCCGGGCGACCTCGAAGTCCCGTACGACACCGTCGACTTCGAGCCGTACGCGATCGGGGGTGACGTTCACGGGCCGGACGCCCTCGGGGGCGGTGACGGCGTACCCCTCGCGGGTGGGCCGGTAGCGGACCTCGTGCTCGCCGTACGCGGCGATCCGGTCCTGCGAGCGCACGTTGCGCCAACCACCGCCGAACCGGCCCCCGTGGGCGGCGGCCTGCGCGAGCGCGGCGGCGACGGCCGCGTACGCCTCGCCGGGCGGGGCCTGGGTGAGCGCGTCGAGGTTCCGTTCGTAGAACCCGGTGCCGAGACGGGCGGGGTCGCCGAACTCCGGATGCCGCAGGCTCGCCACGAGCAGGTCGCGGTTGGTCACGGGCCCGTGGATCCTGGCCCGTTCCAGCACGTGGGCGAGCTTGCGCACGGCCTCGGCGCGGGTGGCCGCGTGGACGACGACCTTGGCGAGCATGGCGTCGTAGTGCACGCCGATCGTGTCGCCGGAGACGTAACCGGTGTCGACACGGACGCCCGCCGGGAACTCCAGGGTGTGCAGCGTGCCCGTCTGCGGGGTCCAGCCCGAGGCCGGGTCCTCCGCGTAGAGGCGGGCCTCGATCGCGTGGCCCCGCGCGGCGGGCGGCTCCGGGGCCAGCGGCCCGCCCTCCGCGACGGTGATCTGGAGGGCCACCAGGTCCACGCCGTGGACCTCCTCCGTCACCGGGTGCTCCACCTGGAGGCGGGTGTTCATCTCCAGGAAGTGCGCCTTGGGGGTCCCCCCTGCTCGAGCGGAGCCGAGAGTTCGGGGGACGTCGGCGATCAGGAACTCGACCGTGCCCGCGCCGACGTACCCGACCGCCTTCGCCGCCGACACCGAACGGTCATGGAGCTCCGCGAGCAGCGACGGCGGCAGACCCGGCGCCGGCGCCTCCTCGATCACCTTCTGGTGGCGGCGCTGGAGCGAGCAGTCGCGGGTGCCGAGCGCCCACACCGTGCCGTGCGCGTCGGCGAGGATCTGCACCTCCACGTGGCGGCCGTTCTCCACGTACGGCTCGACGAACACCTCGCCGTCCCCGAACGCGCTCGCCGCCTCCGCCGAGGCGGCCGCCATCTCCTCCTCGAGCGCGGCCAGTTCGCGGACGATCCGCATGCCACGGCCGCCGCCGCCCGCGGCCGCCTTCACCAGGACCGGCAGGTCCGCCTCGGTGACGTCCACCAGGGGCTCGACTCCGAGGACCTCCTTCGCGCGGGTCTTCGAGGCCATCGCCTCGATCGCCTCCGGCGGAGGGCCGATCCAGACCAGGCCGGCGTCGAGGACGGCCCGCGCGAACTCCGCGTTCTCCGACAGGAAGCCGTATCCCGGGTGCACGGCGTCCGCGCCCGCCGCGAGCGCCGCCTTCACCACCAGGTCCCCGCGCAGATACGTCTCGGCGGGCGTCGCCCCCGGCAGCCGTACGGCCGCGTCGGCCTCCCGTACGTGCAGGGCGGAGGCGTCCGCGTCCGAGTACACGGCGACGGTCCCGACGCCCAGCTCGCGGCAGGTGCGGAACACCCGGCAGGCGATCTCGCCCCGGTTGGCGACCAGCAGCCTGGAGATCATCACTCGCCTCACATTCGGAAGACGCCGAAGCCGCCGCGCGCGCCCTCGACCGGTGCCGTGTGGATCGCGGACAGGCACAGCCCGAGGACCGTGCGGGTGTCGCGGGGGTCGATGACGCCGTCGTCGTACAGCCGCCCCGACAGGAACATCGGCAGCGACTCCGACTCGATCTGCGCCTCGACCATGGCGCGCAGCTCCGCGTCGGCCTCGTCGTCGTACGGCTGCCCCTTCGCGGCGGCGCTCGCGCGCGCGACGATGGAGAGCACGCCGGCCAGCTGCTGGGGGCCCATGACGGCCGACTTGGCGCTCGGCCAGGCGAAGAGGAAGCGCGGGTCGTAGGCCCGGCCGCACATGCCGTAGTGCCCCGCGCCGTACGACGCGCCCATCAGCACGCTCAGATGCGGCACGCGCGAGTTCGACACCGCGTTGATCATCATCGCGCCGTGCTTGATGATGCCGCCCTGCTCGTACTCCCTGCCGACCATGTAGCCGGTGGTGTTGTGCAGGAAGACCAGTGGGATGTCGCGCTGGTTGGCCAGTTGGATGAACTGCGCCGCCTTCTGCGACTCGGCGCTGAACAGCACGCCCTGGGCGTTCGCCAGGAGGCCCACCGGATAGCCGTGCAGCTCCGCCCAGCCCGTCACCAGGCTCGGCCCGTACAGCGGCTTGAACTCGTCGAAGTCGGAGCCGTCGACGATCCGGGCGATCACCTCGCGCGGGTCGAAGGGGGTCTTCAGGTCCCCGGGAACGATCCCGAGCAGCTCCTCCTCGTCGTACTTCGGGGGCTCGGCGAGGACCGGATCGGCGTGCGCCTTGCGGTGGTTGAGGCGCGCGACGATGCGCCGGGCCTGGCGCAGGGCGTCGACCTCGTCGACGGCGTAGTGGTCGGCGAGGCCGGAGGTGCGGGCGTGCATCTCGGCGCCGCCGAGCGACTCGTCGTCGCTCTCCTCGCCCGTGGCCATCTTCACCAGCGGCGGACCGCCGAGGAAGACCTTCGACCGCTCCTTGATCATCACGGTGTGGTCGGACATCCCTGGGACGTACGCACCGCCGGCCGTGGAGTTGCCGAAGACCACGGCGATCGTCGGGATGCCGGCGGCGGAGAGCCGGGTCAGGTCGCGGAAGAGCGCGCCCCCGGGGATGAAGATCTCCTTCTGGGAGGGCAGATCGGCGCCGCCGGACTCGACGAGCGAGATGACCGGGAGGCGGTTGGCGTACGCGATCTCGTTGGCGCGCAGGGCCTTCTTCAGCGTCCACGGATTGGAGGCGCCGCCGCGCACGGTCGGGTCGTTGGCGGTGATCAGGCACTCGACGCCCTCGACGACACCGATGCCGGTGACGATGGACGCGCCGACGGGGTAGTCGCTCCCCCAGGCGGCGAGCGGGGACAGCTCCAGGAACGGGGAGTCGGGGTCGACGAGCAGCTCGATCCGCTCGCGGGCGAGCAGCTTGCCGCGCCCCCGGTGACGCGCGACGTACTTCTCGCCACCGCCCGCGAGCGCCTTGGCGTGCTCGGTGTCGAGGGCGGCCAGCTTGTCGAGCATGGCGGCGCGATGGGCCGCGTAGTCGGGTCCGCCCGTGTCGAGGGCGGTGGCGAGGACGGTCACAGCAGTTCCTCCGGGGCGGTCACAGGAGTTCCTCCGGTACGTCGAGTTCGCGGGCGCGCAGCCACTCGCCGAGGGCCTTCGCCTGCGGGTCGAAGCGGGCCTGGGAGGCGACGCCCTCGCCGAGGATCCCGGTCACGACGAAGTTCACGGCGCGCAGGTTCGGCAGGACGTGCCGGACGACGTCCAGGTCGGCGGTCTCCGGGAGGAGCCGCGTGAGGCGTTCGACCGTGAGGGTGTGGACGAGCCATCGCCACGCGGCGTCGGTCCGGACCCAGACGCCGATGTTCGCGTCACCGCCCTTGTCGCCGCTGCGGGCCCCGGCGAGGCGGCCGAGCGGCACGCGCCGCGTCGGCCCCTGCGGGAGCGGCTCCGGCAGGGGCGGCGCGTCGACCGGCTCCAGCTCCCGCGTCCGGTCGGGTACGGGGAGGCCGACGCGGCTCCCGTCGGGCAGGACGGCCGTGTGCGGGACGTCGGCGGCGGGGACGTGGACGGCCTCGAAGACGCCGTAGGGCGCGCCCCTGCCGGGTGGGGCGGTGACGTGGAAGCCGGGATAGCTCGCGAGGGCGAGTTCGATCGCGGCGCCGCTGAGGGCGCGGCCGACGGGCTCCGGCGCGGGGTCGCGGACGACGAGCCGGAGGAGCGCGCTCGCGGTCTCCTCGGTGCCGGCGTCCGCCCGGTCCGTCCGGGCCAGCTCCCAACGGACCTCGGCGGGGCGGGACTTGGAGTGGTCGAAGGCGTCCTCGACCTGCTCCCTGACGAGTTGGGCCTTGGCCTCGATGTCGAGCCCGGTGAGGACGAAGACGACCTCGTTGCGGTGGCCGCCGATCCGGGTGAGCCCGGCCTTGAGGGTGGGCGGCGGGGCCTCGCCCCGTACGCCGTCGATCCGCACCCGGTCCGGCCCGTCCTGGGTGAGCCGTACGGTGTCGAGCCGGGCGGTCACGTCGGGACCGGCGTAGCGCGCGCCGGACGTCTCGTACAGGAGCTGCGCGGTGACGGTGCCGAGGTCGACGACGCCGCCGGTGCCGGGGTGCTTGGTGATGACGGCGCTGCCGTCCTCGTGGAGTTCGGCGACCGGGAAGCCGGGGCGACGCATCGCGCGCCGGTCGTGGGCGGTGAAGAAGGCGTAGTTGCCGCCGGTGGCCTGGGTGCCGCACTCCAGGACGTGTCCGGCGACGACGGCTCCGGCCAGCTTGTCGTACTCCTGCGCGCCCCAGCCGAAGCGCCACTGCGCGGGGCCGGTGACGAGGGCGGCGTCGGTGACGCGGCCGGTGACGACCACGTCGGCGCCGGCGGTCAGACAGGCGGCGATCCCGGCGCCGCCGAGGTAGGCGTTGGCGGTCAGGACTCCGTCCCGGGGCGGCAGCCGGTCGCCCTCGACGTACGCGACCCGGGTGGGCAGGCCGAGCCGGGCGGCGAGCGCGTCGAGGGCCTCGGCGAGACCGGCGGGGTTGAGGCCGCCCGCGTTGGTGACGATCCGGACGCCGCGCTCGTGGGCGAGGCCGAGGCCCTCCTCCATCTGGCGCAGGAACGTCTTGGCGTACCCGGCCTTCGGGTCCTTCAGGAGGTCCCGGCCGAGGATGAGCATGGTCAGTTCGGCGAGGTAGTCGCCGGTGAGGACGTCGAGGGAGCCCGGTTCGCCGCCGGTGAGCATCTCGCGGACGGCGTCGAAGCGGTCGCCGTAGAAGCCGGAGGCGTTGCCGATGCGCAGGAGGTCCACCTACGCCCCCTGCGGCGCGCGGCCGGTGCCGGCGGGGCCGGCGAAGGCCTGGGCGATGGTGAGCCAGTGCGCGGCGTCGGCGCCCTCGGAATCGAGCGCGGTGTCGTCGAGGTGGACGCGCTGGGTGACGAGGAGGCAGAAGTCGAGGGCGGGGCCGGTGATCCGCTGGGCGGCGTCTTCGGGTCCGTACGCCCACTCCTGGCCGTCGGGGGCGGCCAGTTCGACCCGGAACGGCTCGGCGGGCGGGGTGACCCCCCGGACGAGATAGGCGTAGTCGCGGGCCCGGATGCCGATCCAGGCGACGTGGCGCAGCCGGGCGGTCGGCTCGCGGACGACGCCGAGGGCGTCGGCGACGTCCTGGCCGTGCGCCCAGGTCTCCATGAGCCGGGCGGTACCCATCGAGGGGGCGCTCATGGGCGGCCCGTACCAGGGGAAGCGGGCGCCGGGCGGGGCGGTGCGCAGGGCCATCTGCAGCCGCTCGCGTCCGACGCGCCACCGCCCGAGGAGTTCGGCGGGCGGCAGCGCGGCCCCCGCCTCCGCTCCCTCGTCGACGAACGTGTCGGGCGCGGCGAGCGCCTTCTCGGCCTCGGCGCCGAACCCCTCGGGGTCGGTGACGGCGAGCAGGGCGGCCCGGTCGGTCCAGGCGAGGTGGGCGATCTGATGGGCGACGGTCCAGCCGGCGGCGGGGGTGGGCACGGCCCATCCGTCGTCGCTCAGCTCCCGTACGAGCCGGTCGACGTCCTCGCTCTCACTGCGCAGATCGTCGAGTACGACGACGGGGTCGGACACGGTTCGCTCCCCTCGGGACACGGGCGTGTGCCGAGGAGCATGGCAGCGGCGCGAGAAACAATCAAGCGTGCTTGCTTTACTTTTTCGGCCGACTCTCGGCACGCCCTCAAGCGGCCCTGTCGCGGGGCGGCGCGGCGCGCGTCACGCTCCCCGGCTGCGGACCCCGGCCAGGAGGCCGTCCAGCGCGCGCACCGTGAGGTCGAGCGACTCGGGCGCACCGCTCCGGGCCATTCAGAGGGCGGCCTCGTTCATCGCGCCCGACAGCAGGCGCGCCAAGGGCTCGACGGGCTGCTCGGCGATGACCCCGGCCTCGACCAGGGCGGTCAGCGCCTCGGTCAGGTGCCGGGCGGAGGACTCCTCGTCCAGGGCCCGCCACTCGTCCCACCCCAGCACCGTCGGCGCGTCGACCAGCACGATCCGCCGCACGGCGGGGTCGGATCCGGCGGCCAGGACGGCGCGGTAGCCGGCGCGCAGCCGCTCCCAGGGGTCGTGGGGAGTACGCGGAGCAGTACGTGCCCGGGGACCTCAGGCCCTAGGCCTGCGGCGGCAGGGCGGCGGCGCGCTTCATCTGGGTACGGACGGCGCCCATGCTCGCCGCGATGACCAGGGCGATCGCGAGCGCGTCGGTCAGGGAGAGTGCCTGGCTCAGGACGAGGAAGCCGGCGCCCGCCGCGATGGCCGGTTCCAGGCTCATCAGGATCGCGAAGGTGGGGGCGGGGAGGCGGCGCAGCGCGAGGAGTTCGAGGGTGTAGGGGAGGACGGAGGACATCAGCGCGACGGCGAGACCGAGGCCGATCGTGGAGGGGACGAGGAGCTTGTCGCCCGCCTCGACGATGCCGAACGGCAGGCTCAGGACCGCGCCGAACGCCATCGCCAGCGCCAGCCCGTCCGCCTGCGGGAAGCGGCGGCCGGTCCGGGCGCTGAAGACGATGTACGTCGCCCACATCGCGCCCGCCGCGAGCGCGAAGGCCGCGCCGGCCGGGTCCAGCCGGTCGAAGCCGCCGCCGCTGAGCAGGACGACGCCGCCGAGGGCGAGCCCGGCCCAGAGCAGGTTCACCAGCCGGCGTGAGGCGATCACGGAGAGGACGAGCGGGCCGAGGACCTCCAGGGTCACGGCGGCGCCGAGCGGGATCCGGTCCGCGGCCTGGTAGAAGAGGATGTTCATGCCCGCCATGGCGGTGCCGAAGGCGACCACGGTGCCCCAGTCGGCGCGGCCGTAGCCGCGCACCTTGGGGCGGCAGACGATCAGCAGGACGAGGGCGGCGAGGACGAGCCGCAGCGTGACGACGCCGAGGGCGCCGGCGCGGGGCATGAGCATGACGGCGACGGCGGACCCGAACTGTACGGAGAGCCCGCCGGCGACGACGAGCGCGACGGGCCCGAGCCGGGCGGCACGAGTGGAGGCGGGCGCGGCGGCGGCACCCGGCTCGGGCCCCTGCGCGGAACCCGCCGCCGGTGCCGAGCCTGCGGCGATGTCCTTGACCGGACTGTCCACCGGCTTACTCCCTGCTTAGTTCATCAAATTGGACCTTCGAGTCCAGAATAATGGACTCGTCAAGTGGGCTCCGCCTCTCACGCTACGAGCGCCCGCGCGGCACGTGAAATGCCGATTGGGCTGCGGTTATGCTGCGGATGCATGAGCATCGAGCTGCGTCATCTCCGCTGCTTCCTCGCCATCGCGGAGGAGGGCAACGTGACCAGAGCGGCCGCCCGGCTCCACCTCACCCAGCCCGCGGTCTCCCGTACGCTCGCCGCGCTGGAGAAGCACCTCGGCGTCCGGCTCGTCGACCGCTCCACACACCACCTGGCGCTCACCGCCGAGGGGCGCGCCTTCCACGACCGCGCGGCGGCGGCGGTCGCGGCGTTCGACACGGCCCTCGACCCGGAGCGGCTGCGCCACCGGCCGCTGCGGCTCGGGCACGCCTGGTCGGCGTTCGGTCCGTACACCACGCCGCTGCTGCGGCGCTGGCAGCGCGAGCACCCCGAGACCCCGCTGGAGCTCCTCCGCATCGACGACCGCACGGCGGGCCTGGTCCGCGGCGAGGTGGACGCGGCGCTGCTCCGGGGGCCGGTGGACGCGCCGGGCCTGGCGACAAAGGAGCTGGCGACCGAACACCGGGTGGCCGCGGTGGCGACGGACAGCGCGCTGGCGTCCCGTACGACCCTCACGCTCGCGGACCTGGCGGACGAGACGGTCGTCCTCAACACGGTCTCCGGTACGACGACCCCCGCCCTCTGGCCCGCGCCACACCGCCCGGCCGCCACCCTGACGGTCGGCAACACCGACGACTGGCTCACGGCGATCGCGGCGGGCCGCGGGGTCGGCGTCTCCTCGGCGTCGACGGCGGCGATGCACCCCCACCCGGGCGTCACCTATCGCCCCCTCCCGGACGCCCCACCGGTCCACGTCCTCCTGGCCTGGCGCGACGCCTCCCCCCACCCGGCCACGGAGCAACTGGTGGCACTGGCTCGGGAGATCGCCGAGGGCGCCTGAGCGGGACCGTGGGCGCGGCCGGTCAGAGGACCGCGTCCGGGCCCGCGGGGAAGGGGCGGCCGTGGCCCGGGACGATGACGGTGGAGGCCGCGAGGACGCGGCGGCGTGAGGTGCGCAGTCCGTCGCGGTCGGGAGCCACCGGGTCCTCCGCCGGGCCGTCCGGGCGCCACCAGAGGTCGCCGACGAAGGCGACGACGCCCTCGGCCGTGCCGGCGAGCAGCGTGATGTCCTCCGGGCTGTGGCCGGGGGTGCGGATCAGACGCAGGGACGGGGTGAGTTCGTGGCCCTCGGCGTCCCGGTCGGTCCACTGGTCGTTCAGGTACTCGGCCTTGTGGTCATGGACGCGCGCCCGGCCGAACAGGCCCACGTTCATGGTGTTGTCGGGGTGGTGATGGCTGAGCACGACGTCGGTGATGTCATCCGGCCCCAGGCCCAGTTCGGCCAGCGGACCGAGGATGCGGTCGCGGCTCGCGACCATGCCCGGGTCGACGATCACATGGCGGTCCCCATCGGTCACGTACGAGACGGTGGCGGCGACGCCGGGGCCCGTGGACGTGGTGTAACCGGTGGTCAGGACGGTGTAGGTGGCGGTGTTGGCACGCGGCTCGTCTGTCATGTCCGCAAGCTTCGCCGGGCCCGAGGCCGTCGACGAGTGGCCGTGCTGCCACCCATCGCAGGTTTTGTGCCAGCCGCGTGCCAGACTCCCCCGCATGCCGCCCTTCCTCAGTGTCGCCGCCTACACCCCGCCGCGCGTCGGCATGCTCGCCGTCGGGCTCGTCTCCGAGGTCTTCGGCGCACCCCCCGAGGGCCTGCCCCGCTTCGACTTCGCGCTCTGCTCCGACCGGCCGGGGACGGTCACCACCGACCTCGGCGTGCCGCTCGCCGTCACCCACGGCCTCGACCGCCTCGCCACCGCCGATCTCGTACTCGCCCTCCCCTGGGCCGACTTCCGCACCCCGCCGCCCGCTCCGGTGCTCGACGCGCTCAGGGCCGCCCACGCACGCGGCGCGCTCGTCGGGGCGCACTGCGTCGGGGCGTTCGCGCTCGCCGCCGCCGGGCTGCTCGACGGGCTGCGGGCCACCACCCACTGGCGGTTCGCCGACCTGCTCGCGCGCCGCCACCCGTCCGTCACCGTCGAGCGGGACGCCCTGTACGTCGACGAGGGCCGGATCCTCACCGGCGCGGGCGCCGCGGCCGGCTTCGACCTCTGCCTCCATCTGCTGCGCCGCGAGTACGGATCCGCCGCCGCGAACACCGTCGCCCGCGACCTCGTCCTCCCGCCCCACCGCGACGGCGGCCAGGCGCAGTACGT
Organism: Streptomyces sp. NPDC013317; assembly: GCF_055563155.1. Taxonomy (NCBI): domain Bacteria; kingdom Bacillati; phylum Actinomycetota; class Actinomycetes; order Kitasatosporales; family Streptomycetaceae; genus Streptomyces; species Streptomyces sp. NPDC013317. The sequence continues at coordinate 134,209 of NZ_JBVHDX010000007.1, forward strand.
CACCGCTCCCGTCCCCGAGGACTGCGAGGACGAGCGGCTGGCCGGTGTCCTCGCCTGGGCGCGCGAACACCTCCACGAGCCGCTGCCGGTGGCCGAACTGGCCCGCCGCGCCCTGATGAGCCGCCGCTCCTTCTCCCGCCGCTTCGCCGCCGCGACCGGGACGACGCCCCATGCCTGGCTCCTCGGCCTGCGGCTCGGCCGGGCGGAGGAGCTCCTGGAGACGACGGACCTCCCGGTCGAGGAGATCGCCCGGCTGGTCGGGTACGGCAGCGCGGCGGTCCTGCGGGAACAGTTCGTCCGCCGCCGGGGCGTACCGCCGCGCACCTACCGCCGCGCGTTCACCAGGACGAACGCGGCGCCCGGACCGCCGGCCGGCCGGTGACCGGCCGCCCTCACCCCCGTGGGGCGGACTCGCGCCACTCGCGGCCGATGTCACGCATCAGCGGCGGGTACACGATCAGGTGCCGGAAGGGGGCGATCGCGGCCATGTAGGCCTTGCCGAAAAGGCCGTTGGGCTTCACCAGGACGGCCATCTGGCCGCGGTGGCCGCCCGCGCCGTCGGGGACCCAGCTCAGGTGCAGGACTCCGTGCACGGTCCGGTTGGCCATCTCCGCCGCCCACTCGTCGTCCCTCAGGTAGAGGGGCGTGAAGGGCAGGCGCTCGAACTCCGGTCCCGTCGGGCCCTCGCGCAGGTCCTGCGGCAGCCTGTCGCGCAAGGTCGGCACCCGGGAGCCGAGCCCCTCGTCCCTGTCGTCCCAGCCGAGCAGCCTGCCGAGCCTCCAGCGGATCGCGAAGAGCTTGCGCGCGATCCAGGAGGAGTTGTCACCCGTGTCCCCGCCGGCGAAGTTCCGTACCAGGCGCGGGAAATCGTCGGGGCCGCCGGGCGTGGGCAGGGCCCAGACGTCGTAGAGGCGGAAGTCAGGCGTGATCTCGTGGATCCGCCACGGGCGGGACGTGTGCGCCGACTCGGGAAGTTCCATCCTGTGCCTCCTGCGGTTCGTTCCGTACAGAGGAGTGCGTCGTGCGGGGGTCGGGGCCGGGGGCGCCAGCCGTCGTGCGGGGGGCGGGGCCGGGGGCGCCTGCCGTCGTGCGGGGGTCGAGTCCGAGGGCGCCCGCGACCGCGGCGGCGACGAGCGACGTGTCGTCGGGGACGCGGCCGGCGAGGGCGATCGAGGTGCCTTCGAGCGCGCCGACGTAGGCCAGCGCGACATCCCCGGCCGGGGGACCGTCGGGGATCGATCCCGTCGCGCGCCCGGCCGTCACGTATCCCGTGCAGAGGTCGACGAGCCGGCGGTAGCCCGTCTCCACCCGTTGCCCGATCGGGTGGTCCTGCCCGGAGAACTCCAGGCGCAGCGCCACCGCCACGCGCGCGATGTCGCGCCGGCAGAAGACGGTGTGGGCGCGCGCGAGCGTCAGCAGTGCCGCGAGCGGTTCCCGCTCCCGCTCGACCTGGTGCCCGACCTCCCGGTCCCAGGCCCCGAAGACCCACTCGGACACGGCGAGAGCGAGGTCCTGCTTGTCCTTGAACTGGTGGTAGAGCGCACCGCGCGTGTAGCCGGCGTCCCTGGCGACCTGCTCCAGGACGAGGTTGCTGTACCCGTTCCGGGACAGCCCCCGAGCGGCCGACTCGAGGAGCGCGTTGCGCGTACGCTCCCTCCGCTCCGCCTGCGTCGAACGCCGTGGCGCCGGGGAGCCGGACTGCTCACGTACATTCATGTATGTATGTTACTGCTCCCGCACCGCCTCCGCCAGGACCTCCGCCATGTGCCGGGCCGTGCGGCCCGCCAGGGAGTCGAGCTGAGTGCGGCAGGAGAAGCCGTCGGCCAGGATCACCGCGTTGTCGTCCGCCGCGCGGATCGCCGGGAGGAGCTGGTCCTCGGCACAGGCCACCGAGACCTCGTGATGGCCCGGCTCGAAGCCGAAGTTGCCCGCGAGACCGCAGCAGCCGCCGCTCAGCTCGCCCACCAGGCCCATCCGTTCGCGCAGCCGCCGGTCCGGCCCGTCGCCCAGGACCGCGTGCTGGTGGCAGTGGGTCTGGCCGGCGACCGGGTGGTCAAGACGGGGCGGCTCCCACGTGGGGGCGAACTCCTCCAGGGCCTGGGCGAAGGTCCGTACGGAGGCGGCCAGTTCCCGGGCGCGCGGGTCGTCCGGGAGGAGCTCCGGGAGGTCCGTCCGCAGGGTCGCCGCGCAGGACGGTTCGAGGACGACCACGGGGTGGCCGAGCCCGGGTTCCATCGCGTCGAGCGTCCTGGTCATCGTCGCCCGCGCCCGGTCCAGCTGCCCCGTCGACACGTACGTCAGCCCGCAGCACACCCGCCCCGGCGGCAGCCCCACCCGCACCCCGGCCGCCTCCAGGACCCGTACCGCCGACCTGCCGACCCGGGGCGCCAGATGGTTGGTGAAGGTGTCCGGCCAGAGCCACACGTCCGAAGCCGTCTCCAGACGCGTGCCGAACCAGGAGACGAACGTCCGCGACGCCACCTTCGGCAGCTCCCGCTCCGGAGCGACGCCCGCGAACCGCGAGGGGAGCATCCGCGCCAGGTTCAGGGCCGGGCCGAACATCCGCAGCCACTCCGGCAGCCGGCCCATCGTGACGTGCGACCACGGCCGCCGCCGGTCCGCGTAGTGCCGGTCCAGGAAGTGCGCCTTGTACGAGGCCATGTCCACGCCCACCGGGCAGTCGCTCCGGCACCCCTTGCACGACAGGCAGAGATCGAGCGCCTCCCTGACCTCCTCCGAGCGCCAGCCGTCCGTGATCACCTCGCCGAGCGCCATCTCGTGCAGCAGCCGCGCCCGGCCCCGCGTCGAATGCCGCTCCTCCCCCGTCGCCCGGTACGAGGGGCACATCACCTCCGGCCCCGACGTCGGCCCCTCCACCCGGCACTTCGCCACGCCCACGCAGCGCGCCACCTCCCGGCCCACGACCGGCAGGGCCGTGAAACGCAGGCCCTCGTCCAGCGGCAGCGGCCGCACCAGCATCCCCGGGTTCAGCCCGCCGTCCGGATCCCACACGTCCTTGACCTCGCCGAACAGCGCGACCAGCTCGGATCCGTACATCCTCGGCAACAGCTCCGCCCGCGCCTGGCCGTCCCCGTGCTCCCCCGACAGCGAGCCGCCGTGCGCGACCACCAGGTCCGCCACCGCCTCCGAGAACGCCCGGAAGCGGCCCACGCCCGCGCCCGAGTACAGGTCGAAGTCGATACGGACGTGGATGCAGCCGTCGCCGAAGTGCCCGTACGGCGTCCCCCGCAGACCGTGCTCGGCCAGCAGGGCGCGGAACTCCCGCAGGTACGACCCCAGTCGGGCCGGCGGCACCGCGCAGTCCTCCCACCCCGGCCACGCCTCGCCGCCCCCGGGCATCCGGGTCGCCGTGCCCGCCGCGTCCTCCCGGATCCGCCACAGGGCCCGCCGGTCCGCCGCGTCGACCACCACCGAGGCGTCCACCGCGTCCGCCGCCCGCACCAGCGCGCGCGCCGCCGCCTCCCCGTCGGTCTCCACGAACAGCCAGGCCCCGCCGCGCGGCAGCCCGGAGGCGCCCCGCACCAGATCGGCCGCCATTCCCTCGACCGTCAGCGGCCCGTACGGCAGGAGCCCGGCCGCCGCGTCGGCCGCCGCGCTCTCGTCCGCGTACCCGAGGACCACCAGGACCGGCGAGGCGGGCAGCGGCACGAGCCGTACGGTCGCCTCCGTCACCACCCCCAGCGTCCCCTCGCTGCCGCAGAGCAGCCGGGCCACGTCGCCGCCCCGCTCCGGCAGCAGCGCGTCGAGCGCGTAGCCGGAGATCCGGCGCGGCAGCCCCTCCGGGTACCCGGTCCGCACCAGGGCCAGATTCCGGTCGATCAGCTCCCGCAGCCCCGCCGGGGCCCCCTGCCACCCCGGCCCGGGGCGCAGCGCCTGGCCCCCGTACGTACGGACGTCGAGCGCGAGCACGTTGTCCGCGGTCGTGCCCCAGGCCACCGAGTGCGCGCCGCAGGCGTTGTTGCCGATCATTCCGCCGAGGGTGCAGCGGCTGTGCGTGGAGGGATCGGGCCCGAAAGTCAGCCCGTACGGGCGAACCGCGTCCCGCAGCCGGTCCAGGACCAGGCCCGGCTGGACGACGGCGGTCCGTGCCTCGTGGTCGACCGAGACGACCGAACGCATATGACGGGTGAGGTCGAGCACGACGCCCGTCCCGGTCGCCTGCCCCGCGATCGACGTGCCGCCGCCCCGGGGGACGACCGGCACCCCGCGCGCACGGCAGACGGACAGCACCGCCGCCACGTCGTCGGCGTCCCGGGGCGCGACCACACCCACCGGCACCCGGCGGTAGTTGGACGCGTCCATCGTCATCAGCGCCCTCGCCGTGGTGCCGAAGTCGACCTCTCCTGCCACGGCCGCGCGCAGCGCCGCCTCCAGCTCGGACCGCTCGTGGTGTTTTCGCACGAGGTCAGGATGTCTCACCTGTCGTCTCATCCGGCGGACATCGTCGGCCGTGTGCGGTCCGACCCGATACGCTCCGCCTCGTGGCTGAGATCCAGATTCCCGCTGACATCAAGCCCGCCGACGGCCGTTTCGGCGCGGGCCCCTCCAAGGTGCGTACGGAGGCGCTGGACGCCCTGGCCGCCACCGGCACCTCTCTCCTCGGCACGTCCCACCGCCAGGCTCCGGTCAAGAACCTGGTCGGCGAGGTACGGGCCGGAGTGCGTGACCTCTTCTCGCTGCCCGAGGGCTACGAGGTGATCCTGGGCAACGGCGGTTCGACCGCCTTCTGGGACATCGCGACCCACGGGCTGATCGAGTCGAAGTCGCAGCACCTCACCTTCGGCGAGTTCTCCTCCAAGTTCGCGAAGGCCGCGAAGCTGGCCCCCTGGCTGGCCGAGCCGACCGTGATCTCCTCCGACCCGGGCACCCACCCGGAGCCGCAGGCCGAGGCGGGCGTCGACGTGTACGCGTACACGCACAACGAGACCTCCACGGGTGTCGCGGCGCCGGTCAAGCGGGTCGCGGGCGCCGACGAGGGCGCGCTCGTCCTGGTCGACGCGACCTCCGGCGCGGGCGGCCTCCCGGTCGACATCACCGAGTCGGACGTCTACTACTTCGCCCCGCAGAAGTCCTTCGCCGCCGACGGCGGCCTGTGGCTCGCGGCCTTCTCGCCGGCCGCCCTGGAGCGCGCCGCGCGGATCCAGGCGTCCGGCCGGCACATTCCCGAGTTCTTCTCGCTCCCGACGGCGATCGACAACTCGCTGAAGAACCAGACGTACAACACCCCGGCCCTGTCGACCCTCTTCCTGCTCAACGAGCAGCTGAAGTGGATCAACGGCCAGGGTGGTCTGGACTGGGCCGTGGCCCGGACGAAGGAGTCCTCGCAGGCGCTGTACGGCTGGGCCGAGGAGTCCAAGTACGCGACCCCGTTCGTCACGGACGCGGCCAAGCGCTCGCAGGTCATCGGCACGATCGACTTCGCCGAGGACGTCGACGCGGCGGCGGTGGCGAAGGTGCTGCGCGCCAACGGCATCGTGGACACCGAGCCGTACCGCAAGCTGGGCCGCAACCAGCTGCGGATCGCGATGTTCCCGGCGGTCGACCCGGCGGACGTGCGGGCGCTGACGGCCTGCATCGACTACGTGATCGAGAAGCTGTAACCCCTGGGTGTACGGAAGGCCCGGCATCGGACGCGACCGATGCCGGGCCTTCCGCCGTTCCCAGGGGCGCCCGTCGAGCGGTTCAGCCCATCTGCGCCTTGACGTGGTCGACGACCTCGTTGAACTCGACGGTCGGCGAGAACTCCACCGCATCGACCTCCTCCAGGGCCTCCGGGGCGTGGCCGGGTTCCCAGTAGTACGCCTGGCCGGCTTCGTAGATCGTCTCTCCCGAAGCGGTCCGCATCCTGAGCCGGCCCTTGAGCAGGTATCCCCAGTGGGGGCACTGGCACAGGTCGTCCTTCAGCCCCTTGAACGCCGGAGCCATGTCCAGCCCTGCGGGGAGGTGGATGAAGCCGAGGGTCATGCCACCGCCGACGTCCTTCAGGCGGACCTCAACGCCACCGCCCTCCATGGCGACAGGTGTGTCTTCGCGAGTGAATCCCGTCATGGTTCCTCCACGCGTTTTCCGGTCCCCTTCCAGTCTCGACCCGTCGGCGGCTCCGGTCGAAACGGGAGTCAGCGGCTGAGGCGCTGGAAGCGGCGGACCGCCAGCGGGAGGAAGACCGCCGTGATGGCGAGGGGCCAGACGAAGGCCATGAGCACGGCGTGCTGCTCCACCCAGCTGCCGCCGCCCGTCCCGGGGTTGCCGAACAGCTCGCGGGTCGCGGTGACCGTCGAGGAGATCGGGTTCCACGCGGCGGCCGGCGCCAGCCACGAGGGCATCAGGGCGGGGGCGACGTACACGCTGGAGACCATCGTCAGCGGGAAGATCACGGCGTACAGGGCGCCCGCGGCCTCGGCGTTCGGCAGGACGAGGCCGGCCCACACCCCGACCCAGATCAGCGCGAAGCGCAGGAGCAGCAGCAGGCCGAAGGCGAGCACCGTGGCGGCGAGGCCGCCGTCGGATGTCCAGCCGATGGCGAGGGCGGTCGCGGCGAGGATGGCGAGCTCGGCGCAGGCGACGAGGAGGTCGGCGACGCCACGGCCGGTGGTGACGGCGGACGGGGCCATCGGCATGGAGCGGAAGCGGTCGACGACCCCCTTGCGGACATCCATGACGACGGTGGTGGCCGTGTTCATGAAGCCGAAGGCCATGGTCGTGGCGAACATGCCGGGCATCAGGAACTCGCGGTAGTCGCCGCCGCCCGGGACGCGCATGGCGCTGCCGAAGACGAATCCGTAGAGGAGGACGGAGACGATGGGGAAGCCGAGCACCCAGAGGATCGCGAGGGGCTGGCGGCGGTAGTTCAGCAGGGTGCGGCGGACCACGTTCCAGCAGTCCACGACGGCCCAGTAGGCGCGTCCGTGGCGGGTGTCGGGGGTGAGGTCGAGGGGGGCCGCGACGGTGGAGATCGGGTCGGCGGTCGTCATTCGGCTGCTCCGTCCGTACGGTTCCGGGTCCGGTCGTCGTCCGAAGCCTGACCGCCCTCGTCTTCCTTCTCGTCCGTGCCGTGGCCGGTCAGGCTGAGGAAGACGTCGTCGAGGCTGGGGCGGCGCAGTCCGATGTCGTCCACCGCGATGCGTTCGTCCTGGAGCGTCCTGGCCACCTCGGTCAGGGCGGTGACCCGGTCGGTGACGGGGGCGTGGACGCGCCGTTCGCGGGCGTCCACGACCGGTTCGCCGGCGGCGAGGCGCGCGACGACCGCGCGGGCCGCGGCAAGGTCGGCGGGTTCCGCCGTGACGACCTCGATCCGGTCGCCGCCCACGCGGTTCTTGAGCTCGTCGGGGGTGTCGTCGGCGATGGCCCGGCCGCGGTCCATGACCGTGATCCTGGACGCGAGCCGGTCGGCCTCGTCGAGGTACTGGGTGGTGAGCAGGACCGTCGTACCGCCCTCGACCAGGGTGCGGACCGCGTTCCAGACCTCGCCGCGGCCGCGCGGGTCGAGCCCGGTGGTCGGTTCGTCGAGGAAGAGGACGCGCGGGGCGAGGATCATCGAGGCGGCCAGGTCGAGACGGCGCCGCATGCCGCCGCTGTACTTCCCCGCGCCCTTGTCGGCGGCCTCGGCGAGGTCGAAGCGGTCGAGCAGGTCAGCTGCCCGGTCGCGTGCGCGGCGGGCGCCGAGGTGGAAGAGGCGGCCGAAGAGCTCCAGGTTCTGCCGGCCTGTGAGGCCCTCGTCGACGGCGGCGTACTGGCCTGCCAGCCCGATCCGGGCGCGGACGGCGCGCGGGTCGCGGCCCACGTCGAGCCCGGCGACCTCGGCCCGGCCCGCGTCGTGCCTCAGGAGGGTGGCGAGGACGCGCACGGCGGTGGTCTTGCCGGCGCCGTTGGGCCCGAGGAGTCCGTGGACGGTGCCGGGGCGGACGGTGAGGTCGAGGCCGTCGAGGGCGTACGTGCTCCCGCGCCTCCCTCCGTACCGCTTGCGCAGACCCTCGGCGAGGACCGCGTGTTCGTACATGGGAATCCTCCGCTCGGTGAAACTGAGTACACCGTACCCGATTCAGGGTACGGTGTACTCAGTTTTAAGGTGAGCCCATGAAGGACGCGACGACGAGCAGCCTGGAACTCCTGTGGGGCACGGGCGGACGCCCCAGCCGCGGCCCCAAGCCGGGCCTCACCCTCGACCGGATCGTCACGACCGCGGTCGGGATCGCCGACGCGGAGGGCCTGGACGCGGTGTCGATGCGGCGCGTCGCCGCCGATCTCGGGGTCGGGACGATGTCGCTGTACCGGTACGTCCCCGGGAAGACCGAGCTGCTCGACCTGATGCTCGACCGCGTCCAGGGCGAGTCCCTCCAGGGCGACCCGGAACCGCCCGCCCCCTGGCGGGACACCGTCGAGAAGCTGGCCCGCGCCCACCTCGACCTCTACCGCGCGCATCCCTGGCTGATCCGGGTCAACCAGGCCCGCTCGGTCGTCGGCCCCAGCGCGCTGCGCGGCCTGGAACTCTGCCTGACCGGGCTCAAGGGCCCGCACGGGATGGGGCTGAGCGACCCCGAGACGATCGGGGTGATCATCACCGTGCAGAGCTATGTGGCAGGCGTCGCCCGCATGGAGATCGACACCGTGGATGCGGTGAAGGACACCGGCGTGAGCGACGAGGACTTCTGGGCGGACCAGAGCCCGTACCTGGAACGGGCGATGGCGACCGGCGACTACCCCCGCATGGCGGCCCTCGCCGACGACACCTTCTCCAGGGAGTTCGACCACTTCGCCTTCGGCCTCGAACGGCTCCTCGACGGCTTCGAGGCGCTCGTCAGCCGCGCCGCAGGAGGCGCTTCGCCCCGATGACCAGGGCGGTCGCGGCGCCGAGCACGATCACGCCCACGGTGAAGTTGCCGCGCTCCTCGGCGGTCGCCGACGAGTCCGCGCCGCCCTGGTCCGGGTCCTTCGGCGATCCGCCGGGAGCCTCGGTCGAGGGGCGCGGGGCCGGGTCGTCGCGGTCCACCCGGACGACCCTGCTGTTCGCGCCCTCCGAGCCGAACATCAGCGCCGAGCCGTCCCTCGTGTACGTGACGGACTCCGCCTGCCCCTGGAAGGGCGCCCCGGCGGAGGTGCCCTCGTCACCGAGGCGGCCGTCCTTCCACACGTACTCCTTCGCGCTGAAGTAGCCGCGCAGCAGGAGCCGTTCGCCGTCGGGCGAGAAGGCGCCGTCGGTCACCCACGGCACGTCGTCGACGCGCCGGAAGACGTTCGCGCCCGACGCCGAGAGCCGCTCCGGGCCCGCGTACAGCCCGCCGGTGTTCTCGTTCTTGCTCGCGATGTAGACCCGGCCGGTCTTCGGATGCACCATCAGGGCCTCGGCGTTGCGCGGCCCGTCGGCGTACTTCACGTCGTACTGCGTCGCCGTCACTGTCTGGTTCCTGAGCTGCTTCGGCTCCGGGAAGCGATAGATCCAGACGTGGTCCCAGGTGCCGTCCTTGTTGTCGCCGATGTCGCCGACGTAGATGGCGCCGTCCGGGCCGACGGAGATCGCCTCCATGTCGCGGGGCGTGCCGACGCCCTTCATGGTGAGCGTCGCGACCGTCTCGCCGGTACGGGAGTCGATGCCGTAGATCAACGGCGCGTCCTGGTCGTTGTGCGTCCAGTAGACCCCGGGGTGGGCGCGGCTCGCGGCCAGACCACTGGACTCCGTGATCCGGGGGTCCTTGATCGTGAAGTCCTGGTCCGCCTCGGCGGCCGCGGCGGGGGCGGCCGCCACGGTCAGGACCAGCGCGGCGGCGCCGACAACGCCCAGGAGTGATCGCATGCCCTCCAGCCTGCCATGCCACGGGTCGGGCGGCCGCCGGGTGGCCGGGATCACGTCGCAGGGGGCGGGCGGCCTCCGGGATGATGTGACCATGCGTTTCATGTTCGTCGGCGACAGCTGCACCATCGGACAGGCCGGCGACCACACCTGGCGCTACCGGATGTGGCAGCACCTCGAATCGGCGCTGCCCGGCGGGTACGAGATCGTCGGTCCGCGCGCCGAGCTGTACGACTCCGTCGCCGAGGCGCCCGTCTCGCACGCCTACGCCGACCCCGCCTTCCCCGCGGCCGCCCGCCGCCATCTGGCCGGCTGGGGCGAGGGCTGGCTGCACATGGCGCCGCTGATCGGCGAGGCGGTGACCGCGACCGGGGCCGACGTCCTGCTGGTCTCCCTCGGCCTGATAGACCTCGGGTTCTACACCAACAGCGCGCAGACCGTGGAGAACACACGCGCCTTCGTCGCCGCCGCCCGCGCGGCGAACCCGCACGTCAGGGCTGTCGTCATGCCGGTCATCCCGAACGTCCGGGCCACGTACGACCCGCCCTTCGCCGCCGAGTGCGAGCGCTTCAACGAGCTGCTCGCCAAGGCCGTCGCCGACCTCGACACGGCCGCGTCGCCGCTGTTGCTCGCGACGGCACCGGAGGCGTACGACCTGCCCACGGACACGTACGACGGCACGCACCCGGGGCCCTCCGGCGAACACAAGCTGGCGGCCGCGTTCGCCTCGGCGATGCACCAGGCGTGGGGCCTCGGCACCGCGTACGCGGGCCCGTACGGCGGTCGCTGACAGACTCCGGCAGAACATCCGCCACGCCATGTCTTCGGCGGCTCCGCCCCTGTCGGCCGCCGAGGACGTCATCAGGACGAGCGGGTCAGCCGGTTGGCGAGGGTCGACAGGGTGTACGCCCCGATGCCGAGGACGACCTCAAGGGCGTTCCGGCGGGTGTACCCGAACCCGAGGAAACGCTCCAGCTCCTCGTCGCTCACGGCTCCCGAAGCGGCGAGGACTTGGTGCGTGAACTGCCGTACGGCCTCCAGGCGTTCGGGGTTCTCCGCCGGACCCAGCTTCGCGAGCTTCGCCTCGTGGATCCCGACGCACAGATGGCACTGGTTGCGGATGGCCACGGTCAGGACCACGGTCTCACGGGAGTGCGGGTCGAGCGTCGTGGCCTCGAACATCGCGCTCAGCCGGAGAAAGCCGTCCAGCGCGTGCGGGGACTCGGCCATGCGGGCCACGGCCTGCGGCACGTGACCCCAGGCGGCGGCGACGCCCTCCATCGGGCCGCGCGAGGCGGCGGGGGCGGTCTCTACGGTGTGATCGGTGAACAAGGCGACTCCAGGGCAGACGCGAGCAGAGAGTAGGATCGACAACATGGTTGACCAGTTCGGTGCGAGAAACGTAAACCAGGTTGTCGATAACGGCAAGAGGGAACCGGCCGCCGCCGGCTACGAGCTGCCCCTGCTCCTCTTCGCCGGCTTCCGCACCCTCATCGACCGGCTCCACGCCGAACTCGCCCGCCAGGGCCACCCCGACATCCGCCCCGCCCACGGCTTCGCCCTGCAGGCCATCGCGGCGGGCGGCCCGCGCGGTACGACCGCCAGCGACATCGGCCGCCACCTCGGCGTCTCCAAGCAGGCCGCGGGCAAGACCGTCGACCGGCTCCTCGACCTCGGCTACGCCGAGCGCGCCGACGACCCCGCCGACGCCCGCCGCAAACTCGTCCGCCTCACCGCCCACGGCCTCGACGCCCTCGCCCGCTCGGCCGCGGTCTTCGACCGGCTCCACGCGGAATGGTCCGCGACCCTCGGCGCCGAGCGCGTAAGGGACATGGAGGGCGCACTGCGCCGGGTCGTCCCCCCGGAGACCGCCTTCCGCCTCGACGCCGGCAGCTGGCTCGGCGGCTGACCTGGGCGGGCGACCGGCCCGGCGGCCGGCTGGCCGACTCCAACGACCGCGCGCGGGAACCCCCTTGCCTGGAGCGCGCTCCAAGGAGTTGGCTTGGGGACCATGAAGTACACGCAGCTCGGACGCACGGGACTCAAGGTCAGCCGACTCGTCCTCGGCACGATGAACTTCGGCCCGCAGACCGACGAGGCCGACAGCCACGCGATCATGGACGCCGCGCTGGACGCGGGCATCAACTACTTCGACACCGCCAACGTCTACGGCTGGGGCGAGAACAAGGGCCGCACCGAGGAGATCATCGGCAGCTGGTTCGCCCGGGGCGGCGGCCGCCGCGAGAAGACCGTCCTCGCCACCAAGGTCTACGGCTCCATGTCCCGCGAGGGCGAGACCTGGCCCAACGAGGACAAGCTCTCCGCCCTGAACATCCGCCGCGCCGTGGACGCCTCCCTCACCCGGCTCGGCACCGACCACATCGACATCTACCAGTTCCACCACGTCGACCGGCTGACCCCCTTCGACGAGATCTGGCAGGCGATCGACGTCCTGATCCAGCAGGGCAAGATCCTCTATGCCGGCTCCTCCAACTTCCCCGGCTACAAGATCGCCCAGGCCAACGAGACCGCCGCGCGCCGCGGCGCCGTCGGCCTCGTCAGCGAGCAGTGCCTCTACAACCTCTTCGAGCGCCGCGCCGAGATGGAGGTCATCCCGGCGGCGCAGGAGTACGGACTCGGGGTCATCCCCTGGTCCCCGCTGCACGGCGGACTGCTCGGCGGCATCCTCAAGAAGCAGGTCGAGGGCGGACGGCGGGCGAGTGGCCGGGCGGCCGACAGCCTCGCCGACACGGCCGTACGCGCCAGGATCCAGGCGTACGAGGACCTGCTTGACAAGCACGGCGTCGAGCCCGGCGAGGCGGCGCTCGCCTGGCTGCTCACGCGCCCCGGAGTCACGGGACCGATCGTCGGCCCGCGCACGGCGGAGCAGTTGGAGAGCGCCCTGCGGGCGGTCGAGCTGGAGCTGTCCGACGACCTGCTGGCCGGACTCGACGAGGTCTTCCCGGGCCCGGGACCGTCACCGGAGGCCTTCGCCTGGTGAACGGGCGGTCGGTGCGCGCCCCGGCCGGGGTATGCACGGGTACCCACCACCTGCGGGCCGTCGGCCGAGGGGCAAGCCCCCTCGGCCGGCGGCCCGCCCGCGGGTGATACTCGCGGACATGACACCCGACATGATCAAGACGCCCGACACCCCGGCCTGCGCCACCGCACTGGAGGTGGCCACCGCCTACTGCTCGCCGGCGCTGCTGAACCACTCGGTCCGGGCCCATGTGTGGGCCGCCGCGTACGGCACGGCGCAGGGCATCGACTTCGATCCCGAGCTGCTGTACGTCGCTTCGCTGCTCCACGACATCGGGCTGACGCCGGAGTTCGACAGCCACACGGTGGGTTTCGACCACGCGGGCGGCCATGTGGCGTGGGTGTTCGCCGCGGGCGCGGGGTGGCCGGCGGCCAGGCGGCAGCGGCTGGCGGACGTGATCGTCGCGCACATGGCGAACGATGTCGACGTCCAGGCGGACCCGGAGGGCTTCCTGCTGGAGCGCTCGACCAGTTTGGACATCTCCGGCCGGTACACGGACGACTTCTCCGCCGCGTTCAAGGCGGAGGTACTGGCGCGCCACCCGCGCCTCGGGATCGCGGAGGAGTTCCTCGGCTGCTTCCGCGACCAGGCGGAGCGCAAGCCGACGAGTTCCGCGGGGGCCTCGATCCGCGCCGGTATCGCCGAGCGGGTCCTCACGAACGCGCTCGACGCGGAGTCACTGGCCGAGCACCGATGACAGGGCGACGATCGCGAACATCAGTACGAGCACACCGGCCATGATCCGGTTTCGGGTCTTCGGGTCCACCCGACGAGGTTAACCTGCGCCGCCGAGCGGCCATGCGGCGACCGTCTCGTACCGGGGCTGCTCCCCCCGCACCCCGCCGGCCGGGAGGTTGCTGCGGACGAGGGCCAGCTCCGGTACCTGCCAGCGGGTGCCCTCGAAGGCGGCGAGCGCGTCGACGAAGGGGTGCAGGTCGAGGTCGGCGGCGCGGGAGCGGGCGACGGTGAGGTGGGCCTGGTAGCGGCGGTGCTCGTCCATCGCGACACCCGCGCGGCGGGCGGCGGCGTCGGCGCGCTCGGCGAGCAGGCGCATCTCGTCGAGGTCCCCGGCGGCCCCCGTCCACAGCACCGCCCGGCCGAAACGACCGCCGCCGTGCAGCCGCAGGCCGAACGGCGGCGTGCGGTGGGCGGCGCGGGCGAGCCGCGCGTGGAGGTCGGGGAGCAGCGCGTCGTCGACCTCGCCCATGAAGGCGAGCGTGAAGTGCCAGCCAGGCCGGGAGGTCCACCTCAGCCGCTCGGCGCCGGGCAGGTGGGCCAGGCGGTCGACGACGCCGGCGAGTTCCGTGAGCTGCTCCCGGGGAGGCAGCACGGCAGCGAAAAGCCTCATGCGGAAAGTCTCGCAGCGGCGGCTGCGCTCCGGGGACCGGCACTGTCCGCCGCTGCGAGGGGGGGGCGGCGGCTGTCAGGCCGCGCCCGGGGCCGGGGCCAGTCCGCCGCTGCGGGGCCGACGCTGTCCGCCGCTCCGGGGACCGGCGCTGTCCGCCCCTGCGGGGGGGCGGGCGCTGTCCGCCCCTGCGGGGGGGGCGGGCGCTGTCCGCCGCTGCGGGGGGGGGCGGGCGCTGTCCGCCGCTCCGGGGGCCGGCGGCTGTCAGGCCGCGCCCGGGGCCGGGGCCTGTCCGCCGCTGCGGGGGCCGGCGGCTGTCCGCCGCTCCGGGGGCCGACGCTGTCCGCCCCTGCGGGGGGCGGGCGCTGTCCGCCCCTGCGGGGGGCGGGCGCTGTCCGCCCCTGCGGGGGGGCGGGCGCTGTCCGCCGCTGCGGGGGGGCGGGCGCTGTCCGCCGCTGCGGGGGGGGGCGGGCGCTGTCCGCCGCTCCGGGGGCCGGCGGCTGTCAGGCCGCGCCCGGGGCCGGGGCCTGTCCGCCGCCCTCGGAGGCCGCCGCCCGTCGGCCGGTCCGGCCCCCCGGGGTCGGCGCCTGTCCGCCGCTCCCGGGGGCCGGAGCCTGGCGGGTCCGGCCCCCCGGGGGCCGGCTACGCCGCCGTCGCGAGCGCCTCGCGTTCCACGAACCGCACCCGCGGGTGCCCGTGGTGCCAGCCCAGGGACATCCTGAGGCCGCCGACCCGGGCCAGGACCAGGCCGATCGCACCGGCCGCCACGAGCGAGACCAGGCCGCCCGTCGCGAAGCCCACGCGCGGTCCGTACGTGTCCGTGATCCAGCCCAGCAGCGGCGCGCCGATCGGCGTACCGCCCGCGAAGACCATCATGTAGAGGCTCATGACCCGGCCCCGCATCGCCGGGTCGGTCGCGAGCTGGACCGCCGAGTTGGCGGTGATGTTGACCGTCAGGCCGAACATGCCGATCGGCACGAGCAGCAGCGCGAAGAGCCAGAACGACGGCGAGAGCGCCGCCGCGATCTCCAGGACGCCGAAGACGACGGCCGCGCCCACCAGCTTCCGTAGCCGCGTGGAGCCGCGCCGGGCGGCGAAGAGCGCGCCCGCGAGCGAGCCGGCCGCCATGAGGGTGTTCAGGAAGCCGTACGTCCCCGCGCCGACGTGGAAGATCTCCTCCGAGAAGGCCGTGAGCCAGATCGGGAAGTTGAAGCCGAAGGTGCCGACGAAGCCCACGAGGACGATCGGCCAGATCAGCTCCGGCCGCCCGGCGACGTACCGCAGTCCCTCACGGAGCTGGCCCTTGCCGCGCGGCGCGCGCTCCACGGGGTGGAACTCGCTCGGACGCATCAGCCACAGTCCGGTGAGCGGGGCGAGGAAGAACAGGCCGTTGAGCAGGAACGACCAGCCGCTGCCGACGGTCGCGATGAGCAGGCCGGCGACGGCGGGGCCGACCAGCCGGGCGGACTGGAAGTTCGCGGAGTTCAGCGAGACGGCGTTGCGCAGCTGCTTCGGGCCGACCATCTCGGAGACGAACGACTGCCGGGTCGGGTTGTCGACCACGGTGACCATGCCGAGCAGGAAGGCGACCAGGTAGACGTGCCAGACCTGGATGTGACCGGAGAGCGTCAGGACGGCGAGCGCGAGTCCGCAGAGGCCGAGGGCGGCCTGGCTGATCATGAGGATGAGCCGCTTCGAGTAGCGGTCGGCGATGACGCCGCCGTACAGACCGAAGAGCAGCATCGGGAGGAACTGGAGCGCTGTCGTGACGCCGACCGCGGCGGCGGAGCCGGTGAGGCTCAGGACCAGCCAGTCCTGGGTGATGCGGGCCATCCAGGTGCCGGTGTTGGAGACGATGGCACCGGTGAAGAACAGCCGGTAGTTGCGGATGCGGAGTGAGGAGAAGGTTTCCCCCCGCCCGCGGGTGTGGGTGTCGGGTTTGTGGACGGGTGCGGAGTCTGCTCCGGGTCCCGTACTCAAAGTGCGTCGCCTCCTCGGCGTCGGGGCTGGGGGGCCGGAGGCCGTCCCCCCGAGGGTCAGAGGTGTGCGAGCTTCTCCAGGACGGGGGCGGCCGCGCGCAGCTTGGCCCAATCGTCCTCGTCCAGGCCCTCGGCGAGGGCGGCCAGCCAGGCGTTCCGCTTGCGGCGGGACTCTTCGAGCATGGTCTCGGCCCGCTCGGTCTGGCTGACGACCTTCTGCCTGCGGTCGTCGGGGTGAGGCTCCAGCCGGACCAGTCCCTTGGCTTCGAGCAGCGCCACGATGCGGGTCATCGACGGCGGCTGGACGTGCTCCTTGCGGGCCAGCTCACCGGGGGTGGCCGAGCCGCAGAGCGCCAGAGTGCCGAGGACCGACATCTCGGTCGGGCTCAGCGACTCGTCGACGCGCTGGTGCTTGAGTCGTCGGCCGAGGCGCATGACGGCGGAGCGGAGCGCGTTCACGGCGGCGACGTCGTCGGCGGTGCCGTGGGACAGGTCAGGCATGTTCGTTAGCATAACTCATTAGCGGAGCTAAATACCACTCGGAATGCCCGTGGCCGAATCAGTCACCCGAACGAGTGAGAAGGATCCGAAAAGTGACGCACCGGGCCCATCCGTGCCGCGACCCTGACTGGCATGGGATCGACCGTGCTCAGCCTGCGCATCGACGGTGAGCTGTTCGACCGTCTCAAGGGACATGCCGCCAAACGCGGAATGAGCGTCCAGGACTACGTGGTCCGGACGCTCATCCGCGATGACTTCGACGAACGGTTCCAGTCGGCCGTCGACGAGACAGAGAAGTTCTACGGGCTGACGAAGCCCGATCAGGTCAGTCCGCTCACGTGAGGCCGAGGGCCGGCATCGCGTAGTAGAAGACGAACACCGCCGACACCACGTACATGGCGACGGGCACCTCGCGGCCCCGGCCGGCGGCGAGCCGCAGCACGCTGAAGGCGATGAAGCCGATGCCGATGCCGTTGGTGATCGAGTACGTGAACGGCATCATCACCATCGCCAGGAACGCCGGCACCGCGATGGTGAAGTCGCTCCAGTCGATCTCCTTGACCGACCCGGCCAGGATCAGGAAGCCGACCGCGAGCAGCGCGGGCGTCGCCGCCTGGGACGGGACCATCGTGGCGAGCGGCGTGAGGAACAGCGCCACCGAGAACAGCGCGCCGGTGACCACCGAGGCGAGTCCGGTACGGGCTCCCTCGCCGACGCCCGCCGTGGACTCCACGAAGCAGGTCGTGGCGGAGGACGAGGTGGCACCGCCGGAGGCGACGGCCAGGCCGTCCACCAGCAGGACCTTGTTGATGCCCGGGAAGTTGCCGTCCTTGTCCATCAGCTTGGCCTCGTCGCCGACGCCGAGGATGGTGCCCATCGCGTCGAAGAAGCAGGACAGCAGCACGGTGAAGACGAAGAGGACGCCGGTCAGCATCCCGACCTTCTCGAACCCGCCGAAGAGGCTCACCTCGCCGACCAGCCCGAAGTCGGGCGAGGCCACCGGGTTGCCGGGCCAGGTCGGGGTGGTCAGGCCCCAGGACGGGACGGTGGCGACCGCGTTGATCACCATCGCCACGATCGTCATGACGACGATGGAGATGAGGATGGCGCCCGGCACCTTGCGGATGATCAGCGCCAGGGTGAGCAGCGTGCCGAGGACGAAGACCAGGACCGGCCAGCCGGCGAGGTGGCCGTCGCCGCCGAGCTGGAGCGGGACGGTGGTGTGCGCGGCGTCGGGGATACGGGAGACGAAGCCCGAGTCGACGAGGCCGATGAGCATGATGAAGAGGCCGATGCCGATCGCGATGCCCTTGCGCAGGCCGACCGGGACCGCGTTCATCACGCGCTCACGCAGACCGGTGGCGACGAGCAGCATCACGACGAGGCCCGCGAGGACGACCATGCCCATCGCGTCCGGCCAGGACATCCGGGGCGCGAGCTGGAGGGCGACGACCGTGTTGACGCCGAGGCCGGCCGCGAGGGCGATCGGCACGTTGCCGATGACGCCCATGAGGAGCGTCGAGAAGGCCGCGGTGAGCACGGTCGCGGTGACCAGCTGGCCGCCGTCGAGCTGGTGCCCGTACATGTCCTTGGCACTGCCGAGGATGATCGGGTTCAGCACGATGATGTAGGCCATCGCGAAGAAGGTGGCGAAACCGCCGCGGACCTCGCGGGCGACCGTGGAGCCGCGCTCGGAGATCTTGAAGAAGCGGTCGACGCCGGAGACGGGAGTGCCGTTCTCCGGGGCGGGGGGCATGGCCTTGGCGGTGGCCGTGGTGGTCATGGGGGGTTCCTCGCGGGTGGCGTATTCGGCGGTTCATACGAAGAAAACCCGCCTCAGGCAAACCGTTTCAGTATGAACACATGAACGAAGGAGCGTCCATCTCCGCGCGTAGACCCCTTGTGCCGCCGCCTAGACTGACCGCATGGCGAAGTGGACCCCCAAGCACGAGGCACCCGAGCCCCTGGAGGGGCCCGTCGTCGCCACCATCACCGGCGGCACGATCCTCTGGTTCGTCCTCTTCCTCGTCCAGGTCCCTTTCTACGGCTGGTTCGACGACCGCGACCTGACATGGTGGGTGTGGACGTGCCTGGCCGGGGCCGGCCTCGGCCTGATCGGCATCTGGTACGTACGGAAGCGCGACGCGGCCATCAAGAGGGACGCGGCGCGCAAGGCCGCCGAGGCCGCCGAGGGCGCCGCCCCCACCCCGTAGGACGGCAGGACACCGCCCACGACCGCCGGACACCCCCGTAGTACCCCGGGACGATTCCGGTCCTCCCGCGGTCTGATGTTCACCCCTCTCGGCGGGTGAACGGTCCGTTCCGGTCGTACCGTCGAGAACATGACTCAGCGGGCGAAGATCGACTCGGGCGGCAGCGGGAACGCGGCGGACGAGCACCCGGTCGTCCACAGCGTCACCGGCCTGACCTCCGCCGAGGTCGCCGAACGCGTCGCCCGGGGCGAAGTCAACGACGTCCCCGTCCGCAGCTCCCGCTCCACCGTCGACATCGTCCGCGGCAACGTCTTCACCCGCTTCAACGCGATCATCGGCGTGCTCTGGGTGATCATGCTCTTCGTCGCGCCGATCCAGGACAGCCTCTTCGGCTTCGTGATCATCGCCAACACCGGCATCGGCATCATCCAGGAGCTCCGCGCCAAGAAGACCCTCGACGGGCTCGCCGTCATCGGCGAGGCGAAACCCACCGTCCGCCGCGACGGGGCCGCCGCGGAGGTCTCCACCTCCGAGATCGTCCTCGGGGACCTGATCGAACTCGGCCCCGGCGACAAGGTCGTCGTCGACGGCGAGGTGGCGGAGGCCGAGAGCCTGGAGGTCGACGAGTCGCTGCTCACCGGCGAGGCCGACCCGGTCGTGAAGAAGCCCGGCGACCGGATGATGTCGGGCTCCTTCGTCGTCGCGGGCGGCGGTGCGTTCACCGCCACCAAGGTCGGGCGCGAGGCGTACGCCGCCCAGCTCGCCGAGGAGGCCTCGCGCTTCACCCTCGTCCACTCCGAGCTGCGCTCCGGCATCTCCACGATCCTCAAGTACGTGACGTGGATGATGGTCCCGACCGCGATCGGCCTCATCATCAGCCAGCTCGTCGTCAAGGACACCAACTTCAAGGACTCCGTCGCCCGGACCGTCGGCGGCATCGTCCCGATGATCCCCGAGGGTCTCGTCCTCCTCACCTCCGTCGCCTTCGCGATCGGGGTGATCCGCCTCGGCCGCAAACAGTGCCTCGTGCAGGAACTGCCGGCCATCGAGGGCCTCGCCCGCGTCGACGTCGTCTGCCTCGACAAGACGGGCACACTGACCGAGGGCGGCATGGACGTCACCGAGCTGCGCCCCCTGAACGGCACGGACGAGTCGTACGTACGGAAGGTCCTCGGCGCCCTCGGCGAGTCCGACCCGCGCCCCAACGCCTCGCTGCAGGCCATCATCGACGCCTACCCCGACTCCGAGGAGTGGCGCTGCATCGAGTCGCTGCCCTTCTCCTCGGCCCGCAAGTACAGCGGCGCGGCCTTCAGCGAGGGCGACGGGGACGCCTCCTCCTGGCTGCTCGGCGCGCCCGACGTGCTGCTGAAGGCCGACGACCCCACGCTCGCCGAGATCGACCACCTCAACGAGCAGGGGCTGCGCGTCCTGCTCCTCGCCCGCACCACGCGCGAGCTCGACGCCCCCGACGTCGCCCATGACGCGCGCCCCACGGCCCTCGTCGTCCTCGAACAGCGGCTGCGGCCCGACGCCGCCGACACGCTCGCCTACTTCGCCGACCAGAACGTCGCCGCCAAGGTCATCTCCGGCGACAACGCGGTGTCGGTCGGCGCGGTGGCGGGCAAGCTCGGCCTGCCAGGCGCCGAGAACACCGTCGACGCCCGTCTGCTGCCGGCCGAGCCGTCCGCGATGGCCGACGAACTCGACCGCAACGCCGTCTTCGGCCGGGTCAGCCCGCAGCAGAAGCGGGACATGGTCGGCGCGCTCCAGTCCCACGGCCACACGGTCGCCATGACGGGCGACGGCGTGAACGACGTCCTCGCGCTCAAGGACGCCGACATCGGCGTCTCCATGGGCTCCGGCTCGGAGGCGACCCGCGCGGTCGCCCAGATCGTCCTCCTGAACAACTCCTTCGCGACCCTCCCGTCGGTGGTGGCCGAGGGCCGCCGGGTCATCGGCAACATCACCCGGGTCGCGACGCTCTTCCTGACGAAGACGGTCTACTCCGTCCTCCTGGCGATCCTGGTGGTCTGCTCCCAGGTCGAGTACCCCTTCCTGCCCCGGCACCTGACCCTGCTGTCCACGCTCACCATCGGCGTCCCCGCGTTCTTCCTCGCACTCGCCCCCAACAAGGAGCGCGCGAAGCCGAACTTCGTGAAAAGGGTGATGCGGTACGCGATCCCGGGCGGGATCGTCGCGGCGGCGGCCACCTTCACGACGTACCTCGTGGCCCGCTCGTACTACAGCGGCCCGGGCTCCCTGGACGCCGAGACGAGCGCCGCGACCCTGACCCTCTTCCTGGTCTCCATGTGGGTGCTGGCGATCGTCGCCCGCCCCTATACCTGGTGGCGCATCGCCCTGGTCGCGGCCATGGGCGGCGCCTTCCTCCTGGTCCTGGTCGTGCCCTGGCTCCAGGAGTTCTTCGCTCTGAAACTGGTCGGCGTGACGATGCCCTGGACGGCGGTGGCGATCGCGGCGGCCGGCGCGGGCCTGCTGGAGCTGGCCTGGCGCTGGGTGGACCACCGGTTCCCGGCCTGAGCGCCCAGGGGCTCGCCTTGAGGGCCCCGGCGCGCGGAGGGCCTCACGCCTCGAGGGTGTCCTGCTTGCCGGCCGTCGCCCTCCACAGGTGGTGGCAGGAGACCAGGGTCGCCGCGAGCAGCAGGCTGTTGCGGACGACCATCAGGGTGTTGCCCAGGGTCGTGCCCAGCATGACCTCCTGGTAGTACGTCGGGAAGACGAGCGCCGTCACCGCGGTCGCGGCGAGCAGCAGCCAGGCAACCGGGCGCTGGGTGGTGTGCCGGGAGGTGAGGCAGACCGCCGCCAGGCCCAGGAGCCAGACCATGTACTGCGGACTGATCACCCGGCTGGTGACCGTGAACAGCAGGACCGCGGTGAGCGCCGCGTCGAACGGTGTCGCCCCGGTCCACCGCGAGGCCCGGCCCCGCCAGAGCATCAGCCAGCCGAAGGCGGCTGCCGTCGCCATCAGCGAGAGCTGCGTCACGGTCGCCACGTGCGCGCCGACGAACTCGATGGCGCCGTAGCGGACCTCGATCCCGATCGGCATCCCCGAGGCCCGCATCAGGGACAGCGCCGTGCCGCCCATCGACTCGATCTGCACGCCACGGGCGCCCTGTTGCAGGAGGAAGTCGAAACTGTGCCGGAAGGCGAGGGCCAGGAAGGCCAGCAGTGCCACGGCGGTCAGGGCCGCGGACCGCCACGCCTCCCGGCTGGTCCGGCCACGCTCGGTGCCCACCAGGGTGAGCAGTGGCCACACCTTGACCAGGGCGCCGAGCGCGGCGAACGCCCCGCCGAGGCGCGGATGGCGGCGCCCGGCGAGCAGCGCGAGGACGGCGAGAGCCGTCACCTGGATGTCGAACCGCCCGTGCGGGAGGTTCAGGAGCAGGGCGAGTCCGGCGGTCCACAGCCAGGCGCCCGCGAGCCGGCGGCCCGGGCGGGCCAGGGCCAGCGTGACCACGGCGTCGGCGGCGAGCGTGAGCACGAGGAACGCCGCGAAGTAGTCGAGGAAGGGCAGCAGCGACGGGAAGAGGAACAGCAGCCCGGCGCCCGGCGGGTACTGCCAGGTGACGTCTCCGACCGGGTAGGAACCGTCGGTCAGCCGCTCCGACCACAGCGGGTAGAGGTACTCCACCTCGGCCGAGACGTTGCTGACGCCGATGTCGTCCTGGACCAGCAGGTGGACCATGACGATCCGGGTCAGGACCCAGGCCGTCCAGATCGCCGCGAGCGACGTCCGGGTGGACCAGGAGGCCGCCCACACCTCCCTGAGCCCGGCCGCCCGGGCAGGGCGGGGGGCGTCCGGGCCGGCGGGGGTGCGGTCGGGTTCGGCGGGCTCGGCGGGCTCGGCGGGCTCAGCGGGCTCAGCGGGCTCAGCGGGCCCAGGGTCAGAGGTGGCCCGGTCGGCGGTGGCCCCGTGCGGGTGCTCCTCGGGAGAGGCGCCGCCCAGCAGGCCGGCCTTCTGCTGCGTCATGGCTCGGGAATGTAGGCCGGTACGTCCCCGCCTCCCGTGAACGCACCGCCCGCGCCCGCCGACGTCCCCCCGTCGGGCGGGCGCTCACAGGGCCAGTCAGTCGAACCACCTGTCGCGGGCCAGTTCCGCCGTACGCGAGGGGTCCTCCAGGAGCGCCGCGACCTCGAAGCGACGCGGCCACTGGCCCGCCGCCCAGGCGAGGCCGGCCGCGACGCCCTCCAGGGTCGCGGCGTGGATCGTGCCGTCCGGGGTCTGACGCCAGTCCAGTTCGACGCCCGCGGCGCGGAGCTCCTCGTGCTCGACGTACGACTCCGGGGTGGCCGGACCGAGGAGCGCGTGGACCGAGGGCGGGACGTCGTGCTCCTCGCCCACCGTGGTCACCTCGGCCTCGACGGACTCGCTCAGCCGCCGCACCTGGAACAGCTCCGCCAGGTCGGCCGCCCGCGCCGGGGCCACCGGCAGCAGCGGAAGCCCGCCCGCGAGCGGAAGGAGGTCGGGGGCGTCCGCGACCAGGGCCTCGGAGGCGTCGACGACCACGAGTTCGCCGTCCACGACCGCGCGCAGGTCGTCCGGGAGGGTGACCTGCTCGGGGTCCAGGTCGGCCAGCGCCGTGTACAGGGCGTGCAGTTGGGCGCCGGAGACCGTACGGTCCGGGTCGGCGAGCCGGCCGAGCAGCTCGGCCGCGCCGCCCGGCTCGTCGAGGAGCGCGGGGACGGAGGTCCGCACGCCGAGCGCCCGCAGGACCTGCTCGTCCTCGAAGCCGGTCGCGTCGGCGGAGTCGTACAGGCCGATGAGGAGGGGGTCCGTGCCCGCGGCCCGCAGGCCCGCCGGTCGCCGGCCGTCGAGGACGGGGTGGTCGCGCAGCCACCAGGCCGTGTACGACCGTACGGTCTCGGTGGTGCCGTCCGGCATCAGGACCCGTACGGGCTGGGTGAGCGCGTCCCGCAGCGGCGGCCGCGCGAGCAGGGCGAGCGCCTGCGGCCAGGCGTCGTCGTCGACCAGGTCCAGGTCCCGTACGGCGACGATCTCGGTCGCGACCGGCGGCACGGGAGCCTCCGGCAGCCGGTCGAGGACGTCCTCGCACCAGACGTCGACGGCGTCGAGCAGTCCGGCGTCGTCGGTCTCGGCGAAGTCGCCCTCGCGGGGCTCCAGTTCGTCGGGGTCGAGGACGAGGTCGGTGGCCCGGACGAGGGCGAAGCCGGCGAGCACCCCGCAGGCGGCGAGCGGCTGCTCGCCCCAGCGGTCGGCCAGTTCGGCGTCGCAGAGGGCGAGTTCGTCCTCGCGCATCACGGCGGCGAAGGCGCTGCCGGGCAGGACCAGTTCACCGGCGGGCGCGAGCTCCCCGTCCTCGTCCGGGAGGGCGAGCGCGCCGAGCCAGGGCTCGTCGCCCGGCTCCAGCTCCGCGTCCCGGACCAGCGCGAGGACCGTCTCGGCCAGCTCGTCGGCGTCCAGGGTGTCGGCGTCCTCGTCCCAGATCTCGCCCGCGTCGAGGGAGGCGGCGACCGCCGCCCTGACCTGGGGAGTCGTCAGGACCGCGCGGGGCGTGGCCGGGAGCGCGCCCAGCTTCTCCAGGATCGGGTGGGCGGCGTCCGGGTGGGCGACCTTGAGGCCGAGCCGGGTCAGGTCGGCGGGGGTGCCGTCCTGGGGAAGGAGCACGTGCCGGGGGCCGATGGTGGTGCGGATCCTGGCGTCCTCGGGCGCGTCGGCCGGGGCGGCCAGCGGCACCGGGAGGCCGGTCAGCCGGTCCGGGTCCACGCCCGCGAGGGAGTCGTACAGCCGCCACCACCACGACGGCGGGCGGTCGACGCCGGCGAGACGGTCGATCGCCTCGGTCAGCGGGACCCGACCGATGCCGAGCGTGCGCAGCTCCGCCCGTCGTTCGAGCCCGGCGGGCAGCAGGGTCGGGAAGACCTCCGCCAGGACGGCGACGGTGTCGCGGCCCGCGCCCTCCACGACCTCGGCCTCCACCGGCCGCAGCGCGGGCACCTCCTCCGAGGGCGCCTCGGGCGCCAGGAACGCGACGCGCGGCAGCCGCTGGAGGATCGCCGCGCGGACCGCGCCGTCCAGGGCGCCCTTGCCGAGCGGTCCGGGCACCAGGTCGATCGTCGCGGACGTCACCGGCTCCCAGTCTGCGAGGAGTTCGGCGTACGCGTCGGCCGCGCGCTCGACGAGGAAGTCGGTGAGCGGCCCGGGGGCGGGGTGGCGGCGGGCGGTGTCCAGCGGGAGGGAGGCGATCAGCAGGGCGGGCACGCCGAGCGGCTCGTCGGTGGGGGTGGGGGCGTGGACGACGGGGGCGGTACGGGGGTGCAGCGGGGCGCCCTGGGCGTCCACGGGCACGGCCCAGGTCACCGACCAGAACGGGCGCAGCCGCTCCTCGACAGGCCGGTCCTTGAGGAGTGCGGCGTCGAGGGGGCCACCGTGGGCGACGGTCCGCCAGCGGTGGGTCTCGCGGGTGGCGGAGTCCTCGATGTGGACGTACGACTCGTGCTCGGCGCGGGTGAGGACCCGTACGCCCTCCGCGGTCTCGACGACGACCTCGGCGAGGCCGGGCAGCGTGAGCAGCAGGGCGTCGTCGACGGAGGCGAGGAGCCGCTCGGCGAGGTCGACGGCGGCGGAGTCCCGCAGCGGAAGGACGACGACGGTGTCGTAGCCGTCGGGCGCCGTGCCCTCGGCGGGCAGCGGGAGGCGCAGGAGAGGTACGTGGCCGTCCCGGCGGCGCAGCTCGTCCCCGAGGCCGGGGCTGTGCCGGGCGGCCCCGGCGGCCAGTTCACGGGCCTCGGCGAGCGACCAGCGGACGCCGCCGTGGCGGCCGAGGACGGCGGGCTCGTCGGAGACGGCGAGGACGGCGGCGAACCCGACGCCGAACCGGCCGACGGCTCCGCGGTCGTGCTCGCGCTTGGCGGAGGCGCGGAGGGTGGAGAGCGACTCGACGCCGGTCGCGTCGAGCGGGGCGCCCGTGTTGGCCGCGGCGAGGAGCGCGGGGGCGTCGGGCCCTGCGGGGTGCAGGGTGAGCCGGAGCCGCCCGGTGACGCCGGCGCGGTGGGCGGCGTCGGCGGCGTTCTGGGCGAGTTCGACGACGAGGCGGTCGCGGTAGCCGCCGAGGGCGAGGTCCTCCTCGGCGTTGGCGTCCTCGCGGAACCGGGCGGGCCCGGCGCCCCAGGCATCGAGCACGCCTCTCCGCAGCCGGGCGGTGCCGAAGGGGTCGGCTCCGTCGGTCGACGTCCTGACGCTGACGCTCACGTCTGACTCCACTCTGCGGGCGGGTGTGTACCGGTGCCCGAAGGTACCGCGCGCAGGGACGGCCGAGCGCGCCGCTCCCCCGTGTACACGGCCGTCCCGCCGGCTCGTCCCGGCACCCCGGGCCCGGGGTGCCGTGCGCGTGACGAGTGGCCCAGGTCTTCCGGGGTGCCGTGCGCGTGACGAGTGGCCCAGGTCTTCCGAGGTGCCGTACGGGTTACGAGTGGCCCAGGTCTTCCGAGGTGCCGTCCGGCTCCGTCGTCGAACCCGAGTCCTTCGCCGGACGGAGCGGGAACGCGTCCGCGCCCATCGAGTCCAGCACCGGCGGCGCCGGACGCGGCGGCTTCGGCATGACCGCCGCCTCCGAATGCCCGCCGCAGCCGTACGCGAGCGAGACGACCCGCCCGTCGGCCGGCGAGAACTCGTTCGCGCAGACGCCGAACGCCTGCTTCAGCGAGCCCGCCAGCGGCACCAGGAACGCGCAGGACTCGCAGGAGGCGGGCGCCGCCTGCGCCATCGGGGTCTTCGCCCCGAACGACTCGTCCCAGCGGTCCGCCGCCACGTGCAGCCCGTACCGCGACAGCACCCGCGCCCGGCGCATGCCGAGCTCCTCCGCCACGGCGGCGATCGCGCCCCGGGACGGCGTACGGGAGACGATCTCGGCGTCCTCCGCGTCGAGGTGGTCCGCCATCTCCTCCGAGACCGCGGAGTTCGGCGGCGGCGTGTCCTCGCCCGTGTACCCCGGCTCCAGCCTGAGGTCGTCCTGCTCCGTCGGCAGCAGGTCTCCCGGGCCCATGTCGCCCGGCCGCAGCCGCTCGCTCCACGGCACCCACTCGGGGGCCATCAGGGCGTCCGAGCCGGGCAGCAGGACGGTTTCGTCAAGGGTGACGTTCTTGGCCCGGGAGGCGCGGGTGACCGTCACGGCCCAGCGCCAGCCGCGGTAGCCCGGCTCCTTGCACTCGAAGAAGTGCGTGACGACCCGGTCGCCCTCGGCGACGGCCTCCACATGGGCCCCGACGATGCCGGGTGCGGCAGCCTCCTCGGCGGCCGTCCGCGCCAGGTCTACCGCCTCGGCGCACAGGCGGTCGGGGGTACGCGGGGTACGGCTTCGCGTCGTCGCAGCACTCACAGGTCTCGCTTCTCTCCTACGCCGTCTCACGGGTGCGCCGGCCGAGGAGCGGGAGCGAAAGCCCCGGGCGGCGGGCGGAGCGGACCAGGGGGCCGCATCGACGTCCGCGCCCGACATGTCTCGCGTCTCTCGGGCACACCTATCGTCATCCATTCTGCGGGATGCCGAAGAGGCGCGCGGCCGAGATCTTCCGCCGGTGGCGCGCTACGCACGCTACCCCCTCCGCCGCCCGCCGCCCACCTGCCCGCCCCAAGTGGCCCGGATCGTGGACCGCCTCCCGCCGTGGCACGGTTCACAAGTCCTGACCGTGGGGCACTATGACGGAGTGGCAGCCGCACGGTCGTCCGCACGATCCGACGATCATGCCGGGCCGCTCAGCCGAGCGGGCCGGAAGGTCGGGCGCGCCCTGCACTGGCCGGTCACGGGCACGGCCAAGGGCATCCGCAGGGCGACGCACGCCCATGGCGCGGGCGAGTCGGGCCTCGGCAAGCTGATCGAACTCCACGCCGTGAACGGCGCCGGAGACGTCATGATCACGGTCGCGCTCGCGTCCACGGTCTTCTTCTCGGTGCCCACGGACGAGGCTCGCGGCCGGGTCGCGCTCTACCTGGCGATCACCATGCTCCCGTTCACCCTGCTGGCCCCGGTGATCGGCCCGCTCCTCGACCGCCTGCCGCACGGGCGGCGCGCGGCGATGGCCGGGGCGATGCTGACCCGCGCGGTCCTCGCGATCACCATGTCCGGAGCGGTGGCGACCGGCGGCATCCAGCTCTATCCGGCGGCGCTCGGCGTGCTCGTCGCGTCGAAGGCGTACGGCGTGGTGCGCAGCGCCGTCGTGCCGCGGCTGCTGCCGCACGGATTCTCGCTGGTCAAGGCGAACTCACGGGTCACCCTCGCGGGTCTCCTGGCGACCGGGATCGCGGCGCCGATCGGCGCCGGGCTCCAGCAGATCGGGCCGCAGTATCCGCTGTACGGGGCGTGCGCGCTGTTCCTGCTGGGCGCGTACTGGGCGTTCCGCATGCCGCACAAGGTCGACTCGGCGAAGGGCGAACGGCGGGCGCACCTGCTCACGCACGGCGAGAAGAAACCGAGCCTGCGGACGGTGGGGCCCTCGGTGCTGCACGGGCTGCAGGCGAACGCGGCGCAGCGGATGCTGTCCGGGTTCCTGATCTTCTACCTGGCGTTCCTGCTGCGCGAGCATCCGCTGTCGGGGCAGAGCGCGGCGGTCTCGCTCGCGATGGTGGCGGTGGCGGCGGGCGTGGGGAACGCGTGCGGGACGGGCGTCGGCTCGCTCCTGAAGGAGCGCGGCCACGCGCCGGAGGTGATCATCGCCGTGATGATCACGACGGTGTGCGGTGTGGCGGTCCTCGCGGCGGCGTTCTTCAGCGGGGCGATGGTGGCCGTGCTGGGCGCGGTGGCGGGTCTGACGCAGGCGCTGTCGAAGCTGTCGCTCGACGCGCTGATCCAGCGGGACGTGCCGGAGGTGGTGCGCACGTCCGCGTTCGCCCGTTCGGAGACCCTGCTCCAGATGGCGTGGGTGGTGGGCGGCGCGATCGGCATCTCGCTGCCGCTGAGCGGCCCGGTCGGCATGTCGGTGGCGGCCGGCTTCCTGGGCCTGGGCGCGCTCCTCTCGGTCCGCGGCCTCCTGACGGCCGCCCGCAAACCCCTGCCGTCCCAGCACCCCGAGTGACGGCCCGGCCCCGGGGCGACGGCCCGCGCCCCGGGGCCGCCGGCCGGGGTTCCGCGGCGCCCTCCGGGTTTCCGTGGTGCCCGCCGGTCCTCGGGCCGCCCATCGGCGGGGGGGGCACCTTCCGGGCCCGTGTCCGGCCGGCCTCCGGGCGGCCCTGGGATGCGCGGCACGCCGGACCGTTGCCGCTTCCGCGCCGCCACACCGGGGGGAAAACGCGGCGCGCCGCACCCCCGCGTGGCGGAGTTCGACACGCCCGATAGCCTTCGGGCCATGACCGTTGCGTTCTTCACCGGCTCGCGCCGCCGGGCCGCCGTCGCCCTCGGGGCCGTCTCCGCCGGCCTCCTCGTACTCTCCGCCTGCGACAAGCCGACTCCGCTCGCGACCCTGACGGTCGGGACCGACTCGGTGCACTCCGAGGCCGCCTGCTACAACGACGGCGACGCCATCAAGGAGTCGCAGATCCAGCAGTGCCTCAACAAGAAGGCCGAGAAGTCCATCACGGTCGCCGCGGACGACAAGATCCGCTTCGGCGTCGACCCGTCGATCGCCGAGAACGGCTGGACCATCTTCCTCGGCGGGCAGAACGCCGAGCCGGAGCCGTACCACAAGACGTACCGGACCATCCCGGCCAGCGCGTTCTTCTCCTCCCAGACCGGCGAGGCGACCAACGAGACCCAGGTCACCATCGTCGAGAACGACGGCAAGAAGCTGACCGGCGTCTGGCACTTCCTGCTGAAGAAGGAATCCTGATCCTCCGGTGACGGTCCGGATCCTGATCGTGACGGCCGTGGAGGCGGAGGCGGACTCCGTCGCCCGCGGCCTTCGCCACGACGGACCGCACTCCGACGCCGACGTGCTCGTCGGCGGTGTCGGGCCCGCGGCCGCCGCCGCGGCCACCGCCACCGCGCTCGCACGGGCCGTCACCCCCTACGACCTCGTCGTCTCCGCCGGGATCGCCGGCGGGTTCCAGCCCCTCGCGCCCCTCGGCTCCGTCGTCGTGTCCGACACGATCGTCTCGGCCGACCTCGGCGCGCAGACGCCCGACGGCTACCTCACCGTCGAGGAGCTCGGGTTCGGGCGGTCCACGCACCCCGTGGCGCCCGAGCTGGTCCGGCGGATCTCCGACGCCCTCGCCCGCGGCGAGCGGCGCCACACCGTCGCGCCGGTGCTCACCGTCTCCACCGTCACCGGCACCGCCGAGCGCGCCGCCGAGCTGGCGGCCCGTCACCCCGGCGCCGCCGCCGAGGCGATGGAGGGCTTCGGCGTGGCCGAGGCCGCCGCCGCCCACGGCGTGCCCGTGGTCGAGATCCGCGCCGTCTCCAACGCCGTCGGCCCGCGCGACCGCGCCGCCTGGCGCATCGGCGAGGCCCTGGAATCGCTGCGGCACACGTTCCAGCTGCTCAAGCCCACCGTCTTCGCGGAGCCCGCCCCATGACGCCCAAGCTCAAGATCGCGTACTCGCCGTGCCCGAACGACACCTTCGTCTTCGACGCCTGGGCCCACGGCCGCGTCCCCGGCGCCCCGCGCCTGGACGTGACGTTCGCCGACATCGACCTCACCAACGGCTGGGCCGAGGCCGCCGACCCCGCGTACGACGTCCTGAAGGTCTCGTACGCCGTGCTGCCCTGGATCCTCGACGAGTACGCCCTGCTGCCCTGCGGCGGCGCGCTGGGGCGCGGCTGCGGCCCCCTGGTGCTGACCCGGGAGCCGGGGGTGGACCTCACCGGGAAGACGGTCGCGGTGCCGAGCGAGCGTTCGACGGCGTACCTGCTCTTCCGGCTCTGGGCGGCGGACGTCGTCCCGGGAGGGGTGGGGAACGTCGTCGTGATGCCGTTCCACGAGATCATGCCCGCGGTGCGCGACGGGAAGGTCGACGCGGGGCTCGTCATCCACGAGGCCCGGTTCACCTACCAGAACTACGGCCTGCACGCGCTGGCCGACATGGGCGCCCACTGGGAGGACACCACGGGCCTGCCGATCCCGCTCGGCGCGATCGTCGCCCGCCGCTCGCTCGGCCCGGACGTGCTGCGGAGCCTCGCGGAGGCGGCCCGTACGTCGGTACGGATGGCCTGGGACGACCCGGCGGTCTCACGCCCGTACGTACTCGAGCACGCGCAGGAGATGGACCCCAAGGTGGCCGATCAGCACATCGGTCTCTACGTCAACGAGTTCACGGCCGACCTCGGCGAGGCCGGCTACGCGGCCGTGCGCGGGCTGCTCACCCGCGCCGCGGCCGAGGGGCTGGTGCCGCCCCTCGGCCCGGACGCGCTGTCGTTCCCCTAGGCGACGCCCCGGGGGCATGGCCCGGGCGGGCTCACACGTCGAGCTGGTCCGCGACCGCCCGCAGCAGGCCCGCGATCTTGCCGCCCTGCGCCTTGTCGGGGTAACGGCCGCGCTCCAGCATGGGCGTGATGTTCTCCAGGAGCGTCGTCAGATCCTGCACGATGGACGCCAGTTCGTCGGGCTTACGGCGCTGCGCCGCGGCGACGGACGGGGTCGGGTCGAGGACCGTCACGGAGAGCGCCTGGTCACCGCGCTGACCCGCGACCACCCCGAACTCCACACGCTGCCCCGGCTTGAGGGCGTCGACTCCGGCAGGGAGCACCGACGAGTGGACGAAGACGTCGCCGCCGTCGTCGCGGGAGAGAAAGCCGAAGCCCTTCTCGCTGTTGAACCACTTGACCTTGCCGGTAGGCACGTCTGTCCTCGTCCTCGTACTCGATGGGAATGCGCCGGGAATCCGGCTCTGGAGACCGATTGGCGGGTCGCCGAGGCACCAAGGCTAATGGGCTTCGGGCCGGTGACAAGACGTCGCCGGTCTGTTCCTTCGGCCTGGGAACTACCCTGGCCGAATGCGTAGTGAAACCCCTTCGGCCCCGTCGGACGAGAGCGCTCCGGGTGACGGCCTCGTCCGCGCCGGTGCGATTGTCTTCATCATCGGCGCGGTGGCGACGCTGGTCACGGTCGCGCCGCTGTTCCTGGGCACCGACCCGTTCCCGCCGATCGCGTACGCCGTGTGCATGCTGATGGGCGTCGGTTTCCTCGTCGCGGGTGCCGGCGTGCTGCGCTCGATCGGCGCGCAGCGGCGCCAGGCGAGGGCGGCCGCGGTTCAGGGCCGGTAGGCCTGGTACCCCTCCAACCAGGTACGGAACGCGGTCAGGTCGGGCAGCACGACGTCCGCGCCGGCCGCGCGCAGCTCGGCCTCGTCGCACGGTCCGGTCGCCACGGCCACCGACAGGGCGCCCGCGTGCGCTGCGCCGCGCACGTCGCCGGTGTGGTCGCCGACGTACACGCCCGCGCCGTACTCGCGCAGCGCCTCCGCCTTGCCCTCGGCCCACAGTCCGCCGATGACGGCGTCGGGGTCGATGCCCAGGTGGGAGAGGTGCAGCTTGGCGTGGGGCTCGTTCTTCGCGGTGACGACGATGGCCCGGCCGCCCGCCTCGCGAACGGCTTGAATCGCATCCCCGGCGCCCGGCAGCGCGAGCGACGGCTCGATCGCGTACGTCGGGTAGAGCGCGCGGTACTGGGCGACCCGCTCCACGATCTCCGCCTCCGGGAACCAGTGGGCCAGCTCGTGCTCCAGCGGCGGCCCGAGCCGCGAGACCGCCAGATCGGCGTCGATCGGGACGCCCACCTGCGCGGAGAAGGCCTCGTAGGTGGCCTTGATGCCCGGGCGGGAGTCGATCAGCGTCATGTCCAGGTCGAAGCCGACGGTCAGCGGGAGTCGCGGGAGAGTCATGGGTGACATTGTGCCCGGGTGTTCGAATACGGCCGCTGCTTGGACTGTGCCACCGGCCGGCTCCACTGAGCCACGGCTCACCGAGGCAGTCGCCCTGTTCCGCAGCACCCGCATCTGCGTGCGTGGCGCGGCGGGCTGCACGCGACGCGCCCCGTGCTCATCGGGATCGGGATCGGCTTCGCGATCGCGCTGCGCTCGCTGATCAACCTGTTCATGACCAAGGGCGACCGCCTTGTCGCCCAGCCGGACTCGGGCGCGGGCGCGGGGGCTAGCGGGCCCGGCGGGCGCGCCAGAGGAGGAAGGCCGCGGAGGCCAGCGCCGCGGCCTTCACGGTCCACGGCCAGGTCTCCGAGAGCGCCGCACCCATCGCCTCTCCGCCCTTCGCGACCGGCTCCCCCCAGCGGCCCTGCACGCGGCCCCACAGCCAGACCGCGCCCGCCGTGGCCGCCAGGACCGGGAGGAAGACGACCGCCACCCTCGTCTCCGTACGGGACAGGCGGCGCGAGGCGTACGCCAGGAGCCAGCCCAGGGCCAGCGCCAGGAGGTTGCCGAGGACCACGCCTCCGAGCAGAAGGAGCGCGGCCAGCACGAGGACCGGGGCGCCCAGCCGGAAGCCGCCACCGCCCCCCTCCTCCTCCGTCACGGGCCGGCGTCCGCGCAGGACCCGACGCCAGAGCGGCGCCCGCGCCACCGCCCCCGTCTGGGACGCGGCGCCCTCCTCGTCGTCCTCCGTCTCGCCCGGCGGGGGCTTCAGGATCTCCGGGATCTCCACCCCGCCCCGGAACCCCGGCACCAGGCCGTCCCCGGGCAGCGACTCCTCGGGCTCGCCGTCCAGCCGCCACCAGTCCGGCTCCGTGTCCGCCGCGCCGACCTCGTCCGTCCCCGCCAGGTGGGGAGGCGTCGGCCCGGTCCCGGTCCGCGGCTCCGGCACGGTCCTCGCCTCCGGGTCCTCCCGCCCGCCACCTGCCGCGCGGTCCACCACCTCGTCCGGGGAGCCCAGCTCGTCGAGGAGGGTGCGGACGGCCGCCGGACTCTCCCGGCCGTACGTGGCGCGCCGGCGGTCGATCTCGCCCCGGAGCGACGACACGAGCCGCATCCGCTCCCCCGACGGCAGCTGCCGCCGCTGCGCCAGATCGCCCACCCGGCTCAGGTAGTCGAAGACCAACTGGTCGCTCTCGATGCCCACAGTCCCCTCCACGGCCGGTACGCCCCGACGTTAGCGCCCGCGCAGGGGCTAACGTGGGGCGGATGGGGATCGGTGAGCTCGACCGGGAGGCGCACGTGCCCGCAGGAACCGGCGGTGCCGCCGCGCCGCGCACGCTCGCGGAGGCGCTGCGCGCGCGGGGCGACGAAGGGCTCGCCGCGCTGCTGCGCGCCCGCCCCGATCTGCTCTCGCCCGTGCCGAACGACCTGACCCAGCTCGCCACCCGGGCCGGCACCCGCGGTTCCGTGGTCCGCGCGCTCGAACGGCTCGACCGGTTCACGCTCCAGACCGCCGAGGCGCTGGCCGTGGCCCCGGACCCCGCCCCGTACCCCGTCCTCCTCGCCCTCCTCACCGGCGACGACGGCGACCCGGACATCGAGTCGGCGCTGCCCCGCGCCGTGGAGGTGCTGCGCGAGCAGGCCCTGGTCTGGGGCGAGGACGAGCGGCTGCGGCTCGTACGGACCGCGCGCGAGCTGCTCGCGCCGTCCCCGCAGCACCCGTCCCCGACCGGCCTCGGGCCGACCGTCTCCGAGGCGACGGCGGGCATGTCGCCCGGCCGGATCCAGGAGATCCTCGCGGCCGCCGGGCTGCCCGCGACGCACGATCCCGTCTCGGCGGTGGCGGCGCTGACGGAGCTCTTCACGGACCGGGACCGGATGGGCGCGCTGCTCGACACGGCTCCCCCGGACGCGCTGGCGGTGCTCGACCGGCTGGTGTGGGGGCCTCCGTACGGGGAGGTCACGGCGAACCCGGCGCCGCCGGTCCGCTGGCTGCGCGACCGGGGCCTGCTGCTGCCCGCCTCGCCCCGTACGGTCGTCCTGCCCCGGGAGGCCGCGCTGCACCTGCGCGGCGGCCGGGCGCACCGCTCGCCCGAGCCGCACGCGCCCGTGCTCGCCGTCCTGCGCGAGTACCGTCCCCAGGTTGTGGACAACGCTGCGGCCGGCCAGGCGTACACCGCGCTCGCGACGGTCGAGGAGCTGCTCAAGGGCTGGGACCAGGGCGGGCCCGCCGTCCTGCGCGCGGGCGGGATGGCCGTCCGGGACCTCAGACGCACCGCCGCGGCGCTCGACGTGACGGAGCAGGTCGCGGCGTTCTGGCTGGAGCTCGCGTACGGGGCCGGACTGCTCGCCTCGGACGGGGAGGCGGACGAGCGGTACGCGCCGACGCCCGCGTACGACGACTGGCTCGATCTGCCGCCCGCCGAGCGCTGGGCGCGGCTCGCCACGTCCTGGCTGATGGGGACGCGGACCCCGGGGCTCGTCGGCGGCCAGGACGCGAAGGGCCGCGCGCTCTCCGCGCTGGGCCCCGACCTCGACCGGGGCGCGGCGCCGGAGGTGCGGCGCCGGGTGCTCACCCTGCAGGCGACGCTGCCGCCGGGTGCCGCGGCGGACCCGGAGACGCTACTCACCCGGCTGCGCTGGGAGCGTCCGCTGCGGGGCACGACGGCGGGCACCCCGGGCGCGCCGGACGCGGGCTCCGGCGCCGGATCGGGTACGGGCACGGCCCCGGGCGGCCGGGGCGGTGCGGGTACGGCGGGTGCCGCGGTCGGCGGGGCGTACGGCGCGGGCTCCGGCACCGGGCCCGGCAGCGGCTTCGGCACCGGTCCCGGCTCCGCCGTAGGCCCGGGCGTCGGCGTCGCCCACGGGCCCGCCGACCTCCGTTCCCGGCTCGCCCTGTGGACCCTCGCCGAGGCCGAGCTGCTCGGGATCACCGGACGCGGCGCCCTCGCCTCACCCACCAGGGCGCTGCTCAACCTGCCGCTCGCCGAGGCGGTCGCCGAACCCGTCGCCGAGCACGGCGTCGAGCTGTCGGTCGCCGCCTCCCGCGCCGCGACCCTGCTCGGCCCGCTGCTCCCCGAGACCGTCGACCACGTGCTCCTCCAGGCCGACCTCACCGCCGTCGCGCCGGGACCGCTCCGCCGCCCGCTCGCCGACATGCTCTCCGTCCTCGCGGACGTCGAGTCGAAGGGCGGTGCGACCGTCTACCGGTTCACGCCCGGCTCGGTCCGTCGCGCGCTCGACGCCGGACGCAGCGCGTCCGACCTCCAGGACTTCCTGACGGCCCACTCCCGTACGCCGGTCCCGCAGCCGCTCTCGTACCTCATCGACGACGTGGCCCGGAAACACGGCCACCTCCGGATCGGCGCCGCCTCCGCCTACGTGCGCTGCGACGACGACGCGCTGCTCGGCGAGATCCTGGCCGACAAGCGCTCCGCGTCGCTGCGGCTGCGCCGCCTCGCGCCGACCGTCCTCGCCGCCCAGACCGACCCGGCGGCGCTGCTCGACGGGCTGCGGTCGATGGGGTACGCCCCGGCCGCCGAGTCCGCGGCGGGCGACGTCCTGATCACCCGCGCCGACACCTACCGCACCGGCGCCCGCACCGCGCCCGCCCCCGTCCCCGACGGCCCGCCCGCCCCGGACAGGACCCTGCTCGGCGCGGCGGTCCGCGCGATCCGGGCCGGGGACGCGGCGGCGACGGCCGTCCGCAAGGAACGCCCCGAGACCTCTCAGGCCCCGGCGCGGGCCGCCGGCGAGCTGCCCCGCACCTCCCCCGCCGAGACCCTGGCCACGGTCCAGGCCGCCGCCATGACCGGCTCCGCCGTCTGGATCGGTTACGTCAACGCGGAGGGCGCGGCCAGCCAGCGCGTCATCGCCCCGGTACGGGTGGAGGGCGGCTTCGTGACGGGCTACGACCACACGGCGGACGAGGTCCGCACGTACCCCCTCCACCGCATCACGGGCGTCGCGGAACTGGCCGACGACCAGGTCTAGGGGGTGTCGGCCTTGCCCCGCGGACTGACGAGGGCGGCCGGATCGACCTCCACCGCGAACGGCGGGCCCGTAGTGCGGATCATGCGCGACGCTCACCGCTCGCCACCTCCCTCTCGTGGAACCGGCCGCCTTCCGTGTGGCAGCCCCCGCCGACAACGGCCGGACCTCAGGCACACTGGATGTTTGGCCGTGCGGAAGGGATGTACGTACGTGAACGGACCACTCATCGTCCAGAGCGACAAGACGCTGCTCCTGGAGGTCGACCACGAGCTCGCCGACGACTGCCGGCGGGCCATCGCGCCGTTCGCCGAGCTGGAGCGGGCGCCCGAGCACATCCACACGTACCGGGTGACGCCCCTCGGCCTGTGGAACGCGCGTGCCGCCGGGCACGACGCCGAGCAGGTCGTCGACGCGCTCGTCGAGTTCTCCCGCTACCCCGTGCCGCACGCGCTCCTCGTGGACGTCGCCGAGACGATGGCCCGCTACGGGCGCCTCACGCTCTCCAAGCACCCCACCCACGGGCTCGTCCTCACCAGCACCGACCGGCCGGTCCTGGAGGAGATCCTCCGCTCGAAGAAGGTGCAGCCGCTGGTCGGCGCCCGGATCGACCCCGACACGGTGGCCGTGCACCCCTCCGAGCGCGGGCAGATCAAGCAGACGCTCCTGAAGCTCGGCTGGCCGGCCGAGGACCTCGCCGGTTACGTCGACGGCGAGGCGCACGCGATCGAGCTCGCCGAGGACGGCTGGGCCCTGCGCCCGTACCAGAAGCAGGCCGTCGAGGGCTTCTGGCACGGCGGATCCGGTGTCGTCGTGCTGCCCTGCGGCGCCGGAAAGACGCTGGTCGGGGCCGGGGCGATGGCCCAGGCCAAGGCCACGACGCTGATCCTGGTCACGAACACGGTCTCGGCCCGTCAGTGGAAGCACGAGCTGGTGAAGCGGACCTCGCTCACCGAGGACGAGATCGGCGAGTACTCCGGTACGAAGAAGGAGATCCGGCCGGTCACCATCGCCACCTACCAGGTGCTGACGACCAAGCGGAAGGGGATCTACCCCCACCTGGAGCTCTTCGACTCCCGGGACTGGGGCCTGATCGTCTACGACGAGGTGCACCTGCTGCCCGCGCCGGTCTTCAAGTTCACCGCCGACCTCCAGGCCCGCCGCCGGCTCGGCCTGACGGCGACCCTGGTCCGGGAGGACGGCCGCGAGTCGGACGTCTTCTCGCTCATCGGCCCGAAGCGGTTCGACGCGCCGTGGAAGGAGATCGAGGCGCAGGGGTACATCGCGCCCGCCGACTGCGTCGAGGTCCGGGTCAACCTCACGGAGTCGGAGCGGCTCGCGTACGCGACCGCCGAGACGGAGGAGAAGTACCGCTTCTGCGCCACGACGGCGACGAAGCGGAGGGTGACCGAGGCGCTGGTGCGGAAGTTCGCGGGGCAGCAGATCCTCGTCATCGGCCAGTACATCGACCAGCTGGACGAGCTCGGCGAGCACCTGGACGCGCCGGTCATCAAGGGCGAGACGTCCAACGCGCAGCGCGAGAAGCTCTTCGACGCCTTCCGGAACGGGGAGATCAGCGTCCTCGTCGTCTCGAAGGTGGCCAACTTCTCCATCGACCTGCCCGAGGCGACGGTCGCCATCCAGGTGTCCGGCACGTTCGGCTCCCGGCAGGAGGAGGCCCAGCGGCTCGGACGCGTGCTGCGGCCCAAGGCGGACGGGCACCAGGCCCACTTCTACTCGGTCGTCGCGCGGGACACGATCGACCAGGACTTCGCGGCGCACCGCCAGCGGTTCCTGGCCGAGCAGGGCTACGCCTACCGGATCGTGGACGCGGACGAACTGATGGCGGGCGACGGCGGGCAGGCCGGCTAGCCAGCCACCCCCCTGGGCCGGGCGGTCAGTCCATCAGCGCGATCACCGGGGCGATCGCCGCCAGCGCGTACTGGACTCCGATCACCCGCTTGCGCGCGCCCCGGGGGAGGACCGCGCGGGGCGCCACGGCGGCGACGAGGCCGGCCAGGGTGCCGAGGCCCAGCGTCCAGAAGCCGGCGACGGCCGCGGCGCCCATCGTTCCGTCGTCGCCGATGGTGTCCTCCAGCACGACGACCACGGTGGCGATCAGCGAGAGGAAGAGCACCAGGAGGCCGCCGAGGGCGACCAGACGCAGCGCGGTGGTGGATTCGGGCGTCACGGGGGCGTGATCGGCCGTCGCAGGAGCGGGATCGGTCGTCGAGGATTCGGTCGTCGAGGCGGATTCGGTCGTCGCGGGGGCCGTGGTCGTGTCCATGCCCCGATCACATCAGCCCGGGACGCCCGGGGCATGGGCGGTCGTACTCAGTCCGGGCCGCCCACGTACCTGGGGCGCGGGTTGCGCACACCCGCCTCCTCGGCGTACTCGCCGAGGAGGACCACGCTCACGGCGGCGGCGCCGTAGGCGCCTATCGCACGGAGCACGAGGCCGAGGCGGTGCGGGCGGGGGATCGAACGGTGCGTGGTGAAGGTCGCTGAGGTCATGCCTCCATCATGGAATCCGGACATTCCGAACACATCAGGCTGGGGGTGGAACCCTCGTCCACCTCAGGGGGGACCCCACCCCCTACGGGCCGTCCCTCACGAAAACCATTCGCCTCCTCCTGAGGCCCGAAGCTACAATCTCCGACTTCCCCGCCTCCCTCCGTGGAGCGCCGTCGTCCGGTCGGAAACCGGCGGCCGCCCTGACCCGTACGCACACCGGCCCGGAGGCTCCCGCATGTCCACGTCCGTCGATCCGCTCGCGCGCGAACGCGCCCATCTCGCCGACTCGCGCGCCGCGCTGCGGGCGATGCGTGAGGACGTCGAGGCGCTCGACATCAAGGACGTCACCGCGAACTGGGTCAACTCGCTCGTCCTCGGTCGCCAGATCGAGGAGCGCATCAAGGCCCTCGCCGACCTCTCCCACACCCCGCTCTTCTTCGGCCGGCTCGACTACCTGCACACCACGCAGGAGGGCCAGCGCTTCTACATCGGCCGTCGGCACGTCCACGACGCCGACGGGGACCCGATGGTCATCGACTGGCGCGCGCCGGTCTCCCAGCCGTTCTACCGCGCGTCGAAGAAGGACCCGCAGGACGTGGGGCTGCGGCGCCGGTTCGGCTACACGGGCGGCGAGCTCACCGCGTACGAGGACGAGCACCTCTCCGACCCTGCCGAGCAGGAGCGGACGAGCCGGCTGCTCCAGGCCGAGATCGAGCGCCCCCGCGTGGGTCCGATGCGGGACATCGTCGCCACCATCCAGCCCGAGCAGGACGAGATCGTCCGGTCCGGTCTCGGCGGCACCGTCTGCGTCCAGGGCGGCCCCGGCACCGGAAAGACGGCCGTGGGCCTGCACCGGGTCGCGTACCTCCTCTACGCGCACCGGGAGCGGCTCGCCCGCACCGGCACGCTGGTCATCGGGCCGAACCGCTCCTTCCTCCACTACATCGAGCAGGTCCTGCCCGCCCTGGGCGAGCTGGAGGTCCAGCAGGCCACCGTCGACGACCTCGTCGCGCACGTCGAGGTACGCGGCGCGGACGAGGCGGCGACGGCGACCGTCAAGGGCGACGCGAGGATGGCGGAGGTGCTGCGCCGGGCGGTCCGCTCGCACGTCACGCTGCCGGCCGAACCGCTGATGGTGGTGCGCGGCTCGCGCCGCTGGCGTGTCCCCGCGTACGAGCTGGAGGAGACGGTCCGCGAGCTGCTGGACCGGGACATCCGTTACGGCGCCGCCCGGGACGCGCTTCCGCAGCGCATCGCGCACGCGGTCCTGGTGCGCATGGAGCAGGCGGGCGAGGCCCCCGACGACCGGGTGCAGGACGCGGTGGCGCGGAACACGGCGGTGAAGGCGGCCGTGAAGACGCTCTGGCCGCCGGTCGACCCGGCCAGGCTGGTGCTGCGCCTGCTGAGCGACGCCGGGTTCCTCGCCGAGCACGCGGCCGGGATCCTGACCGAGGACGAGCAGAAGCTGCTGCTGTGGGCGAAGCCTGCCCGTTCGGTGAAGTCGGCGAAGTGGTCGGCGGCGGACGCGGTCCTGATCGACGAGGCCAAGGACCTGGTGGAGCGCACGCACTCGCTCGGCCACGTCGTCCTCGACGAGGCGCAGGACCTCTCGCCGATGCAGTACCGGGCCGTCGGCCGCCGCTGCACGACCGGTTCGGCGACGATCCTGGGCGACCTGGCGCAGGGCACCACGCCGTGGGCGACCGAGAGCTGGGCGCAGGCGCTTGCCCACCTGGGCAAGCCGGATGCCGTG
This sequence comes from Streptomyces sp. NPDC013317, assembly GCF_055563155.1. Classification (NCBI taxonomy): domain Bacteria; kingdom Bacillati; phylum Actinomycetota; class Actinomycetes; order Kitasatosporales; family Streptomycetaceae; genus Streptomyces; species Streptomyces sp. NPDC013317. The sequence goes on from NZ_JBVHDX010000007.1 coordinate 175,114, forward strand.
GTCGAGGAGCTGACCGCCGGCTTCCGCGTGCCGCGCGAGGTCATCGCGTACGCCTCCCTGCTGCTGCCGCACATGTCACCGGGGCTCGCGGCCGTCGAGTCGGTCCGGGAGAACCCGGGCTCGCTGTCGATCCGCCACCGCGAACCCGCGGAGCTGGACGCGGGCGTCGTGGCGGCCTGCGTGGAGTCCCTGGAGCACGAGGGCTCCATCGGCCTGATCGCCGCCGACGCCCGGATCGAACCGCTCGCCGAGGCGCTGGCGGCGGCCGGGCTCGCCTGCCTCTCCCCCGGTGAGGAGACGACGGCGGAGTCCCGGCTGACGCTCGTCCCGGCCTCGCTCGCGAAGGGCCTGGAGTACGACTACGTGGTCCTCGACGATCCGGCCGCCGTCGTGGACGGCGAACCGGACGAGCGGACCGGGCTCCGGCGGCTGTACGTGGCGCTGACGCGTGCGGTCTCGGGGCTGACGGTCGTCCACTCCTCGCCGCTGCCCGCGCAGTTGGTCGCCTCCTAGGAGGCGAGGAAGGCGCGGACGCCTTGGGAGACCCCGTCGTCGCCGAGCAGCGCGTTGTGGTCCAGGCAGCCCGCGGCGTTGTTGGCGGCGCCGGTCAGCGGCACGCTGGTGTCGGGGTTGATCACCTCGTCGCAGTTCGACCACCAGGTGGCGTACCGCACGGAGCCGGGTGTCTCGTCGCCCTCGGCAAGCTTGTTCTGGACGTAGGAGCCCGGGGTCATGTCGCGGCAGGCCTGGTCCCACAGGGCGCAGGCCCACGCGGTGCTCGTGCCGTGGTTGGGGCCGGCGAGCGAGACCCAGTGGGCCACGGAGGACTGGCCGGCGGCGTCGAACTTCACGTACCAGCGGGTGAGGAGGCTGCCGAAGGAGTGGGCGACGAGGTCCACCCGGCTCGCGCCGGTCCGCCGCTTGACGTCCGCGACGTACGCGGCGAGTTCACCGGCGAGGACCTCGTTGACGGACCGGTGGGTGTCGTAGCCGAAGGAGAACAGCTCGGCGTCGGTGTACCCGTCGGCCTTGAGGTCCTCGCGCAGCCCGCCCCAGACGCCGGGGTCCGCGTTGAATCCGTGGACGAGGACGACGGGGACGCGGGCGTGCGGCGCGGTGGCCGCGGCGGCGGTCGGCGCGGCGGCGGTCGGCGCGGTGGCCGCCGTGGCCGTGGTCGGGACGAGCAGGGACGCGACGATCGCGAGCAGCGGGACGAACCTGACACGGAGTCTCAACACGCTTCCCCCTACGCGGTGTTACGCACGAGTAGTCAGGTGCATGGTGAGGCTTGCGGGTCGGGATGAACAGCCCTGTGCGCGAACCTCACGCGCCGGACGCGAACTCGGGGAGCGCCTCGGTCCACGCGCGGTGGGCGACGGCGGCGAGGACCTCGTTCCTGCCCCGGTAGTAGTGCTCCGTGACCAGGCCCCAGCCCAGCGCCCAGCCCCGGCCGCGGGCCCACGTGGCGTCGTCGACCCGGGCTGCCTCACGGAAGAGCGGCCGGGTCTCGGCGGTGAGGAGCGTCCAGCCCGCCATCATGTCGCAGGCGGGGTCGCCCAAGCCGACCCCGCCGAAGTCGATGACGGCGCTGAGCCGCCCCTCGCGGGTCAGCACATTGCCGGGCAGCAGGTCGCCGTGGATCCAGACGGGTTCGCGGTCCCACTGCGGAAGGCGCAGCACCGCCTCCCAGGCCGCCTCGGCGGCGGCGCCATCGACCGTGCCGTCGGCTCCGAGCTCACGGATCGCGCGGTCGATGTGGTCGCCGGTCCAGTCGGTGACGTGGCCGCGCCGGAAGGACTCCGGACCACCGGTGGCGTCCACGCCCCGCAGCGCGACGCCGAAGCGGCCCAACTCCACTGCGGCGTGTGCCGGATCGGCGATCGGCGCGTCGAACGCGTTGGCGCCGTCGAGCCAGTCGTACACCGACCAGGGCAGGCCGAAGCCCTCTCCGGGCCGGCCCACGCCCACGGGAACGGGCACGGGCAGCGGGAGGTGCGGGGCGAGGTGCGGCAGCCAGCGCTGCTCCTTGACCACGCTGCCCGCGGTCTCGGCGGTCTTGGGCAACCGGACCGCCAGCGCGTCGCCGAGGCGGTACATGTCGTTGTCCGTGCCGGCCGACGCCACGGGCGTGACGGGCAGCCCGGCCCACTGCGGGAACTGGGCGGCGACGAGAGCGCGTACGAGGTCGGCCATGGCGGGGAGGGTAGCCAGCGGGCCCGGGCACGGACCATCGAATTACGGTGGGGGGCGGCGCGACCGCGAGAAGGGTGGACCAGCATGTCCCGTACGACCGTCGTCACCGGTGGGAGCCGTGGGATCGGCGCGGCGACCTGTGTACGTCTGGCGGCAGAGGGGCACGATCTGGTGCTCGGGTACGTCCGTGACGTGGGCGCCGCCGAGGAGACGGCCGCGGCGGTCCGGGCCGCGGGCGCGCGGTGCGTCGTGGTCCGGGCGGACACGTCGGTCGAGGCCGACGTGGAGCGGCTGTTCGACACGGCCGAGGCCGAACTGGGGCCAGTGGACGGCCTGGTGAACAACGCGGGCGTGACGGGCCCGCTGGGGCGGCTCGCGGACGCGTCGACGGAGAACCTGCGCCGGGTGGTGGAGGTCAACCTCCTCGGCTACCTGCTCTGCTGCCGGCGCGCCGCCCGCGACATGGCGGCCCGGGGCGGCGGGGCGATCGTGAACCTCTCGTCCGCCGCGGCGACGCTCGGCAGCCCGGACGAGTACGTCCACTACGCGGCGACGAAGGCGGCGACGGACGCGCTGACCGTGGGCCTCGCCAAGGAGCTGGGGCCGGAAGGCATCCGGGTCAACGCGGTGGCGCCGGGTGTCGTCGAGACGGACATGCACGCGGCGATGGGCGACCCGGACCGCCCGGCGAAGGCGGCCCCCACGATCCCGCTTCGCCGCCCGGGCCGCCCCGAGGAGATCGCGGCGGCGGTGGCCTGGCTCCTGTCCCCGGACGCCTCGTACACGACGGGCACGATCCTGAGAGTCTCGGGCGGCCGCTGAGGGGAACGCACCCCGGGCGAACGCGAGGCGGGCCGGGTGGACGCGAGGCGGGCCCGGCTGGCGCGGGGCGGGCCGGGTGGACGCGAGGACCCCGGCGCACGCGGGGCCCCGGCTGGACGCGAGGCGGCCCCGGCTGGACGCGAGGCGGCCCCGGCTGGCGCGGGGCCCCGGGCGGGCGCGGGGCGGCCCCGGCTGGCGCGGGGCGGCCCCGGCTGGCGCGAGGCGGCCCCGGCTGGCGCGGGGCCCCGGGCGGGCGCGGGGCGGCCCCGGCTGGCGCGGGGCGGCCCCGGCTGGCGCGGGGCCCCGGCTGGACGCGAGGCGGCCCCGGCTGGCGCGGGGCCCCGGGCGGGCGCGGGGCGGCCCCGGCTGGCGCGAGGCGGCCCCGGCTGGCGCGGGGCCCCGGCTGGCGCGGGGCGGCCCCGGGTGGACGCGGGGCGGCCCCGGCTGGCGCGGGGCGGGCCGGGTGGACGCGAGGACCCCGGCGGAGGCGGGGGCGCACGCGCGCCCGGGCCCGGGTCGCGGCGCGGTTACGCGTCCAGGGCCTCGCGCCAGACCCTGACCGCCTCCGGGGAGACCGGGGCCTTCCAGCCGTTCGGGCGGGCCGCGCCGCCGATGTGGAAGGCGTCGAGGCCCGCCGCGCGGAGTTCCGGGAGGTGGTCGAGGCGCAGCCCGCCGCCCACCAGGATCTGCGGCTCGTAGCCCGGCTCACCCGATCGCGCGGCCTCCGCCCCGAGGACCGCGAGGCCGTCGTCGACGCCCGTCGCCGCGCCCGCCGTCAGGTAGGTGTCCAGGCCGGGCAGGTCCGCGAGCTGCTTGCGCAACGCGTCGCGGTCGGCCGCGCGGTCGATCGCCCGGTGGAACGTCCACCGGCAGCCGTCCAGCACGGCGATCAGCCGCTCCACCGCCACCAGGTCCGCGTCGCCGTCGGCCGTCAGGAAGCCGAGTACGAACTCCTCCGCGCCCGCCTCCCGGAGCTCGCCGGCGCGGGCCACCAGGGCGTCGATGTCACCCGCCGCGAAGCCGTCGGTCAGCCTGAGCATCACGCGCAGCGGAATGTCCACGGCGGACCGGATCGCGGCGAAGCCGGTCCGTGACGGGGTCAGCCCGTCGGCCGCCATGTCGGTGACCAGCTCGAGGCGGTCCGCCCCGCCGGCCTGGGCGGCGACGGCGTCCTGCTCGTCGAGGGCGATCACCTCAAGGACTGCACGGTTGCTCATCGAGCCCATTCCTCCATGAATGACGGCTACAGGTCTAGTCCAATGACCACCCTAGCCGTGCGGGTGGCCCCCCGCATCGTGCGGTGCCTCATCCGCACCGTCCGTCGTCGTCTGCCCCGCGTGCCCCGCATGGACCGTGAACGCCGCCGTCCGCACCCTGCCGTCGTGCAGGAAGTCCAGGAACAGCCGGTACGAGCCGGCGCTCGGCGCCGTCGCCGTGAAGGAGACGTCCGGGCCGGGACCGCCTTCGTTGGGGTGGACGTGCAGATAGGCCATGTCACCGTCGCGCAGCGCGACGAGATGACCGTACGCCCCGAGATAGGGCTCCAGATCGGTGACCGGCCTGCCGTCCTTGCTGACCGTGAGCTTCAGCTCGCCCGCCCTGCCCGGGACGAGCGCGCCGCCCAGCGTGACCTCGTAGCCGTCGACGGTCGCGGTCCGCGCGGCGGCCGGGAGCGGCCGGGGGGCGTAGGCGCCGGGTACGGACAGGTCCACCCCCAACGTCACGCCCGTGGCGTTCTTCGCGGCGGGCTTGAAGTCGGCGAAGGCCTTGTAGCCCCCCGCGGCCGGGAGGTCGACGGGGGTCGACCAGGTGCCGTCGGCCGCGCGCACGGGGTGGAGGTGGCGGTAGACGGTGAGGTCCCGCGAGGCCACGACGACGTGCATTTCCTTGCCATGCTCGGTGCTGTACGCGGTGACCTTCCCGCCCGCCGCGTCCTTGATCGAGAACTTCAGCACGCTCTTGCCCGCGGCCGGCTTCGGAGTCTCCATGGCGAGCGTGTAGCCGCCCTCGGAGATCTGGAGGCCCCCGGCGACGGGCGCCTTCGCGGCCCCTTCCTTGTGGCCGTTGCGCCCGGCCGCCTCCTCCTCGGGCTCGGCCGTCCCGGCCGCGTGCTCCCCGTGGGCGGCCTTCGCCGGTTCGTCCACGGGGCCGACCCCCTGGCCGACCCCGTACGCGGTGCCGAAGGTCGCGGCGAGGGCGGCGGCGAAGGCGGTGATCTTCACTCCGGTGTTCATGGCGGCTCTCCCGTACGTGAGTCGGCGTTCGATGCATCTCACGATACCCCTAGGGGGTATGAAGTCAAGCGGGGTGAACGCTTGCGCCGTGTACCCGAGGGGGGTATACATGGAATCGACGAACAGATACCCCCCGAGGGTATTCACCCCAGCGAGGAGGACGACATGGGTTCCTGCTGTACTCCTGACGGCAGCTGCTCGACCGGCTCCGGCGAGGCGGCGACCGGCACCGCCGTCGCCGACACCACCGCCACCGTCTACGCCGTGTCGGGCATGAGCTGCGGGCACTGCAAGGCCGCGATCACCACCTCCGTCTCCGCGCTCGACGGCGTCGTCTCCGTGGACGTCGACCTCGCCGGCGGCCTGGTGACCGTGACCACCGGGGGCGCCCCGGACGACGCCGCGGTCTCCGCCGCCGTCGACGACGCCGGCTACGAGCTCACCGGCCGCGCCTGACCGTCCGCCCCCAGCCCGACCCGACCGCCCGACCCGACCGCCCGACCCGACCGCCGGGGCCCGTCCCCCGGCGGACCCCGGCCCCCGCCAGAGATTTCGAGGGCGCGACCACGCGGGCGAGTGAGGCAAAGGGGCGTCCGGAGGCGAACCGAGCCCCAAAAAAAGAGGAGCAGGCAGTGACTACGAGCATTCCGGGCGCCGCCCAGGTCGAGCTCGCCATCGGCGGCATGACCTGCGCCTCGTGCGCGGCCCGTATCGAGAAGAAGCTCAACCGCATGGACGGGGTCGAGGCCACCGTCAACTACGCCACCGAGAAGGCGAAGGTCACCTTCGACGCGGACGTCTCCGTCCAGGACCTGATCGCCACCGTGGAGGCCACCGGCTACACCGCCGAGGAACCCGCTCCCCCGCGCGCCGGGTCCGGCGGCGAGGACGGGCCGGGCGACGAGGAGAAGGCCGACGAGGAGCTACGGCCCCTCAGGCAACGGCTGATCACCGCCGTCGCCCTCGCCGTCCCCGTCATCGCGATGGCAATGGTCCCGGCGCTCCAGATCGAGTACTGGCAGTGGCTCAGCCTCACCCTCGCCGCCCCTGTCGTCGTCTACGCCGCCTGGCCGTTCCACAAGGCCGCCTGGACCAACGCCCGGCACGGCGCCGCCACCATGGACACCCTGATCTCGGTCGGCACGATCGCCGCGTTCCTCTGGTCCCTGTGGGCGCTGTTCTTCGGGACCGCCGGTACGCCGGGGATGACCCACCCCTTCGAGTTCACCATCGCCCGCACCGACGGCGCCGGGAACATCTACCTGGAGGCCGCCGCCGGCGTCACCGCCTTCATCCTGGCCGGGCGGTACTTCGAGGCCCGTTCCAAGCGCAAGGCGGGCGCCGCGCTGAAGGCGCTGATGCAGCTGGGTGCCAAGGAGGTCACCGTCCTGAAGGACGGCCGCGAGGTCACCGTGCCGACCGCCGAACTCCAGGTCGGGACACGGTTCCTGGTCCGCCCCGGCGAGAAGATCGCCACCGACGGCACCGTCGTCGAGGGCTCCTCCGCCGTGGACGCCTCGATGCTCACCGGCGAGTCCGTGCCGGTCGAGGTCTCCGTCGGCGACTCCGTCACCGGCGCCACCCTGAACGCGGGCGGCCGGCTCGTCGTCGAGGCCACCCGCGTCGGCGCCGACACCCAGCTCGCCCGCATGGCCAAGCTGGTCGAGGACGCGCAGAACGGCAAAGCGGCCGCCCAGCGGCTCGCCGACCGGATCTCCGCCGTCTTCGTACCGATCGTGATCGCGCTCGCGCTCGGCACGCTCGGCTTCTGGCTCGGTACGGGATCCGGCCTCACGGCCGCGTTCACCGCCGCCGTCGCCGTACTGATCATCGCCTGCCCCTGCGCCCTCGGCCTCGCGACCCCGACCGCCCTCATGGTCGGCACCGGCCGCGGCGCCCAGCTCGGCATCCTGATCAAGGGCCCCGAGGTCCTGGAGACGACCCGCAAGGTCGACACGATCGTCCTGGACAAGACCGGCACCGTGACCACCGGCCGGATGGCCCTCCTCGCGGTCCACACCGCCGACGGCGTCGACGAGACCGACGTGCTGCGCCTCGCGGGCGCCCTGGAGCACGCCTCGGAGCACCCCGTCGCCCAGGCCGTCGCCACCGGCGCCGTCGCCCGGGTCGGCACGCTCCCCACCCCGGAGGACTTCGCCAACGTCCCCGGCCTTGGCGTCCAGGGCGTCGTCGACGGCCACGCCGTCCTCGTCGGCCGCGAGAAGCTGCTCGAGGAGTGGGCGATGGAGCTGCCCGAGGGGCTCAAGTCCGCGAAGGACGACGCCGAGAAGGCCGGCCGGACCGCCATCGCGGTCGCCTGGGACGGGGCGGCCCGCGCGGTCCTGGAGGTCGCCGACGCCGTCAAGGAGACCAGCCCCGAGGCGGTCCGGCGGCTGCGCGCGCTCGGTCTGACGCCGATCCTGCTGACCGGAGACAACAGGGCCGTCGCCGAGACCGTCGCCGCCGAGGTCGGCATCGACGAGGTCATCGCCGAGGTCATGCCCCAGGACAAGGTCGACGTCGTCAAGCGCCTCCAGGCGCAGGGCCGTTCGGTCGCCATGGTCGGCGACGGCGTGAACGACGCCGCCGCGCTCGCCCAGGCCGACCTGGGTCTGGCGATGGGCACCGGCACGGACGCCGCCATCGAGGCCGGCGACCTCACCCTCGTACGGGGAGACCTGCGGGCCGCCGCCGACGCGATCCGGCTCTCGCGCCGCACCCTCGGCACGATCCGCACGAACCTCTTCTGGGCCTTCGCCTACAACGTGGCCGCCCTGCCGCTCGCCGCGGCCGGACTGCTCAACCCGATGATCGCCGGCGCCGCGATGGCCTTCTCCTCGGTCTTCGTCGTCGGCAACAGCCTGCGCCTGCGCGGCTTCCGGGCGGCCGACGCGTGACCTGACACGAGCGCCCTGGCCCCAGGCGCCCGCGGCACATCGAGGGCCAGGTCCGGGCGGGCGGCGGACGGCGGACGGCCCCACCGGGTCGCCTTCAAGGGCCTCCGCCCCACATACGCGAGCGCCGTGGCCGAGGAAGGCTGAGCCTCCCCCGACCACGGCGCCGTCGCGCTGCGGTGCGCTGTGATCAGCGCGTCGCGACCACCGCCACGGCGAGCGCCGCGAAGCCCGCGGCCCACAGGGCCGTGCGGCCCACGACTCCCCCGCCGGTGATGCGGCCGTCCGCCGCCGGGCGCCACAGCGCCGCCGGCTCCGACCACAGGTAGGCGGGGAATCCGGCCCCGAACACCAGGCACGCGGTCAGCCAGTATCCGGCGCTCGGGGCCCGCAGCCGTGCCCGCACGACGATGTCGGCCAGCACGGCCACCCCTGCCGCGAGGACGGCCCAGGCGAGCCAGGTGGTGGAGATGAACCGCCAGTACAGCACCGGGACCAGGGAGGCGAGCCCGCCCAGCCTCTCCAGCGGATCCTTCCGGTCGAACACGACCGGCGTGGTGCCGAGCTCGTCCCGCACGAGCTCCTCGAACTCGGCCTCACCGCCCTCGCCTCCCGGAAGGGTCGCGAAGCGGTGGGTGAGCTCCCTGTCGCCGGCGAACCCGGTGGTCCACCGCACGCCGACCGCGTCGGGTGCGGTGTAGAAGACATGAACCACCGAGGTTCGGCCGGCGCGCACGTCGTCGAGCAGCTCCCGCATCGAAGCCTGGCGCGGGACTAGGTTCGACAGCAGGTCGACAGCCGCGGCGAGCAGAAGCAGCAGCGCGAGCACGCGGAAAGCCCGGTGCACCGAGCCTCGGGCCCGTACGGGCAGACGGTCCAGCACAGGCACTGCCACTTCCGTCCCCTCTCTCATCTTCGATCAGCGGCCGGTCACGGACCGACCGTGATCGTCCAGTAGTAGGTCTGGTGCAGGGTGCCCATCTGCTTGCCCTGCCCGATGTCCGGGATGACGTGCGTCAGGGACTCCGTGCCGGTCTCGTTGTAGGCGGCGAACGCGACCGTGAAGGACCGTTCGCGCTTGTTGACGTTGATGACCTGGTGGATCTGATCGTAGGAGCCCATGAAGGCCTCCGGAACCCCGGACCCCTTCGCGCCGTCGGTCAGCATGCCGGTGATGTCGTTGAAGAAGTTGGTCTTGGGGTCCTTGTAGGAGGATCTTCCGCCCATCGAGGCGGGGTCGATGTCGTAGTCGGCGGCCTCGATCTGGCTCTTGAGCTGGTTGACGATGTTGAGGCTGTGCTTGTTGGCGGCGAGCTGCTGGGTCATGAAGCTGCCGACGCCGAAGGCCCGGTTGCCTCCCTTGCCGTTCATCCACTCGTTGAGCAGGTCGTTCCAGGTGTCGGTGGAGCCGATGCCGGCGATGTCGGCACAGCCCGCCGCGACCCCGGAGGAGACCATGGCACCCTCGACGCACGGGGTGGTCTCGTGGGTGAGGACCTGGACGTACTTCTTCAGGTCGACGCCCAGCGCGTGGTAGAGGCCACCCTTCCACTTCTTGGCGATGTTGTTCAGCGCGCGCTGGCAGGCGGCGTCGCAGCCGCCGCCACCGCCACCGCCGCCACCACCGCCGCCACCGCCGCCACCGCCGCCGCCGCCCTGGTACTCAGGGCACTGCGGGTTGGTCAGGCTGGGGCAGGGAGCGCCGCCACCGCTGGAGACCGGGATGCCGCCCTTGCAGGTGATCCCGTACTTGCTCGGGTTGTCGCACTCGGGCACCTTCTCGCCCGTCGGGTCGGCCTGGGTGACCGGGTTGTTGTTGGCGTAGGCGTACCCGTTGAGCGACTGGGCCTGGTCCAGGGTCAGCTTGGGGTCGGCGCTGATGAACTGCCCGATGGACGGGTCGTACTGGCGGGCGCCCACATGCGTCAGACCGGTGGTGGCGTCGGTGGTCTTCCCGAGGAAGCCCTTGTCGTCCGGCCAGGCGGCGCCGGTGACGGTTCCGCGGTTCTCGCCGAAGACACCGGTGTAGCGCTTGGTGAACGTCTGCGTGCTGTCCGAGCCGACGGCCAGGCTCTGCGTGCCGTGGTGGTCACCGGCCAGGTAGGACACCTTCTGGGCACCCGACTGGTTGGTGCGGACGGCGACGTTCATGCTGCCGGAGGAGTACGAGCGCTGGGCCCAGGTGGTGCCGTTGGCCCGCAGATGCACCTCGGTGGCACCGGCGTACAGGATCCGCTCGCCGCCGGTGGTGGCACGGACGAGCAGGGTGCCGTCGGCGTCGTAGAGGTAGTCCGTGGCCTTGGTGCCCTCGGTCAGCTTCGTGAGCTGACCGGACTCCGACCACTTGAGGTCCTGGGCGCCGGTGGCGCCGGGACGCTTGGTGGTGTTGCCGGTGTTGTCGTAGACGTAGGAGCGGTCGGGCGTGGTGCAGTTGCCGCTTGCGCTGGTGCCGTTCAGTGTGTGCTTGCGGGCGGTCCAGCAGTACGTCGTCTTCGTGTCGCCGGTGCTCTTGTGCGAGGTGACGGAGGTGCGCTGGCCCGCGGTGTTGTACGTGTACGAGTCCCAGTACGGCGCGGGGCCGGACAGGGACGTCGCGCTGCGCGGGTCGGAGCACTTCTGCGAGGACGGGGTCCAGGCCTCGGTGAGCCGCCGGTGGCCGTCGTAGCCGAAGCACTGGGTCTCGGCCTTGCCGGCGCCGCCGAGCAGCGTCGGGTCGGTGATCGACAGGACGTTGCCGGACAGGTCGAAGGTGTAGTTGAGGTCCTGCAGCATCCACGGGTGGGTCTGGTCGGTGACGTGCGAACGCGTCAGCCGGCCGGTGCCCTCCTCGTAGGTGTTCGTGACATAGGTCTTCTTCACGGCCTCGGTGTTCGCCGTGCCGAGGGTCAGCTGCTGGGCCCGGCCGAGGGCCGAGTAGTCGACGCCGAGGAGGTAGCCGGTGGAGCCGCCGATCGAGGTGACGAGACCGAGGTCGTCGTACCCGTAGGCGACGGTCTCCGAGGCCAGTCCGCCGAGCGCGGGCTCGGTGGTGTTCTGCAGCGAGCCGTCGATGTTGTAGTAGCTGCTGTACGAGAGGGTCGTGGGCACCCCGGCGGTCACCAGCGGATCGGTCGCGGGCAGCGTCAGGGTCGAGGCGGTGGGCCGGGACATGGTGTCGTAGGCGGTCACCGACCGCGTGTACGCCTGGCCTGCCTTGCCGCCGACGTAGCGGGTGGCACCGGCCCGCTGGCCCTTGAGGACGGTGTCGTAGGTGTATCCGGTGAGCTGGTTGGCGTCGGTGACCGAGCCCGTCCAGGTGCCGGTGACGCGGCCGAGCTCGTCGTAGCCGGTGACGACCGTGCCACGGGGGTCGGTGACCTTGGTGGGCCGGTCGAGCGCGTCGTAGTACGTGGTCGAGGAGCCCTTGTCGGGGTCGCCGACCACGCGCTCACGCCCGAACACGTCGTGCGTGTAGGTCCACTGGGCGCCGTCCGGGCCGGTCACCGCGGTCTGCTTGCCGTCCAGGGTGTAGCCGAAGCGGGTGGACGCGTAGGTGACGCCGAGGGCGCCGCCGTACTGGGTGTCGGTCGGCAGCGGCCCCGCGTATTCGCGGGTCTCCACGGCGCGGCCGCGGGCGTCGGTGATCGTCCGGGTCGCCGTGCCGCCCTCGGCGGCGGTGGTGGCGGTCGAGTCACCGGTGTACGTGGTGGACGTCGACCACTTCTTCACGCCGTACACGAGCAGGGTGCTGGTCGTGGCCCGGCCGGCACCGTCGAAGACGGTCTCGGTCTGCTTGGGCGCCTCGCCGTACTCGGCCCGCGTGTAGGTGCCGTTCGGAGTGGAGGTGGTGTCGAAGATCTCCTCGTACGACTCGTAGGCGAGGCCGCGCGAGTCGTAGCGGGTGTCGGTCAGGAGCCGGCCCCCGTCAGGGGTCGGCGCCTGGACCTGCAGCGGGCGCAGCAGCGCGTCGTAGATCGCGTACGAGGTGTTGTAGGTGGTTCCGTCCTTCTTCAGCTTCGCCGTGGAGACCCACGACTGCCTGGTGTCGGACATGCTGTACGTGTACTTCTGGCTGGGCGCGTAGCCGCCGCCCCGGTTGCGGTCGGGGAGCCAGACGTCGGTGAGCCGGCCGAGGGCGTCGTACGCGGTCTCGGTCTTCTTCAGGTTCGCGTCGTAGCTGCGCTCCGGCTGGCCGCGCCGCGCGTCGAGGAAGGTCGTCGCCTTGAACCCCTTGGGGTCCGTGGTGATCGTCTTCGTCAGCGGGCCCTGGTCGGCCGGGGTGTAGGCGGTCGTGGTCGCCTTGTCGTGGGCGTCCGCGAGGCTGACCGGGCGGCCGAGGGTGTCGTAGCCGGTGGTGGAGAGCTTCTGCCAGACGGGCTGGTTGTCCGTCCCGTAGCTCTTGGCCCGTCCGGTCCAGGTCGCCAGGCCCTTGGTGGGCTTCATCGTGGCCGACCAGGCGGCACCGTCGTAGGCGGTGGCGGTGTCGGAGAGCACGTCACCGCGGCGCGTGTCGTCGGCGGGCAGGTCGAGGTCGGCGTCCGCGACCGTGCAGGCCCGGCCGACGGTCCGGGTACGGGAGGCCAGCGAGACGAGCCCGATGGCGGTGTCCCGGGCGTACCAGGTGTACTCGCAGGTCTCGTCGCCGCTCTTGGCGTCGTCGCCCCGGTCCTCGACCTGGTACGGCATGCCGAACGCGTCGTGGTCGGTGACGGTGGTGTGGGCGCGCCAGGTGTTCGACGCGGTGAGCAGGGTGTAACTGGTGGACTCGCCGACACGCACGAAGCGGGCGACATGGTCGGCCGCGTCGGGGACGTCCTGGCGGGCGGTCTCCTTCAGCCACGGCTTGTGGACCTCGGCGCCGATGGCGGTGGCGCCGTCGTAGGTGACCTTCTGCCGCAGCTTGCCCTGGAAGGCGTCGGTGTCGGCGACGGACGCCACGCCGAGCGCGGGCGCGGAGAGCGGGGCGAGGCTGACGGACTTGGTGGTGCCGTCCTTCTTCTTGTCGCCGTCCATGCCCTGGAAGAACAGCGAGACGCTCTTGGAGCGGGTGGTGTTCAGGGCGCCGCCGTACGCGGTGACCTGACGGTAGCCGCGCCAGTCGGACCAGGTCCGCTCGTCCTTCGGGGTGAAGGGCTCGTCGCTGTGGTGCCAGGCGGCACCGCTGTACTCGTAGGAGTTCTCGACGGTGTCGTTCTGGCCGGCCGGGTCGGAGACGGTGACGGCCAACACCCGGTACTTGTGGAACCAGTCGATCGAGGCCTCCTCGGCCCCGTTGATGTTCCAGAACTGCGGGTAGCAGCTGCGGGTGTTGGTGTCGGGGGCCGCTCCGAGCACCTCGCCGCGCACGCACTCGGGCGCGGACAGGGACACGGTGGTGATGGCACCGGTCTCGGAGGTGACGGTGGAGATCCGGGGCCGGGACAGCGGCAGGATGTCGTCCGTGCCGTCCACCCGGTTGGGCCGCATGTGGTAGGTGAAGGAGACCGGCCTCAGCTCGATCGCGGTGCCCGCCTTGGCGGTGCGCACGATCGACTGGAGCGAGAGCACATGGTCGGAGCTGTCGCCGATGTCGCCGCCGTCCAGGTACTTCTGGTTCAGGGCCCAGGAGTCGACCGGGTCGTAGGCGCTCGTGGCGGCGTTCCACGAGAAGGTGTCGACGCTCGTGGTGCGCTTGCGGGAGAAGAACGACGGGCCGCCTGACTTGCAGTCGGTGTCGTCCTTGGAGCAGATCGCGTCGAAGGGGACGTCCGGCCAGTTGTCGGAGGTGGCGTCGGTCAGCGAGCCGCAGTCGGCGACCGTGCACCGCTCGGCGTGGCCGAAGGTCACCTTGGCGTCGGCGGTGTCGGTGAACAGGGCACCCTTGCGCAGGCCGTACTTGACCTCGGTGAGGTAGCCACCCCGGACGTACGAGGTGCTGGCCTTGGTGGCCTTGTTCTTCTCGTAGTAGTTCGACTCGGCGGTGTACCAGTACGTGGAGGCGTTCCCGGAGGGGTCCTCGACGAGGTCCACGTTCCAGCGCCAGGCCTGGGTCAGCGCCCGGTCCGCGAACGCGGTGCCCTTGTCGTAGCCCGGCTCGCCCGTGTCGTCACCGAAGACGGGGACGGTCCAGGTGCTGTTGGTGCGCTCCGTCGCGGCGCCGTCGAGCTTGTTCCTGCCGAAGGTGTAGGTGGTGCCCTCGGTGACGACGGTCCAGTACTCGCCGTTGTCGTCGCCGTTGTCGGCGCCGGTGTGACGGGTCACGGTGGAGGCGTCGTCGCCCTCCAGGTGCCATGCACCGCTGGTGTTGTCCTTGACCAGCCGGTCGGACTTGCCGTTGAGGACGAGCCGGGCGTTGTCGTACTTCCAGCAGCGGTCGTAGACGTCCTCGTGGCCGTCGTCGTCACAACTGCCGTAGCCACGCTCGATGTAGGACTCGCCGAGCGAGAAGCCCTCACCGACGGCGCTGCCCTGGTTGTTCGAGGTCGCGGTGCGGCCGTCGACCGAACCGGAGTCGTAGGAGAGCGCGAGGGAGGGTGTCGGACCGGCCGCGGCCGGCGGCAGGGTGAAGCCGTAGTTCCAGGTGAACGAGCCCGAGCCGGAGCCGGCCTCCCAGGAGGACGACGCGGCGAGCGGGGTCGCCGCGAAGTCACCTGAGCCGTTCGCGGCCTCGCCGCCGCCGACACCGTCCGCCGTGAGCGCGAACACGGTCGCACCGGAGGCGGCGGCCGGGGCGGTCAGCAGCTGGGTGGACGGTCCGCCGACGGCCTCGGCGAGCGCGAGATCGGCCGACACGGTCTGGGCGGACCGGTCGTTGTGCGACGTCACCGGGGTCTGCGTCCGGCACTCGGCCTTCGTCGGCGTGGTCAGCGCACATGCGGGCAGGGTCACCAGGCGCAGCCGCCCGGACCAGCCGCCGCCGACCGCGGAGGCGAAGGAGCCGTAGTCGACGGTGACCTTCGCCGTGCCGGCGGAGTCGGCCTCGGCGGTCAGCAGGACTCCGGTGACCCCCGCCCTGCGGGTCGCCTGCTGGTCGAGGACGGTCACGCGCGCGTCGGCGCCGGGCGCCCAGCCGGCCTTGCCCGGCTTCGGGGTCAGCGTGACCGGCAGCCCGCCGGGCTCTGCGCTCCCCGCCCTGCCCGCCGTGAGCGGCAGCTCAGCCGAACCGCGCGCGGGCCAGGCGGCCCGCTGTTCCCGGGCGGCCTGGGCGGCCTGGCCGTCGTTGGCCTTCCGCTCCCTGGCGACCAGGTCGCGGGCCTTCTTCGCCCCGCCGCCCGTGATCTCCCTGACCTTGCTGACCCGCTGCTCGGGTACGTCGGGACGGCCGAGGCCGCCGGGGCCCGCCGCCTGGGCGACCGGTGTCCAGCCGACCGGTACGGCCAGCGCCAGTGCCAGCGCGGCCGCGAGGGTCCGGGCGCGACGACCGCCGCCACCGTCCCCTCTGTCGAATCTGCCCATGCCTGTCAACATCTTGGATCCACCCCGAAAGTACGTAAGAGAGAAACATCGGAAACGAGTTGTGGAACGGCCACGCGCCCGTGTGTCCGGCGCGTGGGTACGACAGGGGCGGGAGGCTTCCTCGCCGGAAGCCCCCCGCCCTCACCCGTCGGTCAGTCGCCGACGGTGGTCTCGATCTGGTCCGCGCCGGCCATCGCCCCGGCCCAGAGCCGCACTTCGGCGATCCGCGCGGGCAGGTGGTGGCCCCACCCGCCGGAGGTGAAGCCCTTGCCGAGAGCGAAGTCACCGGAGCCGACCTGCGCGGTGAACGCCGTGGCCTCGCCATTGCGGTTGTGGCCCAGGTAGAGGCTGATGGCGCCGTCCTGGGCGTCGAAGACGCCGGTCAGCCGGACCAGGCTGTCCATGGCCGCGACCTCGTCGGAGACGACCGAGGAGAACGTGCCGTCGGCGTTGAGCCGCCCGAAGTGCCACTTGCCGACCGGTGTGGTCCCCTCCTCCATGGTCTCCGGGTCGAGGGCGGTCTCCTTGCCGGTCAGCTGGAACCAGAAGCCCCAGGCCGAGCCGCTCGCGGACCGCTGGCCGAAGACCTGGCCGGTGTGGCCGACGGGCTTGGTCAGCAGCTGCGCGCTGTCCAGCCGTACGGTCGTCGTGGCCGTGAACGACCCCGTGTCGTCCAGGACGGGGCCGGCGGCGGTGGCCGCGTCGTCGAGGCCGTCGAGGACGATCTCGCCGCCCTCGACGGCGGCGCCGCCGGACAGGGTCAGCGCGGGGCCGTAGCCGACGGCCGAGTTGGGCACGGTGGAGCCGGTGGCGTCGGCCGCGTTCCAGTCGGCGACGAGCTCGGCACCCGCGTACGTCTGCGAGGTCGGCAGCTTCGCCTCGTCGGCGATCTCCCGTGCCGTCAGGACCCGCTGCCAGACGGCGACCTCGTCGATGCTGCCCTTGAACGGCAGACCGTACTGGCCGTTGTACTTGTAGCGGCCGAACTGCATCGGGCCGGTCGCCGACCACGAGCTGACCACGTTGGTGTTGACGGCTTCCAGCTTGCCGTTCACGAACAGCTGGAGCGTCTTGGCCGCCGGGTCGTACGTGCCGGCGAGGTGGGTCCACACGCCGGTCCGCGCGGGGGTGACCGCCTTGCGGCCCCAGTACGCGTCGGCCGTCGCCTCGTCCTTCTCCTTCACCCCGAAGTACCAGGTGTCGTACGGCTTCTCGTAGGTGACCACGAACGGGCTGTAGTTGGCGCCGTCCTGGGAGAGGACGACGCCGGTGGTGTCCTTGCCGTCCAGCCGGACCCAGGTGGAGAACGAGTAGCCGGAGCGGGTCTCCAGGACCGGGGCGGAGGTGGCGGCGTGACCGCCGCCGTTCAGGAGCAGACCGCGGTCGGTGACCGGGCCGCCCGGCAGCGGGGCCCCGGCGGCGTCGGTGGTCAGTTCCCCGCGCCGGCCCCGGTCGTCCCGGACGGCCGAACCGGCGAGGGCGGCGTCCTGGCGGGTGGCGTCGGCACCGGTGTCGACGGCGGCACCGGAGGCCTCGCCGAAGCTCCACCGGCCGACGGGACCGTCACCGGAGGCGACGAGGTAGTCGATGACCTGCTGGGCACCGGCGCGGCCGAGTGAATCGACGGCCCGCGCGTACAACCGGTGCGTGCCGGAGCCGTTCGGTGTGACCGTGGCCTTGAAGGCGCAGGCGACCCCGGGGGTGCAGGTGTTGATCCAGACGGCCTGCTCGGTGGAGCGGTACTGGACATTGGTGATGTTGGTGTCCCCGACGGCCGGTGCGAAGGTGACCGTGGACGACACGCCCGGGCCACCGGCGGCGGTACACGCGTTCGGAAGGCACTCGGAGTACGGCGCCCCCATCGTGACCTTGGGCGCCTTCGGCGCCGTCGTGTCGACGGTGAAGTAACAGGCCGCGGTATAACCGGTGTTGAGGCGGTTCGTGCCGTCCTCGTAGTACGAGAGCGTCAACGCGAGGAGCCGGTGCTTCACGCCCTCGGCCAGGGCGGGGAGGCTCTTCGTCTGGTTGACGTTGTCACCTGTGTACCCGGTGGTGGGGCTGTCGACGTCGGTGTGGGCGGTCACCCAGGAGGTGCCGTTCCACTTCTGCGTACGCCAGCGGATCCGCAGGCTGGCACCGGACTCGCCGCCCGCCGCGGTCTGCGGCCTGCCGTTCACGGCCGGTGTCGGGTCGCTGATGACGGCGGGGTCGTTCTCGTTCGGCGCGCAGACCGTGCCGTTGCCACTGACCACACCCACGCCGGTGGGCAGTGCGGGCAGCGCCACGAACTTCACGGACAGGACGGCGTCGTTCCTGAACCGCTTCCACGCGGAGGTGTCCGACTCGTCGTTCGCGCGGATCTCCAGCGTGAGGCGGGAGAACTTGCCCGCCGCGAACGACTTCACCGTCGGGGTGAGGTTCTCGTTCGTCTCTGCCGGGTTGTCGTTGAACTCGATGGGAGCGTCCGGCGAGTCCGGGTCGCAGAGCGAGCCACGGCCTGCCGAGACGTCCCGGTCGACCATCCAGTCCAGTTCCTTGGGCCGTGTGGTCCAGGTGGTGGAGGAGGAGATGTTGTCGGTGCGGACCAGGTCCACGGTGCGCGGGTCGCACTGGAACGCCCACGGCTCGGTCACCCGGAACGTGGCGTCCAGGACGTGCTTTCCGGCGAGGGAGGACGGGGAGAACTCGAAGTACAGCCGCTGCACATAGCCGGGACCGCAGTAGTACCCGTTCCAGGAGCCGCACTTGCCCGCTCCCATGCCGCGGTTGTCGTCGCCGTTGCCCCAGCCGTACGACTCGTAGCCGTCGCTGCGCAGCAGCGTCCGCTCCGACTCGCCCCATGTCACCGTGGGATCGATGAAGAGCGGGAAGGCGGCGTCGGGGGTGTTCGCCAGCATCGCGGCGTCAGGCATGACGGAGAGCGAGCCCTTGCCGAGCTTCACGCCCATCCGCCTGACCTTGTCGCCCTGGCCGGGGGCGCGCCCGGTGCCGGAGGGTGCGGACTCCGAGGCATCCGCGGAGGTGACGGGTGCGGGGGACGCCGACGGGGCGGCCGCCAGGGTCCCGGCCGGGCCGTTCGCGAGCGCCGGCTTCGTCACGGGGCGCACGGTCGCGCCCGGCCGCCCGGCCGCGCCCCTGCCCGCCGAGTCCCACATCTGGGCCGGCGGCGCCCTGAACACCGTACGGCCGTCGCCGTCCACCGCCGCCAGCGCGCCGGACGCGCTCGTGCGGACGGAGAGACCACGCGTCTTCAGGCCGAACGTCAGGGTCCTGAGCTTCGGATCCGCCGCCGCCTCGGGCGTCTTGACGACGAGCACGTGCTGGAAGCTCTCCGCCGTCGCCGTGACCTTCAGGTCCACGTCCGGCAGCACGTCCGGGTACACCGCGCTCGCGCCGTCGAGTCGAGGGGCGGGCAGCCTGCCGGGCCATGCGAGGGCAAGCGAACGCCCGGACTCCGCGATCGAGACCAGCGCGTCCTCGTTCCCGCCGCGTGAGAACGACATCTCGGCCGCGGCGGCCTTGGGCCCGATCGACCCGTCGGAGCGCCGCACCAGCGTCGCGTCCGGCGCACGCCAGCCACCGCCCGGGGCAGCCACGCGTACGGGCACAGCGGACTCCTCCAGGGTGAACGTGGAGCCGTCCGGATTGGCGAACACAGTGGTCCGCTCCGAGCGTTCGCTCGTCACCTCCACCCGGTGTCCGGTGGCCCTGGCCGCCTTCAGCGCCCGTTCGGCCTCCGGTGTCGCGGTCGTCGCGGGCGCTCCGGCGGGTTCGGCCTGCGCCGCCGCCACCGCGGAGCCGGCCGGAATCACTCCGAAGAGGACGGAGGCCGCCGTCGCCAGCGCCACAGCGGCCCCACCTGTCCGCGAACTCCCCCGTCTGTACCGCGATCTACCGGGATGTCTGCCAGCCCCCACGTCCCTACCCCCACTGTTCACGTCTCAGAGATCGCACTGAGTCGCCGGATTGAACCCTGGGCGCTCACGCAGCGTCAAGGATTGGCCGAAGATCGTGGGACAAACCACTCCGCACGTGATCTGCCTCACGGGTGCCGGCGTTCTCCGGGCGGGACGAGCTACCTGTGCGCGGGGTCAGGCGGTTCGTCCGCCCCGCTTCACGTGCACGTGCCCCTCACCGGGGTACGCGGGCGGCTCCGCGGGCAGCGTCCTGTCGAGCTCGTACCCGCTCTTCTCCGCCACCCGGCACGAGCCGAGGTTGTCCACCTGGTGCAGGAGTTCCAGGCGGGTCAGTCCGTGCGGACCGAACACGGCGAAGGCCCACGTGCCGAGCGCCTCCAAGGCGCGGGGCGCCACGCCCCGGCCGCGTGCGTACGCCGCGGTCCAGTAGCCGACCTCGGCCGACGGCTCTCCCGGGACGACGTCCTTGAGAACGACATGACCGACGGGCCGTTCGTCCTCAAGTACCGCGAAGGCGAGCCTGGTTCCGTCTTCCCAGCCGCGCTGCTGCTCCTCGACGTACCGGGCACCGTCGGAGGCGTCGGACACCGACGTGCTCGTCCAGCGGCGCAGTTGGGCGACCCCGCCCGCCCGGACCAGGGCGGGAACGTCGTCCAGGCGCCAGGGACGGAGGACGAGACCGGGCGCGTGGAGGGTCACAGAGTCCATGGGCGGATCGTAGAGGCGTGATCGTCCGGGCGGAGCGGCCCGCGAGCCGACGTGTGGGCCGGCCGCCTCGCACCTACGATCGGACCATGGCTGCCGCACTCTCGCTCTGGTCCCGGGACTCCGTGCTCTCCATCGGCTCCACGGGGTCCGTGCTCTCCATCGGCTCCGTCGGTTCGGTGCTCTCCGTCGGCTCCGTCGGATCGGCCGCGTCCATCGCCTCCGTCGGCTCCTGGCTGAGCGCGGGATCGCTGCTCTCCGCCCAGTCGTGCTGGTCGGTCATGTCCTGGCGTTCCAGGGGCGGTGTCATGGCGGCCGGCGCGCTCACCGTCGCCGGCGCCCTGCTCGTCTCCCGGTCCTCGGGGCTCGTGCGCCGCGGGCGTCACGCACGGCGGTAGCGGCCGGCGCCCGCTCTTCCAGGGGTCCGCTCAGCTCACGAGGTGGACCGCCAGTCCCGCGATGAGCGTGCTCGACACGAGCGCCGTCCCGAGCCGTCCCCTCGGGCCCGTCAGTCCCCGGCCGAGGAGCGCGCCCCCGGAGGCGAGGAGGAGCTGCCAGCTGGCGGAGGCGACCAGGGCCGCCAGGACGAAGACCGTACGGTCCAGAGGAGTCGCCGGACCCGAAGGGCCCGTCGCCAGGATCAGGGCCACGAAGTAGATCACGGTCATGGGGTTCAGGATCGTGATGCCCAGGAACGTGAGGAAGGCGCGCGCCGGGGTGAGCGGTCCTCCGCGGTCGTCCCGGTTCGCGAGGTCCCGTGCGCGGTAGGCCCGTACGGCCGTCCACGCGGAGTGGGCGGCGAGGCAGACGAGGACCACCGCCGAGACCCGGCGCAGCGGGGTCATGACCGGTGTGAGGAGCGGCACGAGCGCCGAGCCGCCGAGGACCGCGACCAGGGCGTACACCCCGTCCGCCGCCGCGACGCCGAGCGCCGCGCCCGCTCCCGTACGCCAGCTCGTGCGCGCCGTGACCGCCACCAGGTAGGCGCCGACGGCGCCGACCGGGATCGCGATGCCGTAGCCGGCGAGCAGGCCGGCCACCACCGCGGC
Source organism: Streptomyces sp. NPDC013317 (assembly GCF_055563155.1). NCBI lineage: Bacteria > Bacillati > Actinomycetota > Actinomycetes > Kitasatosporales > Streptomycetaceae > Streptomyces > Streptomyces sp. NPDC013317. The sequence continues at coordinate 196,341 of NZ_JBVHDX010000007.1, forward strand.
GGTCACGCGACGGACAGGATCGGGCCTCCGGTGGAGCCGGGCTGCTGCTGTCGGCGGTAGCTGGCGCCGTCCTTCGTACGGGAGAGCAGGCCACCGGTCACGAGATAGCGGCGCAGGGCCGGGAAGTCCTCGTGCACGGTCAGGAGCGCCTCGTTGACCTCGCGCTCCGTGTAGGAGCGGGCCGGCTCGAAGAGCGTCTCGGCCAGGTGGGCGAGGAGCTGCGCACGGCGCGGGGCCCTGCGCGGGATCGCCTTCAGTCGTCCTTCGGCGGAGAACAGGTCCGCCACGGGGTGGGAAGTCATGCGCCGAAGCGTGCCGCGCGGCGTCCCGCCCCGGCAACGCAATTTCGTGAGCGCGCCCGACCGTCCTACGGCGTGATCCTGGTCGCCGAACTGTAGATCGTCGGCCGGATCTCCTCGGTGCCGAACTCCGTGAAGATGTCCGCCCCCTGCCGCATGAACGCCTCGAAGTCCTCCGCCGACTCCCACAGGTCCACCACGAACCACCCGCCCTCGGCGGGCGCCCCGGCGTGGGAGATGAACCCCTTGGGGGGCCAGAACGACGAGGCTTGAAGCTTCTCGTTGACCGACTCGTACTGCTGCTTCGTGACACCCGGCAAGGAGACGGTGACGATCACGGTCATGAGGGTGCTCGCTCTCTGAGGTGGGTGTGGATGCGCCGCTTTCCAGTCGAACAGCGCGTCCCGCGCCCCGCACCACGACGGGTCCGTCCGGACGAACGGCCCGCCGGTGCACCGCCGGCCCGTCGGCGCGAGGGAGATGAGGACCCGTCAGGCACCCCCGGAACACGAGCGGGCCGGGCCCCTGGGGCGGCAGAATGCAGCCATGACGGAATCCGTGGACCCCGCCCTGCTCCAGCGCTGGAACGCCACCCTGCGCGCCGCCCGCGCCGGCCGCGAGGGCCCGGACCCGACCCCGTACGGCCGGAACCTGCTGGCCCGCTGGGCGGAGCCGCAGCGCAGGTACCACACGGTCGACCATCTGCGGGCCGTTCTCGACCGCATCGACGAGCTCGCCGACCTGGGCGGCGAGGGCGGGGAACTGGAGCTGGTCCGGCTGGCCGCCTGGTTCCACGACGCGGTCTACCGGCCGGAGCGCTCGGAGAACGAGGAACGCTCGGCGCTCCTGGCGGAGAAGGCCCTCACCGAGGCGGGCCTCACCCCCCACGAGGTGGCCGAGGTGGCCCGCCTGGTCCGCCTGACGACCACCCACGACCCGGCCCCCGGCGACCTCAACGGCGAGGCCCTCTGCGATGCGGACCTGGCGGTCCTGGCGACGGACGAGGATACGTACGGGGGGTATACGCGCGCGGTCCGGGAGGAGTACGCGTTCGTCCCGGACGCGGACTTCCGGCAGGGCCGCGCGGCGATCCTCCGCCAGCTCCTCTCCCTCCCCCGCCTCTTCCGCACCCCGTACGGCGCGGCGGCCTGGGAGGAACGGGCCCGCAGGAACCTGGCCCGGGAACTGAAGGAACTGGGGGCCTGAGAACCGCCCGGTCCGCATCGCGAGACACCCGTCACGGCGGGAATGACAGGCACAAACCACAGGTTGACGCATGTCATGCCGTCAACCTCCGCCGAGCGCGCCGAAGCCGCCACCGCCCCCGCGGCGCCGTCCACGCCCACCCGCATGCCGCTGGCCGTCTACATCCTCGGCCTCTCCGTCTTCGCGCTCGGCACGAGCGAGTTCATGCTCTCCGGCCTCCTCCAATCCGTCGCCGACGACATGAACGTCTCCATACCCCGCGCCGGCCTGCTGATCTCGGCCTTCGCGATCGGCATGGTGGTCGGCGCCCCGCTGCTCGCCGTCGCGACCCTCCGGCTCCCCCGCAAGACGACCCTGATCGCCCTGATCACCGTCTTCGGCCTCGGCCAGGTCGCCGGTGCGCTGGCCCCGAACTACGCGGTCCTCTTCGCCTCGCGTGTCGTCAGCGCGCTCGCCTGCGCGGGCTTCTGGGCGGTCGGCGCGGCCGTCGCCATCGCGATGGTCCCCGTCGGTTCGCGTGCCCGCGCCATGGCGGTCATGATCGGCGGCCTCTCGATCGCCAACGTCCTCGGCGTGCCCGCGGGCGCCTTCCTCGGCGAGCACCTCGGCTGGCGCGCCGCGTTCTGGGCGGTCGGCGTGGCCTCGGCCGTCGCCCTCGTCGGCGTGGTCACCCGCATCCCGCACATTCCGCTGCCGGAGACCCGCCCCCGCCTCAAGAGGGAGCTGTCGATCTACCGCGACCGGCAGGTCCTGCTCTCGATCGTGATCACCGCACTCGCCGCGGGCGGCGTCTTCTGCGCCTTCTCGTACCTCGCCCCGGTCATCACGGACGTCGCCGGGATCGACACCCGCTGGGTCTCCGCGATCCTGGGCCTCTTCGGCATCGGCGCGCTGATCGGTACGACGATCGGCGGCCGGGTCGCCGACGCCCACCTCTTCGGGGTCCTGCTCAGCGGCATCACGGCATCGACGGTCTTCCTGGTCGCCCTGGCCGTCTTCGCCTCCAGCCCGGTCGCCGTGATCACCCTCTCCTTCCTCCTGGGTGTCTCGGCCTTCTACACCGCGCCCGCCCTCAACGCCCGCATGTTCAACGTCGCCGGTGCCGCCCCGACGCTGGCGGGCGCGACGACGACGGCCGCCTTCAACCTCGGCAACACGGCCGGCCCCTGGCTCGGCGGCACCACGATCGACGCCGGCCTCGGCTTCCCCTCGACGGCCTGGGCGGGAGCGGCGATGACGGTGGTGGCCCTGGCGACGGCCGCCCTGGCCCTACGCCTGAGCCGCCGCACCTCGAACAGCCACGTCGTGGCCTCGTCGACGTCGCCCCCACGCAAGCCCGACGAGCGGACCGACCAGCGGACCGACCAGCCGCCCGCCCCCCAGGCCGACCGGCAGACCGCCACCCAGGCCGACCTCGTCGCCTGCCGCACCGCCGACTGACCCGCCGCCCGCGGGCCGCCGTGCGCCCGCCGCCCGCGGCCCGCCGCCCGACCCGGTCACGGCGCGGGCCGCCCCTTGGGCCGGCGTAGACCCGCCTCCGTGATCAGGCGCACGAGTTCCTTCGAGCCGACCTCGACCGCGCCCGCCTCCACCGCCGAGGCGTAACGCTCCGACGGGATGTCGTAGTGGTCGCGCTCGAAGGCGCGGGGCGGGGCGCCGATCCCGGCCGCGAAGGCGTGGAGCTCCTCGTACGAGACGTCGCTCACCAGGTGCGACCACATGCGGCCGTGACCCGGCCAGGTCGGCGGGTCGATGTAGAGGGTCACCTCAGGCCGCCCACCGGGGCGACCACGACGCCGGCCTTGCCGCAGACCCAGTGCGGGTCCGGGCCGAGCTCGGGTTCGACGTCCAGGGCGTGCGGGTCGCCCGAGGAGCAGACCGGGCACAGCGGCCAGCGGCCGTGCTGCTCCAGGAGGGAGTCCTGGACGTCCTGGGCGATGAGCCCGGCGACGAACGTAATGCCCTCGGGCCACTGCTCCACCCACCAGCGCCGGTGGGTGACGGCGTCCTCCACCATCGACACGACCTCGGCCGCGGCCACGTCGCGTGCCGCCAGATCGGCGAGGACCAGGGCGCGGGCGGTGTGGAGTGCCTGCTCCAGCGGGTCGATGTCGTCCATACACACATTGTCACCTGCCCAGCCTCAGGGGCGAAGGTCCTGTCCGCATCCGGGGTTCGTCCGGGACTTTCCGGGACCGATGGGGTCTTGACGCTCCCCGTGCTCGAAAATATCTTTCAGGTGTGACCAATGACGTGAAGGAAAGTTTCAGCGGCCAGGTGCCCCCACCCGGGGCCCCTCCCTCCGCGCCGCCCTCCGCCGCGTCCGGCGCCGGGTCCGGTCCCGAGGCGCCGCCCTCCCCCGGAGCCTCCCGGGCGCGGGAGGTGCCCGCGCCCGCCGCCCTCGCGGCCAAGGTGCGCACCCTCGCGCCCTCCATGACCCGTTCGATGCAGCGGGTCGCCGAAGCCGTCGCCCGTGACCCGGCCGGCTGCGCCGCCCTCACCGTCACCGGCCTCGCCGAGCTCACCGGCACCAGCGAGGCGACCGTCGTCCGCACGGCCCGCCTGCTCGGCTACCCCGGCTACCGGGACCTCCGCCTGGCCCTCGCCGGCCTCGCCGCCCAGCAGCAGTCCGGCCGCGCGCCCGCCGTCACCGCCGACATCGCCGTCGACGACCCGGTGGCCGACGTCGTCGCCAAGCTCGCCTACGACGAGCAGCAGACCCTCGCCGACACCGCCGCCGGACTGGACACCGTCCAGCTCGGCGCCGCCGTCGCCGCCCTCGCCGCCGCCCGCCGCATCGACATCTACGGCATCGGCGCCTCCGGGCTCGTCGCCCAGGACCTCGGCCAGAAACTCCTCCGCATCGGCCTGATCGCGCACGCCCACAGCGACCCGCACCTCGCCGTCACCAACGCCGTGCAGCTCCGCTCCGGCGACGTCGCCATCGCCATCACCCACTCCGGCTCGACCGGCGACGTCATAGAACCCCTCCGCGTGGCCTTCGACCACGGCGCCACCACCGTCGCGATCACCGGCCGCCCCGACGGGCCCGTCTCGCAGTACGCCGACCACATCCTCACCACCTCCACGGCCCGCGAGAGCGAGCTGCGCCCGGCGGCGATGTCGTCCCGTACGAGCCAGCTCCTCGTCGTGGACTGCCTGTTCACCTGCGTCACCCAACGTACGTACGAGACGGCGGCCCCTGCCCTCGCGGCCTCGTACGAAGCCCTGGCCCACCGCCACTCGCCCCGCACCCGGTAACGCCGGGAAACCCTCGAAAGAGCCCGCACGTGTCTTCAGCTACGTACTCCGAACTGCGCGCCCAGCTGGCCACCCTGACCACCGAGGCGTTCCGTCCCGAGCTCGCGGAGATCGACCAGCTCCCGACGCTCGAGATCGCCCGCACCATGAACACCGAGGACCAGACCGTCCCGGCCGCCGTCGCCGCGCAGCTGCCGCTGATCGCGGCCGCGATCGACGCCACCGCCGCCCGCATGGCCCGCGGCGGCCGGCTGATCTACGCCGGCGCGGGCACCGCCGGCCGGCTCGGCGTCCTCGACGCCAGCGAGTGCCCGCCCACCTTCAACACCGACCCCTCGGAGGTGCTCGGACTGATCGCGGGCGGCCCGTCGGCGATGGTGAAGGCGGTCGAGGGCGCCGAGGACTCGGCGGAGCTCGCCGCGGCCGACCTCGACGCGCTGGACCTCACCGCGGACGACACGGTGGTCGGCATCTCCGCCTCGGGCCGTACCCCGTACGCCATCGGCGCCGTCGCCCACGCCCGTACCCTGGGCGCGCTCACGATCGGCCTCTCCTGCAACGCGGACAGCGCGCTCGCGGCCGCCGCCGAACACGGCATCGAGGTCGTCACCGGTCCCGAACTCCTCACCGGCTCCACGCGGTTGAAGGCCGGCACGGCGCAGAAGCTGGTCCTCAACATGATCTCGACGATCACGATGATCCGGCTCGGCAAGACGTACGGAAACCTGATGGTCGACGTCCGCGCCTCCAACGACAAGCTCCAGGCTCGCTCGCGGCGGATCGTCGCCCTGGCCACCGGCGCGCCGGACGAGCAGATCGAGACGGCCCTCACCGCCGCCGACGGCGAGGTGAAGACCGCGATCCTGATGATCCTCGCCGACATCGACGCCAAGGACGCCGACCGGCGCCTCACCGATTCGGCCGGCCATCTGCGGGCCGCGCTCCACGCCGACGACACCCCCTGAACCTCCCCCCACCCCCGCACAGCAAGGCACCACCGCACCATGAGCACAGACGACAAGAACCGCGCCATCGCCGCCGCGATCCTCCCCCTCGTCGGCGGCGTGGAGAACATCGACTCCGTGGCCCACTGCATGACCCGGCTCCGGCTGGGCCTGCGGGACCGCTCGCTCGTCCAGGACGAGGCCCTGAAGGCCCTGCCGTCCGTGATGGGTGTGGTGGAGGACGACACGTACCAGATCGTGCTCGGCCCGGGCACGGTCGCCCGCGTGACGCCGGAGTTCGAGGCTCTGGTGGCGGCGGCCCCGAAGCCCTCGGCCGACGGTCTCGCCGCCCAGGGCGCGGCGATCAGGGCGGCGCGGAAGGAGAAGAACCAGACACCGTTCAAGCTCTTCCTCCGCAAGATCGCGAACATCTTCGTCCCGCTGATCCCCGCGCTCATCGGCTGCGGCATCATCGCCGGCCTCAACGGCCTGCTGATCAACCTCGGCTGGCTCCCCGCCGTGACACCCGCCCTCGCGGCGATGGCGAGCGGCTTCATGGCGCTGATCGCGGTCTTCGTCGGCTTCAACACGGCGAAGGAGTTCGGCGGTACGCCGATCCTGGGCGGGGCGGTCGCCGCCATCATCGTCTTCCCCGGCGTCGCGAAGATCGACGCGTTCGGCCAGACGCTCTCGCCCGGCCAGGGCGGTGTGCTCGGCGCGCTGGGCGCGGCGGTGCTCGCGGTGTACGTCGAGAAGTGGTGCCGCCGCCGGGTACCCGAGGCCCTCGACGTGCTGGTCACGCCGACCCTCACGGTCCTGGTCTCCGGCCTGGTCACCCTCTTCGGCCTGATGTTCGTGGCCGGTGAGATCTCCACCGCGATCGGCGACTTCGCCAACTGGCTCCTCGCCCACGCGGGTGCGGGCGCGGGTCTCGTCCTGGGCGGTCTGTTCCTGCCGCTGGTGATGCTGGGACTGCACCAGGCCCTGATCCCCATCCACACGACCCTCATCGAGCAGCAGGGCTTCACCGTCCTGCTGCCGATCCTGGCGATGGCGGGCGCGGGCCAGGTCGGCGCGGCGGTCGCGGTCTACTTCAAGCTCCCCCGCAACGGCTCCATCCGCCGCACCATCAAGTCCGCCCTCCCGGCCGGCTTCCTGGGCGTGGGCGAGCCCCTGATCTACGGTGTCTCGCTCCCGCTGGGCCGCCCGTTCATCACGGCCTGCGTCGGCGGCGCGTTCGGCGGCGGCTTCGTCGGCCTCTTCAACATGCTGGGCGACAAGGTCGGATCCACGGCCATCGGCCCCTCGGGCTGGGCCCTGTTCCCGCTCCTCGACGGCAACCGGGGTCTCGGCGAGACGATCGCGATCTACGCGGGCGGGCTGCTGGTCGGCTACGCGGTGGGCTTCGTGGCAACGTACTTCTGGGGCTTCAGCCGCGAACTCCTGGAGGAGTTCGACGTGGACACGGACCCGGCGGAGGTCCCGGTGGCGTCGGGCGGGACGGTGACCCCGACCCCGCAGACCCCGGAGCCCGTGAAGCTCTGACCCGTACGGAAGGGGCGGGTGCTGCCGAGACCGGCGCGGCCCGCCCCTCGCGCGTCGCCCGGTAGCAGTCCTCCGTACGCACTGTCGTTCGCGGGACGCCCCGCCTCACGCCTCCTCGACCGTGATCCCCGACTGTTCCAGCAGCCGTACGACGCTGTCGAAGTAGGTGAGTTCGCCCGCCGCGTCAACGCTCACCGACGCCAGCGCCTCCCGGGCGATGTGCGCGTCGTGCCAGACCAGGGTGGCCGGACCCGGCAGCCGATCGCCGCCGCAGGGGCAGCCGCGCAGAACGCCCCAGCACATGGCGAAGCGGGCACCGGGCCCGCCGACGGCCTCGCCGACCGCGCACTGGACGCCCGGGACGTCCGTCGCGAACCGGCCGTCCAGGTGGCAGACGTCGCCCACCCGGTCCTCGCCTCCGACGGGCCTGGCGAACCGAAGCCACTGCGCCCTGCCCCTCGTGTCGAGCCCGGCCCACCCGTTCGCGTCGCTCGGGGCGCCCTCGTACCAGACGTTCCAGGCCGGGCGGGCTCCGTAGGGCTGCTGAGGGACGAAGCCGCCCTCCAGGCGGATGTCGACGAGCGCGCCCCCGAGCGCCGAAGGGCGCGCCTCACCGACGCGCAGGAGGAGGTGCTCCTCGACAAGGATCACCCGGCCCGCGCGATCGAGCACGAACAGATTCACGGGATCCCCGGCCTCTCGCCGGGTGGTCAGACGTCGCAGCAGCAGTTCCTCCGGTTCGCACCCGACGAGGGCGAGTTCCGGAGGGGTGCCGGCCGCGGGGCGTTCCGGGACATAGAGCCCCTCCACCCGTCGGCACTCGCCGAGCCACCCGCCGCCCCACCCGTTGTAGATCCGCACACGGGCCGGCCCGGGCTCGGTGCGCCCGCCCACCCGGCCGTCGACCTCCGCCTCGATCACGACGTCCACGCGTGAGGCGTCGTCCGCGTTCGGCCGACTGTCGAGGACCACGACGTCCGTCAGCTCCCAGTCGTGCGAGGCCGCCGCCCCGTCCCCGTCCTCGTCGATGTGCAGGGACAAGTCGCCCAGCCGGTCCCACGCCCGCGCCGCCCCCTCGACCGCCTTGCGCAGCCGCCCCTCGGGCAGGCACCCGGTCAGCGTGAGCCGCTCGCGGGGCGCTGGATCCTCGGCGAACAGACCCCGGACGGCAGCGCACCGCGCCCACACCGTCTGCTCCCCGTCCCACTCCTCGGTGACCAGCAGGTACCGCAGAGGGTACGGCCGTTCCCAGGTCCAGACCCGGTTCTCGTACCGCTGTCCGTACCGCGCGCCGTACAGCTCCCCGCCCTCGCTCATGCGCCCGATCCTAAGAAGGGGGCACCGCTCCCGGACGGGCGGCTGCGCGCTCAGTTCGCGCAGTACGTGTCCCGGGCCGGGCGCTTCCCCGTCCGGAGGTACTCCGTCACCGCCGCGTTCCCGCACGCGTTGCCGTTCCCCACGTACATGCCGTGCCCGCCCTGGTCGACGGAGACCAGCCGGGCACGGTCGCCGAGGGCCGCGCGCATCTTCAGGCCGGCGGTGTACGGGGTCGACGGGTCACGGAGGCTCTGGATCATCAGGATGTTGGACGGACCCCGGTCGGTGATCCGGGTCGGCTTCTCGGCCGGGGCCTTCCAGAACGAGCAGGGCGTGATGTTCACCGGGAACCCTGCCGTGAGCGGGTGTCGCGCCCGGTCCGCCGCGACGGCCCGCTCGTGGGCGGGGACGGAGCGCGGCCAGCTCACGTCGTTGCAGATGACGCCGACCATCAGCGCCGCGTCCTCGTCCGGCAGCGCGGCGGTGAGCTCGGGCGGAAGCGCGGGCCTGGTCCTCGGGTCCTGGGCGTCCACCACCAGACGTGCGAACCCGGCGAAGGCCGCGTCGCTGTAGAGCGCGTTCTGCAGGGCCTGCCGGAGGACGGTTCCGGTGAGCGGGGCGCCGGGGACGGCGGACTCGACCGGTGCCCGGTCCAGCCGCTCCGCCAGCGCGATCACCAGCGGACGTACGCCCTCGGGACGCTCCGCGAGCCGCAGCCCCTGGGCCGCCCGGTCCGGGTGCGCCGCCCACGCGGCGAAGTCGGGGAAACGGTCCTCAGCGCCCTGCCCCAGGTACGCGAGCCAGCCTCTGGCGACCCGCTTCGGGTCCGGGTCGCTGCTGCTGTCCAGGACCCAGCGGTCCGTACGGTGCGGGAACCTCTGCGCGTACACCGCGCCGACATACGTACCGTACGAGACTCCCCAGGCCGACAGCTTCTCCTCGCCCAGCGCCTGCCGGAACCGGTCCAGGTCCCGCGCCTGGTTCGCCGTCGTCATGCTCGCGAGCTCGTCGCCGCCGTTGCGCGCGCACGCCTCCGCGGTACGCCGGGACCGGGCGACGTTCTCGGCGATGCTCCCGTCGGCGCCCGGCCAGGACCGGAGGGTCACCATGCGCCGGTCGTCCTCCTCCAGCCGGCAGTTCGCCTTCACGCTGCCGCCCACCCCGCGCGGGTCCATCGCCACCAGGTCGTACGTGCCGCCCAGTTCCCTCCGCAGCGCCTCCGCCTTGGTCGTCAGCCGCTGCACCCCGGAGCTCCCCGGGCCGCCGGGGATCACGGCCAGCGCCCCGCGCCGCTCACCGGGGCGGTCGCTGCGGATCCGGGAGACGGCGATCCCGACCTGGCGGCCCCGGGGGTCGCTGTAGTCCAGGGGTACGGAGAGGGTGGCGCACTCCTGCCCGGGCAGCGGCGTCGGCCTGAGGTGCGGACGGGTGACGGCGCACTCGGTCCACACGAGTCCGGCGGGCGAAGGGGCGGCGGAGGCGGAGGCGGAGGAGGTGGATGCCGTGGCGGAAGCGGGTCCGGCCACCGTGAGACCGGCCACGACGGCGGCCGAGGAGAGGGCGGTCAGCAGGGCCTTGGATGCGTAAGTCGTCATGCGGCAAGCCTCGTTGACGTGCCGTCATGATCCCATCCGGCAGCCGGGACGGTCGGGGGTGGGGCTGCCCCCCGGACCCGACCCCGGCCCGCACCGCACGGCACCGACCCGCAGCGCACCAGCGCGCACCGCACCGACCCGCACCGGCCCGCACCGGCCCGCCCCCGGCGGCCCCACCCCCGTGGGGGCCGTCCGTCAGGGCGCGTTCGGGACCGTCAGGGCGCGTTCGTGACCGTCTCGCAACCGCCGGCCGCCACGTCCGTGCCGGTTTCGCCGTCACAGACGTCGGGGGAGCCGGCGCCTCCCACGAGGATGTCGGCGCTCGGACCGGCCTTCAGCCGGTCGGCGCCCGCGCCGCCGAAGAGCTGGTCCTCGCCACCGGCCGTACCGACCGTGTTCTCGATGAAGAAGTCCGCGTTGTCGCCGAGCAGCCGGTCGTCGCCGCCCCGCCCTTCGATGAGGTCGTCGCCCGCGCCGGTGGGCGCCGTGGTGTTCACGGAGCTGTCGCCCAGGAGGACCTCGCCGGCGCTGCCGCCGACGATCCGGTCGTCGCCTGCCCCGGAGGCCGTCCCCTCCGCCGCGTTGTGGTCGCCGATGGCGAAGAACCCGCCGTCCGCGCCCAGCTCCAGGAGGTCGTCCCCGCCGCCGCCCGACGCGTTGCGCTGCGCGTTGTTGTCGCCGATGAGGATGTCGGTGCCGCTGCCTCCGCGCAGCACGTCGTCACCGGCTCCGGAGGCGTCGGTGAGGGTCGCGACGGAGTCCCCGGTCATGTCGTCGACGCCGGAACCGCCGTCCAGCACGTCGTCGCCGCCACCGGTCGCGCTCCTGCCCCGGCTGTCCCCGGCCACGACGTCGTCGCCGGGCCCCGCGAACACCTGGTCGTCCCCGCCGCCGGAGGCCGCCCCGGCGAGTGCGAAGCTGTCGCCGCCGAGCCGGTCGTCGCCCTCCCCGCCGTAGACACGGTCGTCGCCGCCGCCCACCGCGTCGCCGGTGAGGGCGAGGACGTCGCCACGGGCGTTGTCGTCGCCCGCCCCGGCGTTGACGTGGTCGTCGCCCAGGCCGCCCGCGACGGTGTCGTCCCCGCCCAGTGCGCAGATCAGGTCGTCTCCGCCCCCACCGTCGATCACATCGGCACCGGCCGAACCGACGATCACGTCGTCGCCGGCGGTCCCCTGGATCGTCCCCGCTCCCGTGAGGGTCGCGGGTACGCCGAAGCACCTGGACGGTGCGGCGGCGGCGGTCCCGGCCGGCAGGCCGAGAGCGAGGAGCGCGGCAGCGGCCAGCAGGCCGGAAACGCGGTAGGGAATCACGCGGACCTCCAGAAGCCCGAATCATCACGGAACGTCACATTCATGGACGCTCGGTCACCGATCCGGACGCTACGTCGCCCCCGGCGGGGCGGCGACCGCTGGCCGCATTCGGGTGCACCGCTCAGCGCTGACCGCCGCCGAGGTCCGCCGCGGAGGCCACCACGACCCCGTACAGGTCGGCGATCGTCGCGAGCGCACCCCGGTGGAGCTGTTCGGCGGATACGCCTGCGACCGCCGTCCGCAGCGGGCGGGTCGCGCAGGCGTCGGCGACGACCGTGGGCCGGTTGCCCCGCAGGAACGCGCCCTCCGCGGTGAACGTCACGCACATGTGCGTCATGAACCCGGCGACGACGACGTCCTTGTGCCCCGCGGCGTCCACGTGGGCGGCCAGGTCGGTGTCGACGAAGGCGTTCGGGACCTTCTTGACGACGACCGGCTCCCCCTGGACCGGGGCCACGCTCGGGTGGATCGCGCCGATGTCCTCACGGATGTCGTACGGCGTGCCCTCACCGCCGTCGTTGACGACATGCACGACCTTCGCCCCCTCCTCCCGGGCCCGGGCGAGGAGCGCGGCGGCGGAGTCGAGCGCGGCCTGCCAGCCGTCCAGCTCCATCACGCCCCGCGTGTAGGTGTTCTGGTAGTCGACGAGGATCAGCGTCGCGTCGGAGAGCGACGCGGGCGTCTGGTCGAAGCCGTTGAGTTCGCGCAGAGTCGTGGTCGTACGAGTCGTACCCATGGATGGAATACCCCCTGGCTCGGGCTGTTTCGCTACGTCTGAAACGCTATGGTCGACCGCGCGGCGTCGGCAATGTCGCCCGACTTGCAGATACGGACATCGAGATGAGCCAGGTGGAACGACTGATCGTCATCGTCCTCTTCGAGGGCGTCGATCTGCTGGACGTCACCGGACCGCCGGAGGTCTTCGCCCTCCTGCGCCGCGAGACGGAGGACGCGTCCGGCTACCGCGTCGTCCTCGCCGCCGAGACCATCGACCCCGTCACCACCTCCGCGGGCGTACGGATCGTCCCGGACGTCACCTTCGACGAGCTGCTCGGCGCGGCGGACGCCCGCGGCATCGACACCCTCCTCGTCCCCGGCTCCGTCGAGGTCGACGACCGGCGGCGGGTCCAGGCCCTCGCCGAACCCGCCGTCGTCGAACGGGTGAAGGCCCTCGCCGGGCGGACGCGCCGGGTCGCGTCCGTCTGCGTGGGAGCGCACATCCTCGCCGCCGCCGGCCTCCTCGACGGCAAGCGCGCCACCACCCACTGGTCGACCGCCCGGCAGCTCGCCTCCGACCATCCGCTGGTCGAGGTCGACGCCGACCCGATCTTCATCCGCGCGGGTGACGTGTGGACGGGCGCGGGGATCAGCGCCTGCCTCGACCTGTCCCTGGCCCTCGTCGCCGAGGACTTCGGCGAGACGGTCGCGCTGCGGGTCGCCCGCCAGCTCGTGATGTACCTGAAGCGCCCGAGCGGCCAGAGCCAGTTCAGCGTCCCCCTCGAACCCCTCTCCACGACCCGGCGCATCGAGGACCTCCGCCACCACATCACCCGCCACCTCGACGAACCGCTCACCGTCGACGACCTCGCGGAGTACGCGCACGTCAGCAGCCGCCAGCTGACCCGGATCTTCAAGGAGGAACTCGGCGTGACCCCTGGCGTCTACGTCGAGTCCGCGCGCGTCGAACGAGCCCGCGCGGCGCTGGAGACGACCGACGCCACCCTCGAACGGATCGCGTCCACCTGCGGCTTCGGCACGACCGACACCCTGATCCGAGCCTTCCGCCGCCGCCTCGACACGACCCCCACGGAATACCGCCTCCGCTTCCGCACGTCCCCCGGGCACCGGACGGCCCCGGCCCCGGGCTGAGGCTGGCCACGGGCGGTCCGGGCCGGAAACCAGGGAGCGGACCGCCCCTCGCCGCGTAACCTGGCCGCATGTACGGAGCCCACAGCAAGACCTCGTTCGTGTGTCTGCCCTGCCGGGCCTCGTACAAGCAGCCGTACGGCGACCCGGACAGCCGTGCCCGGCGACGCTGCCCGCGCTGCGCTCGGCCGCTGATCCACGTCGGCTCCGCCTTCGCCCCGCCACGCAGACGGGACACGGCCGCCTGGCGCACACTCTCGGTGCTGCTGAACGCGGGAGTACGGTTCCACAAGAGCTGCTGCGGAGGGCCGGGATACCGGCCCCGGACCATCGGCGAGGTCCGGGAACGGATGGCACACGCACGGAGGACGGGCGAGCCGTTGGCCCGGTCGCTGGTCCGCCGCGACGTGCACTGAACGACCGGCAGTGACCGTCGCCGCGACCGGCGTGGGTGTCCCGGCCCGTCGGCCATGACTCCCCTACGGCACCCGCACCCGCCCGTACATCACCATGTCCCGTCGTTCCCCGCCCACTTCCTGCCAGGACCGCAGCAGGCCCTCCCGGGCGAAGCCGGCTCGTTCCGCCGTCTTCGCCGAGGCCTCGTTCCAGGGTTCGACGAGCAACTGGAGTCGGGGGATGCCCAGTTCGCCCATGGCCCACGCGCTCAGCGCCGTCAGCGCCGCGCCGGCCGCGCCCTCGCCCCGGCAGGAGGGGGCGACCCAGTAGCCGACGGTCGCGCGGCCCTCGGGGAGGTCGCGGAGCCAGAGGCCGATCATGCCCGCGGGGCGGTCGTCGCGACGGCGGACGATGACGAAGGAGTAGCCCGCGCCCGACTCCGAGCGATGCCACTGGCGGCGTACGAACCCCTCGCCCTCCGCCTCCGAGTACACCGGCGGGACCGTGGTGGTCAGCGGGATGTACGGGTCCGTCGACGCCTCCTCCACGAGCGGGAGGTCCGCGCGTTCCCAGGGGCGCAGGTCGTACGCCCCCGCGGGCAGCCGCGGCACGTCGAGGCTCACATCGTCCCCAGATAGGCCGCGAGACGGTCGTACTCCTCCTTGACCCCTGCCTCCATCCCCGTCGCCAGCGCCTGGTCGCGGATCTCCGAGGACGGCCAGATCGATGTGCTGGTGAGCGCCGTGCCGCCGTCCGGGGTGTCGTCGAAGGTGAGGGTGACATGGACCGGGGGCCCCGGCATGAGCTCGAAGACCTCGGTGTAGACGAGGCGCTCGTTCGGGACGATCTCCTCGTACGTGCCCGAGAAGACGATCTCCCGTCCGTCGGGGGCCTTCTGGCCCCAGCGCCACGCGCCGCCGACCCTGAGGTCGACGTCGGAGATCACCGTGGGCAGGGCCGCCACGCCGTACCACTGACGCACGTGCTCGGGTTTCGTCCACGCCTCCCAGACACGGGCGGGCGGGGCGTCGAAGGTCCGGGTGATGACCAGCTCGCGGTCGGCCGGTGTCGTCAGCAGCGTGATCATGGATCGCTCCCGCCTTCCGAGAGGCTCCGCTTCCGGGAGGGGCTGACCACCCCCACCCCACCAGCATCACCCCGAACGCCCGAGGGCGGCACCCCCAGCAGGGGTGCCGCCCTCGGTCGCGTACAGCGAGGAACTACCGAGCCGAGGCTCAGAAGTCCATGTCACCGCCCGGCATGCCGCCCGGAGCGGCCGCGGAGGCCTTCTCCGGCTTGTCGGCGATGACGGCCTCGGTGGTCAGGAACAGCGCGGCGATGGAGGCCGCGTTCTGCAGGGCGGAACGCGTCACCTTCGCCGGGTCGATGATGCCCTCGGCGATGAGGTCGACGTACTCGTTGGTCGCGGCGTTCAGGCCGTGGCCGACGGGCAGGTTGCGGACCTTCTCCGCCACGACGCCACCCTCGAGGCCGGCGTTGACGGCGATCTGCTTCAGCGGGGCCTCGAGGGCCAGCTTCACGATCGCGGCACCCGTGGCCTCGTCGCCCGAGAGGTCGGCCTCGAGCTTCTCGAAGACGTTGGAGGCCTGGAGCAGGGCCACGCCACCACCGGCGACGATGCCCTCCTCGACGGCCGCCTTCGCGTTGCGAACGGCGTCCTCGATGCGGTGCTTGCGCTCCTTGAGCTCGACCTCGGTCGCGGCACCGGCCTTGATGACCGCAACACCGCCGGCGAGCTTCGCCAGGCGCTCCTGCAGCTTCTCGCGGTCGTAGTCGCTGTCCGAGTTCTCGATCTCGGCGCGGATCTGGTTGACGCGACCGGCGACCTGCTCGCTGTCACCGGCACCGTCGACGATCGTGGTCTCGTCCTTGGTGATGACGACCTTGCGGGCGCGGCCCAGCAGGTCGAGGCCGGCGTTCTCGAGCTTGAGACCGACCTCCTCGGAGATGACCGTGCCGCCCGTGAGGATGGCGATGTCGTTCAGCATGGCCTTGCGGCGGTCGCCGAAGCCCGGAGCCTTGACCGCGACGGACTTGAAGGTGCCGCGGATCTTGTTGACGACCAGGGTCGACAGGGCCTCGCCCTCGACGTCCTCGGCGATGATCAGCAGGGGCTTGCCCGACTGCATGACCTTCTCCAGCAGCGGGAGCAGGTCCTTCACGGAGGAGATCTTGGAGTTGACGATCAGGATGTACGGGTCGTCCAGGGACGCCTCCATACGCTCCATGTCGGTGGCGAAGTACGCCGAGATGTAGCCCTTGTCGAAGCGCATACCCTCGGTGAGCTCCAGCTCCAGACCGAAGGTCTGGGACTCCTCGACGGTGATGACGCCTTCCTTGCCGACCTTGTCCATCGCCTCGGCGATGAGCTCGCCGATCTGGGTGTCGGCGGCGGAGATGGAGGCCGTGGAAGCGATCTGCTCCTTGGTCTCGACATCCTTCGCCTGCTCGAGCAGGGCGCCGGAGACGGCCTCGACGGCCTTCTCGATGCCACGCTTGAGGGCCATCGGGTTGGCGCCGGCCGCCACGTTGCGCAGGCCCTCGCGGACGAGCGCCTGGGCGAGGACGGTCGCGGTGGTCGTACCGTCACCGGCGACGTCGTCCGTCTTCTTGGCGACTTCCTTGACCAGCTCGGCGCCGATCTTCTCGTACGGGTCCTCGAGCTCGATCTCCTTGGCGATGGACACACCATCGTTGGTGATCGTGGGGGCGCCCCACTTCTTCTCGAGGACGACGTTCCGGCCCTTGGGGCCAAGGGTGACCTTGACGGCGTCGGCGAGCTGGTTCATCCCGCGCTCGAGACCGCGCCGTGCCTCCTCGTCGAACGCGATGATCTTGGCCATGTGAAGTGGTCCTCCCGGACATGGGGTGGATAACGCTCCAGGACCGCGCCGACGCCCGCGACGGACGGCCTGCGTGCCCTGTGGTTCCTTGCCCCACCTGGCCGCGGACCTCGTCTGCCCGATCCTCGTAAGCACTCTCACCTTCAGAGTGCTAACGCCAATGATTAGCACTCGGCCCATGCGAGTGCAAGCGACTCCCACAGATCGAGAGAGGCCGCCGCCACCTCCCCGCGCACGCACGAGGGGTCCGCATCCCGGTCAGGATGCGGACCCCTCGGCGTGAGAACGCGTGAGTGCGTACGTGGTGGCCGATCGCGCCGTGCTCAGACGGCGAGCTTGACCATGTCCGCCTGCGGACCCTTCTGGCCCTGCGAGATCTCGAACTCGACCCGCTGACCCTCTTCAAGGGTGCGGTAGCCGTCCATCTGGATCGCGCTGTAGTGGACGAATACATCCGCACCACCGTCGACCGCGATGAAGCCGTAGCCCTTCTCCGCGTTGAACCACTTGACGGTGCCCTGAGCCATGCCTAACTCCCCTATTACTGGCCCTTGCGCGGGACCGCACTTCGCGACCCCGGGTCAGACCCTGCGCCGGAACGCGTCGACCGCGGCTGAATGTATCTGCCCAACTGCCCTCTGCAACAGGTCAATCGGGCGAGAATTCTGGGCATGGCGTAAAGGAGAATTGAGGAGAATTCACTGAATTCCGGGGCAAGTCGGGCCCGGCAAAGCGCGCAGAAAGGTACACAACGCACGTGCACTTTGGCTGCTTCTTGTCGCGTGCGGGCGCATTCTCATATGCGTCTGGCACGAGCAGCGGGGGAAAGCCGGGGGGACTTCCCCAACTCTACCGCGCTCAACCATGCAGAATTGCCCCCTCCGCTTCTCTCGCGGAAGGGGCAATTCGGTTACGCCGGGTAACGCGGGGCGCCGAGACGGCCGGGCCGCCCGCACCGCGCCGGACGGTCAGCCTCCGGCGACGGCCGGGATGATCGAGACGCCGGCGCCGTCCGGCGTCGCCGTCTCCAGGCCCTGCTCGAAGCGGACGTCGTCGTCGTTGACGTAGACGTTCACGAAGCGGCGCAGCTTGCCCTGGTCGTCCAGGACACGGGCCGCGATGCCCGCGTGGTTCTTCTCCAGGTCTGCGATGACCTCGGACAGGGTCGCGCCCTCGGCGGCGACCTCGGCCTGGCCGCCGGTGTAGGTGCGGAGGATGGTGGGGATGCGGACCTTCACGCTCATGGGGTGTTCACCTTCGGTGGCTTCGGGCGGGGCGGGGGCTGGGCGGACGAGGACGGGGTGGCGGGGTGCGGGCGCGGCCGGGTCACCGGCCGGTCCCGCACCTCGGCGGTCGCGGGCGTCAGCCCGCCAGGCCTGCCTCACGGAACGCGTCCAGGCTCGGGCGGATCGTCGCGGTCGCCTGCGAGGTATCGGCCACCGCGTCCAGCGTCTTGAGGCCGTCACCCGTGTTGAGTACGACCGTGGTGAGGGCCGGGTCGATGAGGCCGGCCTCGACCAGCTTCTTCGTCACGCCGACCGTCACACCGCCCGCCGTCTCGGCGAAGATGCCCTCCGTGCGGGCGAGGATCTTGATCGCCTCGACGACCTGCTCGTCGTCGACGTCCTCCACCGCGCCGCCCGTGCGGCGGGCGATGTCCAGGACGTACGGGCCGTCGGCCGGGTTGCCGATCGCCAGCGACTTGGCGATGGTGTTCGGCTTCTGGGGCCGTACGACGTCGTGACCGGCCTTGAAGGCGGCCGACACCGGCGAGCAGCCCTCGGCCTGCGCGCCGAAGATCTTGTACGGCTTGTCCTCGACGAGGCCCAGCTTGATGAGCTCCTGCAGACCCTTGTCGATCTTGGTGAGCTGCGAGCCGGAGGCGATCGGGATCACGAGCTGGTCCGGGATCACCCAGCCCAGCTGCTCGCAGATCTCGTACGCGAGCGTCTTGGAGCCCTCGCCGTAGTACGGACGCAGGTTGACGTTGACGAAGCCCCAGCCCTCGCCCAGCGGGTCGCCGATGAGCTCGGAGCAGAAGCGGTTGACGTCGTCGTAGTTGCCCTCGATGCCGACCAGCTCACCGCCGTAGACGGCGGCCATGACGACCTTGCCCTGCTCCAGGTCGTGCGGGATGAACACGCAGGAGCGGAAGCCGGCGCGGGCGGCGGCGGCGCCGACGGCGCCGGCCAGGTTGCCGGTGGAGGAGCAGGACAGCGTGGTGAAGCCGAAGGCGCGGGCCGCCTCAAGGGCCTGGGCGACGACGCGGTCCTTGAAGGAGTGCGTCGGGTTGCCGGAGTCGTCCTTGACGAAGAGCTTGCCGGGCTCGACACCCAGCTCACGGGCGAGGTTGTCGGCCTGGACGAGCTTGGTCCAGCCGGGGTTCAGGTTCGGCTTCTCTGCGACGTCGGCCGGGACGGGCAGCAGCGGGGCGTAGCGCCAGATGTTGGCGGGGCCCGCCTCGATCTGCTTGCGCAGCGCCTCGGGGTCACCGGTGGGAAGGTCGTAGGCGACTTCGAGCGGGCCGAAACAGAGCTCGCAGGCGAAGATCGGGCCGAGCGGGAAGACTTCACCGCATTCCCGGCAGGAAAGGCCCGAAGCGGGACCGAGATCGACGGTCCGGGAGGTTTCGGTGGAAACAGTCTGTACAGCCATGGAGGCGAGGCCCTTTCTCCTCATCTTTCCCATGACGAATGTCGTCATGAGACGGATTTGGCACCTTCCCTAGCCGGGAGCCTCGCTGGCGCGTGTGTCGCGGACGAGACCGACTGGAGGGTTGCCGGGGCTTCAACGGGCCGTTTCCCTCTGCCCCTCTGGATGAGCGGTATTCGATTGTGTGAAGCGGTTGTCAGACGCGGGTGGGACCCCGACATGCATCGGGCATCCGCGTTGTTCAAGACTGTAACCGAAGGCCCGGAGGGTTGAACCTGCCGTCCGAACCGCGAGATGGAGATCACGTGCTGGAGGAAGTGGAGCGCTGGCTGGGCCGGCGGTCCTGGTCCGTGGCGGACCGTTCGCTCGACCGCATTCTGGCGGCGAAGCACGGGACGACGGTGAGCGTCGTCCTGCCCGCACTCGACGAGGAGGCGACGGTCGGCGACATCGTCTCCGTGATCCGCCGGGAGCTGATGACCGAGGCGGTGCCGCTCGTGGACGAGCTGGTGGTGATCGACTCCGGTTCCACCGACCGTACGGCGGAGTTCGCGGCGGCGGCCGGGGCGCGCGTCGTGGCGCGCGACGCGATCCTGCCCCGGATTCCGGCCGTGCCCGGCAAGGGCGAGGTGCTGTGGCGGTCACTGATGGTGACGCGCGGGGACATCGTCTGCTTCGTCGACGCGGATCTGCGGGACTTCTCCGCGGACTTCGTCACCGGGATCGTCGGCCCGCTGCTCACCGAACCGGACGTCGACTTCGTGAAGGCCATGTACGACCGTCCGCTGGGCGACTCCCCAGGTCAGGGCGGGCGGGTGACCGAGCTGGTGGCACGGCCGCTGCTCAATCTGCACTGGCCGCAGCTGGCCGGCTTCGTCCAGCCGCTCGGCGGCGAGTACGCGGCGCGGCGCTCGCTGCTCGAACGGCTGCCGTTCCCGGTCGGTTACGGAGTGGAGCTGGGCCTGCTCGTGGACGCGCTCCACACGGTCGGCCTGGACGCGCTCGCCCAGGTCGACGTCGGCGTCCGCAAGCACCGGCACCAGGACGGCCGCGCGCTGGGCAGGATGGCGGCGGCGATCTACCGGACGGCGCAGCTGCGGCTCTCCCGCGGGCATCTCGTGCGGCCCCGGCTGACACAGTTCGAGCGGGGCGACGACGGCTTCACCCCGCGGACGTACGCGGTGGACACCGAGGAGCGGCCGCCGATGATCGACATCGCGGAGTACACGCACCGCCGCGTGGCGTAGCGCCGGATGATGATGCTTTTTGCATACATTTCCGTTCCATGCCGTTCACCCCACGAATGACCACGTTTCCGGCGGCGCTCGGCCTCGCCGTCGGCTCCCTCGGCTCGCTCACCCTCGCCGCGGCCGGTCCGGCGGCGGCGGACGTGGTGGAGCCCTTCGGCAAACGCTACGAAGCCTCGCTGTACGGCGACTTCACGACCATCGGCGCCACCGCGGCCGTGACCGCCGGCACCGGGACGGGCTCGGGGGCCGAGTCCGGCTCCGGGGCCGAGTCCGGGTCCGGGTCCGGCGACGAGCCCGGCTCCGGGACCGGCTCCGGGACCGCCCGCGTCATGATCCCGGCCGGCGCCAAGGTCGCGTACGCCCGGCTCTTCTGGGGCGGGCACGACGGCACGTACAGAACGGCCAGTGGGGCCCTGGCGAAGCGGTGCGCCGGCTCCGGCCGCGAGGCCGCGACCACGTCGGGCGACCACGCCACCACCGAACCGCGCATCAAGGTCGGGGCGGGCCGGGAGACGACGGTCTCGATCGACAGCATGGTGACCGACCCGGCCGACATCGGCGGCGCGCATCACTACACGGGCGAGTCGGACGTCACGGCCGCGTTCGCGGGCGTGAGCGGTACCGACGCGACGGTCGCGGTCGGCGGCATCTGGACGGCGCGGGGCACGGGCTGTGTGGCGGGCTGGTCCCTGACGGTGGTCCACGAGTTCCCCGGCCCCGAGCCGGCCTTCGCCCCGGAACGGCGGGCCGTCCGCGTCTACGGCGGGCACGTCCTCCAGCGGCCCACCTCCCCCGCGACCACGGTCGCCGTCGACGGCTTCCACCGGACGGCGGGCCGGGCGCGGGCGAGCGTGACGGCCTACGGCGGCGGGAACGCACCGGGCGCCACCTTCCTCGTGGACGGCAGGAGCGTCACCGCGGCCCACCCCTCCGGTGGCACGGGCGCCTCCCTCGTCACAGCGTTCGACATCCCGGAGGGCACCCTTCCGGAGGGCGCCCGTTCGACGGAGCTGACGTTCACCCCGACGGGCGACACGTACGTGCCCTCCGCGCTCGCCTTCTCCGTACCGGTGCCTGACCTGGAGATCACCAAGACGGCGAACCCGCGGAAGGTGAAGCCCGGCGACACCGTCACGTACACGATCACGGCGAGGAACACCGGCCGCCTCGACCATCAGGACGCCCGGTTCGGCGACGACCTGACGGGCAACCTGGACGACGCCGTCTACAACGGCGACGTGAAGGCGTCGATCGGTACCGCGACGTACGACGGGCGCTCGATCGCCTACACGGGCGACATTCCGGCGGGCGCGACGGCGAGGATCACCTACTCGATGACGGTCGACGACCCGGTGCGCGGTGACGGCAGGCTGACGAGTGGCGTCGAGGCCGCGTCGCCGCGCACCAACTGCGGTCCGGGCAGCGAGGATCCGGCCTGTGCCGTGACCCCGGTCATCGCCCTGCCGAAGCCGAGCGCGACGCCCACACCCACACCCACACCCACGCCGACTGCTACGACCACCGGGACCGAGACTCCGGCTCCGACCCCGACCCCGAAGCGGACGGACCCGGTGGACCCGAAGGCCGCGGAGGGCCCGGAGGGTCCGGACGCCACCGCATCCCCCTCGCCGACAGGGGATCCGACGCCGACCCCGTACCCGTACCCGGATCCGAGCGAGCCCGAGGTCGGCCTGCTCGCCGCCCCCGCCACCCACGCGCCGCGCGCCACAGCCCCCCACGGCCCGCACGGCCCCGGCGGCACGATGGCCGAGACCGGATCGAGCGGCGAGCGGCTGTGGCTGCTGGCCGGTCTCGCACTGGCCATGGCCGCCACCGGTGTGGTGGCCAAGGCGGCCCTCCGCGGGCGCCGCGAGCCATGAGGCGTGGATTCGCCAGACTTGTATACGTACGTTTGAGCGTTTACGTGACGGGCTAGGTTCGCGACATGGCTTCTGTGCTCGTGGCGTCCAACCGGGGTCCGGTCTCGTACGCCCTCGCCGCCGACGGGACGCTCACCGCCCGGCGCGGCGGGGGCGGTCTCGTCTCCGGGCTGAGCGCCGTGTCCTCCCAGGACAGCGTGTGGGTGTGCGCGGCGCTCGGCGACGGCGACCGCGAGGCGGTGCGGCGCGGGGTGACCGAGCCCGGTGTGCGCATGCTGGGAATCGCCCCCGAGGTGTACGCCGACGCGTACAACGGGATCGCGAACTCGGTGCTGTGGTTCCTCCACCACCATCTGTACGACGTGCCCCACGAGCCGGTCTTCGACGCGGAGTTCCGGCGCCGCTGGGAGTCGTACCGCGCCTACAACCGGGCCTTCGCCGAGGAGCTGGCGGCCCGGGCCGACGAGGGCGCGGCGGTCCTGGTGCAGGACTACCACCTGGCGCTGGTCCCCGGGCAGCTCCGCGAGCTGCGGCCGGACCTGCGGATCGGCCACTTCACGCACACGCCGTGGGCTTCGCCGGAGTACATGCGGATGCTGCCCGAGGACGTCCGCGAGGAGCTTCTGTGGGGGATGCTCGGCGCGGACGAGCTCGGCTTCCACACCTGGGGATGGGCGTCGTCGTTCGTCGCCGGCGCGCATGTCGACAGCGCGCGCGGGTCGGCGGACGGATCCACGCCGAGCGGTGATCCCTGGCAGGGGGTGCACCACCGCAAGGCGGGGGGAGAGCCGCGGCGCACCCGCGTCCGGGTCCATCCCCTGGGTGTCGACGGCGACGACCTCCGCTCGCTCGCCCACACCCCCGAGGTCGACGACCGGCTGGCCGCGCTGCGGGCCGAGATCGGCGACCGGAGGACGATCGTGCGGGTGGACCGCACGGAACTGTCGAAGAACATCGTCCGTGGCCTGCTGGCGTACCGGGAGCTGCTCCGCGAGCGCCCGGAGTGGCGGGGCGGGGTCGTCCACCTGGCCTCGGCGTACCCCTCACGCCAGGACCTGGAGGTCTACCGCTCCTACACGGCGGCGGTCGCCCGGCTCGCGGAGGAGATCAACACCGAGTTCGGCACCGACGACTGGCAGCCGGTGCTGCTGTCGGTGAAGGACGACTTCCCGCGCTCCCTCGCGGCGTACCGGCTGGCGGACGTGGCGCTGATCAACCCGGTCCGCGACGGGATGAACCTGGTGGCGAAGGAGATCCCGGTGGTCTCGGAGGCGGGGTGCGCGCTGGTGCTCTCCACGGGCGCCGGCGCCTACGACGAGCTGCGCGAGGACGCCCTGACGGTCAATCCGTTCGACGTCTCGGAGACCGCCCGCGCCCTGCACCGCGCGCTGACGATGCCCCCCGCCGAGCGCGCGGACCGTTCGAAGCGCCTGGCCGCCGCCGCGACCGCGCGGCCGCCGCAGCGGTGGTTCCTGGACCAGCTGGACGCCCTGCGTCGGGCCTGACCGACGCGCCCCTGGCCGCGGTCCGGTGGAAGCCGGTCCGCGGCGGCGGATTTTCCGCGATCAACCCCTCCTCGCAGCGACTCCTTTCGTGTCAGACTCTGCCGCGATCGTTCCCCCAGGCGATCCGCAGGCGACGAAGAGAACCACGCGAACCATGCGACGCATGCATGCGAAGGGATCGCAGACGTGAAGAGATTTGTCGTGGGCATGACCATCGGGTCGGCGCTCACCGCGCTCCTCGCCACGGGGCTACAGCCCGCCGTGGCGCAGGAGCTCCAGAACACGTCGTCGGAAGCCTCGGGGACGGCCTCCGCGCCCCGGTCCGACAACCGTCCAGGACCGCTCACGAAGCAACGCACCGAGCTGCGCGAGCAGGCGATCGACAAGATCGCCAAGGGGAAGGCCAAGGCTGACGCCCGCGGAGTGGTCGAGGTGGCCCCCGGCAAGTTCGTCGAGACCACGACCACCACGGCCGTCCGCGAGGAGAAGATCTTCACCATCCTCTCCGAGTTCGGCGACCAGGCAGCCGGGAAGTACGGCACGGTCCCCGGCCCGCTCCACAACGAGATACCCCGGCCGGACCGGACCGTGGACAACTCCAATGCCTGGACCGCCGATTTCGACAAGGCGTACTACGAGAACCTCTTCAACGGCTCCGGCGAGTCGATGAAGACGTACTACGAGAAGCTGTCGGGCGGCCGCTACTCGGTCACCAACACCGTCGAGGACTGGGTCAAGGTCCCCGGCAACGCCTCCCTCTACGGCGACAACGCCGTCGAGGACAACGGCGGTTCGTGGGCCTTCGTCCAGGACACCGGCGACGCCTGGTGGAACGCCCGGATCGCGGCGGGCGAGACCCCGGCGGAGATCGACGCCTACCTCGCCCAGTTCGACGTCTGGGACCGCAACGACTGGGACCACGACGGCGACTTCGACGAGGCCGACGGCTACATCGACCACTTCCAGGCCGTCCACGCCGGCATGGGCGAGGACGCGGGCGGCGGCGCACAGGGCGAGGACGCCATCTGGTCGCATCGCTGGTACGTCAACGGTGACGACTTCGGCCTCACCGGCCCTGACGTCGCCGGCACCCAGAACAAGGCGGGCGGCGCCCGGATCGGCCAGTCGAAGTACTGGCTGGGCGACTACACCACCGAGGGCGAGAACGGCGGACTCGGCGTCTTCTGCCACGAGTTCGGCCACGATCTCGGCCTGCCGGACTACTACGACACCGACGGCGGCGAGAACTCCACCGCCTTCTGGACACTGATGAGCTCCGGCTCCTGGCTGAGCCACGGCGCCTCCGCCAACGCCGGCATCGGCACCCACCCGGGCCTGATGGGCGCCGAGGAGAAGCTGTTCCTCGGCTGGCTCGACCACGCGAACGCCGAGCTCGGCACCTCCGGCTCGTACACCCTGAACCCGGCGCAGCTCCAGGTCACCGGCAAGGAGCAGGCGGTCCGCGTCGCCCTGCCGGACAAGACGAGCAGCACGAGCTACGCCACCCCGACCTCGGGCACGCACGCCTGGTGGACCGGGTCGGCGGACGGCCTGAACCAGTCCCTCACCCGGTCGGTCCCGGCCGCCTCGCGCGTCACCGTCAAGGCGAGCGCCTGGTACGAGATCGAGGCCGACTTCGACTACCTCTTCGCCGAGTACTCCCTCGACGGCGGCACGACCTGGGCCCGCGCGGGCGCGGCCGTCGACGGCTCCTCCGCCGGCAAGTGGACGACGCTGCGGTACGCGTACGACACCCAGGGCAAGGCCTCGCTGTTCCGCTTCCGCTACCAGACGGACGGCGGTGTCCACTTCGCCGGCGCGTTCCTGGACGACATCTCGTTCTCCGCCGGCGGGACGACGCTGGCGAGCGACGACGTCGAGCAGGGCGTCGGCGGCTGGACCGCCGGCGGCCGCTGGAAGATCTCGACCGGCACCGAGACGGCCACGTACCCGCGCTACTACCTGGTGGAGAACCGCGAGTACGTCGGCAGCGACGCACTCCTGGCCGAGGGCCCCTACCAGTTCAGCAAGGGCGTCACGGCACCCGACTGGGTGGAGTTCTTCCGGTACCAGAACGGCATGCTGGTCTGGTACGTCGACCGGTCCTACGACGACAACAACGTCAGCGCGCACCCGGGCGGCGGCCAGGCCATGGCGGTGGACGCCCGTCCGGCTCCGTTCCGGTTCGCCGACGGCACCGCCCCCAGCAACCGCCGTCAGCCCTTCGACGCGACCTTCGGCCTGGAGGCCACGGACGCGACCTGCCTCCACAAGGAGGCCCTGACGGGCAAGGGCAAGAGCCAGACGGTCGTCACCATGGCGGCGTGCGCGCCGTCGGTCCCGGGCATCGCGGTCTTCGACGACACGGACCCGAACGCGTACTACGACCCGGCCGCACCGCAGGCCAGCGTCAAGGTCGCGGGCCACGGCGTGAAGGTCACGGTGACCGGCGACGCCGGTGACGACCTGACGATCAGCGTGGTCAACCCGGCCGCGCACTGACACCCGGCGCGCACCACCCCGCGCGGGCGGTGCGGGGCCTCTCAGGCCTCCCGCACCGCCTGCGCCAGGTCCGTCAGGAACCGCACCACCCCCTGCGGCCCCGCCACCGACAGGTCGGCGCGGTCCGCGAGCTCCTTGACCTCCGTCGAGCCGCTGCAGACCAGCAGGCCCGGAGTGCCGTTCGAGCGGAGCTTCTCCACGGCCGCGAAGGCCGGCAGGTCGCCCAGGTCGTCCCCCGCGTACAGGACGGACCCGGCGCCCACCTCCCGTACGTACTCCGCGAGCGCCACGCCCTTGTCCATGCCGGGAGGGCGCAGTTCGAGGACCATGCGGCCGGGTTCGAGGACCAGGCCGTGGCGGGTGGCGAGGTCGGCGAGCGGGGCCTTGAGGGCCTCGAACGCCGCCTGGGGGTCGGTCGAGCGGCGCGTGTGCACGGCGACCGCGCGGCCCTTCTCCTCGATCCAGGTGCCCGGCCACGCGCCCACGCCGGCGAGGAAGCCGGGGAGTTCGGCGCGTACGGACGCCACTCCGGGGTGGACGGCGGAGGCCTGGACGGTGCCGGTGACCGCGTCCCAGCGCTCCGCGCCGTAGTGGCCGAGGACGACGAGGCGTTCGAGGCCGGGGACACCGGCGAAGCCGCCGTACCGTACCGCCACGCCCGCGGGACGGCCGGTCACCACCGCCACCGAGGCGATCCGCGGGGCGAGGGCGGCGAGCGCGGGGACGGCGCCGGGGTGGGCACGGGCCTGTTCGGGGTCGGGGACGATCTCGGCGAGCGTCCCGTCGAAGTCGAGGGCGACGACGGCCTTCTCCGGCCGCGCGAGAAGCGCGGCCAGACCGTCGCGGCCTGCGGACGTGGTCGGGTGCGGAAGGCTGCTGACCATACGACGACCCTACCGACGCCGGCTCACCGGCGCTGCTCCTTCTCGGCACGGACCCGGCGCAGCCGGTTGACGGTCACCGGGTCGTGCCGGAGGGCGCGCGGGTCGTCGAGGAGGGCGTTGAGGAGCTGGTAGTAGCGGGTCGCGGAGAGGCCGAGCTGCTCGCGGACGGCGCGCTCCTTGGCACCGGGGCCGGGCCAGGAGCGGCGCTCGACGGCGAGCACGGCGCGCTCCCGCTCCCGGAGCCCGGTGTCACCGGGACCCGCTTCCGCCTCGCCCGCTCCCGCGTCACCGGCTCCCGCGTCACCGGCTCCCGCGTGGCCCGCTTCCGCGTCACGGGCCCCGTCGCCGAGCCGCTCGTCGACGGGTCCGGAGTCGCTCGTGTCGGTCATACGAACAACCTATTACTCCGCGCCCTCGGCCGCCGTCGCCGCTCGTGCGATCTCGCCCAGCACGTCCGAGGGCTTCGCACCCGGGGTGACGGCCCTGCCGATGTTCTGCTTGACGAGGTCGCTGACCTGGGCCCAGGACGTCTTGCCGACCGGCGGGAGCTGCGAGTTCGGCAGCTCCGTGAGGAACTCGCGCAGGCTCGCGTGCTCCTCGTCGCTCTCCATCCGGGAGAACGCGCTGACCGTCACCGGCAGCAGGTCGTTGTCGCCCGCGAACTTCAGCACGTTCTCGTCGCTGAAGACGAAGTCGAGGAAGTCCCCGATCTCCTCGCGGTGTCCGTTCTGCTTGAAGCCCATGATCCAGTCGGCGACGCCCATGGACGCCTTGGACCTGCCGTTCACGCCGGGCAGCGCGACCTTGCCGACCTTGACGCCCTTCTTCTCGGCCTCCTGCATGAGCGAGGGGTGGCCGTTGAGCATGCCGACCTCACCGCGCGAGAAGGCGGCGAAGGCGTCCTTGCGGTTGAGCTTGCCGGGGGCGACGGGTCCGGTGAGCTTCTTCTGGACCAGGTTCGACTTCAGCCAGTCGAAGGTCTCGACGTTCTGCTCGGAGTCGATCCGGTAGCGGTCGGTGCCGTCGGTGTAGCCGTCGCCGCCGCTGAGCAGCCACATCATCGTCTCGGCCTGCGCCTCCTCCGGGCCGAGCGGCAGCGCGAAGGGGTAGGTGACGTCCTTGGCCTTGAGCTTCTGCGCGGCGGCGGCCAGCTCGTCCCAGGTGGCCGGCGGCTTGCTGATGCCGGCCCGCTCGAAGAGGTCCTCGTTGTAGAAGAGCAGCCGGGTGGAGGCGACGAAGGGCAGGCCGTACTGGGTGCGCTTGTGCTCGCCGGCGGAGGCGAGGGGGGCCTGGAAGTTGGCCTGGACGGGTATGGAGAGCAGCTCGTCGGCGGAGTAGAGCTCGTCGGCCGCCGCGTAGTCGGCGTAGGCGCCGATCTGGGCGATGTCGGGGGCCTGGCCCGCCTTGACCATCTCGGCGACCTTCCGGTCGACGTCGTTCCAGGACTCGATCTGGACCTCGACCTGGACGCCGGGGTGCTCCGCCTCGTAGGCGGTGGTGAGCTGTTCCCAGTACTTCTTGGTGGTGTCGCCACCGGTCAGGTCGTAGTCGGCCGCGACCAGCTTCAGGGTCACGTCGCCGGAGTCGCCACCGGTGAGACCGCAGCCGGAGAGTCCCGCGGTCATGCCCAGCGCGGCGAACGTCGCGGTCAGTCCAAGAAATCGCCGCTGCACAGCGTCGCCCCACCCTCATGCTCGTCGTTGAGCTGTGATTTTCACAGAAGAGGAAGCATAAGGTCTACACCACTTGGGTAGGCCTTCGGGATCCGGTGGAGACCTTGTGAAGCCGCGCCCGGGCGGCCGTCACCCGGATTTGTATCCGTGCGCAACAATATCGGCCAGTGGACTAGACCTTTCGGCCCCGCACGCGCGAGACTGTTCCCGTGAGACACGTCATCGCCCTCGATGTGGGCGGCACCGGCATGAAGGCCGCCCTCGTCGGCGCGGACGGCACCCTGCTCCACGAGGCACGGCGCGCCACCGGGCGCGAGCGCGGCCCCGAGGCCGTCGTCGAGACGATCCTCGACTTCGCCGCCGAGCTGCGCGCCTACGGACTGGAGCGGTACGGCGAGCCCGCCGCGGCCGCCGGAGTCGCCGTCCCCGGCATCGTCGACGCCGAGAACGGCATCGCCGTCTACGCCTCCAACCTCGGCTGGCGCGACGTCCCGATGCGCGCCCAGCTCAGCGAGCGCCTCGACGGCATCCCGGTCGCACTCGGCCACGACGTCCGCACCGGCGGCCTCGCCGAGGGCCGGATCGGCGCCGGGAACGGCGCCGACCGCTTCCTCTTCGTACCGCTCGGCACCGGGATCGCCGGCGCCATCGGCATCGGCGGTGTCATCGAGGCAGGCGCCCACGGCTACGCAGGCGAGATCGGCCACATCGTCGTCCGCCCCGGCGGCACCGAGTGCGGCTGCGGCCAGCGCGGCTGCCTGGAGCGGTACGCCTCCGCCTCCGCCGTCTCCCTCGCCTGGGCCGCCGCCTCCGGCGACCCGGACGCCGACGCCGCCGACTGCGCCAAGGCCGTCGAGTCCGGTGACGCCAGGGCCGTACAGGTCTGGCAGGACGCCGTCGACGCGCTCGCCGACGGCCTGGTCACCGCGCTCACCCTCCTGGACCCCCGCACGCTCATCATCGGTGGCGGTCTCGCCGAGGCCGGGGAAACCTTGTTCACACCACTGAGGGCCGCCGTGGAGGAACGCGTCACGTTCCAGAAACTGCCCGCCGTCGTCCCCGCGGCCCTCGGGGACACCGCCGGATGCCTGGGCGCGGGCCTCCTCGCCTGGGATCTTCTCTCCCTCGACTCGGAGGTATCCGCCTGATGGCCGTTTCCACAGTTCTCGCCGGTGCCCGTGTGGTGCTGCCGACCGGCATCGTCGAGAACGGACGGGTGATCGTCGACGGCGGTCGCATCGCGGGCGCCGCGCCCGCCGACGCGCCCGCGATCGACCTCACCGGCCATTGGGTCGTCCCCGGCTTCGTCGACATGCACAACCACGGCGGCGGCGGCGCCTCGTTCACCTCCGGCACCGTGGACCAGATCCTCACCGGCGTCCACACCCACCGGCTGCACGGCACCACCACCGTCGTCGCCTCCTTCGTGACCGGCGAGATGGACTTCCTGAGCACCCGCGCCGGGCTGCTCTCCGAACTCGCCGAACAGGGCGAGATCGCGGGCATCCACTTCGAGGGCCCGTTCATCGCGCCCTGCCGCAAGGGCGCGCACGACGAGACGCTGCTGCGCGACCCCGACCCGGCCGACGTCCGCAAGCTCATCGACGCCGCCCGCGGCCAGGCCAGGATGGTCACCCTCGCCACCGAACTGCCCGGCGGCATCGACTCCGTACGCCTGCTCGCCGAGCACGGCGTGGTCGCCGCGATCGGCCACACCGACGCGACGTACGAGCAGACCGTCGAGGCCATCGACGCGGGCGCCACCGTGGCGACCCACCTCTACAACGCGATGCCCACCCTCGGCCACCGCGCCCCCGGCCCGATCGCCGCGCTCCTGGAGGACGAGCGGATCACGGTCGAGCTGATCAACGACGGCACCCATCTGCACCCGGCCGCCCTGGAGCTGGCGTTCCATCACGCCGGGCCGCGGCGGGTCGCGTTCATCACGGACGCCATGGACGCGGCGGGCTTCGGCGACGGGCTCTACTCGCTCGGCCCCCTGGCCGTGGAGGTGAAGGAGGGCGTCGCGCGGCTCGTCGAGGGCGGCTCCATCGCGGGCTCGACCCTCACCCTGGACCGCGCGTTCAAGCGGGCCGCGACCGTCGACGGGCTGCCCGTCGAGTCCGTCGTCCAGGCCATCTCCGCCAACCCGGCCCGGGTGCTCGGCATCGACGACCGGGTCGGCTCGCTCGAACCCGGTAAGGACGCCGACCTCGTCGTCCTCGACGCGGCCTTCGACGTCAAGGGCGTGATGCGCAAGGGCGCTTGGGTGGTTGAGCCCGACCTGGCGTGATATCGCCCCATCAGCGGTACGGCGGTTGGTCCGGGGACTGGGCCAACCGCCTTCCTTTTGGCATGATCGTGGCGCGTTCTACGGCTGTTCCAGGAACTTTCGACGGGCTACGGGGGTACGGCAGGTGATTCTCACGGTCACCCTCAACACGGCGCTCGACCTCACGTACCGCGTCCCCGCCCTCACCCCGCACGCCTCCCACCGCGTGACGCAGGTGATCGAACGCCCCGGCGGCAAGGGCCTCAACGTCGCCCGCGTCCTCGCGGCCCTCGGCCACGAGGCGGTCGTGACCGGCTTCGCGGGCGGCTCCACCGGCGAGATCCTGCGCGGGCACCTGGCGGCGACCCCGGTCCGCGACGAGCTGGTCCCGATCGCGGGACACACCCGCCGCACCGTCGCGATCGCCGACACCACGACCGGCGACACCACCCAGCTGAACGAGCCGGGCCCGGCCATCACCCCCGCCGAGTGGACGACCCTCACGGCCCGTTACACCGGCCTCCTCGCCGGCGCCTCCGCGGTGGCCCTCTGCGGCAGCCTCCCGCCCGGCATCCACGTCGGCGCGTACGCCGAGCTGATCAGGCTCGCCCGCACCGCCGGCGTCCCCGTCCTCCTCGACACCAGCGGCGAGCCCCTGCGGCGCGGCATCGCGGCCCGCCCCGACGTGGTCAAGCCGAACGCCGACGAGCTGGCCCAGCTCACCGGCTCGCGCGAACCGCACCGCGCCACCCGCGACGCCCGCCGCCGCGGCGCGCACGCGGTCGTCTCCTCGCTGGGCCCCCAGGGCATGCTGGCCGCGACCCCCGACGGCCTCTGGCACGCGTCCCCGCCGGCCGCGGTGAAGGGCAACCCGACGGGCGCCGGAGACTCGGCCGTCGCGGGCCTCCTCGCCGGCCTGGTCGACCGCCTCCCCTGGCCGGACCGCCTCACCCAGGCGGTCGCCCTCTCGGCGGCGACGGTCCTCTCCCCGGTGGCGGGCGAGTTCGACCGCGGCGCGTACGAGGACCTGCTGCCGCGCGTGACGGTCACCGAACAGCCGGCGGCCGCGTAACGCAGCGAGAGGCCCCGCGAGAACCGGTCGGTTCTCGCGGGGCCTCTCCCATGAGCCGGCCGGCTCAGAGGTTGCTGATCTTCACCCAGTCGAGGATCACGTCGCACTGGTTCCCCTGCTCGCAGGAGAGCTTGATCGTGTTCTGGCCCTTCTGGAGCGAGACCTGCGACCAGGTGGTCTGCCAGTTCTTCTCCAGGTTCGGGTCCGACGAACCGATGAAGTTCTTCAGGTTCATCGGGTTCGTGTTCGCCTTGTCGTTGACGGTCACGGTGGCGTTGGCGTCCTTCGCGGGGACCGCGTACCGGACCTCCATCTTGTACGTACCGGCCTCGGGGACCTCGGTCTTCCAGGTCGCGGACGCACCGACGCTGTTGAATCCGGCCACGTAGGTGCCGCCCGCACCCTTCGCGCCCTTGATGGTCTTCTCGAGGTGCGCGCTGCCGCCGAGCTGGAGGACCGCCGCGTCCTGCTGCGGCAGCGCCGCCGGGGAGTCGTCGGGGCTGGGCTCGGCGCTCGGGCTCTCGGTGACCTCCGAGGAACCGCCGGTCGGCTTGCCGCCCGCGGTGCCGCCGTCGGTCTCCTCGCCGCCCTTGTTGGTGATGATGGCGGCCGTGATTCCGATCACGACGACCGCGACGACCGCGATCGCGCCGACCAGCAGGCCGCGCGTGTTGGGGCCGCGGCCGCCGCCACCGCCGCGCTGGGACGGGATCGGCGACTGCCGGGTCTGCTGGTTGCCCGGGTACGTCTCGGGTGCCGCGTACTGCGGATGCGGCTGTCCGTACCCCGGCTGCTGCGGAACCTGCCCAGGCGGCGGACCGTACTGCTGCTGGCCGCCGTACTGGCGCTCGCCGACCGTTCTGACCTGGTTGTACGAGGTTCGCGGGACACCCGGCTGCGCGGCCGGTCCGGGGTAGCCGTAGCCACCGCCCTGACCCGGGGGCTGGGCGCCCGCCGCCTGGCCGTCCGCGTACAGGTAGCCGAACGGATCGTCGTTCTCGGGCGTGTTCGCGCCGTCGTTACCGGCAGCCATCCGGTCACTCCTATCCCATGCTCGCCAGCCGTCGCCGACCGGCCGAGCCTACCCCGAACGGGGAAGTCGACGATCCGGTCCTTGACAAGGAGGGGTGCCGTGGGCGGCTATCCGGCGCGCCGGTGGACCTTGGCGCGCGACCGCTTCTCGATGTACATCCGCTGGTCGGCGGAGTTCAGGACCTCTTCGACGGTCATGCCGCACTCGGCCCAGCCGATGCCGAAACTCGCCCCGACCCGGACCGCCCGGCCGTCCACCCGGATCGGCGGAATGATCGCGTTTCGGAGCCTTACGGCGAGGTCCGCGGCGTCGGCGGCGCCCAGGCCGTCGGCGAGGACGACGAACTCGTCACCTCCGAGACGGGCGACCGTGTCCCCGTCCCGTACGCCGGTGGTGAGCCGCCGGGCGACCTCGATGAGGACCGCGTCGCCGGTGTGGTGCCCGAACCGGTCGTTGATCGACTTGAAGCCGTCGAGGTCGCAGAAGAGCACCGCGAGCCCCTTCGTGCCGTCGTCGATCTCCCCGCCGGCGGGCGCGACGGAGTGGACGTGGTGGTCGTACGGCCCGCCGGCGCCGGGCCCGGCGTCGAAGCCGAAGCCGTGCTCGTGCCCGTACGGGGCGTCGTAGTCGGTCTCTGGGGTGGCGTGCGGGCGCTCGCAGAGCCGGGCGCTGAGCCGGGAGCGCAGCTCGGCGCTGTTGGGCAGGCCGGTGAGCGCATCGTGGGAGGCGCGGTGGGCGAGCTGCAGCTCGTGGCGCTTGCGCTCCTCGATGTCCTCGACGTGGGTGAGGAGGAAGCGGGGCCCGTCGGCGGTGTCGGCGACGACCGAGTTACGGAGGGAGACCCAGACGTACGTCCCGTCGCGGCGGCCGAGCCGCAGCTCGGCGCGGCCGCCCTCCGCGGAGGTGCGCAGCAGGGTCCCGATGTCCTCGGGGTGGACGAGGTCGGCGAAGGAGTAGCGGCGCATCACGGAGGCGGGCCGGCCGAGGAGCCGGCAGAGGGCGTCGTTGGTGCGCAGCAGCCGGCCGTGCTGGTCGCCGCCCATCTCCGCGATGGCCATGCCGGAGGGCGCGTACTCGAAGGCCTGGCGGAACGACTCTTCACTGGCGCGCAGGGCCTGCTGCTCGCGCTCCAGACGGACCAGGGCGCGCTGCATGTTTGCTCGCAGCCGGGCGTTGCTGATCGCAATCGCGGACTGCGAGGCGTACATCTGCAGGGCCTCCTGGCCCCAGGGGCCGGGGTGCCTGCCGTTGCGGGGCCGGTCGACGGAGATGACACCGAGAAGCTCGCGTCCGGAGCCGGAGGAGTACATCGGGGCGTAGAGGCGGTCGTGCGGATGCCACTCGTCCTCGAAGCGCGGGGCGGGGCCTTCGGTGTGCCACTGGGGGACGTCGTCCTCGATGAGGACCCAGCCCTCGGTGTGCGGTATGAACCGCAGGTCACCCCAGGCGACACCCATGGAGAGACGGCGTTCCCAGGACGAGCGGGAGCCGACACGGCCGGTGATCAGTGCTTCGGCCGCGGGACTGCCGGCGAAGGCGGCGACGACGAGATCACCGTCGGGGCGTACGAGGTTGACGCAGGCCAGCTCATAGTTGAGGCCCGCGACGATGCCGTCGGCGACGGTCTGCAGGGTGTCCGCCAGACTGCGGGCTGTATTGAGGTCGGCCACGACCTGATGCAGCTGCCGCAGGGTCGCAAGACGGACGTACGGCTCCGACTCGGTCTCCATCGCTCGCTCTCCCCGAGACCTCGACAGCAACTCCAGGGTTCTCATCGGCTCTCGTACTGCACTGTCTCCGCCACTGAATCACAGCGAGCTGTGCACCCGGTACACAGGGTCAACAAATACTGCGCTCTGTGACTCAAGTCACAAGACGTGATGAAGCGTGCCAGGGGGTACCCGTAACCGACCCCCACCCTTCCTGAACGCAAAGTGAACGGCGGGCGACCAGCAGGGGCTTCACGTGTCACCGCTTCCGGGACCGAGGTCCTAGGACCGGCGGGGGTGCCCGGTCTGGTCCCGGGGCCCGATGTCGCGGTCCGCGGGGCGGAGCTAGCGTGCGGATGTGCTGACGACGACCCTCACCTCGCCCCCCACCTCGGATCTGGCGATCCCTCATGCTGAGGGGGTGAGCAACGACGAGTTCCGGGCGGCGATGTCCCGCCTCGCGGCGGGCGTGGTCCTGGTGACGGCCCACGACCCGGACGACGGGCCGCGCGGCGAGGACGTCGGGATGACCGCGACCGCGTTCATGTCGGTCTCCCTGGACCCGCCGCTGGTCATGGTGAGCCTGCGCAACGGCTCCCGCATGGACGACCTGCTGACGGAGGTCCCCGTCTGGGCGGTCTCGGTACTCGCGGAGAACCAGCGCCACGTCGCCGGCCGTTTCGCGATGAAGGGCCGGGTGAGCGACCGTCTCCTCTTCGCGGACATCCCGTGCACCCGGGGCGAGGAGAGCGGCGCGCCCCTGGTGACCGGCGCGCTGGCGACGCTCGAATGCCGTACGGAGAACCGCGTGGTGGCGGGCGATCACACCCTGGTGGTGGCCCGCGTCCTGACGTCCTCGGTGCCGAGCGCGACG
This sequence comes from Streptomyces sp. NPDC013317, assembly GCF_055563155.1. Classification (NCBI taxonomy): domain Bacteria; kingdom Bacillati; phylum Actinomycetota; class Actinomycetes; order Kitasatosporales; family Streptomycetaceae; genus Streptomyces; species Streptomyces sp. NPDC013317. The sequence continues at coordinate 232,250 of NZ_JBVHDX010000007.1, forward strand.
CAGGACTCCCCGCTGACGTACTTCCGGGGCAAGTACCGGCACCTGGCCTGAGCCGCCGAGGACGCGGCACAGGCGCGGCACAGGGTTCGCCCACGTGCCGGCCCCATTCGCGGGTCGGCCCCACTCGCCCGTCAGCCCCAGTCGCGGCCCTGGCGGCCCCGTTTCGTCTCCGAGCGCTGCTTCTTCACCCTCAGCCGGCGCTCGTTGATCCCCCGCGGGATCTTCGTCGCCCGGCGCGGCTTCGGCGGCGGGGCCGTCGCCTCCGCGAGGAGCGCGGCGAGACGCACCGCCGCCGTCTCGCGGTTGCGCCACTGCGAGCGGTGCTCCGACGCGCGGACCGTCACGACCCCGCCGACCAGCCGCGAGGCCAGCCGTTCGAGGGCGCGTGCCTTCCAGACCTCGGGCAGCGCCTCCGTCGACGCCAGGTCGAAACGGAGCTCCACCTGCGAGTCACTGGTGTTGACGTGCTGCCCGCCCGGCCCCGACGACCGCGAGAAACGCCACATGAGCTCGGCCTCGGGCAGCGAGACGGAGCCGCGGATCAGATAGGGACCGGACATGTCATCCATGTTCCCCGGACGGGCTCCCGCACGTCATCCTGTTTTCGCACCGCGGCGACACCGGTCCTGGACCGTGGAACCGGCGGGGCACCGTCCGCGTTATCCCGTGTGACGACATCACGAAGGTCACGAAGAAAGGCACATCCCATGGCTGTAAGCCTGTCCAAGGGCGGCAATGTCTCCCTGACGAAGGAGGCTCCGGGCCTGACCGCCGTCACCGTGGGCCTCGGCTGGGACGTCCGCACGACCACCGGCACGGACTTCGACCTCGACGCCTCGGCCATCGGCGTCGACGCCGCCGGCAAGGTCGCCTCCGACGCGCACTTCGTCTTCTTCAACAACAAGTCCACGCCGGACCAGACCATCGTCCACACCGGTGACAACCGCACCGGCGAGGGCGGCGGCGACGACGAGCAGATCAACGTGAACCTCGCCGCGCTGCCCCCGAACGTGGACAAGATCGTCTTCCCGGTCTCCATCTACGACGCGGTCAACCGCACGCAGAACTTCGGCCAGGTCCGGAACGCGTACATCCGCATCATCAACCAGGCCGGCGGCGCCGAGATCGCCCGCTACGACCTCTCCGAGGACGCCGCCGTCGAGACCGCGATGGTCTTCGGCGAGCTGTACCGCAACGGACAGGAGTGGAAGTTCCGCGCGGTCGGCCAGGGTTACGCCTCGGGCCTCGAGGGCATCGCCCGCGACTTCGGCGTCAACCTCTGACGTACGTACGGCGGTAGGACGGCTTCAGCCACACAGGCAGGGCCCACCCACACAGGCAGGGCCCACCGCACAGCCCGGCAGCCGCACGGCCAGGCGGCCATACAGGCAGCCGCACAGGCGGCCGAAGCCGTCCCCCGGGAGAGCCCCGGCGCGACCACCGCGCCGGGGCTCTACCCTTGCCCGCGTGATCGTCGAACCGCTCACCCCGGCCGAGGCCCACGCCCTCCCCGGCCCGCTGCTCACCGAACTCACCGTGCTGTACGCCTCGAACCGGGCGTTCCACGAACTCACCGGCGACTTCCCCGACCCCGACGACATCCGGACCGAACAGGTCGCCGCCGCCCTCGCCGACGAGTTCGCGCAGCCCGGCACCGAGGTGCTGCTGGCCCGCTCCGAGGGCCGGCTCGTCGGGATCGCCGTCACGCTCGCCCACCACCCCGACCCCGCCGACCCCGACCCCTGGCTCGGCCTGCTCATGATCGAGGGCGGCGCCCACCGCACCGGTCACGGCCGCCGGCTCGCCACCGCCGTCGAGGACCGCTTCCGCGCCGCGGGCCGTACGGGACTCAGGCTCGCGGTCCTGGAGGACAACGCGAAGGCCCTCGCGTTCTGGACCGCCCTCGGCTACGAGGAGACCGCGCGCCGGCCCGACCGCGCCCGCGCCCGGCCCTGCGTCGTCCTCCGTAAGAGACTCGCGGAGAAAAAGTCCGGCGGTGATGTCGAGAACGCGCAACCGGCTCCGTCCCCGAAGTGAACGTGACCACAATGGGTCGCATCAGCACCGAGGAGAACCATCATGGCCAAGTACCTGCTGCTCAAGCACTACCGTGGCGCCCCGGCGGCGGTGAACGACGTCCCCATGGACCGGTGGACGCCGGAGGAGATCTCGGCGCACATGCAGTACATGCAGGACTTCGCGGACCGGCTGGAGAAGTCCGGCGAGTTCGTCGACGGTCAGGCGCTCGCGCCCGAGGGTGCGTGGGTCCGGTACGACGGTGAGGGGCGCCCGCCGGTCACCGACGGCCCCTTCGCCGAGACCAAGGACCTCATCGCCGGCTGGATGATCATCGACGTCGACAGCTACGACCGCGCCGTCGAACTGGCCGGGGAGCTGTCGGCCGCCCCCGGGGCGGGCGGCAAGCCGATCCACGAGTGGCTGGAACTGCGCCCGTTCTACGGTGTGCGGCCCACCGTCACCGACTGACCTCACCGATGGACGAGGCACAGCTCCGGAGCCTCACACCGGGCGTCCTCGCGATCCTCGTCCGCCGCGGAGCCGACTTCGCGGCGGCCGAGGACGCCGTCCAGGACGCCCTGGTCGAGGCCGTCCGCGTCTGGCCGGCAGATCCTCCCCGGGACCCCAAGGGCTGGCTGGTCACCGTGGCCTGGCGCAAGTTCCTCGACGCGACCCGGGCCGACACGGCCCGCCGCCGCCGCGAGGACCGCGTCGACGAGGAGCCGCCGCCCGGCCCCGCACCCGCGGTGGACGACACGCTCCAGCTCTACTTCCTGTGCGCCCACCCGTCGCTGACGCCCTCGTCCGCGGTCGCGCTCACCCTGCGCGCCGTCGGCGGGCTGACCACCCGCCAGATCGCCCACGCCTACCTGGTGCCGGAGGCGACGATGGCGCAGCGGATCAGCCGGGCCAAGCGCACCGTCTCCGGGGTGCGGTTCGACCAGCCCGGCGACGTCGCCACCGTGCTGCGCGTCCTCTACCTGGTCTTCAACGAGGGCTACTCGGGAGACGTCGACCTCGCCGCCGAGGCCGTCCGGCTCACCCGGCAGCTCGCGGCCGTGATCGACCATCCCGAAGTGGCGGGGCTGCTCGCCCTGATGCTCCTCCACCACGCCCGGCGCGCCTCCCGGACCGCACCGGACGGCAGCCTGGTCCCGCTCGCCGAGCAGGACCGCGGCCGATGGGACACCCGGGCGATCGCCGAGGGGGTACGGATCCTGCAGGCGGCCCTCGCCCGCGACCGGCTCGGCGAGTTCCAGGCCCAGGCCGCCATCGCGGCGCTCCACGCGGACGCGCCGACCGCCGAGGAGACCGACTGGGTGCAGATCGTCGAGTGGTACGACGAGCTCGCGCGGCTGACCGACAGTCCGGTGGTCCGGCTCAACCGCGCGGTGGCGGTCGGCGAGGCCGACGGCCCGCGCGCGGGCCTGGCGGCGCTCGCCGCACTGGACGACTCCCTGCCGCGCCACACGGCGGTCGCCGCCTACCTGCACGAGCGGGACGGGGACGGGGCGACGGCGGCACGGCTGTACGCCGACGCGGCCCGCAGGGCCCCCAACCTCGCCGAACGCGACTACCTGACACGCCAGGCCGCCCGCCTCAACACCGAGGGGCAGGGCTGACGGGTCCGGTCTGCCGGGGGTGTACGGACCGGCCCGGGGGCCGCCGTCACGGCGTGGCCGGCCGGCCCTTCCCGTACAGCCACACGTCCCACACCTCGTCGTCGAGATCCCGGCCGGCCACGTCCTCCACATAGGCCGTGAAGTCGGCGGTGGAGGCGGTGCCATGGCGGTGGGCGGCGGGCCAGCCCGCGAGGATCTCGAAGAACTTCTCGTCACCGACCGCCTGCCGGACCTTGTGCACCACCATCGCGCCCCGCTGGTACACCGGCGGGTCGAAGAGGTTCTCCGCCGCGGGCGGCTCGGCCGGCGGGAAGGCCCAGTTGGCGTCCACGGGGAACGCCGACTCGAAGCTGCGCTGCGCCGGGGTGTCCTCGAAGTCCTCCGCGTACAGCCACTCCGCGTACACCGCGAAGCCCTCGCTGAGCCAGATGTCCTGCCAGGTCGCGGGCGTGACCGAGTTGCCGTACCACTGGTGCGCCAGCTCGTGGGCGAGGATCTCCGGTGTGAAGGCGTCCTGCGGGAAGACCGGCCGGGTCTGGGTCTCCAGCGCGTAGCCCGCGTCCGCGGTCCGTTCGACGATCGCGCCCGTGGCGGAGAAGGGGTACGGGCCGAAGTTCTCCTCCTGCCAGGCGACGACCTCGGGGATACGGTCCAGCAGCGGCGCGCTCTTCGCGGCGACGGTCGGGTCCGCGGCGGTCAGGACGGGCAGCCCGGACGGGGTCGCCGAGGCCTTCGTCACGTACCGGCCCACGCCGACGGTCGCGAGATAGCTGGCCATCGGCTCGGCGACGTGCCAGACGGACGTCGTCCGGCCGTTCGCGGTGCGCTCCGAGGTCCGCACACCGTTGGAGATCGCCTGCGTCCCGGCCGGGACGGTGAGCGTGATGTCGTACGTCGCCTTGTCGGAGGGGTGGTGGTTGCCGGGGAACCACGCCATGGAGCCGGTCGGCTGACCGAGCGCGAGCGCCCCGTCCGCGGTCCGCAGCCAGCCCTCCTGCGAGCCGTCCGGGTCCGTGATCGTCCGGGGTACGCCGGCGTACGTGACCTTCGCGCGGAACACGTCGCCCTTGTCGATGTCGTCGCGGGGCCGGAGCGTCAGCTCGTTCCCGGCCCGGTTGACCGCGGCCGGGACGTCGTCCACGGAGGCCGACGTGACGGAGAGACCGGCGAGGTCGAGGTTGAAGGCGCTGAGGTCCTGCGTGGCACGGGCCGTGATCATGGCCGTTGCGTCGAGCCGGCCCTGCCGGGGCTCGTAGCGGAGGTCGAGCGCGTAGTGGGTGACGTCGTAGCCGCCGTTGCCGAGCCTGGGGAAGTACGGGTCGCGCAGCCCGGCCGCGCCGGGCGTACCGCTCACCCCGCCCACGTCGACGCCGCCGTCCGCGGCCGCGGTGCAGCCGCCGAGGACGAGCAGCGCGGCGAGGGCTCCTGCCAGGCCGGTTCTGCTCCGTATGTCCACCAGTCGATCTTAGGCAGGGGTACGGCTGCGGTGCCGCCCGACGGGGTACGGCGACGGGTGCCGCCCGGCGGGGGGCCGGGCGGCACCGGGATCGTGCGGGCGCCGGTTCCTTCCCGGGGTTACTCCGAGAGCGACGCGAGGCCCGCCTGCGCGAACTTCTCGTCGAGGTCGCCGCTCGGCGCACCGGCGACACCGATGCCGGCGATCGGCGCGCCCTTGGCGGTCACCGGGACGCCGCCGCCGAGGAACAGGGTGCCGGGGATGTCCTTCAGGTTCGGGGCCTGGGCGAGGCGCTTGGCCAGCTCCGAGGTGGGGGCGTTCCAGGAGACCGCGGTGAACGCCTTGCGCTCGGCCGACTCGTACGACTGCGGGCCGGCGCCGTCGCCGCGCAGGGTCACGATGGTGTTGCCGTTGCGGTCCACGACGGCGACCGTGATCCGCTGGTTCTCGTCCTCGGCGGCGTCCAGGGTGGCCTGCGCGGCCTCGGTGGCGGCGGCGATCGTCAGGTGCGTGGTCTGCTGGAGGTTCTTGTTCGACGCGTCGGCCTTGGCGGCGACGGCGGGCGCGGCGGCCGGGGCGGAAGCGTTCGCGGAGACGGCGCCGAACGTGCCGGCGGCGGCGATGGCGACGGTGGCGGCACCGAAGGCGATCTTCTTCTTCATGACGGGCTCCTGGGGCTGTGGCGGTGGTCGGTCCGGTTCGAGGCGGGTCGTTCGTTTGCTCTGCCATCGATCCTCCGGCCGGAACCCGGCCCGTACGGTCCACGGACCGGATGCCGCCGTCGCGCATGATGGACGACGGGGGTGTCAGCCGATCGGTTGATGCCCCTCTGGTCCTCCTGGGCCAGTATGGATACGTATCCCCAGGTCAGAAGGTTTCTCCCCCGGTCAGAGGAGTACGTGTGACGGCGCAGGACCCGGACGCGGACCCGGACTCGCGCTGGCTCGCGCGGGTCATGCACCTCGCCTTCTTCCTCCTCCTCGGCGCGTCCCTGGCCCGCTTCCTCCTGCGGCACCCCTGGGAGGACCGCAGCCCGTGGATCGTCGCCCTCTCCGGCGCGCTCGCCGCCCTGTATCTCCTCGGCCCGGTGCTCGGCACCCGCCCCACCCCGCGCCGGATCGCCTGGCTGTTCACGGTCGTGGCCGTGTGGATGCTCCTGGTGGTCCTCGCGCCGAGCTTCGCGTGGTGCGCGGTGCCGCTCTTCTACACCGGCATGCGCACGCTGCCCCCGCGGGCCGCCCTCGTCCTCGTCACCCTCCTCACCGTCTTCGTCGTGACCGCGCAGGTCCAGCTCTCGGACGACGGCTTCGACCCCAACCTGATCGTCGCCCCGCCGGCCGTCGCGGCGATCGCCACCGCCGTCTTCGTCCACGCGCAGCGGCAGGCGGAGCGGCAGCGGGCGCTGATCGACGACCTGATCCGGACCCGCCGCGAGCTGGCCGCGACCGAACGTCGTGAGGGCACCCTCGCCGAACGCCAGCGGCTGTCGATGGAGATCCACGACACCCTGGCGCAGGGCCTGTCCAGCCAGCAGATGCTGCTCCAGGCGGCCGAGCGGACCTGGGACGGCGATCCGTCGACCGCGCGCCGCCATGTCCGTACCGCCGAGTCCATCGCCGAACGCAATCTCGCCGAGGCCCGCCGCTTCGTCCACGACCTGGCCCCGGCCGACCTCGCCGAGGGCGGCGGCCTGGAGGAGGCGCTGCGGATGCTGGCCGGGCGGGAGTCGGCCGCGTTCCGGGTCGACGGGGCACCGGTGGACCTGCCCGAGCGCGCCCAGTCGGCGCTGCTGCGCATCGCGCAGGGCGCCCTCGCCAACGTCCGCGAGCACGCGGGCGCCACCTCCGCCGCGCTGACCCTGACGTACCTCGACGACCAGGTCGTCCTCGACATCGCCGACGACGGGCGCGGCTTCGACGCCTCCGCGGTGCGCGGCGGCGCGGGGGTGCGCGGCGGCGCGGGGGTGCGCGGCGGCGCGGGGGTGCGCGGCCACGGCCTGCCCGCGATGCGGGCGCGGGTACGCCAGCTCGGCGGCACGCTGACGGTGGAGTCCACCCCGGGCGAGGGCACGGTCCTCTCGGCCGCGATCCCCTTGCCCACGAACCTGGAGGCGGGCCGATGACGACCCACGAACCCGGAGGTCGGCCGTGACCGTACGGATCCTGCTCTGCGACGACCACGCCGTCGTCCGCGCCGGGCTGCTCGCCCTGCTCGGCAGCGCCGACGACATCGAGGTCGTCGGCGAGGCCGGCAGCGGCGAGGAGGCCGTCGCGATGGCCGCCAAGCTGCGGCCCGACGTCGTCCTGATGGACCTCCAGCTCGGACCCGGCATCGACGGCGTCGAGGCCACCCGCCGGATCGCCGGGTCGGCGGTCGGCGTGCACGTCCTGGTCCTCACCACGTACGACACGGACGCCGACATCACCCGCGCCATCGAGGCGGGCGCGACCGGCTACCTCCTGAAGGCCGAGCGCCCCGAGGAGCTGTTCGCCGCGATCCACTCCGCGGCCCAGGGCCGTACGACCCTCTCCCCGCCGGTCGCCAGTCGCGTCATGGACCGGATGCGGGGCGCCGCCGGGCCGACCCTGACCGACCGCGAACGGGACATCCTCGGCCAGCTCGCACACGGCCTCGGCAACCGCGAGATCGCCCGCGCGCTCTTCATCAGCGAGGCGACCGTGAAGACCCATCTCGGACGGATCTACGCGAAGCTCGGCGTGGACACCCGTGCGGGTGCCGTCGCCGTGGCGAAGGAGCAGCGCCTGCTCCCCTGACGCTGCTACTCTGCGTTGCCTTTCTATCGCAGAGTGTCAGTTCGTCTCGTCTCGTTGTGGGAGCGCACGTGAAGATCGCCTGCGTCGGCGGTGGGCCCGCCGGCCTGTACTTCTCGATCCTGATGAAGCGGCAGGACCCGTCCCACGAGATCACCGTCTACGAACGGAACCCGGCGGGCTCCACGTACGGCTGGGGCGTGACCTACTGGGCCGGGCTCCTGGACAAGCTGCGCGCGGGCGACCCGGAGTCGGCGCGCGCCGTCGACGAGGCCTCCGTCCGCTGGACCGACGGTGTCGCCGTCGTCCGCGACGAGCGGACCGTCCACCGGGGCGACGAGGGCTTCGGCATCGGCCGCCGCCGGATGCTCACGCTCCTCGCCGAGCGGGCGGAGGCGCTCGGCGTACGGGTCGAGTTCGAGCACGGGATCAGCGGCCCCGACGCCCCCGAACTGGCGGACGCCGACCTCGTCGTCGCGGCCGACGGGGTCAACAGCGCCCTGCGCGAGGCGTACGCGGGCCACTTCGGCGCCGAGGTCGCCACCGGCCGCAACCCGTACATCTGGCTCGGCACGACGAAGGTCTTCGACTCCTTCAGCTTCGCGTTCAAGGAGACCGAGCACGGCTGGATCTGGTGTTACGCCTACGGGTTCAGCGGCGAGCAGTCCACCTGCGTGGTGGAGTGCGCCCCGGAGACCTGGAAGGGTCTGGGGCTCGACACGAGGAGCGAGGCCGACAGCCTGAACCTGCTGGAGAAGCTGTTCCACGACCTCCTCGACGGGCAGCCGCTGATCGGCCGGGGTCAGGACGCCGGCGCGGCGCAGTGGCTGAACTTCCGCACGCTCACCACCCGCGTCTGGCACCGAGACAACCTGGTCCTCGTAGGCGACGCCGCCCACACCACGCACTACTCGATCGGCGCGGGCACCACGCTCGCCCTGGAGGACGCCCTCGCCCTGGCGGACGCCCTGCGCGCCGGCGGGGACCTGGACGGGGCGCTCTCGCGGTACGGCGCCCGGCGGCGCGCCGAGCTCCTCTCGGCGCAGAGCGCGGCCCGCTACAGCGCCCGGTGGTACGAGAACCTGCCCCGCTACATGCGGCTCCCTCCGGCCCAGATGTTCGCGCTCCTCGGCCAGCGCCACTCGCCGCTGCTGCCGCACATTCCGCCGCAGCTCTACTACCACCTCGACCGCGTGGCCGACGGCCTGCGGCCCCTGCGCGAACTGAAGCGCCGGCTGGGCCCGAGGCTCGCCCGCACCCTGCACGCCAGGTCGCGAGCCTGACCGGCCCCCGCTCACCCGGGCGGGCAGTGCCGCCCCGCGCAGTACGCCCCCGCTCACCCGGGCGGGCAGTGCCGCCCCGCAGTACGCCTCCGCCCGCCCGGGCAGGCAGGTGCCAGCCCGCGCAGTACGCCCCCGCTCACCCGGGCGGGCAGTGCCGCCCCGCAGTACGCCCCCGCTCACCCGGGCGGGCAGTGCCGCCCCGCAGTACGCCTCCGCCCGCCCGGGCAGGCAGGTGCCAGCCCCCGCAGTACGCCCCCGCTCACCCGGGCGGGCAGGTGCCAGCCCCCGCAGTACGCCTCCGCCCGCCCGGGCAGGCAGGTGCCAGCCCCCGCAGTACGCCCCCGCTCACCCGGGCGGGCAGGTGCCAGCCCGCAGTACGCCTCCGCCCGGCCCGGGCAGGCAGGTGCCGCCCCGCGGAGTGCGCCCCCGCCGGTACGCCCGGGCCCACCCGCCCCGCACGGCCCGCCCACCCGGGCCGCACGGCCCGCTCACCCGCGCGGTAGGGGCCGTACCGCCGCGCGTGGGACCATCGTCCCCGTGCTCGACATCGGCTACTCCCTCTCCCGTCGCTTCCCCGACCCCCCGCAGACCGACTACCGCCGCGCGGACGTCCACGCGCTGCGCCACGACCTGTTCTGCGGGGACGTGTACCTCGCCGACCCCAAGGCCGACCGCGAGGTGTCCACAGCCTGGGGATGGGTGCCGGTGCTCGACTTCGCGTGGGCCCTCTGCGACATCGTCGAGCGGCTGGACCGCGACCCCCGGGGCAGCCGGGCCTCGCAGCCCCAGTACGCCGAGCTCGACTTCACCGAGTCCACGGACCGCATGCTCTTCGAGCGCCGCTTCGGCTGGGTGGACGTGGAGGCCGACTGGATGCCGGGCGACGAGCCGCCCCTCACCTTCAACCACCGCGAACTGCGCCGCGAGGCCCGCGACTTCCTGCACGACCTGGTCGCCGACCTCACCGACATGCACGAGGGCCTCGGCGACAACCCCGTGATCTGGGACCTCCAGGCCCGCTTCCCCCGCGTCCCCTGAGGCGCGCTCTCAGTCCTCCACCCGCACCCCCAGCTGCGCGGCGAACACCGGCGCCAGGTCCAGCAACTGCGCCGTACTGATCACCGCCCCCGCCAGCGCGTCCACCCCCCGCGCGTCCTCCAGACGCTCCACCGTCCGCAGGTCCACGTCCTTCATCCGGGCCCCGCCGAAGTCCGCCCCCTTCAGCACGCACCCCCGGAACTCCACCCGTTCGAGCACCGCGCCCGCGAAATCGGGCTCGTCGAGCACGCACTCCTCGAAGACGACGTCCTTCAGCCTCGCCGTCCGCAGGTTCAGGAAGTCGATCTTCCCTCCCCGCACGAGGACCCGCTCGAGCACCGCCCCGTGCAGCTGCGTCCCCCCGAGCCGCGCGTCCACGATCTCCACATCCCGCAGCGACGCCTCCGCCAGGTCCGTACCGACCCCGCGCACCCCGCTCAGCACGGAATCGAGCAGGCGCGCTCTGTTCAGCCGTGTCTCGTCCAGCGCGCACTCCCGCAGCGCGCACTCCAGGAACCGCGCCCCCGACCCGCTCTCCCCGGACAGGTCACGCCCCTCGAACGCGACCCCGTCGTAGTCCCCGTCCGGCTCCAGCCCTCCTTCGTACGCCTCCAGCGGCGGCAGCCGGACCTCCGCCCGCCGCACCACCGCGATCTTCTTCCTGCCGCCGCCACCGCCACTCGCCCTGCCCGTCACCATGACCCCATCGTGACGTACGCCACTGACAACGCCCCGATGTCACATCCCGACCCCCCTCACCCGTCCCCCTCGTACCAGCGAGAACGAGGGAGCGAGCGATGCAGCGGAACGACACGACCAGGCCCAGGACCGCCCGGAACCACATCACCGTCGTCGGCGGCGGGTTCGCCGGACTCACCGCGGCCATCACGGCCGCCGAGTCCGGAGCCGCGGTCACCCTCCACGAGGCCCACGCCGCCCTCGGCGGCCGCGCCCGCACCGCCGACGGCCCGTACCGCACCAACGAAGGACCGCACGCGCTCTACCGCAAGGGCCCCCACTGGACCTGGCTCGCGCAGCGTGACCTCATCGGCCCCCTCGCGCAGATCCCGCCCCTCGAAGCCGCCCGCTTCCGCTTCCACCTCCACGGCGCGCTGCGCCGCACCCCGCCGCTCGGCTTCCTGCGCCACACGCTCCGCACGGCCGACCGGGCACCCGTCGACACCGACTTCCTCACCTGGGCCACCCGGATCGCCGGCCCCGAGACGGCCCGTCAGGCCGCCGCGTACAGCGGGGTCGCCCTCTTCCACCACGACCCCGGCGCGCTCTCGGCCCGCTTCGTCCAGGAGCGGCTGCACCGCGCCGCCGCGCTGCCGCCGGAGGCGCAGTACATCCGGGGAGGCTGGGGGCGGCTCATCGAGCGGATGGCCGCGTACGCCCGGGAGGCGGGCGTACGGATCGAGACCTCGTCGCGGCTCGACGCGCTGCCGCTCGGCGACGGCCCGGTCGTCGTCGCGACCTCCCTGGCGGCCGCCGCCCGCCTCCTGGGCGAGCCGGCCCTTCGCGCGGAGAGCGGCCGCACCGTCCTGTTCGATCTGGCGCTGCGCCGCCGCAAGGGCGACCCGTTCATCGTCTCCGACCTGGACGCGCCCGGCTGGATCGAGCGCTTCACCGCGCAGGACCCCTCCCTCGCTCCGGCCGGCGAGCAGCTGATCCAGGCCCAGCTGCCCATCGCCCCGGGCGAGTCCAAGGCCGACGGCGTCGCGCACGCGGAGCGCCTGCTCGACCTGGGGTTCCCGGGCTGGCGCGAGCGTACGGTCTGGCGCCGCGAGGCCCTCTCCGGGGGCCGTACGGGAGCGGTCGACCGGCCCGGTACGACCTGGCGCGACCGGCCGGCGATCGACCGGGGCGACGGCGTGTACCTGGCCGGCGACGAGGTGGCGGCGCCGGGAGTGCTGTCGGAGGTGTCGTTCACGAGCGCGGTGGAGGCGGTGTCGCTGGCGCTCAGGAGCCGGAGCCTTGACCTCAAGTCCGCTTGAGGTTGAAAGCTGGGGCCGTCACGACGTACCGACCACGCGACACACCGACCACTTTCGGGGAGTCATCATGCACGCGATCCGTCTCCACGCCTTCGGCCCGGCGGAGAACCTCACCTACGAAGAGGTCGAGGACCCGATCCCGGGCCCCGGACAGGTGCGGATCGCGGTCGCCGCGGCCGGCGTCCACCTCCTCGACACGACCCTGCGCCTCGGCGCGACCGGCCCCTTCCCGGCCCCCGCCGAGCTGCCCACGATCCCCGGCCGCGAGGTCGCCGGCACCGTCGAGGCGCTCGGCGAGGGCACCGACCCCTCATGGCTGGGCAGGCGCGTCGTCGCCCACCTCGGCATGGCCCCCGGCGGCTACGCGGAACGCGCCGTCGTGGACGCCGGGCGGCTGCACGCCCTCGCGGACCACCTCGGGGAGGCGGAGGCCGTCGCGATGATCGGCACGGGCCGCACCACGCTCGGCATCCTCCAGTTCACCGAACTCGGCCCGGACTCGATCGCCGTCGTCCCCGCCGCGGCCGGCGGCATCGGCACCCTCCTCGTCCAGTACGCGAAGAACGCCGGCGCCACGGTCGTCGGCCTCGCGGGCGGCCCGGAGAAGGTGGCCCTGGTGAAGGAGAACGGCGCGGACCTCGCGGTCGACTACAAGCTCCCCGACTGGCCGGACCAGGTCCGCGCCTTCCTCGGTAGCAGGACCGCCACGGTCGTCTTCGACTCCGTCGGCGGCGCCACCGGCCTCGCGGCCGTCGACCTCCTCGGCAAGGGGGGCCGGCACGTCGTCTTCGGCTGGTCCGCCGCGGGCCTCCACGACGGCGGACCGCTCACCTTCACCGACGAGGAACTCGCCGCCCGCGGCATCACGTCGGAGTCCGTCCTCGGCCCCGTCATGATCCAGAAGGCGGGCGGCGACGTCCGCAACCTCGAACTCGCCTCCCTCGCCGCCGCCACCGCGGGCACCCTCCGCCCGGCGATCCACCGCTTCCCCCTCGAGGAGGCCGCGGCGGCCCACCGCGCCCTGGAGACCCGCGGCACGATCGGCAAGGTGGTCCTGATCCCGTAACGAACCCATCCGAACCCCCGCCCCCGTCAGCGGTGCCCCTCACCGGCCCCGCTGACACCCCCTCACCCCGGCGCGCTCGGCGGCGCTACGCCCCTGTCCCCAGCCCGCGCAGGGCCTCGTCCGTCAGCCGGTACACCGTCCACTCGTCCTGCGGGCGCGCGCCCAGCGACTCGTAGAAGTCGATCGACGGCGTGTTCCAGTTCAGGACCGACCACTCCAGCCGCTCGTACCCCCGCTCCACGCAGATCCGCGCCAACTCCGCCAGCAGCGCCTTCCCATGGCCGCCGCCCCGGCTCGACGGGCGGACGTACAGGTCCTCCAGATAGATGCCGTGGACCCCGCGCCAGGTCGAGAAGTTCAGGAACCACAGGGCGAAGCCCACCGGCTCGCCCTCGTCCGACTCGGCGATGTGCGCGAAGGCCGCGGGACGCGGGCCGAACAGCGCCTCGTGGAGCTGCTCGGGGGTCGCGCGGACCTCGTCCAGCGCCTTCTCGTACTCGGCGAGTTCACGGACCATCGCGTGGATCACAGGGACGTCGGCAGGTGTGGCGGTACGAATCATGTACGAATCATGCGCCCTGCCTGCGACCGGTCAACGCCCCGCCGCCAGCAGGGTCCGCGCGATGGACATTTGGTCCGGATCGAGCGCCTCCTCGCCGTCCTCCACGTCCCACAGCCCCTCCACCCCGTCGGCCACCCGCAGGGGATCCTCCGCCCCGCCGCTCGCGAACACCGCCGCCTGGAACTCCGCGAACCTCCCCGCCTCCACCGACGCCCGCAACGCCTTCGCGGACCGCGCCGACGCCGTCCCGCCGCTCCGCGCGTCCAGGAACGACGCGACGACGTACGCGATCCGCACCCTCCCCGCGGCCGCGGCCTCCGCGAGCGCCACGCCCCCGCTCTCCTCGAACCTGGCGCAGTAGCTGCAGCGCGGGTCGAGGAACACGGTCGCGGTGTGCGCGGCCGACGAATCCCCGACGAGGATCCGCGGACCCTCGACCACCGTCGTGAGCCCGGCCGCGGCGGTCGAGAACGACACCGCCGGAGCGTCCACCGGCGCCGCCGCACAACCCGCCGCCGCGAGCCCCACCACCCCCGCCGCCGCGAGCGCCACGACAGCACGGACAGTCCTGCGTACGGGCATGAAAAGGTCCTTTCGGAACAACGGAATCCGCACCCTCGAACCTAGGCGGCACCCCCACCCCGCCCACCCCGCCGAAAGACCCCGATCCAGGGGTCGAAGGCCCCCCGACCATCCAGTAGCCTCCCGCCCATGGTCAGCAGGAGCAGCACGGTCAACGGCGGCATCTCGTTCTGGTACGCGCAGGAAGGCACCCCCGCGCCGCGCGAGCCCCTGCCCGGGGACGCCACCGCGGACGTCTGCATCGTCGGCGGCGGCTACACCGGACTCTGGACGGCGTACTACCTCAAGAAGGCCGTCCCGTTCCTCAACATCACCGTCCTCGAAGCCGCGTTCTGCGGCTACGGCGCCTCCGGACGCAACGGCGGCTGGCTCTACAACGGCATCGCCGGCCGCGACCGCTACGCCAGGCTCCACGGCCACGAGGCCGCCGTCCGCCTCCAGCACGCGATGAACGACACCGTCACCGAGGTCGTCGAGGTCTGCGCCGCCGAGAACATCGACGCCGACATCCACCACGGCGGCGTCCTGGAGATCGCTCACTCCCCCGCCCAGCTCAACCGCCTCAAGGCCTTCCACGCCGTCGAGTTCGCCTTCGGCGAGAAGGAACGCGAGCTCTACGGCGCCCGCGAGACCGCGGACCGCATCCGCGTCACCGGCGCCGTCGGCTCCTCCTGGACCCCGCACGGCGCACGACTCCACCCCGTGAAGCTCGTGAAGGGCCTGGCCGCCGCCGTCGAGGCCCTCGGCGTCACGATCCACGAGTCGACCCCGGTCACCGAGATCAAGCCCAAGCACGCCGTCACCCCGTACGGCACCGTCCGCGCGCCGTACGTCCTGCGCTGCACCGAGGGCTTCACCGCCTCCCTCACGGGCCAGCGCCGCACCTGGCTCCCCATGAACTCCTCCATGATCGCCACCGAGCCGCTCACCGACGCCCAGTGGGACGCCATCGGCTGGCAGGGCCGGGAGACCCTCGGCGACATGGCCCACGCCTACATGTACGCCCAGCGCACCGCCGACGGCCGCATCGCCCTCGGCGGCCGGGGCGTCCCGTACCGCTACGGCTCCAGGACGGACAACGACGGCCGCACCCAGCCCCAGACGATCGAGGCCCTCCGCGACATCCTCGTCCGCTTCTTCCCCTCCCTCGCGGGCATCGGCGTCGACCACGCCTGGTCGGGCGTCCTCGGCGTCCCCCGCGACTGGTGCGCCACCGTCACCCTCGACCGCTCCACGGGCCTGGGCTGGGCGGGCGGCTACGTCGGATCCGGCGTCGCCACCGCCAACCTCGCGGCCCGCACCCTGCGCGACCTCATCCAGCAGGACTCCGGCCAGTCGGGGCCCACCGACCTGACCGGGCTCCCCTGGGTCGGCCACAAGGTCCGCAAATGGGAACCGGAACCGCTGCGCTGGCTCGGAGTCCAGGCGATGTACGCCGCCTACCGCGCGGCGGACCGTCAGGAATCCACCACCCACACGGCGACGTCATCCCGCATCGCCCGTATCGCCGACCGCCTCTCGGGCCGTTGACGTGGTGCTTGTCATGCCCGGTCGGCGGACGTCGACGATGGAGCTGCTGGCCGGCGAGGCGACGGCGCGGGGGATGGCGACCCTGACGGCGGAGGAGATCGGCGCGGCGGGAGAGACCGGCGCGGAGGCGGGACCGGCGTACTGGTACGGCGGACCGGTGGCAGCGGCGCGGCTCGCCGCACGGCTCGGGTTCGCCCCGCTCGAACCGGCGGACGACTGGCTCTCCGAGCTGCCGGAGGAGTTCACCGGGCGGGAGGTCCGTACGGCGACCGTCGCGGATGCCTGGGCGATCGAACGGCCGACGTTCGTCAAGCCGCCCCGGGACAAGTCCTTCCCGCCGGACGTCTACGCCGACGGCTCCCGGCTGCCCGCCGGCCTGGACCCGGCGACGCCGGTTCTGCTCTCCGAGGTGGTGACCTTCGCCGCCGAGTACCGGCTGTTCCTGCTGGACGGGCGGATCGCCACGGGCAGCCGGTACGCGGTGTTCGGCCGGCTCGACCCCCGTCCGCTCGACAGGCACGGGGCGGTCGCCGCGGAGATCACCGAGTTCGTGGAACGCCTCGTCGCCACAGCAGGCCCCACCCTCCCGAGCGCCGTCGTCGTGGACGTCGGCCAGCTCCTCGACCCGTACCGCCCGGGCCACCGCTGGGCCGTGGTGGAGGCCAACATGGCGTGGTTCTCCCACGCGTACGCCGCCGACCCGGCGCGGGTCCTGGACGTCGTACTGCGCTCGGCGGGACCGCGCGAGCGAGTGCGGCCGGAAGACCTCCGGTTCGTACGGCACTGAGCCCCGTCCCCACCGGACCGGATCACTCGGAGGCGTACGCCCCGATCTGGTAGTCGAGCCCCGGGTCGGGCGGACCGCACCGCAGGACCGCGTCCACGGCCGGCCACACGCCGGTGGGCACGTCGTAGTGGAGAAGCATCAAGGGATCGTCCGCATCCGGCGTGATCACTTCACGGAGCTGCAGGACCTGTTCACGGGTGACGGGGAACTCGGTACGCAGGAACTCGTCCGCCTTGCTGTACCCCTGAAGGGACCAGACGACTCCGGGCTGCTCTGAAGACATCCGCGGATCCTACGTTCGCAGGGCTGCACGCATCCTCATCGGGGCTGGTAGTCCCAGAAGCAGTAGGCACAGGCGCCACGGCCGTCACCCGTGGCCTCGGCCAGGACGACACGACGGCGTGGGTGAGTCTCCAGGCCCTGAGCCTGGGCGTACTCCTGCCCCTCTTCGAGAGCCTTGCAGGCCGACGAACGATGGAAGACCGCACCGCCGGCCGTGACATAGACGAACTTGACCAAGCCCTCGGGGACAGGGGCGCAGTCCACACACTGCTGGACGACCAAGTCATGCATGCATCGCTCATCCATGCAGCCCAGCCTAGTCGTCCAACCTGTGGCGGGCCTCCCAAATACCCATCCCTGAGGGGACGTTGGAGCCGAACCCGATGCGTACCCCCGATCCGGTCCCGGCGGCCGACCTGCCCGCCGAGGCGGCCGCGTTCGAGGGGCGGCTACCGGTGGAGCGGGTGATGCTCGACCGGTCGGTCGGCGCTATCGAGGACGCTTTCGCCGCGGCGCTCGACATCCGCTACTCGGGCGAGCCCGCCGATGATCACACCGTCCTCGTCCACGTCCGCAGCGTCGATATCGACGGTCAGCGACGAAGAGAGCCGTACGCCCACTGGCTTGCCGAGCAGGTGGGACTCACGGTCATCGGGCCTGCGCAACGGAGCGACGGCGGGCGGCCCTCGACCGTGCACCGGACGGCGTAGAGCGCTCTGCGGTTACTCCCTATCTCCCGCGGTTCCCCGCGGCTAATGGCACGGAAGTGGCACGTCGCCTTCTGAACCATAGCTCCAGCGAGATCGGTCACTTGAGGTCGTACAGGCCGCCCGGAAGTCCCTGAGGGCCTGTACTGGGCGCTGCCGGTTGCTGGGGTTGCCGTACTTCGCTGCGGTACAGCAACTGCCCGAGGGCTCCGGCGATGTAGTGGCATCCGGCCGTTGATCCTGGGTCCGCTGAGAGGCCGTTCAGCTCTCAGACCAGCCTGAGGCCCTTACACGTCAGAGCCGCCGACCGTATGTTTCCTCCTGACAGATACATGATAGGTGGGGGAATGTCAGGACAATTGTTCACCTTGATCGGTGTGCTCGTCGGCGCGGTTGCGTCGTACGTCGGTGGAGCCCTGATGGAGAGATCTCGGTGGCGGCGCCAACTTTCCACACGGTGGGACGAACGTCGCCTGGAGTGCTATCTCCGGTTTGCCGACGCGGTCAAGAGGTTCACCTCGCTGGCAGGTCGTCTGGCTGCAGGCAAGGGACTCTTCGACCTGCCTCAGCCACTCGCCAGGGAGGCCGGCCTGGAGCTCTTGGCCGAAGCTGAGCTTGAGCGTGGCTATGCGTTCGAAGCCGTGCTCCTTATGGGAGACGCGGAATCCATCTCGGCAGCCAGATCGCTGCAGCGGCAGGCCTGGGTACTGGAACAGTTCGTTCGAGACATGCGCCCAGGTACGCCAGACGACTGGATGAGGGCGTTCCGGGAGTTTCAGGAGAAGCGTGATGAGTTCTACGTTGCCGCACGCAACAGCCTCGGCGTCCATGCAAAGTTCCGGCTGCGATCCGAAGATCCAGCCATCCTCAGCCCGGACGCCCGCCACTTGTAGCCACGTCTGGCCCGGCGAGCAGCACTCTTTTCAACTGTGTTGGTGGGGCGGTAGGACTCGTACGGGAGCGTTCACCTGCGCTCATGGGCGGCCGGTCGTCTGGGCGTCTACCGCCCTCCGGTCCTGTTTGAACGGCCGCGAACGGCGTTGAATGAGACGGAAACTGAGACGGACGGCGGGGCCGAGTTCGCCAGCATCGTCGCTCTTGGAGGGGATGTCATGGCGCTGGTCCGCAAGGGATCACGACGGATCGTCGTCGACGGCATGGCCTACCGCTGGCGCCTGCGAGGCAGGCCGACGTATGCCCAGGGCTTGGCCTGGTCGCCGTGCACATTCGCGGTCGAGCATGCGGACACTGCGGGGACGACCCTTGTGGTCACCACCGACCAGCCGCATCCGAGCAACTGGATCGGTCACGAGGCTGACCCAGTACTGCCCTCTGGTGTTGCTGCGGCTGTTCGGCTTGCCTTGCGTGAGGGTTGGGCTCCGACGGTTCCGGGCTCCGCGTTCCACCTCGATCACTCCGTCGGCTTCACGCCTTCGAACTGACCTGATCCGGGAATCTTGGTGCTCGCACCTCAGCCGACGGCACTCAGCCACGACGGCGGGTGCGCCGACCGGCCACGCACGCGTGTGCCTCGCCGGAACGCTGGCCGCGATCACCACAGCAACTTCCGGGACGACTGGACCGCCGCCCGGAAGAAGGCCGGAGTGTCGGGGGACGTGCACGTCCACGACCTGCGCCACACCGGGAACACCCTGGCGTCCAGCGCCGGGGCCAGCACGCGGGAGCTCATGACGCGGATGGGGCACAGCACGACCCGGGCCGCGCTGATCTACCAGCACATGACGAGCGGCCGTGATCAGCACATCGCGGGGAAGCTCGGAGAGATGATCCGCCAGGCCCGGAAGGCCGGCGATCCGGAGCCTTCAGGCACGTGAGCGGCCGGCCGTGATCATGCCGAAGGGCCGGCCTCGGGGAAATCCCCCCGTGAGCTGGCCCTTCGTCTTGAGCCCCCTGTCGGGTTCGAACCGACGACCCCCGCTTTACAAGAGCGGTGCTCTGGCCAGCTGAGCTAAGGAGGCAGCGAGTGCAGTGTAACCAACCCCCACCCCGCCGCGGTCGGGAATCTCACCGACCCGGACTGCTGACAGATCGCGTGCCGGCAGGTAGCGTCACCCGAGGTTCACTCCGGTGGACTAGACCTCAATCCTTCCTTTACTCGGATCGTCCGGCACGTTCCTGCCGGTGAAGGGACACATCACCATGGCTTCTGTCACTTTCGACAAGGCGACCCGGCTCTACCCGGGTTCCGACAAGCCCGCCGTCGACCAGCTCGAGATCGAGATCGAGGACGGCGAGTTCCTCGTCCTCGTCGGGCCCTCCGGCTGCGGCAAGTCCACCTCGCTGCGCATGCTCGCCGGCCTGGAGGACGTGAACGGCGGTTCCATCCGCATCGGTGACCGCGACGTCACGCACCTGCCGCCCAAGGACCGGGACATCGCCATGGTGTTCCAGAACTACGCGCTGTACCCGCACATGACCGTCGCCGACAACATGGGCTTCGCCCTCAAGATCGCCGGCGTCAACAAGAGCGAGATCCGTGCCAAGGTCGAGGAGGCCGCGAAGATCCTCGACCTCACGCCGTACCTGGACCGCAAGCCGAAGGCCCTCTCCGGCGGTCAGCGTCAGCGTGTGGCCATGGGGCGCGCGATCGTGCGTGAGCCGCAGGTCTTCCTCATGGACGAGCCGCTGTCGAACCTCGACGCCAAGCTGCGTGTCTCCACCCGTACGCAGATCGCGTCGCTCCAGCGCCGTCTCGGCATCACCACGGTGTACGTCACCCACGACCAGGTCGAGGCCCTCACCATGGGCGACCGCGTCGCCGTCCTCAAGGACGGGCTGCTCCAGCAGGTCGACTCGCCGCGGAACATGTACGACCGCCCCGCCAACCTCTTCGTGGCCGGCTTCATCGGCTCCCCCGCCATGAACCTGGTCGAGGTGCCGATCACCGACGGCGGCGTGAAGTTCGGCAACAGCATCGTCCCGGTCTCCCGTGACGCGCTCTCCGCCGCCTCCGCCAAGGGCGACACGACCGTGACGGTCGGCATCCGCCCCGAGCACTTCGACGTGTCGGGCGCCACCAGCAAGGAGGGCCTGGCGGTCTCCGTGAACGTCGTCGAGGAGCTGGGCGCCGACGGTTACGTCTACGGCTCCGCCCGCGTCGGCGGCGAGGACAAGGACCTGGTCGTCCGCGTCGGCGGCCGCGCCGTGCCCGAGAAGGGCTCCACGCTGCACGTCGTGCCGCGCGCGGACGAGCTGCACGTCTTCTCCACCTCGACCGGCGAGCGCCTCAGCGGCTGAGTCCGCACCGAGGCTCCGTGCCTGCCGAACGGCCCCGCATCTCTTGCAGATGCGGGGCCGTTCGCGTACGTCGACAAATACCCCGGCATAGCCGCCAATTCAGACACCGGCGTCAACATGGGATTCGAATTTTCGCCTCGAACCATCCCCCGCGAGAGTGACTAAATGTCGCCATATCATCACCGGCCGCTACGCTCGCCTCCGTGACGCACACTGCCCGCCGTATCGGCCGCTCTCTCGCCCTCGTCCTGCCCGTCGTCCTGGTGCTCTCGGGAACGCTCGCGGTGTCCGCCGTTCCGTGGGCCGGCCAGGACTCCGACACCCAGATGCTGACCGCATCCTCGGAGGACGTCTCCGTTCCCGCCAAGTCCCGTGCCCCGCAGGATATTCTCCGCGACCGGCTCCTCGCGGAACTTCAGGAGAAGGACCCCGGAACGGCGCTGACCCACCTCCAGCGGGAGGTCGAGAACAGCCCGTCCCTCGCCAAGCACTGCATGTCCATCGCGCGCGCCCTCGGCAAGGCGGCCGTCCGCCACTACGGTCCGACCCGCGCCCAGTCCTACTCCCGCCCCGTCTGCGACACCTCGTTCGCGACCGGCGTGATGTACGCGAGCTGAGCCGCCCGGCTCGCCCCGCGACCCTGACGACGGACACCGAAGACCGGACACCGAAGACGCTGAACGGCTCCTTCGCGCGGTGCGCATATCGTTCGCGGTATGCATACCTCCCCGACGCAGGCCGTGGTCCTGGCGGGCGGCCAGGGCTCGCGCCTGCGCCCGTACACCGACGACCGCCCCAAGCCGATGGTCGAGATCCCGGGCACCGGGACCCCGATCATCGGCCATCAGCTGTCCTGGCTCGCCGCCGAGGGCGTGACGGACGCCGTCGTGTCCTGTGGCCATCTGGCCGAGGTGCTCGAGGAGTGGCTCGCCTCCGCCGATCTGCCGCTGCGCGTGACGACGGTCGTCGAGGAGGAACCCCTCGGCCGCGGTGGCGGCCTCAAGTACGCCGCCGCCCACCTTCCCGAGCCCGGACAGCCCTGGTACGCCACCAACGGCGACATCTGGACCCGCTTCTCCCTGCGTGAGATGGCCGCGTTCCACGACGAGCGCGACGCCACCGCCACCCTCGCCCTGGCCCGCCCCCGGATCCCGTGGGGCGCCGTCGAGACCGACACCTTCGGGCACATCACCGACTTCATCGAGGCGCCGCCGTCGCCGTTCCTCATCAACGCGGGCGTGTACGTCTTCTCCGCCGCGTTCACCGACCTGCTCCCGGACCGTGGTGACCATGAGCGCACCACGTTCCCCCGGCTGGCCAGGGAGCGCCGTCTCGCGGGCTTCCCGCTGCCCCACGGGGCCTACTGGCGGGCGATCGACACGGCGAAGGACCTGACCGAGGCGGCGAAGGAGCTGGCCTCCCAGGGCGCCTGACAGCCCCTCGTACACACCACGGCGAGGCGCAGGGCATGTGACCGGTCCGCCGTACGGACTCACCGCCGGGCCGGCCCACCATGAAAGGGCGGCACCGCTCCCTCGCGGTGCCGCCCTTCGCCTGTTTCCGGTCGGCGTGTCCGTCAGCCCAGCAGGCCGCCGATCGGGTTCCGGTTGCCGCCGGTGCCGCCCGTCGACGAGCCGCCGCTCGTCGGCTCGGTCGTACCGCCGGTGCCGCCACCGCCGCCGCTCGTGCCCCCGGTGCTCGTCGGGCCGGAGCTGGTGGACGGCGGTGCTGCCGGCCGCGACTGGGTCGGCGTACGGCTGCCGGTGCCCTGCGTGGCGGTCGGCCGGCTCTCCTCCGTACGGCCCGTCTCCCGTACGGTCTCGCTCGGCGAGGCCGTCTTGTCGTCCTCGCGCTCCCCGCTCGCGCCGGCCGTCGCCGACGGCTTCGGGCGGGTCGAGGCCGACTGGGACGGGGTGCGCTCGCCGGGCTCCTGCGGGAGCGTGCGGCCGGGCAGGTGGTTGATCGGGTCGTCGTTCGGGCCGGGGACCGTGACCATCTCGGTGGACCGTACGGCCCCGCCGAGCACCGAGCCGGTGAGCAGCGTGAGGCCGACGACGACGGAGGTGACGAGCGCCCCGCGGCGCAGGACGCGGCGGCGCAGGTCCCACAGCTCGGAGCGGGGGCCGAGGGTCCGCCAGGCCTCGCCGGCGAGACGGCCGTCGATGGAGTAGACGGGCGCGCCGGCGATGATCAGCGGGGACCAGGCGGCGAGGAAGATGATGTCGGCGGAGTCGTAGACGGGGACGGACTTCCAGCTCACCGTCAGCAGGAGCGCGGCGGAGAGCAGGGCGCCGATGACGGCCGCGACGCGCTGCCAGAGGCCGAGGACGGTGAGGACGCCGACGACGACCTGGAGGAAGGCGACGGTGAGGCCGGCGCCGACCGGGTGCTGGAGGGCGAAGTCGCGGAGCGGTTCGGCCAGCGCCCAGGGGTTGAGCGAGTGGAGCCACTTGACCATGGAGCCGCGCTCGCCGCCGTCGAAGTAGACGGGGTCGCAGAGCTTGCCCATGCCGGCGTAGATGGAGATGAAGCCGAGGAAGACGCGGAGCGGGAGGAGAACGACGCCGAGGTTCATCCGGCGCCCGGGGTAGTAGGCGTGCCGGACGGGGTCGGCGCCGTGGCGCTGCGCACGGCCGCCGCGGTACTCGTCGCCGCTCGGGTCGTCCCCGCGTCCGGTGCCGTACGCGCCGTCGCGGGACAGCTCGTACGGGCTGTCGTAGGCGTGGTCGAAGGCGCCTTCGGCGCGCCGCATCGGGGGGAGGAGCGGCGGGTCGGCGGTGACGACGGGGGTGGGCATGGTGTCGTCGATGCGCGGGATGGCCTGCGTGACGCCGGTGTCGTGGTGCGCGGGGGGTTCCAGCGTGGAGACGGAGGACTCGCGCACGGCCTGGAGCAGTCCGGTCGCTCCGGGCGCGGACTTTCCGGTCCACACGACGGGCCGGCGGCGGCCGGCGGCACCGCCCGCCGCTGCCGCGGCGGCGAGGGCCGGGCCGCGGGAGGCGGCGAACTTCGGCTGCTGGGCCGGGGCGAGCCGCACACGGAAGCTGGCGTGGTTCACGATGACCTGCGCGGGATCGGAATCCACTTTGAGCATGCTCAGCGCGGGCTGATCGTCGAACCCCGGCCGGGGCGTTCTGGTGTCCACACTCATCTAACCGAGTGACGCGGGGTTAGGACACTGCCTTGACGGGCTCTGAATGTCCGAGACCCGTCAAGATCGCGCCATCCGCGCCCATGTACGCGAAAGGGCCCAGCTCAGGGAGGTGGGCCCGTTCGGTACGGCGTGGGGCGAGGTCAGTTCGTGCGGCGGCGGGCGACCTCGTAGAGGACGATGCCCGCGGCGACGCCGGCGTTCAGCGACTCGGCGCCACCGGGCATCGAGATGCGGACGCGGTAGTCGCAGGTCTCGCCGACGAGGCGGCCGAGGCCCTTGCCCTCGCTGCCGATGACGATGACGACGGGGCCGTCGAGCGCCTCCAGGTCCTCGACGGTGTGCTCGCCGTCGGCGGCGAGGCCGACGACCGTGAGGCCCTCCTTCTGGAAGCCCTCCAGGGCCCGGGTCAGGTTGGTGACGCGGGAGACGGGGGTCCGGGCGGCGGTGCCGGCCGAGGACTTCCAGGCGCCGGCGGTCATGCCGGCCGCGCGGCGCTCGGGGACGACGACGCCGTGGCCGCCGAAGGCGGAGACGGAGCGGACGATCGCACCGAGGTTGCGGGGGTCGGTGACGCCGTCGAGGGCGACGATCAGCGGGTCCTCGTGGGCGTCGTAGGCGGCCGCGGTGAGGTCCTCGGGGTGCGCGTACTCGTAGGGCGGGACCTGGAGGACGAGGCCCTGGTGGTTCAGGCCGTTCGTCATCCGGTCGAGCTCCTGGCGCGGGGCCTCCATCAGGTTGATGTTGCCGCGGTCGCCGGCGAGCTTGAGGACGTCGCGGACGCGCTCGTCGTTGTCGATGAACTGCTGGACGTAGAGCGTGGTGGCGGGGACGCCGTCGCGGAGCGCCTCGAAGACCGGGTTGCGGCCGACGACCATCTCCGAGGTGCCCTTGGGGCCGCCTCGGCGCGGTGCGGGACGCCGGGCGGCGGCCTGCTTCGCCTGGGCGTTGGCGATGCGGTTCTTCTTGTGACCCTTGCGGGCGGAGGCGGGCGGCGTGGGGCCCTTGCCCTCCAGGCCCTTGCGCCGCTGGCCACCGCTGCCGACCGTCGCGCCCTTCTTGTTGGACGTACGGCGGTTCCTGCGCTGGCTGTTCCCGGCCATGACTACCTAATCCTCGGTGTTGCGTACGCATGTGCGTTCACGCGCGTACGTAGGTCTGTAAGTGAAGTGTGCCGCCCGGCTCCCCGAGCGGCACATCATCAGCGGGTGCCCAGCGTCCAGCGGGGCCCGTCGGGGCTGTCCTCGATGGCGAGGCCGGACTGGCCGAGCTGGTCGCGGATCGCGTCCGCGGTCGCCCAGTCCTTGCGCTCGCGGGCCGACTCACGCTGCTGGAGCACGAGCCGTACGAGGGTGTCGACGACGCCGTGGAGCTCTTCGCCGCGGTCGGTCTCCTCGGCCCAGTGCGGGTCGAGGGGGTCGAGGCCGAGGACGCCGAGCATGGCCCGGACCTCGCCGAGGCGGGCGATGGCCTCGTCCTTGTCGTCCGCGGCCAGCGCGCTGTTGCCCTGGCGCACGGTGGTGTGGATGATCGCGAGCGCCTGCGGGACGCCCAGGTCGTCGTCCATCGCCTCGGCGAAGGCGGGCGGCACCTCGGGGGCGGGCGGGACGGTCTTGCCCGCCTTCTCGGTGACGCGCTGGACGAAGCCCTCGATCCGCGCGAACGCGGACTCGGCCTCGCGCAGGGACTCCTCGCTGTACTCGATCATCGAGCGGTAGTGCGGGGTGCCCAGGTAGTAGCGCAGGACGATGGGGCGCCAGTGCTTGACCATCTCGGAGACGAGCACCGAGTTGCCGAGCGACTTGGACATCTTCTCGCCGCTCATGGTGACCCAGGCGTTGTGCACCCAGTACGAGGCGAAGTCGTCGCCGAAGGCCTTGGCCTGGGCGATCTCGTTCTCGTGGTGGGGGAAGATCAGGTCGAGGCCGCCGCCGTGGATGTCGAAGGCGGAGCCGAGGTACTTGTGGGCCATGGCCGAGCACTCCAGGTGCCAGCCGGGGCGGCCGCGGCCCCACGGGGTCTCCCAGTCGGGCTCGCCGGGCTTGGTGGCCTTCCACATGGCGAAGTCGCGCGGGTCGCGCTTGCCGGTGATGCCTTCCTCGGCGGGCTGGCGCAGGTCGTCGATGTCCTGGTTGGACAGGGCGAGGTAGCCGGGGAAGGAGCGGACGTCGAAGTAGACGCTGCCGTCGGCCTCGTAGGCGTGTCCGCGCTCGATGAGGCCGCGCATCATCTCGATCATCTCGGTGATGTGGCCGGTGGCGCGGGGCTCGTAGGTGGGCGGCAGGCAACCGAGGGCGTCGTAGCCGGAGTTGAACGCGCGCTCGTTCTCGTAGCCGATGGACCACCAGGGGCGGCCCTGGTCGCCGGCCTTGGCGATGATCTTGTCGTCGATGTCGGTGACGTTGCGGATGAACGTGACGTCGTAGCCGCGGTACTCGAACCAGCGGCGCATGATGTCGAAGTTCAGCCCCGACCGGATGTGGCCGATGTGCGGGGCGGCCTGGACGGTGGCACCACAGAGGTAGATCGAGACGCAGCCCGGTGTGAGCGGGGAGAAGTCACGGATCTGCCGGGCGCTGGTGTCGTACAGGCGAATAGTCACCACTCCAGGGTAGTGGGCGTGTGGTAGTGCCCCGCGACCGATTGCGGCTCGCCGGGCGGGATTTTTCCGGCGGTACGTCAGGCGGGGCGGGGTCCGGCAGGTCCGGCAGGTCCGGCAGGGCGGTCGGGTCCGGCAGGTCCGGCAGGGCGGTCGGGCACGCGGGGCCGGAAGCCCGGCCACCGCCGTCCGGCCGCGAGGAGGGACGGCGGGGGCCTGCAACGGTCAGGGCCGGCGGTAGACCAGGGCCGTCGCCAGTGCCGCCAGGCCTTCCGCCCGGCCGGTGAGGCCGAGGCCGTCCGTGGTCGTGCCGGAGACGGAGACGGGGGCGCCGACGGCCGCGCTCAGCGCCTTCTGCGCTTCGTCGCGGCGCTTGCCGACCTTGGGGCGGACGCCGATGACCTGGACGGCGACGTTCCCGATCTCGTACCCCTCGGCGCGGACGATCCGGGCGGCCTCCGTGAGGAGCGTGACGCCGGAGGCGCCGGACCACTCGGGCCGGGAGGTGCCGAAGTGGGCGCCGAGGTCGCCGATGCCGGCGGCGGAGAAGAGGGCGTCGCAGGCGGCGTGGGCGGCGACGTCGCCGTCCGAGTGCCCGGCGAGGCCGTACCCGTCGTTCTCGGGGCCGTCCCACAGCAGGCCGGCGCACCACAGCTCGCGGCCCTTCTCGAAGGCGTGGACGTCGGTGCCGATGCCGGTGCGCGGGATCGGCGGGAGGTCAGAAGCCATCGTTGGCCCTCCTGCGGGCGAGTACGGCCTCGGCCAGTACGAGATCGAGGGGACGGGTCACCTTGAACGCCTCCTCGTGGCCGGGGACGACCACGACCGGCGCGCCGAGCCGCTCGACCATGCCGGCGTCGTCGGTGGCGCCGTCACCGGTGAGGGCGACGGTCGCGTGGGCGTTGACGAGGGTCTCGTACTCGAAGCCCTGCGGGGTCTGTACGGCGCGCAGCCGGGCGCGCTCGGGTGTGGCGACGACGCTCTCGGGGTCGCCCTTCGTCTCCGCGGGCTCGACCTCCTTGACGGTGTCGGCGACCGGCAGGGCGGGCACGACGGCGACGGCCCCGTCCCGTACGGCCTCGATGACGGCGTCGACGGTGTCGACGGGCACGAGCGGGCGGGCCGCGTCGTGGACGAGGACGGTCGAGACGCCCTCGGGGAGCGCGGCGAGGCCGAGCCGTACGGATTCCTGGCGCGTGTCGCCGCCGGGGACGACGAGGTAGTCGGTGCGCTCGGGCAGCGCGTGGGCGTCGAGGAGGTTCTTGACCTCGGCGGCACCGTCGGAGGGCGCGACCACGACGACGAGGGAGACGGCGCGGGAGGCCGCCATCGCCCGGACGGCGTGGATGAGCATGGGGGTGCCGTTCAGCGCGCGGAGCGCCTTGGGGGCGCCCGGGCCGAGGCGTACGCCCCGGCCCGCCGCGGGGATCACAGCGGCGGTGCGCGCGGGACGCGTTTCGTCTGTCATCGGTTGCACTCCGGCAGGTTTGTTTGCTCGGCCGACATGGGTATGGCCTTGGGGGTCCCCCCGGACGAAGTCTGGGGGAGTGCTGGACGCGACGCCTTGACCGGGCCCTTTCCGTGACGACGGTCGGGGCGTTGCGAGTGGCACAGAGCCGTGGGACGCGAGGGGGGCAGGGGTACGGGAGCTTCGTGGACGGACGCGTCACGAGACGGACGTCACCCCGAGATCACCCGGACGTGAGATCGACCGGACGCGAGACCGACCGGAAGATCACCCGGCGCAGTCGGCAGTGCTGGAGCGCGTCGGGAGGATCACCCGGTCCGGACACGAAACATGCCGCAGCGCCCGGCGACAGCGCTGTGTGTGGGACACAGCACGTCATCGGGCACCGCGGCATAGCCTTCGCTCAGGACGCGAGGACCTCGTCGAGGAGAGCCTCGGCCTTGTCCTCGTTCGTGTTCTCCGCGAGCGCCAGCTCGCTCACCAGGATCTGCCGAGCCTTGGCGAGCATGCGCTTCTCACCTGCGGAGAGACCGCGCTCGCGCTCCCGGCGCCACAGGTCGCGGACCACTTCGGCGACCTTGATGACATCGCCGGAGGCGAGCTTCTCGAGGTTCGCCTTGTAGCGCCGGGACCAGTTCGTGGGCTCCTCGGCATACGGCGCGCGCAGCACCTCGAAGACCCGGTCAAGACCGTCCTGACCAACCACATCGCGAACACCGACGAACTCCGCATTGTCCGCCGGCACACGAACCGTCAGGTCGCCCTGGGCGACCTTGAGCACCAAGTAGGTCTTGTCCACGCCTTTGATCTGGCGAGTTTCGATGGCCTCGATCAGCGCGGCCCCGTGATGGGGATAGACCACGGTGTCGCCAACCTTGAACGTCATGTGACAGGTACCCCTTCCGTGGCTATCCAGGGTAACACGGAAACTGCTTCTTCTGAATGGCGTTTTCGCAGGTCAGGGCATATCTCAGGGCTTGACAACAGCGACGCGAACGTGCTGCGCAGGGCTTCCGGAAGCCGGTATTCGCAGGTCGGAGCGGCTGTACGGACGGAGAGAAACGCGCCCGCCACACCTGCCCGGAGCACCCCGGAGGAGGTGGGATGTCCCGTTTTGCCGGTTTCGGAGCGGACATCTTCGCGTACTCCGTTCGAGGATCGGTCACCCGTGCGGATGCATCCCGGACCGAATCCCGAATTGATCACCCGACGGTGTGACTCGGGCTTTTCCGTGAGGCGCGTGAGGGAATGCGCGGACGGTCACCGAATTGATCAAGTCTGTTATGTGAACGGAGCGCCAATGCGACGTGATCCGGCCACGGCGAAGGCGATCACGAAGCGAGTGGCGACCGCGGCCCCAGGGCCCGGGGGCTCGAAGGGGCGGGTCGGGTGCGGGACGGAGAGGGTGGCTCGGTAACCTAAGCCCGCTGACGCACCTTTAGCTCTTCCTTAGCCGGTTGGTCCTGAGCTCGACTCCAGCCGGTCGTCCCTGCCCGTCCGTACGTCCAAGGAGTTGCCGCCGCCGTGAGCCGCAGCCTTCGACGCGGCGCCCTCGCCGCCACCGCCATCGTGATCTCGATCGCCTCGCTGTCCGCCTGTGGCGCCGGCAACGACGCGCAGACGCTCGGCGTCCGGCCTGACAACGCCGCCGTCACCGTCGAGGACGTCAAGATCCAGAACGCCCTCGTGATCACCCAGCCGACCACCGGGGCCCCGGGCCCGGCCGTCGTCTCCGCCACGGTGTTCAACAACGGCAGCGCGCCGCAGACGCTCGACTCGATCACGCTCGGTGGCTCCCCCGCGCCGGTGGTGCTCAAGGCCGCCACGGGCTCCGGCCCGATCACGATCCCCGCGGGCGGCTCGGTCGTCATCGGCGGCAAGGGCAACGCCTCCGCCACGATCGAGAACGGCCACGAGGCCGTGAAGGACGGCGACGGCCAGGAACTCGTCTTCAAGCTCAGCCGGACCGGGGACGTCTCCCTGGCGGCCTTCGTCGTCCCGGCGACCGGCTACTTCGCCGAGTACGGTCCGACCGAGATCCCGCAGCCCCCGGCCGCCAAGCCGACCGCCACCGCGACGCCGACCGGCGACGCCGGCCACGGCGGCGAGGCCACCCCGACGGGCACCGCGACCCCCACGGGCACCGCCACGCCGGCCGGCACCGCCACGCCCACGGGCGGCGCGAGCAGCTCGACCGGTCACTGACACTCCCGTCACACCCGTACGCGGAAGGGGCGCCCCACCGGATCACTCCGGCGGGGCGCCCCTTCACGTACGGACGCAGACCTCGTGGCCGTGTACGGCGGTTTACGGCTCGAACTTGTAGCCGAGGCCGCGCACCGTCACCAGGTACCGCGGCGCGCCCGGGTCGGGCTCGATCTTCGCGCGCAGGCGCTTGACGTGGACGTCGAGGGTCTTGGTGTCGCCCACGTAGTCGGCGCCCCAGACCCGGTCGATCAGCTGCATACGGGTCAGGACGCGGCCCGCGTTCCGCAGCAGCATCTCCAGGAGGTCGAACTCCTTCAGCGGGAGGTCGACCTTGCCGCCGGAGACCGTGACGACGTGGCGGTCCACGTCCATCCGGACCGGGCCGGCCTCCAGGGCGGCGGGCGTGACCTCCTCCGGCTCACCGCGGCGGCGCAGCACCGCGCGGATGCGGGCGACCAGCTCCCGCGAGGAGAAGGGCTTCGTCACATAGTCGTCGGCTCCTATTTCCAGCCCGACGACCTTGTCGATCTCGCTGTCCTTGGCGGTCACCATGATGACCGGGACGTTCGAGCGGCCGCGGAGCTGGCGGCAGACCTCGGTGCCGGGCAGCCCCGGCAGCATGAGGTCGAGGAGGACGAGATCCGCCCCGTTGCGCTCGAACTCGTCGAGGCCGTCGGGCCCGGTCGCGGCGACCGCGACCTCGAAGCCTTCCTTGCGAAGCATGTACGACAGGGCGTCGCTGAAGGATTCCTCATCCTCGACGACAAGCACTCGGGTCACGGAAGGACCTCCGGGGCAGGGAGCGGTTCGGTCATGAGATCGGGGGTGGGGGAGGCGGGCGGGCGGCGGTCCCGTACGGCGCCCGCCTCGGGCAGCCGCAGGGTGAACGTGGAGCCCTGGCCTTCGGTGCTCCAGACGGTGACCTCTCCGCCGTGCGAGGCGGCCACGTGCTTGACGATGGCGAGACCGAGCCCCGTGCCTCCGGTGGCACGGGAGCGGGCGGGGTCGACGCGGTAGAAGCGCTCGAAGACCCGCTCGCGGTCCTTCTCGGAGATGCCGATGCCCTGGTCGGTCACCGCTATCTCGATCAGGTCGCCGCCGGGTGCCGAGACACGGCGGGCCGCGATGCCCACCCGCGTACGGGCCGGTGAGTAGTTGACGGCGTTCTCGACGAGATTGCCGAGGGCCGCGGCGAGCTGTCCACGGCTGCCCCACACGTGCAGGTCCGCGGTGCCTCCCGAGGCCATGGTGATCTGCTTGGTGGAGGCCGCGTGCCGGGAGCGGTCGATGGCCTCGGCGACCAGCTCGTCCACCCGTACCGGCTCGGAGTCCTCCAGCGGGTCGTCGTTCTGTACCCGGGAGAGGTCGATGAGCTCCTGTACGAGGTTGGTCAGGCGGGTCGCCTCGATCTGCATGCGGCCGGCGAAGCGGGTGACCGCCTCGGGGTCGTCCGAGGCGTCCATGACAGCCTCGGAGAGCAACGAGAGGGCGCCTGTCGGAGTCTTGAGCTCATGACTCACGTTGGCGACGAAGTCGCGCCGTACCGCTTCGATACGGCGGGCCTCGGTCAGGTCTTCGACCAGGAGCAGCACCAGGCGGGAGCCGAGCGGGGCGACGCGGGCGGAGACCGCGAGGGCCTCACCGCGTCCCGTACCGCGCCGGGGCAGGTCGAGCTCGACCTGCCGTATCTCCCCGTCGCGGCGGGTGTCGCGGGCCATGTTGAGCATGGGCTCGACGGCCAGCTTTCCGCCGCGGACCAGACCGAGGGCGTACGCCGCCGAGCTGGCCTTGACCACGGAGTCGCTCTCGTCGAGCACGACCGCGGAGGATCGCAGCACGGAAAGCACGGTGTCGACGCCGGGCGGGAGCACTGCGTCGGTGTGCAGGGAGGTCCGGGTGGGTCGCGCCTGGTCGCGCTCGCTCCAGCGGAACGCCAGCATGGCGATCACGCCGGTGCACACCCCGGCGATCGCTGCCAATGCGGCGACCGCCGCGTTCACGTCCATGCCATCCAGGTTATGCGGGCCGGTGGACACTCTCCCAGCCGTCCGTGTGGCTGCTCGAACAGTCGTCGCCCAGAGTTCACCGTAGGGACTGTGCTGGTTCATTTGGCCTGGCCGGAACAACGGCGTACGTCGCTCAGAGTTCACCGAGGGGAAAGGGTTCATTCACTTGGGGTGGACGCGCCTGACTTGTCGGCGGTCGAACGTGGGAGCGTGGGGGTCCGAGCACGAGCGGACCCCGGACGACTGCGAGAGAGGGACATCGATGCGGGACGCGTATCACGAGGAACTTGACTCGATCGGCGAGGGCCTGGTCGAGATGGCCCGCCTGGTCGGGTCGGCGATCGGGCGCGCCACGACGGCCATGCTCGACGCCGACCTGAAGCTCGCGGAGAGCGTGATCGCCGCGGACCAGAAGGTCGACGACCTGCAGCACGACCTGGAGGCCCGGGCGATAGCGCTTCTGGCCCGCCAGCAGCCGGTGGCGACGGACCTGCGGATCGTGGTGACCTCGCTGCGCATGAGCGCGGACCTGGAGCGGTCGGGCGACCTGGCGCAGCACGTGGCGAAGCTGGCGCGGCTGCGGTTCCCGGACACGGCCGTGCCGCGCGACCTGCACGCGACGATCCTGGAGATGGGTCAGCTGGCGCAGCGCCTGATGGCGAAGGCGGCGGAGGTCATCATCACGAAGGACGTCGACCTGGCGCTCCAGCTGGAGCAGGACGACGACGAGATGGACCTGCTGCACCGGACGCTGTTCCAGCATCTGATGGACGACCGCTGGAGGCACGGCATCGAGACGGCGGTCGACGTGACGCTGCTGGGCCGCTACTACGAGCGGTTCGCGGACCACGCGGTGTCGGTGGCGAAGCGCGTGGTGTACCTGGTGACGGGCGAGCACGCGGACGAGCTCCAGCAGTCGGACGCCCCGGTCGAAGGCGCGTAGCCCTCGGGCGGGCGAGTCGGGCGGCGGCGCGAACGGCGCCGGCTGCGGGCGGAGGCTCGCACTCCTGTGCGCCGTTGATGCGCCCGGTGGGCTGGGCATGCAATGGGGGGAGGCGATGTACGCCTTCGAGGAGGGACCCCCATGGCCGAATCCGCCACGACCACCGAACCCCAGCAGGAGCCGCCGCGCGGCGCGGTCCTCCTGCCCGTCCTCGGCGCCTGCGGGTGCGGCGCGGGCTGCGGCTGCGGCTGCCAGTCCGGCGGACCGTGCCAGTGCGGGGGCTGCTCGGGGTAGCCGTCGGACCGAAAGGCCCCGCCCGGGATTCGCCCCCGGGCGGGGCTTTTCCCGCGGGGCCTTTCACGCGGTGGCTTTCACGCGGGGCCTTCACGCGGGGCTTTAGGCAGGGCTTTATACGCAGGGCTCTTCACACGAGCCTTTCACGCGGGGCTTTTCGCGTCGCCGTCGCGGCGGCCTCACACGTCGAGCACACCGACCGGCTGCCCCCCGGTGGTCTCACCGGTCTCGCGGAAGCCCAGCTTGCGGTAGAAGTCGCCGGGGCCGTCCTCGTCCCCCTCCCACGACACGTACATCAGACTGCCGCCCCGCCGCCGTATCTCCTCACGCACCGCCTCGACGGCGAAGCGCCCGTATCCCTTGCCCTGGTGATCGGCGGAGATGTTGAGCCGCCAGAGCCCGCTGCGGTAGTCCTCGGGGTCCTTCTTCGGGGCCCACTGGATGTCGAGGAAGGCCATCAGGAAGCCGACGAGCTCGTCGCCGTCGAAGATGAGGCGGGGCCAGGCGGGCTCACCGAAGGCGTACGCCTCCGCCAGCGAGTTCGCGACGGGGGCGACGTTCTTCTCCTGGTGGGGATGGACGCGCAGGGCGATCGCGGCGTCGACGTTGTCGGGGGTGATCTTCTCGAGACGGAGTGCGGTAGACATGACGCGGAGGCTAACGACACCTCGGGGACGACGCTCGTGAATAGGCCGCGCCGCGTAGTCGGCGGGCGGGCCGCGGTCGGGCTTCCCCCGGCAGGATGAGCCGGGCGGCGCTCTCGGCGTCGTCGACGTTGCCGGCCCCGCGGCCTGCCGCCGCGGACGGACTCAGCGCCAGTCGTCGATCACATAGGCGTCCGGGTGGCTGTAGCCGGACTCGTTGGGCCTGTGCATGGTCACGCCTTGGAGCCAGGTACGGAAGCCGCGGTGGATCATGCGCCGGTACGCATCCTCGCGGGCCAGGTTCATTCCGGCGTCCAGTTGCCCCAACCCCTTCTCGACGGCCAGCTGCTCGCACGCGTCCAGCAGTCGTTCGAACCGGCCCGCGGCGTCCGGGCCCGGGCGCACCACGCCGAACTTGACGAAGCACACGTCCTCACCGGCCTCCGACCCCGCCCCGCAGTGGCAGACAGCCATTCCGTCGAGCTCGGATTCGGCGCCCACCAGAAGGATGGTGTCACCGAGCCCCTGAGCCTGCGTGGCCGTGATCTCGCGCTCCAGGCTCAGGCCCTCGTACACGGCCCCCGTCAGTACGCGACTGCGGCTCAGTGCGCCGGTCCGCTCAGCGGCGGTCAGCTCGCTGTACAGCACTCGCCCGGAGACCGCGGCACCGCCGGCGACCTGTTTCCTCATGACGGCCGTGAGGAACCGGGGCCAGAAGCCGTACCGGCGGTAGAGCTCGAGGTGCTTGGGACTGTGCGAGAAGGTGAACAGGCCGAGGTGGCGGGTCTGCCAGGTGTCGAAGCAGGCCATGACCGGTTCCATGAGGCGCCGGCCGATGCCCTGGTCCCACAGATCCGGACGCACGGTCAGCGGGCCGAAGAACCCGACGCTGCCCCAGTCGGCGGCGAAGTTCGATCCGACGACCTCGCCGTCGACGGTCGCCACGAAGGCCGCGTGCGGATCTGCCGCCCAGCGGGTGCGGACATAGTCGGCGGTCGCGAAGAACGTCTCCGGCTCAGGGTCCCCGAGGAAGGTCCCGAAGGCGACCCTGAAGATCGCGTCGGCCCGATCCAGGTCCGGCTCGGCCAGTGGACGGACCGACACCGAGGCGGCGACATCCGTTCGCTTCGCTCCGGGCATGATCGCTCTCCCTTCCGCCCCCGCTTCCATCGCACCACGGCCCTGACGGACCCGCAGAAGGCCCCGGGCACGAAGAAGCCCCCTCCCGGCGGGGAAACCGCAGGTAGGGGGCTCTTTCGTGAGTGAGAGTTACTTCTTGCCCTGGTTCTTCACGGCCTCGATCGCCGCGGCCGCCGCCTCCGGGTCGAGGTAGGTGCCGCCCGGGTTGAGGGGCTTGAAGTTCTCGTCCAGCTCGTAGGAGAGCGGGATGCCCGTCGGGATGTTCAGGCCCGCGATGGCCTCGTCCGAGATGCCGTCCAGGTGCTTGACCAGCGCGCGCAGGCTGTTCCCGTGGGCCGCGATCAGGACCGTCTTGCCGTCCAGGAGGTCCGGGACGATGCCGTCGTACCAGTACGGCAGCATGCGGTCGACGACGTCCTTCAGGCACTCCGTCCGCGGACGGAGCTCCGGCGGAATCGTCGCGTAGCGCGGGTCGGCCGACTGGGAGAACTCCGTGCCGTCCTCGAGCGCCGGCGGCGGGGTGTCGTACGAGCGGCGCCAGAGCATGAACTGCTCCTCGCCGAACTCCGCGAGCGTCTGCGCCTTGTCCTTGCCCTGGAGCGCACCGTAGTGACGCTCGTTCAGGCGCCAGGAGCGGTGGACCGGGATCCAGTGGCGGTCGGCGGACTCCAGGGCGAGCTGCGCCGTGCGGATGGCGCGCTTCTGGAGGGAGGTGTGCAGCACGTCGGGCAGCAGGCCGGCGTCCTTGAGCAGCTCACCGCCGCGGACCGCCTCCTTCTCGCCCTTCTCGGTGAGGTTGACGTCCACCCAGCCGGTGAACAGGTTCTTGGCGTTCCACTCGCTCTCGCCGTGGCGGAGGAGGATCAGCTTGTACGGTGCGTCGGCCATGCGCCCGAGCCTAATCGACGCCCGACGATTGACGTGCACCGTCAATTCGCTGGCGTCCGGCGTATGAGATGCGTAAGTTACGGGTGCCGCTAGAGGGACTTACATACACGGGGGGCCGGCCACACATGTCCATCGACTCGCTCAGACGATCAGCACGCGCGACGGTCTCCGGACTCCCCTCCGGCTTCTGGTGGCTCTGGCTCTCCACCCTGGTGAACCGGACCGGCGCCTTCGTGCTCACCTTCCTCTCCCTCTACCTCACCCGGGAGCTCGGCCACTCCGCCTGGTTCGCCGGACTCGTCGTCGCCCTCCACGGTCTCGGCGGCGTCGCCGGCTCCCCGCTCGGCGGCACGCTCACCGACAAGTGGGGCCGACGGCCCACGATGGTCACGATGCACCTGGTGACGGCATCCTGTGCCGCCGCCCTCGCGCTGGTCTCCACCGGCTGGGGCGTCGCGGCCGTCGTCCTGGTGATGGGCGTCTCCATGCAGGCCGTCCGGCCGTCCATCTCGGCGACCATCACCGACATGGTCCCCGAGCACGACCGCCGCCGGGCCTTCGCCCTCAACTACTGGGCCCTCAACCTCGGCTTCGCCGTCGCCGCCTTCGGCGGTGGCGCCGCGATCTTCCTCGGCTACCGCACTCTCTTCGTCGTCGAGGCCGTCGCGGTCACGCTCTGCGCCCTGATCGTCTTCCTCCGCCTTCCCGAGACACGCCCCGAGGCCCGCCGGAATCCGGCCGGCGAGATCGTCGAGAAGGACCGCGTCAGCGTCCTGGACGTCCTGCGCGACGCCCCCTTCCGTACGCTCGTCCTCCTCAACCTCCTCGTCTGCCTCGTCTTCACCGCACCCTGGGTCGGCCTGCCCCTCACCATGGCGGCGGCCGGACTGGAGCCGGGTGCGTACGGCGCCGTCATCGCCGTCAACGGTGTCGTGATCGTCGCCTTCCAGCTGCTGGTCAACAAGGTGACCGAGAAGCGCTCCCCTGCCGCGCTGCTCACCGTCTCCTCGCTGCTCTTCGCCGTCGGCACCGGGGCCACGGCCCTCGCCGGCACCCCGCTGGTCTTCGCGGCCACCGTCGTCGTGTGGACCATCGGCGAGATGGTCCACGTCCCCACCAACGCCGCCGCGACCGCCAAGCTCGCCCCCGAGCACGCCCGCGGCCGCTACCAGGGCGTGATGGGCATGTCCTGGGCACTGTCCGGCTTCCTCGCGCCGATCCTCGCGGGCTGGGTCGTCGACGGACCGGGGCCGGACTACCTCTGGATGGGCACCGCCGTCATCGGAGCCGTCGCGGCGATCGGCTACACGACCCGGCTCCGCAAGGCCCTCGCGGACGACACCCCGGTGGACGCGTCGCCGACGCTCACCAAGCCCGTGGCCACCCTCGCGGAAGCGCCCTCACTCACCCAGCCCGTGGCCGCCGGCGCCCGCGAGCCCGAGCCGCAGGACGCGGCCTCGTGACACTCCGGCTCCCCCGTCCCTGAGTCCGCGAAGCCCCCGGCCCCTCCCCTCGGCGCCGGGGGCTCTCGCGCGTCAGCGGCCGAGCGCCCGCTGGGGCTCGTACAGGTTCCGGGGGCGGACCGAGCCGCATGGCACGGCCATGGCGAGTACGGAAGGGGTCGTGCAGGGTCCGCCCAGGAGCGCCCGATCCCGCGCGATGACGGCGGGCGGAGAGTCAGTTCGCGGGCTTCTGGGTCAGGTGGGTGAACGCGTCGAGGTTGCGGGTCGACTCGCCGCGCGAGACCCGCCACTCGTACTCGCGCCGGATCGCGCTCGCGAAGCCCAGCTCCAGGAGCGTGTTGAAGGAGCCGTCCGCCGCTTCGAGGACAGAGCCGAGGAGCCGGTCCAGCTCGTCCGGGGTGACGGCGGCCAGCGGCAGCTTGCCGGTCAGATAGATGTCGCCCAGGCCGTCGACCGCGTAACTCACGCCGTACAGCTTGAGGTTGCGCTCCAGAAGCCAGCGGTGGACGCCCGGCTCGTTCTCGTCGGGGTGACGGATGACGAAGGCGTTGAGCGAGAGGGAGTGGCGGCCGACGCGCAGCGACAGGGTGGTGAAGAGCTTGCGCGTCCCGGGGAGTTTCACCACGTACGAGCCGGGCTCGGGCGACTCCCACTCCAGTTCGGCGTCCTTGAGGGTGTCCTCGACGACCTGCCGTACGTCCTCAGCTCGATCAGCCATGGTGCGAGCGTACGCGACGGCGATGATCGTGCATCGCCGCCGTGTACACGTCCGCCGTTCCCGACGCCGCCGTGTCCCAGCCGAAGGACTCCGCGTGCCGCGCCGCCGCCGCGCCCATCCGGCCGGCGAGCGCGGGGTCGGCCAGGAACCGCCCGAGCGCGTGGGCGTAGTCGGCCGGGTCGTGGCCCGGGACGAGGAAGCCGGTGGCGCCGTCCCGTACCGCGACCGGAAGGCCGCCCACCGCGGCCGCGACGACCGGGGTCCCGGCCGCCTGCGCCTCTATGGCGACCAGACCGAACGACTCGCTGTACGAGGGCATGACCAGCACCGACGCCGCCCGGAACCAGTCCGCGAGCCGGTCCTGGCCGACCGGCGGGTGGAAGCGGACGATGTCCGCGATGCCCAGCCGCGCGGCGAGCTTCTGCAGCCCCTCGGGCTTGGCGAGGCCGCTGCCGCTCGGCCCGCCGACGATCGGCACGATCATGCGCGAGCGCAGCGACGGATCCCGGTCGAGGAGCACGGCCGCGGCCCGCAGCAGGATGTCGGGGGCCTTCAGCGGCTGGATACGGCCCGCGAAGACCGGGATGAAGGCGTCGGCGGGCAGCCCGAGGCGGGCGCGGGCGGCGGCGCGGCCGTCGGCGGGGCGGAAGTGGTCCAGGTTCACGCCCGGGTGGACGACGGCGACCTTCGCCCGCTCCGCCTCGTAGAAGCGGACGAGCTCGTCGGCCTCCTCGGCGGTGTTGGCGATCAGCCGGTCGGCGGCGGAGACGATCTGCGTCTCGCCGATCACCCGCGCCGCGGGCTCGGGGGTGTCGCCCTCGGCGAGCGCCGCGTTCTTGACCTTGGCCATGGTGTGCATGGCGTGGACGAGCGGGACGCCCCAGCGCTCGGCAGCGAGCCAGCCGACGTGCCCGGAGAGCCAGTAGTGGGAGTGGACGAGGTCGTAGTAGCCGGGACGGTGGCCCGCCCAGGCCCGCATCACACCGTGCGTGAAGGCGCAGAGCTGGGCCGGCAGCTCCTCCTTGGCCAGGCCCTCGTAGGGCCCGGCGTCCACATGGCGTACGAGAACGCCCGGGGCGAGCTCGACGGCCGGGGCGAGGCCGCCGGTGGTGGCCCGGGTGAAGATCTCGACCTCGATGTCGATGGCGGCCAGGCGCTTGGCCAGCTCGACGATGTAGACGTTCATGCCGCCCGCGTCGCCGGTGCCCGGCTGGTGGAGGGGCGAGGTGTGGACGCTGAGCATGGCCACCCGGCGCGGGGTCCGGTGACGTCCGGGGAGCCGGAGCCGGGGCGGCGTCGCCAGGGAGCCGGCGAGCCGGGACACGTACTGGCTCACGTCGACGGTCCTTCCGCTGAGAGGAGGGCGGGCCTTGCGGGGTGGTGCGGGCGGTGCGGGCGGCGCGGGCCCGCGGGTGCGGGCACGGCTAAAGGGACGCGTAGTGCGTCCTTCACGCCCGACAACACCGGAATGCCGCCATCCATTTCCGTTTTGCCAATTCATTGCCGTGCACCCACGGCGTGGCGCGCCCCTTACCCTCGTTCCATGGCCCCGCGCACCACGCTCCGCACCCCGAGCCGCCCCGTCGGCACGGCCACCCGCGGGACCACCAACCCCAACCGGCTGCGCCGCATGGACCGCTGGATCGCCGCCGTCCACGGCGCGGCCCTGCGCCGCTCCGCCGAGCCGCCCGTCGCCGTCGACCTGGGCTACGGGGCCGCCCCCTGGACCGCCGTGGAGCTCCTGGCCCGGCTACGCG
Organism: Streptomyces sp. NPDC013317; assembly: GCF_055563155.1. Taxonomy (NCBI): domain Bacteria; kingdom Bacillati; phylum Actinomycetota; class Actinomycetes; order Kitasatosporales; family Streptomycetaceae; genus Streptomyces; species Streptomyces sp. NPDC013317. Next base: position 272,489 of record NZ_JBVHDX010000007.1, read on the forward strand.
CGGCCGACCCGCGTACCGAGGTCGTCGGCATCGAGATCGAGCCGGCCCGGGTCGCCGCCGCCCGTCCGTACGAGACGGAGGGGCTCACCTTCCTGCACGGCGGCTTCGAGGTCCCCGTACCGGGCGAGGTCGCGCTGATCCGGGCCGCGAACGTGCTGCGGCAGTACGACGAGGACGAGGTGGCCGCGGTCTGGGCGCGGCTGTGCGCGCGGCTGGCGCCGGGAGGGCTGCTCGTCGAGGGAACCTGCGACGAGATCGGGCGGCGCCACGTGTGGGTGGCGCTCGACCGCACCGGTCCGCGGACGGTGACGTTCGCGACCCGCCTCGGCTCGCTCGACCGGCCGTCGGACCTCGCGGAGCGGCTCCCGAAGGCGCTGATCCACCGCAACGTGCCCGGCGAACCGGTGCACGCGTTCCTCCGCGACTTCGACCGGGCGTGGGCGGCGGCCGCTCCGTTCGCCTCGCTCGGCGCGCGGCAGCGCTGGATCCGGGCCGTACGCGATCTGGCGGCGGATTGGCCCCTGACGGACGGGCACCGGCGGTGGCGCCAGGGCGAAGTGACGGTCGGCTGGGAAGCACTCGCGCCCCGCTGACGGACGCGCGCCGCTCGCAGTGCCACCCGAAGGGTCGTCCGAAGAGTCACCTGAAGGGCCGTCCGGATGCCAACTGCCGGTGAATTCGCGGCACGTCGGGAACGCAACACCCACCTCACTCGTCCCCTGTGGGGGAAAGTGACCGACAGGGCCCGGTATCCCCTGTTGCTTTCGCGTTCCGCGTGGCACCATCACCAAGGTCACGACGAAGTTACTGACGGTAAATCAGATACCGGTGCGGGCCGTACGAGGGGGAGCTTGTGAACCGACGCCGCCGTGTCAACGCCGCGATCACCGTGGTCTGCGCCCTGACGGTGCTGGCCTCGCCCGCGCTGACGCTCCAGGCCTCGGCGGCCCCGGCCGCTCCCAAGGCGGCACCCGCCTCGCCCGCGGCACCCACCGCACCCGCGGCTCCGCTCCCGCCCGACGCTCCGAAGAAGACCCTCGAAGAGGTGCGCAAGGAGATCGACGGCCTGTACCGGAAGGCGGCCGCCGCCACCGACGCGTACAACCTCGCCGAGGAGCAGACCAAGGAACAGTCCGCCGAGATCGTGCGGCTGGCCAAGATGATCGTCGCCGGACGCGAGAAGATCGACGCGCTCAAGGCGCAGGCGGGTGCGGCGGCCCGTGCCCAGTACCGCAACGGCGGGCTTCCCGAGGGCGCCCAGTTCGTCCTCACCGACGACCCGCAGCTCTTCCTGGACAACGCCGGCCGGCTCAAGGAGGGCCAGAAGGCCACCAAGGACCTGCTGGCCGAAATGACGAGGACGCAGGCCCAGTTGACCGTCTACGCCAAGGACGCGGGCACCAACTGGACCAAGCTGGAGGCCAACCGCGTCAAGCAGGCCGGGGCGAAGAAGGACATCGAGGAGAAGATAGCCGCCGCCAAGAAGCTCGAGTCCGAGCTGGCGGCCGAGGAGCGCGCGCGGCTGCTGCGCCTGGAGGAGCAGGAGCAGTACCGGGCGCAGACCGCCTGGCTGGACACCGGTGTCCTCAAGGGCCTGAACAACACGGCGACTCCCCAGGGCAGGCGGGCCGTGGAGTTCGCGACGGCGCAGATCGGCAAGCCGTACGTGTGGGGGGCCGAGGGCCCGGACTCGTACGACTGCTCGGGGCTGACCCAGCGGGCCTGGGGCAAGGCGGGCCGGAACATCCCGCGCACCTCGCAGGAGCAGTGGCGCCTGCTGCCCAGGGTGGACATCAAGGACATGCGGCCGGGCGATCTGATCGTCTACTACAAGGACGCCAGTCATATCGGGATGTACGTCGGAAACGGGGCGATGGTGCACGCACCGCGTCCGGGGCGGAACGTGACCCTCGCGGGTGCGGGTTCGATGGAGATCCTGGGAGTCGTCCGCCCGGAGTGACCCACGCCACCGGAGGGCTCCGTTCCGGAGGCCCTCCGGCGTGATGTTCGTCATGGCTCCGCGGGCAACAACCTCCCCATGCGCGGCATATGCCAAGGGACCATCGATGCTCGTACCGTGATCGCCATTCCGCTGCCCGGTGCGGTACCGCTATGGTCCCCGTCTGGCGGGACGTCGTTCGTCGCCCCGCCGCGCCCTCGGGGGGAGGGAAGGAAACCACGACCGATGCCCGTACCCGTACCGCGCCAGAGAATCGTCTCTGCTGAGGCGCCCGGCGCTGTGCCCGCTGTGACAGGCACCGATCTCACGCTGCTCGTCGTCGAGGACGACCCGGCGGGTGCCCTCGCCGTCCCCGAGATGCTCGACGACGTCGACGGGACCCGCGTCCGCATCCGTACCGCCCGGAACCTCACCGAGGCCGAGCGGCTCCTCACCGACGACGTGCACTGCGTCCTCGTCGACCTGGCCCTCCCCGGGCCCCGCGCCGCCGGCGACGACACGCTCGCGCCCCTGCGCCACATCCTGCGGCTCGCGCCGCGCCACGCCGTCCTGGCGCTCGCGGCCTCGGCCGACGCGGAGCTGGCGGCGGAGGCCGTACGGGTCGGGGCCCAGGACCACCTCTTCCGCGAGGAGCTCGACGGCCGGCTGCTGAGCCGGGCCATCCGCTACGCGGTCGAGCGCAAGCGGGCCGACGCGGTGCAGGTGAAGCTCACCGAATCGCGGCTGCGGGCCCAGGAGAACGCCCGGCTGGAGCGCGGGCTGCTCCCCACCCCGCTCCTGGAGGGCTCCGACCTGCGGTTCGCCGCCCGCTACCGGCCCGGCCGCTCCCGCGCGCTGCTCGGCGGCGACTTCTACGACACCGTCCGCACCCCCGACGGCACGGTCCACGCGATGATCGGCGACGTCTGCGGGCACGGTCCCGACGAGGCGGCGCTCGGCGTGGAGCTGCGCATCGCGTGGCGCGCGCTCACCTTCGCGGGCCTCTGCGGTGACGAGCTGCTCTCCACGCTCCAGCGCGTCCTGGAACACGAGCGGGAGAGCGAGGAGATCTTCGCGACGCTCTGCACGGTCGACATCGCCCCCGACGGTCGCCGGGCGGGCCTCTGCCTGGCCGGGCACCCCGCGCCGCTGATCGCCCGCAAGGACCGGCCCGCGCGGCTGCTCCCGTACGAGGACGGCGGCCCGGCCCTCGGCCTGCTGCCGCGCGCCCGCTGGCCCCGGCGACAGGTGGAGCTGGGCGGGGCGTGGAGCCTGCTGATGTACACGGACGGTCTGATCGAGGGCCGCTCGGCGGGCCCGGGGTCGCCCCGGCTCGGCCAGGACGGGATGGTCGAGATGATCAACCGGCAGCTGGCGGAGGGCCTGCGGGGCGAGGAGCTCCTGGAGGCGGCGGTGGCGGAGGTGCGCTCGCTGAACGGCGGGGAGCTGACGGACGACGTGGCGGTCCTGGCACTGGAAAGGGCCCGGGGCTGACCCCGGGCCCCTTGGGTCCCATCGAACGTCTCGTACGGGTGGTGCGGTGCCGGTGACGGTGCCGTTCGGGCGGGTACCGCCACAGGCCCTGCTTGCGGCACCTGAGGCCGTACCGCCCGACCGGCTCCGCGCTTCTACCGGCCGCCGTTGTAGGGACCGTACGGACCGTCGCTGCTCGATCCGCCGCGCCGGCCGCCGCCGCCCGAGATCTGCTTGATGGCGGGCCGCACGTCGACCATGAAGACGATGGCGGCGATGACCCCGGCGATCTGCAGGAAGAACATGTCCAGAACCAGGTTCAGGACGAGGTTGATGCCGAGGATGATCAGCCAGAACTTCTTGGTCTGCTTGCCGGCCGCGCGATACGCGTCCTCGCGTGCCATGGCGGCGAAGACGAACGAGACGACGGCGAAGCCGAGGAAGACCAGGTCCGTCACCAGGGAGAGACCGAGGTCGAATCCGTCGCGCAACATGTCTGAACCGCCTAGTCAGTGATGGGGAGCCCTCGCGGCCAAGGTACCCGGTACAACGCGCCGGGCACCCCGATTGGTGCCCGGGTTACTTCTCGGTGGCGGTGACCGGCTTCTTGGCCGGCGCCTTGCGGGCGGTGGTCTTGCGGGCGGGCTTGGACGCCTCGGCCGTACCGGCGGGCTCGGCCGTCTTGGCGGCGGGCACCTGGGCGGCCTTGGACTCGGCCTTCTTCGCCTCCGGCGCGCTCGCCGGCTCCGGCTCGACGACCACCGCGATCTCGGTGATCTCCTCGGCCACCTCACCGCGCCACGCCCGGACGGCCTCCTCGCCGTGGGCGGCGACCTCCTCGTACTTCTCGCGCGCCTTGACCGCGTACTCGGCGGCCACGCCGACGCTCCGCAGGGCCAGGTCCTGAGCGGTCTCGCCGAGCTTCTTCAGGTCGGTGTCGAGGTTGCCGACGACCTCGGCGAGCTTCGACTGCACGGTGGCCTGGGCCTCCTTGGCCCGGTCCGTGACCTTCTCCTGCACGGCCTTGGGGTCGGTGTTGCGGACGGCGTCGATGCGCGCGGGCGCCTCGGCGGCGATCTGCTCGATCAGGCCGGGGACCTTCTTGGCCTGCTGGACGGCGAGGTCGGCGGTGCCGGCGGCGAAGTAGAGGGGGGTACGCAGTTCTTCGATGATGGCCATGGTGGTGGTCCTCCCGGATGTGTACGTACTAGCTCGGGGTGGGTCCGGCTGTGACGCCGGTGGCATCGGTGGTACCGGCGGCGTCGGCGGCGTCGGTCGCCTGGACCGCCCCGGCCGCTTCGGCCGCCTCGGCGGCGTTCTCCTTGCGGAAGGAGTCGTAGATCTGGAGCAGCACCTGCTTCTGCCGCTCGCTTATGGAGGGGTCGGCCAGGATGACGGCGCGCGTCTCCAGCTCGTCCCGCTCCTTCTCGTCGAGGATTCCGGCCCGCACGTACAGCGTCTCGGCGGAGATCCGCAGGGCCTTGGCGACCTGCTGCAGCACCTCGGCGCTTGGCTTGCGCAGGCCGCGCTCGATCTGGCTCAGATACGGATTGGACACCCCCGCGGCCTCCGCGAGCTGCCGCAACGACAGCTGCGCGGTGCGCCGCTGCTCACGGAGGTACTCGCCAAGGTTGCCGACGTTGAGTGATGCCATGACGGTGACGATGACATCCAGCGCTAACTTTTGCAAGCAGGCGCTTGCAGGAGTGTCGCACCTCACCGCGCGGGCGCCCCGCCGGATGAGAGGCGGCCACACCCGAAAGGCCCGGCGGGCGGGTGTCGTCCGCTTCCCGATAATCCGCGACGGATCGAGTAGCCTACCCTGGCCGGCATGACAGCCATGGCACCCTCGCGCACCGAACCGGACCTCTCCTTCCTCCTGGATCACACCAGCCATGTCCTGCGGACGCGGATGACCGCCGAGCTCGGGGAGATCGGACTCACCCCCCGTATGCACTGCGTCCTCGTCCACGCCCTGGAGGAGGAGCGCACCCAGGCGCAGCTCGCCGAGATCGGGGACATGGACAAGACCACGATGGTCGTCACCGTCGACGCCCTGGAGAAGGCCGGTCTCGCCGAGCGCCGGCCCTCCAGCACCGACCGGCGCGCCCGGATCATCGCGGTGACGGCGAAGGGAGCGGAGGTCGCGGCGGAGAGTCAGGCGATCGTCGACCGGGTGCACCACGGCGCCCTGGCCTCACTCCCCGACGCGGAGCGCGAAGTGCTGCTGCGCGCGCTGAACCGCCTGGTCACCGGTCATCTGGAGACACCCGCCGAAGGTGCGCGGCCGGCCCGTCGGGCGCGACAGAAGGGCTGAGCCTCCCACCCCGCCCCACCTCGATCCGTAAAAGATAGTCTGCAACGGAACTATCTGTTACGGTCTTTCCTGTTGCCTCGCCGAATCAGGAGAGACCCATGCCCGCCACATCCGCTCCCTCCCGCTCCAGCTCCCGCTCGCTCGCCCTCGGCGTCCTGGCCGCCGGGATGCTGATGACGATCCTCGACGGCAGCATCGTCACCGTCGCCATGCCGGCCATCCAGAGCGACCTCGGCTTCACCCCGGCCGGGCTCAGCTGGATCGTCAACGCGTACCTCATCGCCTTCGGCTCGCTGCTCCTCCTCGCCGGACGCCTCGGCGACCTGATCGGCCGCCGACGGATGTTCCTCGCGGGCACGGCCGTCTTCACCGCCGCCTCGCTGCTCGCCGGCGTCGCCACCTCCCCCGGCGTCCTGATCGCGGCACGCTTCCTCCAGGGCGTCGGCAGCGCGATGGCCTCGGCCGTGAGCCTCGGCATCCTCGTCACGCTCTTCACCGAAGCCCGCGAACGCGCCAGGGCCATCGCCGTGTTCAGCTTCACCGGCGCGGCCGGCGCTTCCCTCGGACAGGTTCTCGGCGGAATCCTGACCGACGCGCTCACCTGGAACTGGATCTTCTTCATCAACCTGCCCATCGGCGTCGCGACCCTCCTCGTCGCCCTCCGTGCCCTGCCCGCCGACCGCGGCCCGGGCCTCAGGGCCGGCGGCGGCGCGGACGTGCTCGGCGCGCTCCTCGTCACCGCCGGTCTGATGGTCGGCATCTACGCGGTCGTCAAGATCGAGGAGTACGGCGCGGCCTCGGCCCACACCCTCGGCCTCGGCGCGCTCTCGCTCGCCCTCCTCGCCGGCTTCGTCGTCCGCCAGGCGAGGATCGCGAACCCGCTGATGCCGCTCCGGATCCTGCGATCGCGCAGCGTCTCGGGCGCCAACCTGGTCCAGATGCTGATGGTCGCCGCTCTCTTCTCCTTCCAGGTCCTCGTCGCGCTCCACCTGCAGAAGGTCCTCGCGTACGGCGCCGCCGAGACCGGTCTCGCGATGCTGCCGGCCGCCGCCGTCATCGGCGCGGTGTCCCTGGGCGTCTCGGCCCGCCTCAACGCCCGCTTCGGCGAGCGCGCCGTCCTGCTCTCCGGGCTCGCGCTCCTCGTGGTGATGCTCGGCCTGCTCACCCGGCTCCCGGTGCACGCCTCGTACGTCACCGATCTGCTGCCCGTGATGCTGCTGGCGGCCGGTTTCGGCCTCGCGCTGCCCGCCCTGACCTCCCTGGGCATGTCCGGCGCGCGGGAGGAGGACGCGGGCCTCGCCTCGGGCCTGTTCAACACCACCCAGCAGATCGGCATGGCCCTCGGGATCGCGGTCCTCTCCACCCTGGCCGCCACCCGTACCGAATCCCTGACCGAGGCGGGCCGGCCCGTCGCCGAGGCCCTGACCTCCGGTCACCACCTGGCGTTCGCCGTCGCCACCGGGCTCCTGGCCTCCGCCTTCGCCGTCGCCCTCACGGTGCTGCGCCGGCCGAGGAACGGCGGGCCGGCCCAGCGGGAGCAGGAGCGGGAACAGCGGCGGGAGCGGGTCGCGGCGCCCGCCGCGTAAGCGCCACACCGGCGAGTACGACCGCCATCCCCACCACGACCCGTACCGTCAGCGGTTCGTCCAGGACGAGGGCCCCGAGCGCCACCGAGACCACCGGCAGCAGGTAGCCGATCGTCGCGGCGCTCGTCGGGCCCTCCTCGGCGATCATCCGGTAGTTGAGGTGGAAGGTCAGCCCGGTCGCGAAGACCCCGAGGACGACGACCGCGCCCACCCCCGCCCAGGTCACCGGCCCTGCGCCCCCGGCCACGGCCACCGGTGCCGGCGCGCTCAGGACGGTCGCCGCCAGGAGCTGGGCCGCGGAGAGCGCCATGGGAGCGGTACCTCTGCCGGTGAGCCGGCGGGCCATGTACGCGAAGGCCACCGCGTAACTCGCCGAAGCGCCGAGCAGGGCAAGCGCGCCCCAGTTCAGCAGCCCGGAGTCCCCGCTCCAGGGCGCGAAGATCAGCAGTACCCCGGCGAAGCCGAGGACGAGCCCGCCGGCCTTCGCCGCACCGAGGCCGCGCTCCGTGCCGAGCGCCGACCCGATGAGCAGGGACCAGAGCGGAGTGGTGGCGTTCAGGACGCCCGCGACACCGCTGTCGACGGACTGCTCGCCGATGCCGAACAGCAGGAACGGCAGGGCGTTGCAGAAGAACGCCGCGACCGCCAGCCGCCCCCACGTCGTCCGGTCCCGCGGCAGCTTCTGCCCGGCCGCGCACGCGAGCGCGAGCAGCACACCGGCCCCGAGCAGGCACCGTACGAAGGTGATCCACCCGGGGGTGAGGCCGTGGTCGAGAGCCAGCTTGATCCAGAGGAAGCCCGAGCCCCAGAGCAGGGCCAGGACGCCCATGCGCGTCGCCGAAGTCATGGCGTCCACGGTCCTCGCCGCGACTCGACAGGACAAGCGCAGGATCATGCATCCACCGTTAAGCTGTGCTACATGCTCGATGTGAGACGCATGCAGGTCCTCCGGGCCGTCGTCACCAGCGGCTCCGTCACCGCCGCCGCCGCGAACCTCGGCTACACGCCCTCCGCCGTGAGCCAGCAGATCAACGTCCTGGAGAAGGAGGCCGGCATCGCGCTGCTCGAACGCTCCGGGCGGGGCGTCCGGCCCACCGCCGCCGGGCTGCTGCTCACGGAACACGCGGCCCTGATCGGTCGCCAGGTCGCCGAGGCCGAGACCGCGCTCGCGGACCTGAGGGCCGGGCGCACCGGACAGGTGACAGTCCGGTACTTCGCCACCGCCGGCACCGACCTCGTCGCCCCGGCCCTGGCCCGCTTCCGGTCCGAGCACCCGCGTGTACGGGTGGACCTGAGGATCGCCGAGGGTGCGGCGCCCGACCCTGAGGCGGACCTCACGCTCCTGGTCCGGCCGCGGGGCACACCGTCCGTCGACGGCCTCCGCCTCGTCCACCTCGTCGACGACCCGTACCGGGTCGTTCTCCCCAGGGGCCACCGGTTCGCCGACCGGGGGCTCGTCGACCTCGCCGACCTCGCGGACGAGCCGTGGGTCGGCAGCGAACGCCCGGGCCCCTGCCTGGACGCGGTCCTGGAGGCCTGCGCGGCGGCCGGGTTCACGCCGGACATCGCGGTGGAGTGCGAGGAGTACGCCACCGCCCAGGGGTTCGTCGCCGCCGGCCTCGGCATCAGCCTGGTCCCGTTGACGGGCCTGGGCAGCCGGCACCCGAACGTGGTCGTCCGCAAGGTCCGCGGCCCGGAGCCGGTCCGCTCGATCCACGCGGCCGTTCGGGAGTCCTCCCTGGCGCTGCCCGCCGTGCGAGATCTCCTGACGGCACTTCAGGAGGCGTGAGCTCGCGCCGAGGTCCCGGGCCGCCCCCGGGTCGCTCCCGGGCGGCGCGTGTCCGCCGTTCCGGTCGTCGTGTTGACCCGGCCGGGTCCCGGGCCGTGCGCGGCCCGGCGAGGCGTAGTGGAGTGGGAGCCCGCCGACCGGCCCACGACACCGACAGGGAGCCGCCGACGTGAGCCGACCCCCCGCTCCCCCGCCGCAGGAACCGCAGGAACCGCAGGAACCGCAGGCGCCTCAGGGACCCCAGCCACAGGAGACCGAGCCCGTCGGCGAGGCGCGCTGGCCCATGGCCGCGGCCGTCGTGACCGCCATGGTGCTCACCCTGCTGCTCCCCGACTCCCTGCGCATCGCGCCCAAGTGGGTGCTCCCGTCCGTCGAGGGCCTGCTCCTGCTGGCGCTGATCGCGGGCGACCCGGGCCGGATCGACCGCCGCTCCGCCGCACTGCGCGCCGTGTCGATCACCCTCGTCGCCGTGCTCGCGCTCGGCGCCGTCTGGTCGACCGTCCAGCTGATCGACGACATCATCCACAACGGGAGCGAGACCGCCGACGCCACCAGCCTGCTCCAGACCGGGGGCACCGTCTGGGCGGGTACGGTGCTCGCGTTCTCGCTGCTGTACTTCGAGCTCGACGGCGGCGGAGCGGCGGCCCGCCTCCACCGCATGCCCCCCACCCCGGCACTCGCCTTCCCCCAGCAGTTCAGCCCCGAGCTCGCCGCGCCCGACTGGCGCCCCCGCTACGTCGACTACCTCTATCTCGGGCTCACCAACGCCACCGCCTTCAGCCCCACGGACGTCATGCCGCTGGCACCCTGGGCCAAGATCACCATGGCGGTGCAGTCCCTCGTCTCCCTGGTCATCCTCGGCCTGGTGGTCGCCCGCGCCGTCAACGTGCTCACCTAGCGGCAGACATACCGGCCCGTTCGCCTACATAGGGGTGGTTTCCGTCCGGCAGGGATACAGTCGGCTCGTGGCGGGAGCGAAGGTGCACTCCGAAGGAGCGGGACCGTTCACGACCCGGGTCACCTGGCGGCCTGAGGCGGGGGTCACCGCGGTCTGGGAATCGCGCCTGGCGCGTAAGCGGGCGCTGCTGACCGTCCGTGCGGCGGGCGAGACGGAGCCCCGCGCGCGGGCGGCGGACAGCGTCTCGGTCGGCCGGATGCGCAGGCTGAACGCCGTCGCCGCCTGCGCGTTCACCGTCGGGGGTGCGCTGTTCGCCCTCGGTGCCGGGCTGGCCCAGTTCGGTCCGGGCGACCTCACGAGTGCGTGGATCTACTTCACCGGCGGCCTCTGCTTCAACACCGGCGGGTACGCCTCGCTGCTCCAGGCGATCAACACGCCCGACCGTGACCACGAGGCCGGGGCACTGGCCGCGCGGCGCTGGAGATGGTGGAGCTACGAACCGGGCCGGATCGACTGGCTCAGCACCTTCGTACTGTTCGCCGGCACCCTCGTGTTCGGCGTCAACCTGGTGGGCTCGCTGCTGCACGGGCTCTCCGTTGAGCAGGTGAACAGGCTGGTCTGGGCCCCGGACATGATCGGCTGCGTCCTGTTCCTGATCTCGGGGCACCTCGCGCTGGTCGAGGTGTCCCACGGCCGGCCAAGGGTCCTCCCGCACGACCTCGCCTGGTGGATCGTGGCGGTCAACCAGCTCGGTTCGTTCCTCTTCATGGCCTCGGCGGTCACCGCGTTCACCCGGCCCTCGACCGGGGACCTGGTGAGCGCCGCCGTCGCCAACTGGGGCACGCTCACGGGAGCGGCGTGCTTCAGCGTCGGCGGCGTGCTCCAGTTCTACGAGCGCCCGGCCCCCTCCACCAGCAGCGCGACCCCGTCGAGGGTCCGGTCCAGGCCGAACCGGAACTCGTAGTCGGGCTCGTCCGCCTGCTCCATGACCCCCGCGTCCAGCATCCGCGCCACCGCCGGATAGCGCTCCGGGTCGGCCAGCCGCCGCAGGGTGTGGCCGTATCGGGAGAGGACCACCTCCGGGCTCTCCCCGCTCGCGCTGATGACGGCGCCGAGGTCGGCCATCATCAGCGCCTCGTTGCGGACGAAGCCGCCGAGCAGCATGACGACCGAGACCTTGGCCCCCTCGTCCAGGCCGGTGCCCTCCAGGGCGACCATGGCGTGCTCCCACCAGGCGACGGTGTTCGGCGTAGCGGGCGGGCCGGAGAGCGGGATGCGGAGCATCCAGAGGTTGCGGTGGTAGACCTCGCGCATCGCCCAGGCCCAGTGCTCGATCGCCTCGCGCCAGCCGGTGCCGGGCGGGAGCGGGACGGGCGGGGCGCCCGTGGCGGCGTCCTGCATCAGGACGTACAACTCGCTCTTGGCGCCGACGTAGCGGTAGAGGGACATGGGCGAGACGCCGAGCTCCTTGGCGATCCGGCCCATGGAGACCGCGTCGAGGCCCTCCGCCGCGGCGACGGCGACGGCCGTCGTCACGATCCGGTCGAGGGTGAGCCCGGGCCTGGGGCCCTTGGAGGGGCGGTCGCGCAGCCCCCAGGCGGCCTCGATGCTCGCGGGCAGGAAGGTTCCACCGCCCTCGCTCTTGTCGTCCGCCACCGCATCCGCCCTTCTTCGCTTGACGGCCATCCTAGTAATGCGTAACCCTTACACAGTAACGCGTAAGGCATACGCAGTACCGATCCCAGGGGGAACCATGCCATCCGCCGCCGCGCCCGCACCACGCGCCGTCCCGGCAGCACCACCCGCCGTCGAGGCCACCGGCCTGCGCAAGGCCTACGGGACCGTCCCCGTACTCGACTCCCTCGACCTCCGCGTCGAACAGGGCACCGTCTTCGCCCTCCTCGGCCCCAACGGCGCCGGCAAGACGACCACGGTCCGCATCCTCGCCACCCTCACCGCCCCGGACTCCGGCCGGGCGCGCGTGGCCGGATACGACATCGCCGACGAGCGGTCCCGGGTGCGCCGCGCCATCAGCCTCACCGGGCAGTTCGCCGCCGTCGACGAGATGCAGACCGGCGCCGAGAACCTGCGCATGATGGCCCGGCTCTCCGGCCTCTCCCGCCCGGCCGCCGCCCGCCGCGCCACCGAACTCCTGGAGCGCTTCGGCCTCTCAGAGGCGGGTGGGCGCCTCGCCAGGACGTACTCGGGGGGCATGCGCCGCCGCCTCGACCTCGCCGCCGGTCTGGTCCGCGACCCCGGCGAGACCTCGGTGATCTTCCTCGACGAGCCGACCACCGGGCTCGACCCGCGCAGCCGCAGGGAACTCTGGGACGTGGTCCGCGCCCTCTCCGACAGCGGTACGACCGTCTTCCTCACCACCCAGTACCTGGAGGAGGCCGATCAACTCGCCGACCGCATCGCCGTCATGGACGCCGGACGCGTCGTCGCCGAAGGCACCGCGCAGCAGCTCAAGGCCCGCTTCGCCGACCACAGGCTCGACCTCGTCCTGCGCGACCGGGAGAGCTACCTCCGGCTCGCCGACCGGGCCGTCCACCACGAGCCCGAGACCCTCACCCTCGGCGTCCCCACCGACGGCAGCGCCGCTCAGGTCCGGGCGCTCCTCGACGAACTCGACCCCGGCCGCACCGACATCGTCCGCTTCGCCCTGCGCACCGCGACGCTCGACGACGTCTTCCTGGCACTTACGGAGAAGGAGCCCCTCCATGTCTGACGCCCTCACCATGACCGGCCGCGGGCTCCGCCTCGGCCGCCGCAACGTCGACGCCGTCATCACCTCGATGATGCTGCCGATCATGCTGATGCTGGTCTTCGTCTACTTCTTCGGCGGAGCCATCGACACCGGCACGCGGTACGTGACCTACGTCGTCCCCGGCGTGCTCATCCTCTGCTCCGGCTTCGGCTCCGCCGGGACCGCCGTCGGCGTCAGCGAGGACATGAAGGGCGGGATCATCGACCGCTTCCGCTCGCTCGACATCGGCGGTACGCCGATCCTCGCCGGTCATGTCGGCGCGAGCGTCGCCCGCAACCTCGTCGCCACCGCGCTCGTCCTCGGCGTGGCCTTCGCGATCGGCTTCCGGCCCACCGCGACCCCGCTCGGCTGGCTCGCCGCGCTCGGGCTGCTCGTCGCCTTCATCACCGCGATCTCCTGGCTCGCCGCGGCGCTCGGGCTGCTCACCCGCACCCCCGAAGCGGCGGGCGGGGTCACCTTCTTCATGATGTTCCTGCCCTACCCGAGCAGCGCGTTCGTCCCGATCGAGACCATGCCGGGCTGGCTGCACGGCTTCGCCGAGCACCAGCCCGTCACCCCTCTCATCGAGTCGATGCGCGGACTGCTGCTCGACCAGCCGGTCGGCGACACGCCCTGGATCGCGCTGGCCTGGTGCGCCGGGATCATGGCCACGGGCATCGCCGCCTCGGGGGCGCTGTTCCGCCTCCGGACGAGGTGAGGGAAGCCGCTCAGAACATGTCGGGGCACCACGGCCGGCGCGCGGACCGCAGCAGCACGTCCGCGCGGGCGGCCGCACCCGCCGTCAGCTCCTCCACCCGGCCCAGCGCCACCAGCCGCGTCACCGACTCGTCGCCGAGCGAGAGGGTCCCCAACTCGGCGATGTCGAGGGCGAGGTCGGCGGATCCGGTCGTACGGGAACACTCCGCGCCCTCCGGGGAGGCGTCGAGCCGGTAGCGCCCGCCGGCCAGTCCGTCCGCGTCCCGCAGCTCCAGGACGAGGGAGCCGGAGGCCGCGTACGTACGGCCCTCGAGGACCTTGGTCACGTCCAGGACCCTGACCCACAGCATGTCGGCGTGGCTGACGACCCTCGCCGCGCGCGGGTCGGGCAGGAGCATCGGCAGGAGGTCGTCGGGGGCGCGGTAGCCCGACCGGACCGAGGTCACCCAGTCGATCGAGCAGAGGTACCGCCACAACGCCCGCTCGGCGGCCGGGGTGCAGGCGATCAGGTCCCGGACGGAGGCCGTGTTGACCGGCTGCTTGCCGTCGTCCCACTTGTCGTCCGAGCGGTAGGCGGCATAGCCCTCCACCTCGCCGGACTCCGAGCGGTAGACGGCGTAGAAGGGCTCGGTCCAGGGCTCGGTCTGGAAACCGGCGCCCGTACCGCGCTCCCAGTCGCGCGCCTCCCGGTTCGGGACGCCGGCCCGGACGCGGGCCAGTCGGCGGTGGACCTCGGGGCCGATCTTGCGGATCTCGGCGCCGTCGGACAGCTCGATCGAGCCGCCGCACTCGGGCCGGCCCGTGCGCCGGGGATCCAGCCCGGCGCGCGTCAGGTCGACGGCCCACTCGGTGGTCCAGGCGGCGGGCCCGAAGCCGTACCGGCCGTAGATCGGATACTCGGCGGCGATGAGGGTCGCGACGGCGTCGCCCCGCTCCTTCGCCGCGGCGAGGTCCGCCGTCATCGCCCCCCTGAGCACGCCCCGGCGGCGGTGCGTCGGCGAGACCGTGACCTGGCTGACGGCGTCGGCGACGAGCGAGCCGCCCCCGACCGTGGACAGCTCCTGCGTGAAGGTACGGAAGGTGCCGACGATCCTGCCCTTGTCAAACACGCCGAGCGTGCGGGAGAGGTCGAAGTTCTGCCGCCGCGCCTCGGCCTCGCCGTCCCCGAGGACCGGTGGCCGCATGAACCCCGTCTTCACGGCACACAGCCACTCGCCGAACTCGGACTCGCCCACGGGGCGCACCTCAAGGCTCATGACGGCGAGACTATGCACGCCACCGACCCCGCGCACGTGAGTTTTCCCGCGCCACGGGCGCGTGCGCCCGCGCGCCCCGGCCGCACGTGCCGCGGCCTCACTCGCCCCGGCCTCACTCGGTCAGCCTCACTCGCTCAGGCCAGGAGGTCGTCCACCTGCGCCTCGCCCTCGCGGTAGCGGCGGGTGATCTCCGCGCTGCAGTCGTCGGCCGTCCGCTGGAGGTCCTGCCGGCGGCGCGAGATCTGCTGTTCGTACCCCGCGAGCCGGCCCATCGCCGTGTGCAGCTCGTCATCCGTCCGCGCCCCGAGGTCGGAGAGCTCGACCTCCGAGAGCATCTCCGCGGCCAGCCGCCGGTACTCCTCGCTCCGCGGCGTCGACAGCGTCACGTGCCGTGCCGACGAGCCCCGACTCGACGGCACGTCCGCGAGGATCTCCGACAGCCGGTCCAGGACCGGCGACTCCGGATCCGTACGCCGCGCCAGCTCGGCCCTGAGGATGTCGATACGGCCCTGCAGCATCCGCCGTACGTAACTGAGGTCCGCCTCGTCGCCCTGCGCGTCACGGCGGAGCGCGCGCAGCTCCGGCAGCCTCAGGGCGGCGATGTCCGGCTGCCGCCGCTCCGGCAGTGCGGGCTCCGCCGTCCGCTGCACGGGCGGCCGTACGCCTACTCCGAAACGGGCCGGCGTCTGCCCGGCGCCAGGTGCACTCATGTGAATCGTCCCCTCGACCGGTGCGGAACCGCACCGCCTGACACGCATGGTGCCACTCCCGCCCCTGCGCGTGCAGGCGCTCTGCACCCGTTCAGCCCCTATGCGAAGGTCTGTAGGTTGGCCTGTATGCGTGCAGTGGTGCAGAGAGTGGACGGGGCGAGCGTCGTCGTCGCGGGCGAGACCGTCGGCGAGATCGTCGGCGAAGGGCTGTGTGTGCTGGTGGGAGTCACCCACGAGGACACTTCGGAGAAAGCGGCACAGTTGGCCAGAAAACTGTGGTCCGTCCGGATTCTGGAGGGAGAGAAATCCTGTTCGGACATTAATGCCCCCTTGCTGGTGATTTCTCAGTTCACCCTCTACGGGGACGCGCGCAAGGGCCGCCGGCCCACCTGGAACGCCGCGGCGCCCGGCCCGGTCGCCGAGCCGCTCGTCGACGAGGTCGTGGCACGGCTGCGCGAGCTGGGCGCGCACGTGGAGACGGGCCGGTTCGGAGCGGACATGCGCGTCTCGCTCACGAATCACGGCCCGTTCACGGTGCTCCTGGAGGTGTGAGGAGCCGGGTCCGGTCTTCGGTCCGGTCCTCCCGGCCGGGCTCTAGGGCTCGACCACCGTCTCCTGCGCGGCGGCCGTGTCCCCGGCCATCAGCTCCGCGTCCACCGGCACGTTCCGCTTCACCACCGCCAGCGCGATCGGCCCCAGCTCGTGGTGGCGGCCCGAGGTCGTGACGAAGCCCAGCTGGCGGCCCTCGGCGCCGTCCGACGCGAGCCGGATCGGGGTGCCGTGGCCCGGCAGATGGACCTCGCTGCCGTCCAGGTGCAGGAAGACGAGGCGACGAGGCGGCTTCCCCAGGTTGTGGACGCGCGCCACCGTCTCCTGTCCTCGGTAGCAGCCCTTCTGCAGGTGCACCGCGCTGCCGATCCAGCCCAGCTCGTGCGGGATGGTCCGGTGGTCGGTCTCGAAGCCGAGCCGCGGCCGGTGCGCCTCGATCCGCAGCGCCTCGTACGCGAGCATCCCGGCGGCCGGGCCGTGCGCGGCCGCGAAGGACTCCAGGTCGGCGCGGGGCAGGAACAGGTCGCGGCCGTGCGGGGTCTCCCGTACGACGACACCCGGCGGCACCTCGGCGATGGAGCCGGCCGGCAGGTGGACGACGGCGACCTCGTCCGTGCGGTCGGCGACCTCGACGCGGTAGAAGAACTTCATCGACTCCAGATAGGCGATGAGCTCGTCCTGCGTGCCGGGCTCGACGTGCGCCCAGACGGTCTCGCCGTCGTCGACGAGGTAGAGCGCGTGCTCGATGTGACCGTTGGCGGAGAGGACCAGCGCCTCGGTGGCCTGGCCGACCGGAAGCTCGCTGACGTGCTGGGTGAGCAGCAGATGCAGCCAGCTCAGGCGGTCGTCGCCGGAGACGGCGACGACGCCGCGGTGCGAGAGATCGACGAAGCCGTCACCCGCGGCGAGGGCACGCTGTTCGCGGAACAGGTCGCCGTAGTGCGCGGCGACACCTTCGTCACGGCCTTCGGCGGGGACGGCGCCGGGCAGGGACAGCAGAGGGCTGTGCGCTGAATGTTGCTGCATGGGGCAAGCCTACGACTGCGTACCGGTGTCCTTGTTCGAACAGTCCCGGCACCGGCCGAAGATCGCGAAGTGCTTCATGTCCGTCTCGAAGCCGAAGGTCTCGCGCAGCTTCCCGGTGAACTCGGCGGCCACCTCGACATCCGCCTCGATGACCTCCGTGCAGTCCCGGCAGACCAGGTGGAGGTGGTGGTGCCGGTCGGCGAGGTGGTACGTCGGCGCCCCGTGCCCGAGATGGGCGTGGGAGACGAGCCCGAGCTCCTCCAGGAGCTCCAGGGTCCGGTACACCGTGGAGATGTTCACACCGGCGGCCGTCCTGCGGACCTCGACCAGGATGTCGTCGGGCGTCGCGTGCTCCAGCGTGTCCACGGCCTCCAGGACAAGCTGGCGCTGAGGCGTCAGCCGGTAGCCGCGCTGCCGCAGGTCGCTCTTCCAGTCGGTGCTCACCACGCCCCCCAGTGTAGGAGGGCGTGGGCGCACACGGCTGGGTCCTACTTGAAGAAGGCGATGCCGTCGTCCGGCAGGTCGCCGAGGTTGCGCGCCATCTCGGCGACCTCCTCGGGCGTCACGACCTTCTTCAGGTGTGCGGACATGTACGGGCGGAGCGGGACCTCAGGGGTCGCCTTCTCGCCCACCCACATCAGGTCGCCCTTGACGTAGCCGTAGAGCCGCTTGCCGCCGCTGTAGGCGCCGGCCGCCGCCGTACGGGCCACGGCGTCGGTGACCAGGTCGATCTGCGGCTTCTTGTCGGCCAGCTCGCCGTACCAGATCTCCACGATGCCCTGGTCGCGGACCATGACGGTCTCGACCTTGCGGTCCTTGTCGATCCGCCAGTAGCCGCTCTCGCTCTCCAGCGGGCGGACCTGCTTGCCCTCGTTGTCCAGGACCCACGAGTGCGAGTGGTACTCGATGAAGTCACGGCCGTCGTGGCTGAAGGTCACGGACTGACCGAAGTTGCACTTCTCGGCGCCGGGGAAGTCGGCCACGCCCGCGCCTTCCCACGTTCCGAGGAGGAACGCGAGGGGGACGAGGTCCGGGTTGAGGTCGGACGGGATCTCGATCATGAGCAGCTCTGTCGTTCCGTAGAGGTGATTACCGCTGGCCCTGGTACAGCTTCTTCACGGCCAGACCGGTGAACGCGAGCACGGCGACGCAGACCAGGGCCAGGAGGACTTCGAAGAAGATGATCACGGGTGCTCCTCGGATGAGCGTGAAGGCAGGACGGGCCGGACCCCAGCTTAGTCTGCGGGGGCCCGGCCCTCTCTGCGAGGTCGGCCGGTGCGCGACGGGTCAGCCCAGGAGCTGGTTCTGGAGGGCCACGGTCTGCTGGAACGGGACCGTCAGCGCCTCCCCCTTGCGGAACTGGGTGACCAGCGCCAGGGTGTCGCCGGCCTGGATGTAGGCCCAGCGGGTCTGGTCGGCGTTCTGCGGCAGCTCGACGTGCGTGTACAGCACGGTGTACGGAACGCTGACGGCCGTCGGGAAGTCGCCGTCGACCTGGACCCCCTCGACGCCGTCGAGGAGCGGACCGGTGGTCGCTCCGGCCTGCACGGCGTCGTCCTTGAAGGCCTCGGCGAAGGCCACCGAGTTGAACCGGAGCAGGTGAATCCGGGTCGTCGTACCGTCCGGCGTCGTCCAGCCCCGGGCCGCGATGTGCCGCAGCGCGGACTCCTTCAGCGCCTCCGACAGCTCGGGCCGTTCGTCCGTCCGGTACTGGGACAGGAACTGGTCCACGCCGACCCAGCCGCCGTTCAGCTTCGGGTCCGGCTTGGCGCCCTCAGGCGCGGGAAGCAGGAGCTTGCGCAGGTCGGCGTGGTGGATCTCGCCGTCGTTGCCCTCGGTGAAGGGCCGCGGCGCGTCCGCCGGGAGCGCGGGGAGGCTGAGCTTCGGGTACGCCCAACGGCCGTCGCTCTCGGTCGCGAGACCGGGCACGTCGGTGCGCTCCATGGAGGTGATCCCGAGCGCGGTCCCGGTTCCGACGCCGGCGAAGACGAGCACGGCGGCGGTCCAGCGGGCGACGGCCCACAGGAGCGGCTTGCGGGAGGCCTTGGCGCCGGGTGCCTCGGCCACGGCTTCGGCCTCCGCGCCGGGTGTCTCGGTCGGCAGCGCTTCCGCTTCCGGGGCAGGCGCCTGCTCCGGGAGCTTCACGTCGGTGTCCGTCGTCTGCTCGGTCATACGTACTCCCCCGGGGACGTGATGTGGTCCAGCTGCTTGCGCACCAGCTTGGCGGCCGCCGCCCTGTCGAACGGCTTCGTGCCCGCGACGGTGACCGTGACCTCGACCTCGGAGTCGTACGCCGTGCAGTGCATCTCCACGAGCTCCCCGGCCTTCTCCGCCTTCGACAGGTCCTTGTCCTCGGGGACCATGAAGCAGGCGGAGTTCTCGTGCCCGCTGATCTTCGGCCCCTTGGGGAACTCGAACAGCTCGAAGAGCTCCTTCCTGAGGTCGAACATCTCGCGGATCCGCTTCTTGTCCTTCATCTGCGTCACGCGGATGGAGACCACGACGTCGTTGCTCTCCGAAGCGAAGGAGCGGACGGCGATGCCCTTGATGCCGACCTTCTCGACGCGCTTCTCGTAGGCACGCCGCTTCTTGCCCGAGAGGCCCTTGCCCTCCTCCTTCAGCAGCGCGAGGGCCTCCTTGTCGCCCAGCTCGCCGTCGTTCCCGTACGACTCGATGTCCGGGCCGAGGACGTACCCCTCAGGCACCGGCAGGAGCAGCTTGCTGAGCGGCGTCGACGCCCGGCCGCGCGACGCGCCCGCGGCCGGGTCCTTGTCCCACTGCGTCGCCTCGGGCTCCTCCCATGCGACGGTCGGGGCGCTGCGGTCGGCCGCGTCGACGGTGACGGCGGTGTACGTGACGCCGCCGCCGACCGCGCCGAGGACGAGCACGGCCGGCAGGACGACCGTCAGCAGCTTGCGCCCACGGCCGGGCTTCGTCGGCTCGGTCACGGTGTCCATGTCCTCGCTCACAGGCGCCCCAGCTGCTGCTCGGCGATCGATGCGATCTCCTTCGCGGAGATCTTCTTGGAGTCGACGACGAAGATCTCGGCCATGATGTCGCCGCGGTGGAAGTACGCCCGGGCCTCGTAGAGGTCCAGGTATCCGGCCTTCCGTTCCACCGGGAACACGTAGGACCGGCCGTTTGCGGAGCCCTTGATCGCCTCACCCTCGGAGGAGGCGAAGTCCTCGTCGGACATGTAGTCCATCTGGCCCTCGGCGTGTTCCTGCGCGCCGAGGGTGTCGGAAGAGCGGTACTGGACCAGCCGGATCTCGGTGAACCGGTACTTGCCCTGCTGCCACGTCGTGCGCGCGACGCGGCGGATGCCGCTGCTGAGCTGGAAGTCCAGCGCCCGGCCCGGGTTCTTGAAGTCACGTGCGTACGCGGACACCGACATCCAGCCGTCGCCGAGGTCCGAGAACTCCGTCTTCTTCGCGCCCGCCGGGCGCGGCAGGAGCAGCTTGCGCAGGTCGCCGTCCGTCTTGAGCCTGCGGTCCTCCGAGACCGGCAGGGGCGCGGCCTTCTGCCCCGCCGGGAGCGGCTTCGGGTAGGCGAGACCGGGCTGGTTCAGGGCGGGCAGAGCCGTCGGCTCCCGATCGACCTGGACGCCGTAGCCGACGGCGGTGCCGCCGACGAGGCCGAGGACGGCGGCGAGGACGACGAGGCCGACCGTCCGTCCGGTCCTGCGCCGGCGCTGCGCGGCGGCGCTTTCTTCTGTGCTTTCCAAGAGGGTCCCCCCACGAGACCTGAAGCGAGGATTCCGTTATCCGCGCACAGCGCTGACTCGTGAGTGGTGCATGAGGTTGCAGAGGTCCGCATTACAGTTCGGTATATGGCGAAGAAGCTCGTGATCAAGGTGACCGCCGGGGCCGACGCCCCCGAACGCTGCTCCCAGGCCTTCACCGTGGCGGCCGTCGCCGTGGCCAGTGGGGTCGAGGTCTCGCTCTGGCTGACGGGCGAGTCGTCGTGGTTCGCGCTCCCGGGCCGGGCGGCGGAGTTCGAACTCCCGCACGCCGCGCCGCTCCCGGACCTGATCGACTCGATCCTGGCGGCGGGGCGGATCACGCTCTGCACCCAGTGCGCGGCCCGCCGGGAGATCACGGAGAAGGACGTCCTGGAGGGCGTCCGCATCGCCGGCGCACAGGTCTTCGTCCAGGAGGCGATGACGGACGGCACCCAGGCCCTGGTCTACTGACCGGCCGCCGACCCTCTGCCGGCCGGCCGCCGACCGGCTACTGGCCCTCGCGGCGCTTCTTGCCGTCCAGCTCGTCCCACCACTCGTCGGACTGCGGGTCCCCGGACGGATCGTCCCACCAGCGGTCCTCCGGGCCCCTCCGGTTCGCGATCATCGCGGCGACCGGCGGGATGAGCATGGCGACGACGCACATCCCGATGGCTACGGGCATCGAGAACAGCCGCACGACGGCCCAGGCGCCCACGAAGAGCGCCACACAGCCGCCCATCAGCCAGAAATAGACGTGCCGACGACGCGCGTACATATCTTCAGAGTAAGACCGAAGGGCCGTGCCTCAAGTCCGGGAAAGCGTCCAACCCCCCAGGAGGCACGGCCCTTCGGCCGGTAGGCGGGGCTTCGTGTCCGAAGCCCTCATGGCGGTGATCAGACCGCGATCGCGACCTCGGCGAGGCCGCCGTGCTGCGCCACGACCTGGCGGTCGGCGGTGCCGCCGGGAACCAGGGCGCGGACGGTCCAGGTGCCCTCGGCCGCGTAGAACCGGAACTGGCCGGTGGCGGAGGTCGGGACCTCGGCCGTGAACTCGCCGGTCGAGTCCAGGAGGCGGACGTAACCGGTGACGGGCTCGCCGTCCCTGGTCACGAAGCCCTGGATGGTGGTCTCACCGGGCTTGATCGTCGAGGCGTCGGGGCCGCCGGGCTGTGCTCCACACATGTCTTTCGTCCTGTCCTTGGGTCCGTGCGTCCGGTGGTGTTACTTGTTGGCGCCGAGCTCGATCGGCACGCCCACGAGGGAGCCGTACTCGGTCCACGAGCCGTCGTAGTTCTTGACGTTCTCGACACCGAGCAGCTCGTGCAGCACGAACCAGGTCAGCGCGGAGCGCTCACCGATGCGGCAGTAGGCGATGGTGTCCTTCGCCAGATCGACCTGCTCGTCCTCGTAGAGGGCCTTGAGCTGGTCGTCCGACTTGAAGGTGCCGTCGTCGTTGGCGTTCTTCGACCACGGGATGTTGCGGGCGCTGGGCACGTGGCCGGGACGCTGCGACTGCTCCTGCGGGAGGTGGGCCGGCGCGAGCAGCTTGCCGGAGAACTCGTCGGGCGAACGCACGTCGACGAGGTTCTGGGCGCCGATCGCGGCCACGACGTCGTCGCGGAAGGCACGGATGGAGGTGTCCTGGGCCTTGGCCTTGTACTCGGTGGCCGGGCGGGCAGGTACCTCGGAGCCGTCGACGAGGTCGCGGGAGTCGAGCTCCCACTTCTTGCGGCCGCCGTCGAGGAGCTTCACGTCCTGGTGGCCGTAGAGCTTGAAGTACCAGTACGCGTAGGAGGCGAACCAGTTGTTGTTGCCGCCGTAGAGCACGACCGTGGTGTCGTTGGCGATGCCCTTCGCCGAGAGGAGCTTCTCGAAGCCCTCCTGGTCGATGAAGTCACGGCGGACCGGGTCCTGCAGGTCCTGGGTCCAGTCGATCCGGATCGCGTTGCGGATGTGGTTCTTCTCGTACGCGGAGGTGTCCTCGTCGACCTCGACGACGGCCACCTGCGGGTTGTCGAGGTTCGCCTCGACCCAGTCGGCGTCTACCAGGACGTCGCTGCGGCTCATGCTGTTCTCCTCCGGGGCAGTGTTCGGCGGTGTGGTGCGGTGTTGCGGTGCTGTGCGGTGTCGCGCAGGGGATTGCGGGTACGCGTCAGCGCCACGTACGGGCTACACGGGGGTGGCCCCGACCTGGGGTCGGAAGGGCCTGAGGAATACGGGACTGCGGCGTCCCGCTCAGACGGTGCGACAGAGCATGGCGGCGATGCGGCACAGGTCTACTGCCCGCCGCTTCGTGAGATCCGCCTGTCGCTTCATGCCCACGATCGTAGGGACGGACAGGCGGCCGTGTCACCGGTGTGTCGTATTTTGAGACGCGATCGTCCGAGATGTGGGACGAGATCGCGGAGAAACCGGGCGCCGCCAGGGTCGGGGGCGTGCCCGTGGGGTGATTTTTCTACGGGGCGGACGCCACCGTCTCACCATGTGGCCGAGCCCCGGTCTCAGCCCGCCAGGGTCACGTTCGTTCCCGTCACGGCGATCGCCACGCCGTCCTCGCGGGCCTCGACCTTCTCCAGCTTCATGCCCTGCGGCAGCCCGCCGATCTCCCGGTCGAAGTCGGTACGCTCGCGGATCAGGGACTCCAGGCCCGGGATGCCCTCGCCCGGCACCTTGTCGGCGCGGACGCGGATGGTGTTCCCGTCGACCAGGGTCACCGAGGAGACGACGCTGCGGGTGACCGTACGGCCCAGGATCTCCACCCCGCCGGTGACCTTCAGCTTGCCGTCGCCGCCGTAGGCGACCGTCACGTCACGGTCGGCGGCGGCCGTCAGATCTGCGTACGAGATCAGGGCGGTACCGGTCGCCGTGCGCGCGCGGGCGCCCGCGAAGTCGTCGTCGACCGTCACGTCCCGGAGCGCGGCGGTCATCTCGGTGATCCGGATCTTCCGGCTTCCGGCCGTGGCCTCGACGCCGGTCAGCGCGACGTCGACCTCGTCGAACCGCTTGTCCATCGCCTGGGTCAGGAACGGGAAGCCCTTGATGTCGACGTCCGTCGAGTCGGCCCGCGCGGGGCCGAGCCGCACGCGGTCGGCGGCCTCGGACTCGGCGTAGCCGACCGCGATCCGGTCGACGCCGACGAAGATCCCGCCGAGCACGACGGCCACGATCAGCAATACGCGCAGTGCTCGCATGACCTGCCCCGCCCCCAAAAACTTGTCCGGCCCCCGACATCAAGATCGACGCGTCGCGGGGCCGGATGGTTCCCCGGGGTCAGGCGAGGGCACGTCCCAGCAGGTAGACGGCGGGGGCGGCGGCGGTCAGCGGGAGCGCGACACCGGCGGTCATGTGCACGAACCGCGAGGGGTAGTCGTAGCTCGCGACGTGCAGTCCGACGAGCGCGCAGACCCCGGCGGCGAGACCGAGCAGCGCCCCGGAGGTCCCCAGGTCGGTGAGGCCTCCGGCCGCGATCCCGGCGCCCGCGGCGGCCAGCAGCGCCACGACGACGGAGGCCGGGCGGGGCAGCGGGAGCGCGCGGGCGACGGTGGCGGCGGCGACCGCGAGGCCGCCGACGACCACGGCGTCGGGCTCGGCGCCGAGGTGCCCGGTGGCGACGATCGTCAGCGCGGCCGAGGCGACGGTGGCCATCAGGCCGTACATGCGCTCGTCGGGGTCGGCGTGGCTGCGGAGCTGGAGGACGAGGGTGAGCAGCACCCAGACGCCGAGGGTGCCGATGATCGCGGCGGGCGCGTTCTCGCGGCCGGCGGCCAGCAGAGCGGCGTCGGCGGCCAGGCCGCCTGCGAAGGCGAGGGCGATGCCCTGGCGGGCCGGCCACATGCCGTTGAGCCGGAACCAGCCGGCGGCGGTGACGGCCTGGAGCAGGACGAGCGGGACGAGCAGTCCGTACGAGCCGAGCGCGGCCCCGCCGGCGAGCAGGACGCCGAGGACCGCGGTGAGGGCGGCGGGCTGGATCCCCGGCGCGATGATCGGCGAGCGTCCCTCGGCCCGGGCGCGCTGGGCGTCGGTGAGGCGGGTGTGGCCGGAGGTGGTGGGCGCGGAGTGCGCGGCCGTGGGCCCGCCCTGGACGCGGGCGGCCGGCGTCTCGTCCGGCAGCGGATGCGCCGCGGTCGCGGGCTGCGGAGGCAGGTAGGCGGTGGCGTCGTACGCCGTCGGCTGCTGCGGCTGCACGGGCTGTTGCTGCGGCTGCGGCTGCGGGGGCTGGACCACCGGCTGGTACTGCGTGTCCCAGGTCTGACCCTGCCACGTCTGTGTGACGTGCGGGTCCTGGAGGCCGTACGGCTGCTGACCCGCGTAAGGGTCGTGGCCCCGCTCGTGACCCTGGGGGTATCCCTGGTCGTAGCCCTGCTCGTACGGCTGCTGCTGATCGCTGCTCATGCTGTGCGGTTCACCCTCCTGCGAACGGCGGGAGCACCTCGACCGTGCCGCCCTCGGCAAGGCGTACGGTCTCATGGCCGCGGGTCCCGACGGGGTCACCGTCGACGAGGAACGAACACCTCTGGAGTACGCGGACCAGCTCGCCCGGGTGCTTCGCACGGGCGGCGTCCAGCGCCTCGGCCAGGTTCTCCGCGGTGTACGGCTCCTCGGCGACACCGGCGGCTGCCTTGGCCGCGGCCCAGTAGCGGATGGTTCCCGCTGCCATAGCGGCGCTCCCTTCGTTCGTGTGCGCGCCGGTGTCCATGATGGGCTATCGGCGCGTGAGCCAGTCCCCCAGACGGCGCAGCAGGTCCGCGTCGGCCGCGTTCTCGGCGTGGCCCATGCCGCGCTCCAGCCACAGTTCGCCCTCGCCCGCCTCCGCCAGCATCCGGGGGTGGTCGACGGGGAAGTACGGGTCGCGGTCGCCGTGGACGATCAGCAGCGGGGTCGGCGCGATCAGCGGGACTGCCTCCACGGGCGACAGCGGCACGGGGTTCCAGTCCTCGTTGTGGATCCGCGTGCGCAGTCCGTACCGGCCGACCAGGCGGCCCATGGGACGGGTGATCACCCAGTGGACGCGGCGCATCGAGGGCGTCCCCCGGTAGTACCAGCGGGCGGGTGCGCTGACCGCCGCGACCGCGTCGGTGTGGCCGCCGGTGTCCCGTTCCAGGGCCGCGTGGCGCAGTACGACCGAGCCGCCCATGGAGAAGCCGACGGTCGCCACGCGCGCGTGGCCGAGCTTCCGGGCCCAGCGCACCGCGGCCGAGAGGTCGAGGACCTCGCGGTCGCCGACGGTGGAGCGACCACCCGAACGGCCGTGCCCGCGGAAGGAGAAAGTGACGACGGCCGCGTACCCGGCGAGCGCCTCGGCGGCACGGCGGACCGCGGGCCTGTCGGCCGACCCGGTGAACCCGTGGGCCAGGACGACGGCCGTATCGGTGACGCCCCGTGTACACGGTTCGTAAACAGCCTCGATACGGACACCGTCCGTGGTGAGCAAAGTGGCACGCTGGGGACGGGACGTGATCGAGGAGACATCCACGATGTGAAATCGCCCCTCTGCCTCGGAACTCATGTGGGCTATTCTCCTAGGCAGAGGATCCGGGCAACGCAGCCCCCGGGTCCTTTTGCGTTTTCCGACCGTTGTTACGGACGGATGAACAAAAGCTCTCAGGGCGCGAGAGCCGCATGTGAGACACGCAGACGTCCTCGCAGGGACCGAGGAGGAACCGACGTCATGGACGAGCGAACCGAGCACGACCGGCAGGAAACCCGGCCGGCCACTCCCGCAGGAGGCCGCCGATGAGTTCACTGCTGCTGCTGACCAACGCACTCCAGCCCTCGACCGAGGTGCTTCCCGCCCTCGGCCTTCTGCTGCACAACGTACGGGTCGCCCCGGCCGAGGGTCCGGCCCTGGTGGACACCCCCGGAGCGGACGTCATCCTCGTCGACGGCCGCCGTGACCTCCCGCAGGTGCGCAGCCTCTGTCAGCTCCTCCGATCGACCGGGCCCGGCTGCCCACTGATCCTCGTCGTCACGGAGGGCGGTCTCGCGGCCGTCACCGCCGACTGGGGCATCGACGACGTGCTGCTCGACACCGCGGGTCCGGCCGAGGTCGAGGCCCGGCTGCGGCTGGCGACGGGCCGGCAGCAGATCGTGGCCGACGACTCCCCGATGGAGATCCGCAACGGCGATCTCTCGGTCGACGAGGCGACGTACAGCGCCAAGCTCAAGGGCCGGGTCCTTGACCTGACCTTCAAGGAGTTCGAGCTCCTCAAGTACCTCGCGCAGCACCCGGGCCGGGTCTTCACCCGCGCCCAGCTGCTCCAGGAGGTCTGGGGGTACGACTACTTCGGCGGCACCCGAACGGTCGATGTCCACGTACGGCGACTTCGCGCCAAGCTCGGCCCGGAACACGAGTCGCTGATCGGCACCGTCCGTAACGTCGGATACCGCTTCGTCACGCCGGAGAAGGTGGAGCGGGCGGCCGAGGAGGCACGGGCGAAGGAAGAGGCCCG
The DNA here is from genome assembly GCF_055563155.1 of Streptomyces sp. NPDC013317. Classification (NCBI taxonomy): domain Bacteria; kingdom Bacillati; phylum Actinomycetota; class Actinomycetes; order Kitasatosporales; family Streptomycetaceae; genus Streptomyces; species Streptomyces sp. NPDC013317. The sequence goes on from NZ_JBVHDX010000007.1 coordinate 299,668, forward strand.
GGTCAAGGGTGGCGCGCGCGATGTCACCCCCTCGGAGGACAGGAACGTGGCGGAAGCCACAGTGCGACCTGCCGGTAGGTAGGTCACCCCGCGTAGACTGCCGCGCGTGGCCAAGGTGACGCGGGATGACGTAGCGCGACTGGCGGGTACTTCGACCGCGGTCGTGAGTTACGTCATCAACAACGGACCCCGGCCGGTCGCCCCGGCCACGCGCGAGCGTGTACTCGCCGCCATCAAGGAGCTGGGCTACCGACCCGACCGGGTGGCGCAGGCGATGGCATCGCGGCGCACGGACCTCATAGGCATGATCGTCCCGGACGCGCGCCAGCCGTTCTTCGGCGAGATGGCGCACGCGGTCGAACAGGCCGCCGCCGAGCGCGGCAAGATGGTGCTCGTCGGCAATTCGGACTACCGCGACGAGCGCGAGGTCCACTACCTGCGCGCGTTCCTCGGGATGCGGGTCTCCGGTCTGATCCTGGTCAGCCAGGGCATGAGCGAGCGGGCCGCGAGCGAGATCGAGGCCTGGGACGCGCGCGTGGTGCTGCTGCACGAGCGGCCCGAGGCGCTGGACGACGTGGCCGTCGTCACGGACGACATCGGCGGCGCGCAGCTCGCCACCCGGCACCTTCTGGAGCACGGGCACCCGTACGTGGCGTGTCTCGGCGGTGTGCCGAACACCCCGGCGGTCGGCGACCCGGTCGCGGACCACGAGGAGGGCTGGCGGCGGGCCATGCTGGAGGCCGGCATCTCGATCGAGGGACGGCTCTTCCAGGCTCCGTACAACCGCTACGACGCGTATCAGGTCGCGCTGAAGCTGCTCTCAGGACCGGACCGTCCGCCGGCGATCTTCTGCTCCACCGACGACCAGGCCTTCGGCGTGCTGCGGGCGGCGCGCGAGCTGCGGATCGACGTGCCGACGGAGCTGGCGGTGGCGGGCTTCGACGACGTCAAGGAGGCGGCGCTGACGGATCCGCCGCTGACGACGATCTCCTCGGACCGCCCGGCGATGGCCCGGGCGGCGGTGGACCTGGTCCTGGACGACTCGCTGCGGGTGGTGGGCTCCAAGCGCGAACGGGTGAAGCAGTTCCCGTCGGCTCTGGTGGTCCGCCGCTCCTGCGGCTGCGACGGCGGCTGACCCCGCCGCGCCCGGCCGCCTCTGGTCTTTATATGAGGCATACAGGGTTCTGTCGGGCTTCTCAGGCCGTCCTCAGAGTGCTCTCATGAACGGCTCCGAGAGTCTCTCCCATGACGGACCACCAGCAGCCGCAGCAGCCGTACTACCCGCCGCAGCCCCCGAGGCCGCCGTACGACCCGACGCAGCCCGTCACCACGGAACCGGGCACGACGGTCTGGCCGTCCGGGGGCCACGTCCCTCCGACGGCCACTCCCCCGGCCCCGCCCGCGCCCGCCGCGGCCGCCCCGCTCCCGCGCCGGCGCGCCAAGCGGGGCGTCGGTCTCCTCGTCGCCGTGGCGATCGCCGCCGCGGCGGTCGGCGGCGGCACCGCGACCCTGGTGCAGCAGCTCACCGCGGACGGCGCCCCGACGGCGTCCGGCGTCAGCGGTACGAACGTCTCCGCGAGCAGCAAGGGCACGGTCGCGGGGGTGGCCCAGGCCGTCTCGCCGTCGATCGTGGAGATCTCCGCGTCCTCGGCGTCCGGCAAGTCCACCGGCTCGGGCGTGATCATCACCGGTGACGGCGAGATCGTCACCAACAACCACGTCATCTCCGGCGCCTCCTCGATCGCCGTCCAGCTGTCGGACGGGAAGACGTACGAGGCGAAGGTCGTCGGGACCGACCCCGACAAGGACCTCGCGCTGATCAAGCTGGAGGGCGCGTCCGGGCTCAAGGCGGCCACGCTCGGCGACTCCGACGACGTGAAGGTCGGCGACGAGGTCGTGGCGATCGGCTCCCCCGAGGGTCTGACCGGCACGGTCACCAGCGGCATCGTCTCCGCGCTCGACCGTGACGTGACGGTGGCCAAGGACGACGGCCAGGACCAGCAGCGGCAGCAGTACGACCCGCGGCAGGGGTGGCCGTTCGAGTTCGGCGGGCAGGAGTTCAACGGCGACACCGGTTCGTCGAAGACGACGTACAAGGCGATCCAGACCGACGCCTCGCTCAATCCGGGGAATTCCGGCGGCGCGCTGATCAATATGAACGGCGAGATCATCGGAATCAATTCGGCGATGTACTCGCCGAGTTCTTCGAGCGGCTCTTCGGCAGGCAGCGTCGGTCTCGGATTCGCCATCCCGGTGAACACGCTCAAGGCCGACCTGGACGAGCTCCGGGACGGCGGCGCGAACTGAACGCGTGCGAGGCTGGCCCCATGACTGGCCCGGTGAATGAAGGCGACCGCATCCTCATCGTCGACGACGAGCCCGCCGTACGGGAGGCGCTGCGCCGCAGTCTCGCCTTCGAGGGGTACGGGACCGAGGAGGCCGTCGACGGGATCGACGCGCTCGCCCGGCTGGAGTCGTACGCCCCCGATCTCGTCGTGCTCGACGTGCAGATGCCCCGGATGGACGGGCTGACGGCGGCGCGACGGATCCGGGCGGCCGGCTCGACCGTGCCGATCCTGATGCTCACGGCCCGGGACACCGTCGGCGACCGGGTGACGGGGCTCGACGCGGGCGCGGACGACTACCTGGTGAAGCCGTTCGAGCTGGACGAGCTCTTCGCCCGCATCCGGGCCCTGCTGCGGCGCAGCTCGTACGCGAGCGCCGCCGAGGCGCAGCCGGAGGGCGACGTCCTGAGCTTCGGGGATCTGCGGATGGACCTGGCGACCCGTGAGGTGACGCGGGCCGGCCGGGCGGTGGAGCTCACGCGGACGGAGTTCACGCTCCTGGAGATGTTCCTGGCGCATCCGCGCCAGGTGCTGACGCGCGAGCAGATCCTGAAGGCGGTCTGGGGCTTCGACTTCGAGCCGAGTTCGAACTCGCTCGACGTGTACGTGATGTATCTGCGGCGGAAGACGGAGGCGGGCGGCGAGCCGCGCCTCGTGCACACGGTGCGGGGTGTGGGGTACGTGCTGCGCGGTGGAGGCCCTGAGTGAGCGGTCCTGTGGTCTGGTTCCGGTCGCGGCCGCTGCGGTCCCGGCTGGCGCTGCTGACGGCGACGGCGGTCGCGGTGGCGGTGGCGGCGGTCTCGCTCGCCTGCTGGTTCGTGACACGGGCGCAGCTGGAGGCGGAGCTCGACTCCTCGCTGCGCGGCAGCCGCCTCACGGACGAGCAGGCGCGGATGCTGCTGGCCTCCTGCGCCCCGGGGGCGCGGGACCGCCCGGTGCCGGCCGGGCCCGCGCAGACCCTGCAGATCGTCACCGTCACCGGCGACCTCTGCACGCTCGGCACCTCCCCGATCCCCGCCCGGAACGAGGACCTCGCGGTCGCGCGGGGCGAGCAGCCGTTCGCCCTGCACACGACGGACGCCGAGAACGGCACCGAGATGCGGGTCTACTCGTATCCCGTGTCGATCGCCGGTCAGCCGGTGGCGGTCTCGGTCGCCCGTCCGCTGTACGAGATCGACCGCTCGATGTCCACGCTCGGCTGGGTGCTGCTGCTCGTCTCCGGAATCGGTGTCGTGGGCGCGGGCGCGGCCGGGCTCTGGGTGGCGCGGACGGGCCTGGAACCGGTGAACCGGCTGACGGGCGCGGTGGAGCACGTGGCGGCGACGGAGGACCTGACGGTACGGATCCCGGTCGAGGGCGAGGACGAGATCGCCCGCCTGTCGCGCTCCTTCAACGCGATGACGGCGGCGCTCGCGGTCTCGCGGGACCGGCAGGCGCAGCTGATCGCGGACGCGGGCCATGAGCTGCGGACGCCGCTGACCTCGCTGCGTACCAACATCGAACTGCTCGCCCGCAGCGAGCAGACGGGCCGGGCGCTGCCGCCCGAGGACCGGCGGGCGCTGATGGCGTCGGTGAAGGCGCAGATGACGGAGCTGGCGGCGCTGATCGGCGACCTCCAGGAGCTGGCGCGCCCGGACGCGGCGCAGCCGGGCCGGCTGGAGGTCGTCCCGCTGCACACGCTCCTGAGGTCGGCCCTGGACCGGGCGCGGCTGCGGGGTCCCGAGCTGTCGTTCGTCACCGATCTGGCGCCCTGGTACGTCCGGGCGGAGCCGGCGGCGCTCGAGCGCGCGCTGGTGAACGTCCTGGACAACGCGGTGAAGTTCTCGCCGGCCCGAGGCACGGTGGAGGTGACCCTGATGCGGGGCGAGCTGACCGTCCGCGACCACGGGCCGGGCGTCGCGGCGGAGGAACTCCCCCATGTCTTCGAGCGCTTCTGGCGCTCGCCGTCGGCGCGCAGCCTGCCCGGCTCGGGACTCGGTCTGTCGATCGTGGCCCGTACGGTCCACCAGGCCGGCGGCACCGTGGCGCTGACGGCGGCCGAGGGCGGCGGCACGGCGGCGGTCCTGCGACTGCCTGGCGCGCCGACGCCCCCGCCGTCAGTTGTGGCGGACGAGGGACTCGGCCAGGCCTGAGCGGGTGTTGGGGAAGTCCATGGCGACGATGCCGAGGCCCTTCCAGCCGTTCGCGGTGCCGTCCAGGAAGCCGTGGACGCGGGGGTTGAGGTTGTCGGAGTTCCAGCGCGGCGGCAGGGACGCGGACGTGCTGACGAAGTTGACGTACAGCCTGCCGGGCTGTGCGACGGCCGTGCGGAGGTGGGCCTCGATCTTGGGGTACTTCGCGTTCGGCAGGGCGTTCCAGTCGTCCTGGATCGCGATGGCGCCGCCGTCCCACCACTTGAGGCCGGGCAGGCCTCCGTTGTCGGCGATGAGGACGACCCTGCCGCGGGCCTGGCCGAGGGTGGGGACGGTGTCGCCGATGCGGAAGAGGGAGCGCCAGCCCCGGTTGTCGAGGTAGTCGCCGAAGACGGCGCCGAAGGTGGCGTCGGACTCCGAGGAGTACTCCTGCTTGACGCGCATCAGGACGGTCTCGGAGGGATGGGCGGCGAGGAAGTCGCGGCAGGCGATGAGGACGTCGCCGAACATCATGTTCTGGTACGAGGGGCCGTGGTGGATGGCGAAGGAGCCGCCGGTGACGCGGCACCGGATGTCGAAGAACCGGATTCCGGAGGCGAGCTGCTGCGCGAGGGTGGTGTTCTGGCACTCGGACCAGGGGCCGCCGAAGCGGGCGCCGGAGTCGTGGGTGCCGGGGATGGTGAGCTTCTGGAGCGGGGTGGGGTCGCCGTGGCCGGCCATCCAGTCCTGGGTGGCGAGCGCCCGCGCGGGCGGGGCTCCCACCAGGAGGACGGCACCGGCTGCCGCGGCTCCCGCGAGAAAGCGTCGTCGGTCCATGCGCGGAGTATGACGCGTACGCGTCAATGACCGCCAGGGTTCGGCGTACGCGAAGGGGGCGGCGGACCGTCGGAACGGCCCGCCGCCCCCTGGCGACGCGGAGTTGCCCCCGGTGTTACTTGACGACCGTGATCCGGCCCGTGGCGGGCGGGGCCAGCGGGGCGCTCGCGGAGGAGTGCGCCGTCAGGTAGGCGGTGAACAGGTCCAGGTCGGACGCGCCGACCAGCTTGTTCTTGTGCTCCTTCAGGACGGCGAAGCCGTCACCGCCACCGGCCAGGAACTCGTTCATCGCGACCCGGTAGGTCTTCGACGGGTCGATCGCCTCACCGTTCAGCTTCACCGAGGAGACCACGATCCGGTCGGCGCCGGTCTTCGTCATGTCCAGGGTGTAGGTGAAGCCCTTCGAGACCTGGAGGATCTTCGGGGCGGCCTGGTTCGGGCCGCTCACCTGCTGCTGGAGCGCGGTGACGAGCTGGGCGCCGGTCAGGTCGACCGCCGTCATCATGTTGGTGAACGGCTGGACGGTGTACGCCTCGCCGTAGGTCACGACCCCGTCGCCCTCGGCGCCGGACGCCTTGTGGACCAGCGGCGCGCGGACACCGCCCGGGTTCATCAGCGCGAGCTGCGCGCCGCCCTTGTCGGCCGGGGCCATGCCCTCCAGCTGCGCGTCGGCGATCAGGTTGCCGAGCGGCTTCTCGGGCGCGTCGGCCGGGTTGTCGACGTCACCGGAGATGTAGCCGACCGGACGGCTCGCGATCGGCGCGGCGAGCGTCTTCCAGCGGTCGATCAGCCGGGTCATGTCCTCGGCCTTCGCCACGTCACGGGTGACGACGTGGTTCGCGGAGGAGACGGCGGTACGGACGATGTCCTTGGACCGGCGGTCGTAGGTCAGCGTCGTGTCGGTGTACAGCTTGCCGAAGGAGGCGGCCGAGGTGACCGTGCGCGGCTTGCCCGACGGGTCCGGGATGGTGCACGCGTACGCCTGGTGGGTGTGGCCCGTGACCAGGGCGTCGACCTGCGGGCTGACCTTCTTCGCGATGTCGACGATCGGGCCCGAGATGCCGTCGCCGGGACCGGGGCTGTCGCAGTTGTAGTTGTACGAACCCGAGGCCGGCGAACCGCCCTCGTGCAGCAGGGCGACGATGGACTTGACGCCCTTGCGCTCCAGGACCTTGGTGTACTTGTTGATCGTCTCGATCTCGTCGCCGAACTTCAGGCCCTTGATGCCCTCGGCGGAGACGATGTCGGCCGTGCCCTCCAGGGTGACGCCGATGAAGCCGACCTTGACGCCGTCCCGCTCCCAGATGAAGTACGGGTCGAGGATCGGACGGCCGGTCTTCTCGTTCGTCACATTGGCCGCGAGGTAGGGGAAGCGCGCCCCCTTGAACCGCTTGCCCTCCTCGAAGCAGCCGGCGGTGGGGTGGCAGCCGCCGTTCTGCATCCGGGCCAGCTCCCGCGCGCCCTCGTCGAACTCGTGGTTGCCCACCGAGCTGACGTCGAGCTTCAGCCGGTTCAGCGCCTCGACGGTCGGCTCGTCGTGGAAGAGCCCGGAGACCAGCGGGGAGGCGCCGATCATGTCGCCGGCGGCGGCGGTGACGGAGTACCGGTTGCCCTTGCGGGCCTCACGCAGGTGCGTGGCCAGGTACTCGACGCCACCGGCGTCGATGGTCTTCGTCGTGCCGTCCTCGTTGGTGTGGGTGACCCGGCCGGCCGAGCCCGTGGGGGGCTCCAGGTTCCCGTGCAGGTCGTTGAAGGAGAGGAGCTGCACGTCGACATAGCGCCCGTAGCCGTAGCCGTGGCCGCGCTCGTCACCCCCGCCCTTCGTGCCCGAGGCGCCCGCGGGCAGCGCGGCGACGAGCGCGCCGACGGTGGCGAGCCCCGCGCCGACGGCGAGTATCCGCCCCGCTGTCCTCTTCTTCTTCGGTGTCGCTGCCATCGTTCCCCTTGTCCCCGCGCCCCTGTGTGCGGCGCCTGTCGACTGCTGACGTACCCGGCGCAGCCTAGAGTCAACGCGCGTAGCGCAACAGGGGGTACCGGGTTACAACTAGGTTGATTCCGTAGGCTCGGAGGCATGACTCCTGACGCGGCACCGGCCCTCGAACCCGGCCGGCAGATCCACACTCTCGACGAGCTCTCCCCCGAGCAGGTGACGGACGTCCTCGACCTGCTGGAGGCGACCGACGGCGCCGACGGCGTCCACGCCGTGTCCGAGCAGGGGCGGCTGTACCTGCGCCACGGCCGGCGCGAGGGGGTGCGGCACTTCCTGCTCACCGTCGGCACCCAGCTCTACGGCTACGCGCAGCTGGAGGACACCGACCCGGTGGAGGCGCCGGCCGCCGAGCTCGTGGTCCATCCGTCGCATCGCGGCCGCGGTCACGGCCGGGCGCTCGGCACCGCGCTGCTCGCCGCCTCGGGCAAGCGACTGCGGGTCTGGGCGCACGGCGGGAAGGCCGCGGCCCGGCATCTGGCGCAGGTGCTCGGTCTGACCCTGTTCCGCGAACTGCGCCAGCTGCGCCGCCCCTTGGTGCCGCTCGACATCCCCGAGCCGACGCTCCCCGAGGGCGTCACGGTCCGCACCTTCGTCCCCGGCCAGGACGACGCGGCCTGGCTCGCGGTCAACGCGGAGGCCTTCGCCCACCACCCCGAGCAGGGCTCGCTCGCCCAGCGCGACCTCGACGACCGGTTCGCCGAGCCGTGGTTCGACCCCAAGGGCTTCTTCCTCGCGGAGAAGGAGGGGAAGCTGATCGGCTTCCACTGGACGAAGACGCACGCGGAGGAGCAGCTCGGCGAGGTGTACGTGATCGGCATCCTGCCGGAGGCGCAGGGGAGCGGCCTCGGCAAGGCGCTCACGGCGATCGGGCTGCGTCACCTGGCCGCGCAGGGGCTGCCGACGGCGATGCTGTACGTCGACGCGGACAACACGGCGGCGGTGACGGTGTACGAGCGGCTGGGCTTCGTCACGCACGAGGTGGACCTGATGTACCGCACGGAGTCCTGAGCCCCGGCCAACACACCTGGCAGAGGGGGCGGTTGACACCGCCCCCTCTCTTGCACCACCCTTTCACTACTTGATTAGTGAAAGGGTGGTGAGAAGGAACGTGCTCGAGTACCGCATCGACCGGCGCAGTGGCGTCGCCACCTACGTCCAGATCGTCCAGCAGACCAAACAGGCCCTGCGCATGGGCGTCCTGGAACCGGGGGACCGGCTGCCCACCGCGCGCGAGGTCGTCGAGGCGACGGCCGTCAACCCGAACACGGTCCTCAAGGCCTACCGCGAGCTGGAGCGCGAAGGGCTCGTCGAGGCCCGCCGCGGCCTCGGCACCTTCGTCCGCGCGACGCTCGGCACCGGCCCCGCGGACTCGCCCCTGCGGGGCGAACTCGCCGACTGGGCACGCCGTGCGCGGGAGGAAGGGCTGGAGCGCGAGGACGTGGCCGCGCTCTTCACATCCGTACTGAAGGAATTCTTCGAGGGGGACGCATGACCGACGAAACGGTCCTGAGCGCCGAGGGCCTGGGCAAACGGTACGGGGGGCGGGGGCCGGCCCGGCGCCGTGGAGACGGCTGGGCACTGAGAGGGTGCACCTTCGCGCTCCCCGCGGGCAGGGTCTGCGCGCTCGTCGGCCCCAACGGCGCGGGCAAGTCCACCCTCCTCGCGCTGGCGGCCGGACTGCTGCCGGCCACCGAGGGCACGGTCCGGGCGCCCGCCCGCGAACACCTCGCGTACGTCGCCCAGGAGAAGCCGCTCTACCCGCAGCTCACCGTCGCCGAGACACTGCGGATGGGCAGCGAGCTCAACCCGGGCCGCTGGGACGCGGCCGCCGCCGAGCGGATCACCGCCGAGCTCGACCAGGACGCGCGCGTCCGCGAGCTCTCCGGCGGCCAGCGCACCCGCGTCGCCCTCGCCCTGGCCCTCGGCAAGCGGCCCGCACTGCTCCTCCTCGACGAGCCGATGGCCGACCTGGACCCGCTCGCCCGCCGACAGCTCATGGGCGCCCTGATGGCGGACGCCGCCGAACGCGGCACGACGGTCGTCATGTCCTCGCACATCCTCACCGAGCTGGAGGGCGCCTGCGACCACCTCCTCCTCGTCGACGGCGGCCGCGTCCGGCTCGACGGCGCGATCGACGAACTCCTCGCCGCGCACGCCCTGCTCCGCGGCCCGGTCGCCGACCTCGCCCCCCACACGGTCGTCGAGTCCCGCACGACGGGCCGCCAGCTCACGGCCCTGGTCCGCCGGGAGGGCCGGATCGAAGGCCCCTGGCAGACGAGCGTCCCGACCCTGGAGGACCTCGTCCTCGCCCACCTGCGCCCCGAAGGAGCCTCCGTATGAGCACCCTCCCGCTGAAGGGCCAGCACTGGGTGACGGTCCGCCAGCACCGACGCACGCTCCAGGTCGCGGGAGCGGCGGTGGTCCTGGTCCTCGTCGGCGTCCTGGGGCTGCGGATCTGGGACGCCACGGTCGCGGACGTGCACGTGGTGGACGGCTACGCGCTCGCGTCCGACGACAGCCGGGCGTACGGACTCCTGCGCCTGGCCCTGGAGTACACCGGCATCGGCATGGTCCTCCTCCCGCTCCTCGCCGGGGCCTTCGTCGCGGGCCCGCTGATCGCCCGTGAGCTGGAGAGCGGCACGTACCGGCTCGCGCTCACCCAGTCCCTCACCCCGGTGGGGTGGTTCCGCGCGAAGCTCCTCACCGCGACGGTCGCGGCGCTCGCGGTCACCCTCGCCCTGATGGCGGTCTACCGGATCGGGTGGGGCCGGGTCTCGGGCACCTGGCAGCTGCACTGGTCGGACCGCGGCCCGTACGAGGCGACCGGCACCGTCCTCGTCGCGTACGTCCTGCTGTCCGTCGCCGTCGGCGCGCTCCTCGGACAGCTGATCCGCCGCACGGTGGTCGCGATGGCCGCGACCGGCCTGGTCACCGGCCTGGTCCTGGCCGCGCTCGGCGCGCTGCGCTGGACCTTCCTGCCGGTACGGACGGTCACGGGACAGCCCGTGGCCGACGGCTCCATGGTGCTGATGCCCGAGGACGGCCTGATCATGGACCAGGGCCTGATGGACAGCACCGGCGGCCGGCTGCCCGGCTATTTCTGCGATCCCGAGGCCGTCGCGGCCGGCGGCTGCCGGGTCGACGTACCCGTCGTCGCCGAGTACCTCGACTACCACCCCCTGTCCCACTTCTGGCCCACCCAGCTCATCGAGACGGGCATCGTGCTCACGCTCGCCGCCGTCACGCTCCTCGTCGCGTTCCGGGTCCTGAGCAGGCGCCACCCGTCGTCGCCCGCCGCGGACTGACGCTGCGGACGAGACCGGACGGAGAAGCGACGGAGCCGGCCGAACGGAGATCTGTGCGAACTCTCTCGGCCAAGGGATGTGATTGAGCCATCCGACGGGGCCGCCGGGAGCAGCCCCCTTCCTCCCCCGATGTCGTGGTTGATGACGAGTTGACTCGGCGAACGTGCCGCCGTTGCCGGTGGCACGTTCGCCGCTCCGCCGCCAATTGCCGGATATCCGGTGGAATGCAACCACGGCCGAGTGTCAGCTTTTGACCCCGCGCCGGGCCAACTAGCGTGCCTCACATCCGCGTTCGCACCCTGCTTCACGCAGGTGCGCCGTCCACGGGTACACGGGGGAGGGATCTGCGTCATGCAATGGTGCGCCATGAGGGCTGTGCGAGGTCATGGGCCGTTCCAGGAGCATCCCGACACATCGAGGACCGTCTCCTGATCCACAGGTCAACGTTCCCCGTCGTCGACGCCCGGTCCTGGAGTGACATCACATGCCCGAACCGACGCACCGTCTTGCCCTGCACCTGCTCGGTCCCCTCCGCATCTGGCGGGCAGGCCGGGAACTCACCGTGGGCCCGCCCAAACAGCGGGCCGTCCTCGCGCTCCTCGCCGGCCGGCGCGGCACCGTGGTCAGCCGCACGCAGATCGTGGACGCGCTCTGGGGCACCGACGCCCCGGCCACGGCCGCCAACGCCGTGCACACCTACGTCGCCGCGCTGCGCCGGACCCTCGAACCGGACCGCGGCAGCCGGGAGTCCGGCGCGTTCATCGTCTCCCGCGCCGGCGGCTACGAACTGCGCGTACCCGCCGACGCGGTCGACTCCGCCGTCTTCGTCCGTCGCTACGAAGAGGCACGGCACCTGGTGGCCTCGGGCGACGCCCCGGCCGCCTACGCGCGCTTCGAGTCGGCGCTCGGCCTCTGGCACGGCGAGGCGCTCAGCGGCATCCCCGGACCGTACGCGGCCCTCGAACGCACCCGGCTGCGCGAGCTGCGGTTCGCCGCGACCGAGGGCTGGATCGCCGGGCTGATCGCCACCGGCCACCTCGACGCGGCGATCATCGCCTCCTCCGAGGCCATCGCCCAGGAGCCGCTGCGCGAACGGCTCCGCCACCTCCACATGCTGGCCCTGTCCCGGTGCGGACGGCAGGCCCACGCCATCCAGGCGTACGACGAGGCACGGACCCTCCTGCGGGAGGAACTCGGCATCGACCCCGGCCGGGAACTGCGGGAGCTGTACGAGCGGATACTGGCGGGCGAGACCGCCGCCGAGAGCCCGCCCGCGACACCGGCCGCGCCCCGGGCCGACTCGCCCTGGCCCTCCGTCACGCCCCGGCCGCCCAGTCCGTCCGAGTCACCCTGGCCGTCCAGGCCGCCCCGGCCCGCCGCCGCTCCCCGGGCGGCCCGGTCGGCCCCGTTCCGGACGTACGCGCTCAAACCCGCCGCACACCGGCCCGCGCCGCTCCCGGCGACCCGCCCGGAGCCACAGCCACCCGCCCCCCTCCCGCGGCGCAGCCCCCTCGCCCCCCACACCGGGCATCCCTTGCACCAGCTCCCCGCCACCGCCCGCGTCTTCCTGGGCCGCGAACCGGAGCTCCGGCAGGCCAGGCAGAAACTCGACCAGGACACCGCCCGGTGCCGGAGCACGGCCCCGATCCTGACCGTCGACGGACCCGCGGGGGTCGGCAAGACCGCCTTCGCCCTGGAACTCGCCCACGAGTACGCGGACCTGTTTCCCGACGGACAGCTGTACGTCGACCTCAGGGGCACGGGCGACGGCGGCCGCCGCTCCGCCTTCGACGCGCTCGCCCGCCTCCTCCAGGGACTGGGCGTCGAACACGACCGGCTCCCCCACGACCTCGAAGGGCGCGTCACCCTCTACCGCACCCTCGTGCACGGCAGGCGGATGCTGCTCCTCCTCGACGACGCGGCCGACGCGGACCAGTTACGCCCGCTCGTCCCACCCGGCCCCTCGGCCGTCATCGTCACCAGCCGCCGCCTCCAGCGGGGGCTCGTCGCCCGCGAGGGCGCCCAGCGCATCGGGCTGCGTCCACTGGCCCGGCAGACCGCCGCCGACCTCTTCGTCGCCCTCCTCGGCCCCGAGCGGTGCGCCGGACACCGCGCCACGGTGGAGCGCCTCGCCGAGTACTGCGGACGGCTCCCGCTCGGCATCCGGATCGCCGCCGGGACCCTCGCCGCCAACCCGCACCTGTGCCCGCGGGAGCTGGCGGAGCGGTACGAGGACCCCTGGACGCGGCTCGACCACCTGAGCGTCGAGGGGGACGGCGAGGCCAGCGTGCGCCACGCGCTGGAGGCCAGCTACCTGTCCCTCTCCCCCGAGACGGCCCGGCTCTTCCGGGCACTGGGCAGGGCCGGTGCCGGGACGGGCGGGCCCGCCGGCACCATCGGCCCCGCGGACGCGACCGCCTTCGCGGACGGCGACCCTGCGGCCGCCCGGCGCAGGCTCGACGCCCTGGCCGATGTGGGCCTGCTGGAGCGCAGCGGCTCCGACGCGTACCGCTTCGACGAACTCGTCGGCATCTACGCCTCCGAGCGGGCGGCCGCCGCCGACCGGCCCACCGCCCGCTCGACGCTCCTGATGAGCCCGATCCACGACGACGGCTTCCCTGGCTGCAGTCTCCCCGACGCCCTCGCCCGCAGCTGAGAAGCCGGGCCCGCCCGGGACTGAAGAACGTGACCCTGACACTCTTCAGACCTTCTTCAGACCCCCCTGCGCACAATCGCCTGCGTCACGACGACTGTCGCTGTGCAGTAACGGAGGGGCACGACCACGATGACCACGAGCACCAGCCCGGAAAGCGCCTTCGGCAACCTGACCGAGGAGAGCGTCCGGTACAGCCGCTTCTCACAGTTCCGCTCGACCAGCGAACCGTTCATCAAGGACAACCCGTATCACCGCCCCCTGAACCCCGAGCGCATCGCCGGGATCGACTGGGGCACACCCCTCGTCGAGGAGACGTTCGCCTCCGACCGGAGCCTGCTCGCGAACCGTCTGCTGATGAACGTCTACGAGAGCGACGCGCTGTTCCTGCCGGCCGCCGGACTGCGCAGGTTCGAGGACGACTTCAACGCCTTCTACCACTCCGAGAGCCGGCTCTCCGGCGAGCGGATCCGCCCCGAGGCGGAGCGCTTCGCCTTCGGCTTCCTCGACGACTCCGTCGGCGTCACCGGGCAGTGGGACGAAGACACCCTCCGCGCCCATCTGCGCCGCTCCGTCGACCTGGCCAACAGCCCCGGCAACCGACCGGTGTTCGACGCGATCCGTTCCGCCGCCTCACCCAGGACGGCCGCCGGCACGCAGATCGTCCAGATGGCGCTCGACGGTCTGACCGAGGCCACGGCGATGTCGCAGAACCTGGGCGGCGCGTTCGGACCGGAGCAGAGCGAGCTCTTCAAGATCTTCGTCGACGAGTTCGGCTACGGCGTCTTCCCCGCGAAGCACAGCACGCTCTTCATGGAGCTCTGCTCCAGCGTCGACATGGCCACCACCTCGCACCACTACTGGTTCTTCTACCTGCCCAGCTCGATCGCGATCAACAACTACTTCTACTGGGCGACCCGGAACCGCACCGGCTTCTTCCGCTACATCGGCGCGATGGCCTTCCTGGAGGCGACCTTCGCCGCCTGGTTCGGCGACCTCACCAAGGTCTTCCGCGACGTGTACGGCAAGGACGTCGACACCCGCTACTGCGACGAGCACGCGCACATCGACCAGCACCACGGCCGGATGGCCATCGACGACCTGCTCATCCCGCTCGCCCTCAAGCACGGCCCCGTCGCCGTCAAGGGCCTGCTCCAGGGCGTCGAGGAGATCCAGCTCCTCGACCGCCTCGCGGGCGCCGACCTGCTGGCCCAGCTCACCTGGGACCCGGCGCTCTCCGACGCCCCGTCGAAGACCGACGCACCGGCCGGCGAGGTCGTGGAGCTCGACAGCGACAGCCCCTTCGACACCCAGGTCGCCTCCGCCGACACCCGTCTGCACGTCCGCGGCGGCGAGGCCCTGCTGTACACCTCCGCCACCGGCGACCCGCTGCGCGTGCCGCAGGGCAGGTCCGTCGTCGTCCCGGCAGGCCGCCTCTACGGCGTCCGGGCCGAGTCCCGTACCCAGGTCGCCACCGGACCGGCCGCGTGAGCGCCCGTACGAAGGGGGCCGCGGCCGCACCCGCGAAGCCCCGCACACGCGCGGAGTTCGACCGCACCGAGCACAACGCGCTCGTCGCCGGCGACGAGATCTACTTCGTCATGGAACGCGACGACGCCGTGCACGTCCTGAGCAGCCGCTGCCCCCACCGCGGCGGCCCGCTCCACCTCGGCGAGGTCGAAGAGGGGAGGCTCGTCTGCCCCTGGCACGGCGGCCTGTTCCCGGTCGACCGGCTCTGTGACCGCTCGCACCCCGCCGTGCGCGTCGGACACACCGTCACCGTGTACCTCCCCGCCGGAGATGAGACGCCCGTCCCCATCCACACCATGGTCCGAGCAGGAGTGAACGCGGCATGACCCTCACCGCCACGGAAGACACCCCCCTCGACCTGATCGCACCCCGCCGTCCCGCGGGCTCCGCCGATCCCTGCCAGACCCTGCTCGCGCTCGGCGAGGAGGCCATGGCGCAGCGCCAGTTCGAGCGCGCCTACGACCTGTTCAGCGCCGCGGCCCGCTGCGACACCGCCGGCGACGGCGAGCGCTACCGGCGCGAGATCAACCGCGCCGTGCGCGCCCTCGTCCCGCGCTGGCACTTCGGCATGATGAACGACACCGAGCGCAACCAGGCGTACGCCAAGGCGATCCAGCAGGTCGTCGGCGACGGGCAGCTGGTCCTCGACATCGGCACCGGCGGCGGTCTCCTCGCGCTGCTCGCCGCCCGCTCCGGAGCGCAGCAGGTCGTCACGGTCGAGGCCGTCGACGTCGTCTCCGCGACCGCCCGCGAGATCGTCCGGCAGAACGGGTACGACGACGTCGTCAGCGTCGTCTCCGGACTCTCCACGGACCTGCGCGTCGGCGTGGACCTGCCGCGCCGGGCCGACGTCCTGGTCACCGAGATCTTCGACTGCGCGCTGCTCGGCGAGTTCGCCGTACCCGCGCTGAAGCACGCCCGGCGGGAGCTGCTCACCCCCGACGCGACCGTGCTGCCCCGCTCCGGCCGTCTCTTCGCCCAGTTCGTGGAGAGCCCCGAGCTGCACTCGCTCAACCACGTCGGCGAGGTCGAGGGTTTCGACTTCAGCCCCTTCGCCTCTCTCACCTCGCTGGAGTACTTCTCCACCACCCTCACCAACTACCGGTACCGCCCGCTCACCGACCCGGTCGAGATCTTCCACTTCGACTTCGCCCAGGACATCGAACCGGCCTCACGCGGGTTCGAGATCGCTCCGCTGGAGAACGGGTCCGCCCACGCCGTCGTGATCTGGTTCGAACTCGACCTGGCCGAGGGCATCACGCTCTCCAACAGCCCTTCGGACACCGGCTCCCACTGGAAACAAGCCATTCAGACCCTTCCGGAGCCCTGGCGGCTGAAGAAGGACTCCCCACTCGGGTTCCGTGCCGCGCATGATGGCACGCGCGTGCTGGTCGGCCCCGCGAACAGGTCCCACACACCCAGGTGAGGTAATGGCAGTCACGAATGAGGGACAGACGTCCGAGGAGCGCAAGCCGAGCACCGGCCAACCCGGCTCCACCACCACCACTCCTGACGCGTCGACTTCGGAACTCCACAAGACCCTGACCGTCCCCAAGGGCGTCGGTGTCGCCACCGGAATGATCATCGGCAGCGGGCTCCTCGTCCTGCCGGGCCTCGCCTACGACCAGGTCGGTTCCAGTGCCGTGTACGCCTGGCTCTCGGCGGCCGTCGTGGTCCTTCCGCTCCTCGTCGTCTTCGCGCGGCTCGGAGCCCGCTACCCGACCGCCGGCGGCGTCCAGGGCTTCGCCCAGGCCGCCTTCGGCTCACCGGGCTCCACCGTCGCGTCGGTCATCCTCATCGGCGCCTGCGCGTTCGGCGGAGCGGCGATGGCGATCAGCGGCGGCAACTACGTCGCCGCGCTCCTCGGCGACAGCGGCATCGGCGGCTGGGTGGCCCTCGGCTACCTGGCGGTCATCGGTCTGCTCCAGGCGGCCGGTTCCCGGCTGGCCGGCGGCATCCAGTCGGCGGTCACCATCGGCCTGCTGCTGCTCCTCGCCCTGGTCGCCTTCGCGCCCGCGATGGTGGACTCCGGCTCCCTGCACGGCGACGTGGGCCCGCCGACCGACTGGCTGGCCGCCCTGCCCGCCGTGGGCCTGGTGTTCTTCGCCTTCACCGGCTGGGAGCTGGTCTCGTCGACGGCCGAGGAGTACCGCAACCCGAAGCGGGACTTCCCGCTCGTCATCGGCATCACCTTCGTCATCGTCGTCGCGCTCTACCTGGGCATATCCCTCGCCGTCCAGCTCGTCGTCGCACCCGACGACCCGCTGCTCTCCGAGGCGCCGGTCGTCGCCGTCCTGGAGCAGGTCCTCGGCGACGCAAGCGGCCGGATCGCGGCCGCACTGGGGGCGGCGATCATCTTCGCGACCCTGATGGGCGGCACCTGGGCGACCTCCCGGATCGTGTTCGCCACCGCGCGCGACGGCCTCCTGCCGGACACGCTGGCCCGGGTCGACGCCCGCTCCGGCGCGCCCCGGCCCGCGGTGCTGCTGTCGGTGCTGATGTTCGGCGGGGTGGTGGTCGTCGAGGCGTTCGACCTGATCAGCCTGACGATGGTCTTCCAGCTCTCCACGGTGAACTTCGTCATCGGCTACGCGATCGCCGTGCTCAGCTACGCCAAGCTGTACACGCGCCCGTCCCAGCGGCTCCTCGCGCTGGTGGCCGGAGCCCCGGTCGTGGCCATGCTGGCCGGGTTCGGCTGGGTGCTGCTGTACCCGGCGGCGCTGCTGGCCTTCGCGGCCCTGGTCCACAGGACCCGGCGGCGCAGGGCACGGGCCGAGGCGGACGTCTGACGACAAAGGCGGTACGGAGAAGGGCCGGGCATACGCCCGGCCCTTCTGCTTGCCCCGACCCCTCAGCCTGTCCCGCCCTGCTGTCCCGGCCTTCTGCTTGCCACCGGCCGTTCCGGCGTGCTACCTCTCGCCCGTCCGCTCCCGGATTTCGTAGCGGCACACGTTGCGCATGGATTCCCGCACGTCATGTCGTCGTTACCGGCCATTCAGACGCGCTTGCGACGCTCACGCAATGAAGCCCGTCGTGCCCGCGACCCCCAACGCGCTCCCCAAAGGGAGACTCCCCGCGCCCACGGCCCGCTCCGACGCGCCCGACCACCCCTTCGCGCGGAAGAATGGGGCCATGAGCAAGCAGCCTGCCGAGGTCCCGGTCCAGCCGTCCGCGAAGAACGCCAAGACGGCCCCCAAGACTCCCGCGAAGCCGTCCGCGAAGCCCGCCGCGAAAAGCACCCGGAGCGGCGAGCCGACCACGCGGCAGAACGCCCAGCCCACGGTCGGCTCCATAGCCGCGCACCGCCCGCACACCGTCAACCCGGAGCGGGGCTCCGACCTCGACCCGGACCTCGACGCCGATCTCGACGCGTACGAGGACGACAGCACGGACGGCGAACTTCCCCAGGGCCGCTTCCTCGACCGGGAGCGCAGCTGGCTCGCGTTCAACGAACGCGTCCTCGAACTGGCCGAGGACCCCAACACCCCCCTCCTCGAACGGGCTAATTTCCTCGCGATCTTCGCGTCGAACCTCGACGAGTTCTTCATGGTGCGCGTGGCCGGCCTCAAGCGCCGCATCGCCACCGGCGTCGCCACCCGCTCCGCCTCCGGTCTGCAGCCCCGCGAGGTCCTGGAGCTGATCTGGACCCGCTCGCGCGAGCTCATGGCCCGGCACGCCGCCTGCTACCAACAGGACGTCGCCCCGGCCCTCGCCGACGAGGGCATCCACCTGATCCGCTGGCCCGAGCTGACCGAGAAGGAGCAGGCGCGTCTCTTCACCCTGTTCCGGCAGCAGATCTTCCCGGTCCTCACCCCGCTGGCCGTGGACCCGGCGCACCCCTTCCCGTACATCTCCGGCCTCTCCCTGAACCTGGCCGTCGTCGTACGCAACCCGGTCAGCGGTCACCGCCACTTCGCCCGCGTCAAGGTGCCGCCGCTGCTCTCCCGCTTCCTGGAGGCCTCCCCCGAGCGGTACGTCCCGCTGGAGGACGTCATCGCGGCGCACCTGGAAGAGCTCTTCCCCGGCATGGAGGTACTGGCCCACCACATGTTCCGGGTGACCCGGAACGAGGACCTCGAGGTCGAGGAGGACGACACCGAGAACCTGCTCCAGGCCCTGGAGAAGGAGCTGCTGCGCCGCCGCTTCGGCCCGCCGGTCCGACTGGAGGTCGAGGAGTCCATCGACCCGTACGTCCTCGACCTGCTCGTCCGCGAGCTGAAGGTCTCCGACGCCGAGGTCTACCCGCTCCCCGGTCCGCTCGACCTCACCGGCCTCTTCGGGATCGCCGGGCTCGACCGGCCCGAGCTGAAGTACCCGAAATTCGTCGCCGGCACCCACCGGGACCTCGCCGAGGTCGAGTCCGCCTCCGCGCCCGACATCTTCATGGCGCTGCGCGAACGGGACGTGCTGCTGCACCACCCGTACGACTCCTTCTCCACCTCCGTCCAGGCCTTCCTGGAGCAGGCCGCGGCCGACCCCGACGTCCTCGCGATCAAGCAGACGCTGTACCGGACCTCCGGCAAGTCCCCGATCGTCGACGCGCTGATCGACGCCGCCGAGAGCGGCAAGCAGGTCCTCGTCCTCGTCGAGATCAAGGCCCGCTTCGACGAACAGGCCAACATCAAGTGGGCGCGCAAGCTGGAGGAGGCCGGCTGCCACGTCGTCTACGGCCTCGTCGGCCTGAAGACGCACTGCAAGCTGTCCCTCGTGGTCCGCCAGGAGGGCGACGTCCTACGCCGGTACTCGCACGTCGGCACCGGCAACTACCACCCCAAGACGGCCCGGCTCTACGAGGACCTCGGCCTGCTGACCGCCGACCCGCAGGTCGGCGCGGACCTCTCCGACCTGTTCAACCGTCTCTCCGGCTACTCCCGCCGGGAGACCTACCGCCGGCTGCTCACGGCCCCGAAGTCCCTGCGGGACGGACTGGTCTCCCGGATCCACCAGGAGATCGCCCACCACCGCGCGGGCCGCCCGGCCTACGTCCGGATCAAGGTCAACTCGATGGTCGACGAGGCGATCATCGACGCCTGCTACCGGGCCTCGCAGGCGGGCGTCCCGGTCGACATCTGGGTCCGCGGCATCTGCGCGATCCGCCCGGGCGTCGCCGGCCTCTCCGAGAACATCCGGGTCCGCTCGATCCTCGGCCGCTTCCTCGAACACTCCCGGGTCTTCGCCTTCGGCAACGGCGGCGAGCCCGAGGTCTGGCTGGGCAGCGCCGACATGATGCACCGGAACCTCGACCGGCGCATCGAGGCGCTGGTCCGGGTCTCCGACCCGGCCCACCGGGCGGCCCTGAGCAGGCTCCTGGAGACCGGAATGTCCGACACCACCTCCTCCTGGCACCTCGGCCCGGACGGGAACTGGACGCGGCACGCGACCGACGCCGACGGCCAGCCCCTGCGGCACGTGCAGGAGATGCTCATCGACGCGCGGAGGCGCCGGCGTGCACAACCCTGACCACCTTTCCGCCACCGCGGGCGTCACGGCGGGAGAGGTCCTCTCCCCCTACCTCCAGGCGCGGGCCGGAGACTTCCTGCGCGCCCTGCGCCTGCACACGGAGAGCGGGGCGGACACCGCCGGCGCGGAGGAGGCCGCCCGGTCCCTGCGCGCCGCCGCCCGCCGCATCGGCGGCACGCTGCACACCTTCCGTCCGCTCCTCGACGCCCCCTGGGCCGACCAGCTCCGCACGGAGCTGGCCTGGCTCTCCGGGACGCTCGCCCTGGAGCACGCCTGCACCGCCCGGCTCATCCGACTGGTGGACGCCCTGTCCCGCCTGTCGAACGGGGGCCACGGCTCCGGCGCCCCGGGCCCCGGGGGACCCGTGCCCGCCGCGCGCGGTGCCGAGAGCGCGGGCCTGACGGTCGGCGCCGCCCGGGCCGGCGCCCTGCTGGAACGCCAGCTCACCCTGGCCCGGACGCGCGCCCACTCGGCCGCCCTCCAGGCGCTGGGCTCCTCCCGCTTCCACGCGGTCGCGGACGCCGTCGCGCTCCTGGCCTCCGAGGTTCCGCTCGGGCCCGCGGGGGCGGCCCAGGCGATCGAGGTCCTCGACGCCCCGGCCGCGGTCGTCGAGCGCCGCCTCCTGGACGCGGTCTCCGTCCTGCCGCTGGCCCGTGCGGCCCACCCGTACAACGCCGACGCCCTCGGTCTCGCGGCGGGCGAGGCCCAGGACGCGCCCTGGCACCAGACCCGGCTGCTGCTCCGGCTGCACCGGTACGCCTGCGAGGTGCTGAACGGCGACGCCACCCCCGACCCGGTCCTCGACGAGGCCGGCCGGGCGCTGAACCGCCACCGCGACGCCTCCGAGGCGGCCGCGGCGGCCGCCGCCGCGGCCCGCACACCCCGTATCGCCCCCGCCACCGCGTACGCCCTCGGCGTCCTCCACGCGGATCAGCGCCACGAGGTGGAAGCCTCCCGCTTCGCCTTCCAACGCGCCTGGCAGCCCGCCACGGCGCCCGTGTCATGACCTCACCAGCCCCGATCCTCGCAGCGGGGTGCGTCCTGTGGCGCCCCGCTCCCTCGGGCCAGGGCATCGAGATCGCCCTGGTCCACCGGCCGAAGTACGACGATTGGTCACACCCGAAGGGGAAGCTGAAGCGCGACGAGTCCGTCGAGGAGTGCGCGCTGCGCGAGGTACGGGAGGAGACCGGCCAGTCCTGCGTCCTGGGCGCCCGCCTCCCGTCGGCCCGCTACTGGGCGAACGGGCAGCCGAAGGAGGTCACGTACTGGTCGGCCCGCGCCCTCGGCGGCACCTTCACCCCGTCGAAGGAGGTCGACCGCGTGGAGTGGCTCCCCCGTGACAGGGCACGCCTGCGCCTGACCCAGCCCCGCGACCGAACACTCCTGGACGCCCTGCCGCTCTAACCACCCCGCCGCCCGACCGGCCCGGCGCCGGGTGGCCCGGCGCCGCGTGGCCCCGACGCCCGGCAGGACCGACGCCCGGCAGGACCGACGCCCGGCGGCACCGACGATCGACAGCCCCCGCAAGCCCACGGCCCCCGACGCCGGGCAGGCCCGGCGTCCGCCGGTCCCGACCGCCCGGCAATCCCGACGTCCAGTCGGCCCCAGACGTCCGGCAGCCCCCGCCCGCCACTCGGCGGCACCGGGCCGGCCGGCCGTACCGCCGCGGGGTCGGCAGCACCGCCTCGGCGGCGGTCGGCCGAGCCCGGCCCCGGCCGGGCGGGGGCCCGCAGCGCCTCGGGGGCCGTCGCCCCCGGGCCCCGTGTTCCGCCGCCCGCCCGAGGGCCCCGCACCGCGCCTTCCGGCACGGTTCACTTTCCGTTCACTCTCCCCCGTCGGCCGCTTCACCTGTTCTGCCTAATTTCGGTCGTACACGGTGCAGAGGCACAGCGCTGCACCCGGCACCCCGACACACACCGCCGTACAACGTTCAGGACAACCGGTCCGCGGCTGGCGGCTTCTGGAAGGAACACCCGAAAGTGAAGCTTTCGCGCATGAACGGGCTTCGCGCCTCCGCGATCGGTGCCCTCGTCGTCTCCGGCGCCCTCGTGCTGTCGGCGTGTGGCTCGGACAACAACAGCGGCACCCCGGCGAACGGCGACAAGACCTCGGCCGCCGCGTCGAACATCAAGTGCGACGGCGCCAAGGGCCAGCTCCTCGCCGCGGGCTCCTCCGCGCAGAAGAACGCCATGGACCTCTGGGTCAAGAACTTCCAGGCCGCCTGCTCCGGCGTCGAGGTCAACTACCAGGCCATCGGTTCCGGCGGCGGTATCACCAAGTTCAACCAGGGCCAGGTCGCCTTCGCGGGCTCCGACTCCGCCCTGAAGGACGAAGAGGTCGCCGAGTCGGCGAAGATCTGCAAGACCGGCAAGGGCATCAACCTGCCGATGGTCGGTGGCCCCATCGCCATCGGCTACAAGCTGGACGGCGTGGACAACCTGGTCCTGGACGCCTCCACGATCGCCAAGATCTTCAACACCGACATCAAGAAGTGGAACGACCCGGCGATCGCCAAGCTGAACCCGGGCGTCAAGCTGCCGGACACCAACATCCAGGCGTTCCACCGCTCCGACGAGTCGGGCACCACCCAGAACCTGGGCAAGTACCTCTCCACCGCCGCCCCGGCCGACTGGAAGCACGACCCGAAGACGAAGTCGTGGCCCGCCCCGGGTGGCCAGGCCGCCAACGGCTCCTCCGGTGTCGCCACCGCGGTCAAGGACGCCGAGGGCTCCATCGGCTACTTCGAGCTCTCCTACGCGACCGCCAACAAGATCTCCACCGTCAAGGTGAACACCGGCGCCTCCGCCCCGGTCGAGGCCACCCCGGAGAACGCCTCCAAGGCCATCGCCGCCGCGAAGACCAAGGGCACAGGCTCGGACATGGCCCTCTCCCTCGACTACGCCACCAAGGCCGAGGGCGCCTACCCGCTGATCCTCGTCACCTACGAGATCGCCTGCGACAAGGGCAACAAGGCGGAGACCCTGCCGACCCTGAAGGCGTTCCTCAACTACACCGTCAGCGAGGAGGGCCAGAAGGTCCTCTCCGAGGCCGGTTACGCCCCGCTCCCGGCCGACATCGCGACCAAGGTCCGCGAGATCGTCCCGACCCTGTCCTGATCCCCGGCCGGGCCCGGTCCGTCGCCCCGCGTGACGGACCGGCCCGGCATCCGGTGCACCGCCGCCAGGAGCCGTACGCAGTACGTCTCCGCAGACCGGAGAGACCGATGGTTACGACAACCACACCACCGATACGAAACAGCCGACGCGCGAAGAGCTCGTCCCGCCCGGGCGACCGGGTCTTCCTCGGACTGTCCCGGGGATCCGGCATCACGCTCCTGGTGATCATGGCCGCCATCGCCGGCTTCCTCACCTACCGCGCGATCCTCGCCGTCTCCAAGGACTCCACGAACTTCTTCACCACCTTCGAGTGGAACCCCGCGGGCGACCCGCCGGTCTTCGGCATCGCGGTCCTCGCCTTCGGCACGGTCGTCTCGTCGATCATCGCCATGGTCATCGCCGTGCCGGTCGCGATCGGCATCGCGCTGTTCATCTCGCACTACGCCCCGCGCAAGCTGGCCAAGCCGCTCGCGTACGTGGTCGACCTGCTCGCCGCCGTGCCCAGCATCATCTACGGCCTCTGGGGCGCGATCTTCCTCGTCCCCTACCTGGCCGGACTGAACCTCTGGCTCGACCAGTACCTGGGCTGGACGTACATCTTCGACAAGTCCAGCGACGGCGTCGCCCGCTCCCTCTTCACCGTGGGCATCCTGCTGGCGATCATGATCCTCCCGATCATCACCAACGTGACCCGCGAGGTCTTCCTCCAGGTCCCGAAGATGCACGAAGAGGCCGCCCTCGCCCTCGGCGCCACGCGCTGGGAGGTCATCCGCATGTCTGTCCTCCCCTTCGGGCGTTCGGGCATCATCTCCGCCTCGATGCTGGGCCTCGGCCGCGCGCTCGGTGAGACGATGGCCGTGGCCGTCGTGCTCTCCCCCAGCTTCCTCATCTCGGGTCACCTGCTCGACCCGGGCGGCGGCACCTTCGCCCAGAACATCGCCGCGAAGTTCAACGAGGCCAACGAGTTCGGCCGTGACGCGCTGATCGCCTCCGGCCTCGTCCTCTTCGTCATCACCCTGCTGGTCAACGGCGCGGCCCGATGGATCATCGCCCGCCGCAAGGAGTACTCGGGGGCCAACGCATGAGCCACCACGCCATACAGGACCGCCCGCCCGTGAAGAGCGTCGTCAAGCACGACCCGCTCCAGCACGCCCGGCTCCCCCGCTGGACCCCGCTCGCCACCGCCATAGGGTCGATCGCCGCCGCGGTCGGCCTCGGTCTCGCGGCCGGCTGGCACAGCCGCATCCAGTGGGGCCTGATCGCCGCGCTGTTCTTCGTCCTCGCGACGTACGCGATCACCACCAAGGTCGAGGGCAGCCGGCAGGCCAAGGACCGGGTCGCGACCAGCCTCGTCTGGGTCTGCTTCATCCTGGCCGTGATCCCGCTGCTCTCCCTCGCCTGGGTCACGATCAGCAAGGGCCTGGCGGTCCTCGACCCGTACTTCCTCAGCCACTCGATGAACGGCGTCCTCGACGCCGAGGCCGGCGGCGGTGTCTACCACGCGCTGCTCGGCACGATCGAGCAGGTACTCATCGCGACCCTGATCGCCGCGCCGATCGGCCTGCTGACCGCGGTCTACCTCGTCGAGTACGGCGGCGGGAAGCTCGCCCAGGCCGTCACCTTCTTCGTCGACGTCATGACGGGCATCCCGTCGATCGTCGCGGGCCTCTTCATCCTCGCCACCTGGAATCTGATGCTGGGCTTCGGGCCCTCCGGATTCGCCGGCGCGATGGCCCTCGCGATCCTGATGATGCCGGTCGTCGTCCGCTCCACCGAGGAGATGCTCAAGCTCGTCCCGAACGAGCTGCGCGAGGCCTCCCTCGCGCTCGGCATCCCGAAGTGGCGCACGATCCTGAAGGTGGTCCTCCCCACCGCGATCGGCGGCATCACCACGGGCGTCATGCTCGCGGTCGCCCGCATCACCGGTGAGACGGCCCCGATCCTGCTCCTCGTGTTCGGTACGAAGCTGATCAACCCGAACCCCTTCGAAGGCGCCCAGTCCTCGCTGCCGCTCTACGTGTACGAGCAGTACGCGGTCGGCACCGACGCCGCCGTGGCCCGCGCCTGGGCCGCCGCGCTCGTCCTGATCGCCTTCGTCATGATCCTCAACCTGGTGGCCCGCGGCATCGCCCGCTGGAAGGCCCCGAAGACCGGCCGCTGACCGCGGTCACCTCTGGAAGTGAATTGATATGGCCAAGCGAATCGACGTCAGCGGCCTCTCCGCCTACTACGGCGCCCACAAGGCGATCGACGACATCTCGATGACCGTCGAGCCCCGCTCGGTGACGGCCTTCATCGGCCCCTCCGGCTGCGGCAAGTCCACGTTCCTGCGCACCCTGAACCGTATGCACGAGGTCACCCCCGGTGGCCGCGTCGAGGGCAAGGTCCTCCTGGACGACCAGGACCTGTACGGCACCGGGGTCGACCCGGTCGCCGTGCGGCGCACGGTCGGCATGGTGTTCCAGCGCCCGAACCCCTTCCCCACCATGTCGATCTTCGACAACGTGGCGGCGGGCCTGCGGCTGAACGGCTCGTACAAGAAGTCCCAGCTCAACGACATCGTCGAGCGCTCCCTCAAGGGCGCGAACCTCTGGAACGAGGTCAAGGACCGCCTGAACAAGCCGGGCTCCGGCCTCTCCGGCGGCCAGCAGCAGCGTCTCTGCATCGCCCGCGCCATCGCGGTCGAGCCGGACGTCCTGCTGATGGACGAGCCCTGCTCGGCCCTCGACCCGATCTCGACGCTGGCGATCGAGGACCTGATCGGCGAGCTGAAGGAGCGCTTCACGATCGTCATCGTGACGCACAACATGCAGCAGGCCGCCCGTGTCTCGGACCGTACGGCGTTCTTCAACCTGGCGGCCGTGGGCCAGCCGGGCAAGCTGATCGAGCTGGACGACACCGAGCGGATCTTCTCCAACCCGAGCGTCCAGGCGACCGAGGACTACATCTCCGGCCGCTTCGGATAGCCCACACAGACCATGCGGCTCGGCCGCGTGGCGTCCTGCGGTGCTGCATGGCGGTGCCACCGCAGACGAAAGGGCCCGGCTCCCCTACAGGGGAGCCGGGCCCGACCATTTGTGGGGGGCCGGGCTGCCGCCCGACCCGCCGTGGCCGCCCTCACCCGAAGAAGAGCTGGACCACGTAGAAGCTCAGCGCCGCCACGATCGCCGCGGCCGGCATCGTGATACCGCATCCCCCGGGGGATAACCCCCGGACCCCCAGCAGCACCCCGCCCGCCGTGGCCGCCCTCACCCGAAGAAGAGCTGGACCACATAGAAGCTCAGCGCCGCCACGATCGCCGCGGCCGGCATCGTGATACCGCATCCCCCGGGGGATAACCCCCGGACCCCCAGCAGCACCCCGCCCGCCGTGGCCGCCCTCACCCGAAGAAGAGCTGGACCACATAGAAGCTCAGCGCCGCCACGATCGCCGCGGCCGGCACCGTGATACCGCATCCCCCGGGGGATAACCCCCGGACCCCCAGCAGCACCCCACCCGCCGTGGCCACCCTCACCCGAAGAAGAGCTGGACCACGTAGAAGCTCAGCGCCGCCACGATCGCCGCGGCCGGCATCGTGATGAACCAGCCGAGGATGATGTTCTTCGCGACACCCCACCGCACCGCGTTGACCCGCTTCGTCGCGCCCACGCCCATGATCGCGGACGTGATCACATGCGTCGTCGAGATCGGCGCGTGGAAGAGGAACGCCGAGCCGAACATGATCGACGCACCCGTCGTCTCCGCCGCGAACCCCTGCGGCGGGTCCAGCTCGATGATCTTCCGGCCGAGCGTCCGCATGATCCGCCAGCCACCCGCGTACGTACCCAGCGACAGCATCACCGCACACGCGATCTTGACCCACACCGGGATGTCGTCGCCGGACTGCTGCACATCGGCGATGACCAGGGCCATCACCACGATGCCCATCGTCTTCTGGGCGTCCTGCAGACCGTGGCCCAGCGCCATGCCCGCCGCCGACACCGTCTGCGCGATACGGAAGCCGCGCTTCGCCTTGTGCGGGTTCGTCTTGCGGAACAGCCACAGGATCAGGCACATCACCAGGTAGCCGCAGATCAGACCGACCACCGGCGAGATGAACATCGGGATGACGACCTTGTCGAGGACCCCTCCCCAGATGACCTCCGTACCGCCGGCCAGCGCCGCGCCCACCATGCCGCCGAACAGCGCGTGCGAGGAGGAGGACGGCAGGCCGAAGTACCAGGTGACCAGGTTCCAGATGATCGCGCCGACGAGCGCGGCGAAGAGGATGCCCATCCCCTTGTCGCCGTGCGGCGTCTCGATCAGGCCCTCACTGACGGTCTTGGCGACACCGCTGCCGAGGAACGCGCCGGCGAGGTTCATCACCGCCGCCATCGCGAGGGCGGCCCGCGGGGTCAGCGCCCGCGTCGACACCGAGGTGGCGATGGCGTTCGCCGAGTCGTGGAAGCCGTTGGTATACGTGAAGCCGAGCGCGACACCGATGGTCACGATCAGCGCGAAGGTGTCCACGAAGCCTCAGGACTCCTTGACCGCGATGGTCTCCACCGTGTTGGCCACGTGCTCGAACGCGTCGGCCGCCTCCTCCAGCACATCCACGATCTGCTTGAGCTTGAGGACCTCGATGGCGTCGTACTTGCCGTTGAAGAGGTGGGCGAGAAGCTTGCGGTGGATCTGGTCGGCCTGGTTCTCGAGCCGGTTGATCTCGATCCAGTACTCGGTGAGGTTGTCCATCGTCCGCAGGTGCGGCATGGCCTCGGCGGTCAGCTCCGCCGCGCGGGCCAGCACCTCGATCTGCTGCTCGACGCCCTTGGGCAGCTCCTCGACGTTGTAGAGGACGACCAGGTCGACGGCCTCCTCCATGAAGTCCATGATGTCGTCGAGGGAGGACGCGAGGTTGTAGATGTCCTCGCGGTCGAACGGCGTGATGAACGAGGAGTTCAGCTGGTGGAAAATGGCGTGGGTCGCGTCGTCACCGGCGTGCTCCGCTGCTCGCATCCGCTCCGCGATCTCGGCCCGGGCGGAAGGCTCCGCTCCGAGCAGTTCCATCAGGAGTTTCGAGCCCGTGACGATGTTGTCCGCGGACGCGGCGAACATGTCGTAGAAGCTCGTCTCCCTGGGGGTCAGACGAAATCGCACGTGGGGTCCTCGGGGTGCTGGGTTTCGGTCAGGCTGATGCTAGGCGCATCATCCGGCCACGGCTAACCGGCGTCCCTTCAGTGTCGCCCATCAGGCACAGTGATCTGCACGGGCCCCCGCCCGGATCGGCGGGGATCGGTACCATATACCCACGAGGGGTATAGCTACCCTTTCTGGACAACGGGAGGACGCGATGACGACCACCGAGGCGGCCGAGGTCACCCCCGACACTGCCGCACCCGGCACCGACCACGACCACGGCGTGCACGGCTACCACAAGCAGAAGGACGAGCACCTCAAGCGGCTGCGCCGGATCGAGGGCCAGATCCGCGGTCTGCAGCGGATGGTCGACGAGGACACGTACTGCATCGACATACTCACCCAGGTCTCCGCCTCCACCAAGGCCCTGCAGTCCTTCGCGCTCCAGCTCCTCGAGGAACACCTGCGGCACTGCGTCGCCGACGCCGCGACCAAGGGCGGCGACGAGATCGACGCCAAGGTCGAGGAGGCCACGAAGGCCATCGCGCGGATGATGCGTACCTGAGGACCCGGGGCCGCCGACGACGGCCCCGGCCGGTCGTCAGCGGCGGCCGGTGAACGGCGGCCGGTCAGCAGCAGCCGCCGGCCCGCTCCGTCGCGACCCTCAGCACCTCGTCGATCCGGTCGTCGCTGAGCCGTTCCCCGTCGGCCGCCGACGCCGCGATGATCAGTTCACCGCAGAGCTCGATCTCGGCGAGAGCGACGCAGTCCTGGTCAGTGGGGACTGTCGCGGTACTGGGCGGAGCCACGCGCATTCACCTCTTCCTGCCGGCGTCGGTCTCCCAGCGTAGGGAGCGCGCCACGCACCGCGCATGACTCGTCCGGACCATTTGGGAATGGCCTGCGGGTGGCTTCCCGCCGCCCCTACACCTTGATCTTCCCGGTGTAGATGTCCTTACGGTGCGGCAGCCGCACGTCGACGGGGGTGCCGAACCCGTACAGCAGGGTCGTCGACGCGACCGCGACCGTACGCCCCTGGTTGGCGAAGGTGAACTGGTGCCGCACCTTGCGCAGCCGGCCTTCCGCGTCCAGATACACGTCGAAAGGGACGGTGTCCTTGGCGAACCCTTTCGCCGCCGCGGCGAGCGCACCGCGCACCTGCGGAGAGGCGGCCCGCGCGGCCACCGCGAGGTCCGCGACGCCGCGGTAGTGGCTGACTTTCGCCCCTGCCAGGTCGACCTCGCCGACATAGGTCACCCGCTGCGCGCCGCGCAGCAGCTCGGCCGCCGCGGCCGGGTCGGTGGCCCCGCCGGTGATGAGGTTGCCGTCGTCGAGGGTGGTGGTGTCGACGCGGACCCACTTGTCGGCCGGGACGCCGGCGCCGCGGTTCTTCATGTAGAGGGCGCCGGGTGCGAGGAGTTCGGTGATGGGCCGGTGCTCACTGGCCCCGGCGGGGTCCTTGGGCAGGACGACCTGGAGGCTGCCGGTGCGGCGGCGGAAGTCGTAGCCGCCCTCGCCGCGGATGGTCACCCGCGTCCCGCCGGCCGCCATCTCCATGCTGGTGCTGGCCTTGGAGGTGCCGGCCCGGGTCAGTACCTCGGCCGCGCCCCGCACGGTCCGCGTCGGGTCTCCGCCGGGCTTGGCGTCCTGCGCCTCGGAGCATCCGCCCGCCATCAGCGCCGCGGCGACGGCCCACGCCGCTCCCGGACGCCCGTACCGCTGCACCACCATCGCCTGCCAACCCCCAACGCCGTACCGCTGCTTGTCCGGGACCCGCCCGATCCGCATAACGACGGCCTGGACGACCCGTCACGCGCAGTACGGTGGATCCGTGCACGAGCAGTCCCCGCATCACGTGACCACGACCGAACGAGGCTCCTTCGCGGTCGCCCGCTGCAGCTGCGGCTGGAAGGGCCCGGCGCGGAGATCCCGGGACAAGGCCCGCACGGACGCGGCGACGCACACGACGGACGCGCGGAAGACGGCGTAGCCGCCGGCCCCTCGGATTCACCGCCGTCCTGTGCGCGTTTGGGTGCAGCAGTTCGGGCACGCATGAATCGAGGGACGCGGGGCAGGCGGGCGTGGAGCGCATGGTGGGCCGCTCCTGCCGCCGGCACAGACATCCCCCCACCTGGGGCCGGCGGTCATACGAGAGGGCCCGCACTCCACCAGGGCGGAGTGCGGGCCCTCTGACGGTTCGGCGCGGACCACCCGTCGAGGCTGAACCCTCTAGGCGGCGAGATCGTTCTCCCCGGTCCCCTGGCCGAGCCGGGGCTCGGGGATGTCCAGGGTCTCCGGCAGCGAGGACCGGTCGGCGGCGCTCCGGGAGCGGACGAGCCGGGCGCCGTGCTTGGAGCGGGCGATCGCCGAGACGAGCGGGGTCAGCAGGGCGTGGGCGATCGGCGCGAGCAGCAGCGCGACCGCCGTACCGAGGGCGAAGCCGCCGATGACGTCGGTCGGGTAGTGGACGCCCATGTAGACCCGGCAGAAGCCTTCGGCGAAGGCGAGACCGATGGCGGCGAGGCCGAGCCTGCGGTGGGCGACGAAGAGCGCGACGGCGATGGCCATCGCCAGGGTGGCGTGGTCGGAGACGAACGAGAAGTCGGTCTTGCCGTCGACGAGGACCTCGAGGCCCTGGTGGTCGTTGAACGGCCGGGGCCGTTCGACGAAGCCCCGGATGGGGACGTTGACGAGCACGGCGACGCCGGCGGCCAGCGGGGCCCACACGAGCGCGGCGACGGCCGAGACGGAATCGGTGAGGGTGCCGCGGCGGCGGACGCTCCACCAGCACCAGAGCGCGACGAGGACGAGGGCGAGCATGATCCCGTACTCGCCTACGAAACCCATGACACGGTCGAGCCAGGGCGGAGCTTCCCGCGCCAGCCCGTTGATGTCGTAGAGCAGGCTGACATCGGGGTTCGAAACGTCCGATGCGAGTCCAGCCATCTGCTGCGGCCCCTTGCCTTGTCACGTGAGTCGACCGTGAGCGGTCGGATCAGGGAACGAACCGCCTGAGGCGTACGTTCCGCTCTTCCTCGACGATCACTCCGACGTTACCGAAGAGTGACGCGTCGTCGCTGCTCAGGGCCTGTGCTTAACGGAGAGTTCCGGCCATGGCCGCTGCCCGGCCGACGCGGTGTCAGCTCTGCGGCAGATGCGTCGGCAGAGCCGCCGCGCCGTCCTTGGTCACCCGGGTCGCACCAAAATAGTCAGGCGTGTCGATCTTGTCGAAACGGATGACGGCACCGGTTCGCGGCGCGTCGATCATGTAGCCGCCGCCGACGTAGATGCCGACGTGCCTGATGGCGCGGGAGTTCGTCAGGTCGTCGGAGAAGAAGACCAGGTCGCCGGGGAGCAGTTCGTCGCGGGAGGGGTGCGGACCGGCGTTGTACTGGTCGTTGGCGACACGCGGCAGCTCGATCCCGACGCTGAGATACGCGGCCTGGGTCAGCCCGGAGCAGTCGAATCGGCCATTCTGGGCCGCGGTTCCGGTACCGCCCCAGAGGTAGGGCGTCCCGAGCTTCTGCTGCGCGTAGTAGATCGCTCCGGCGGCCTGCCGTGAGGGTTCGACGCGGCCGACGGGCCGGGCGAAGCTCTTCTCCAGCGACCGGATGATCCGTACGTAGTTCTGCGTCTCGCTGATCCGCGGCACACCGCCGGACTTGATGACCCGGTAGGCACCCGCGTTGTACGCCGCGAGCATGTTGTTCGTGGCATCGCCCGGCACGTCCTTCACATAGCCGGCGAGCTCGCAGTCGTACGAGGCGGCCGAGGGGATCGCGTCCTTGGGATCCCACACGTCCCGGTCGCCGTCCCCGTCCCCGTCGATGCCGTGGCCGGCCCAGGTGCCGGGAATGAACTGGGCGATGCCCATGGCGTTCGCCGGCGACACGACCCTCGGGTTCCAGCCGCTCTCCTGGTAGAGCTGCGCGGCGAGCAGGGCCGGGTTGATGGCGGGGCAGAGGTTCCCCCACTGCTGGACGAGCCCCTGGTACGCGGCGGGCACGGCTCCCTTGGCCAGCCCCACGGTGCCGTTCCTGGCGTCCCCGGCGCCCCCGAAGAGACCGGCGGCGGCGGCGTACGTACCGACGACGAGCAGCGCGACGAAGCTCAGGCACACGCCGAAGACCCCACCGGCCACCAGCCATGCCTTGCGCGCCCTACGCACCGTCAACCACCCCTGGGCTCTTGGCAGTCCATCGAACGACAAGTCTAGGTGCGACACCCGCTCCAGGGGTGGGCACCCTGTTACCCGTTTCGGACAAAAACCTGCAACCCCGGCCGGAGGCGGGGGCGTCTCTCGTCGCGTCGAACAGCGGGAACCGGCCACACAGGGGGACGATCATGAGCCACGACGCGAACCATCTGACACGGGTGACACGGCTGGCGGTCGCCGCCCTGACGGCGACGCTTGCGGCGAGCCTGCTGACCGCCTGCGGCCCGGACGACGGCACCGGCGCGGGCACGCCGGGCGCGTCGGGGAAGCCGAGCGCGAGGCCTTCGGAAGGCGCGAAGCCGACGGCAGAGGCACCCCCGACCCGTACGGCACCCCCGACCGGTTCGGCCTCCCCGACCCGTACGGCGTCCCCGACCCGTACGGCGTCCCCGACCCGTACGGCGTCCCCGACCCGTACGGCTTCACCCTCCCACCACCCCGCGCGCGCCCTGACATGCGATCAACTCCGCAACGCCCGCGTGCAGACCGACCTCGTCAAGCTGCCCGACTACCCGCGCCCGGGGATGCGGCTCACCGACGGCCACTGGGAGCACGAGGACGGCGTCCAGGTAGACCTCCAGCCCCAGTGCGCGATCGGCCGGCTCGTGGGGGACGGCGCGGCGGACGCCGTGGGCGTCGTGAAGATCACCACACCGGGCACGGGCCGCTTCTACACGCTCGTCGTCTGGCGGAACGACCACGGGACCCCGGTCCCCTTCGCCACCGAGTCGCTCGGCGACCGCACTCCGGTGGTCTCCCTCGCGGTGACCCCGCCGGCCGTGACCGTCGTCCACCGCACACGCCGCGACGGCGAGCCCCTCGCGGTCAACACGCTGACCCGTACGGCTCTCTACCGCGTGGCAGGGGCCGGCCTCTACGAAGTCAGCCATGTCGACACCCCGTACGCGGGCGGATGACGGCGACACCTCGGGCCGTGTACGCGGCCTGAGGTGTAACAACGACAGTCATTGCCCGGAGTCACCCTCCGTGATACACAGAGTGACCATACGCTTCTTCGCATAGAAACCGGCCACCTCACCGCAGGTCAAGACGGTGGGATCGGTCAAGTGTGCGGGGATCGGGTAAAGAGAGCCGTCAAGCCGTCACACGCGAGCGGTTTCATCAGCGAAGATAGGGCGATGACCCATGCCATCGGGCAGGGGCGACGAACTACCCAACAGGGGCGGTGAGTTACATGTACCTGGCGGCCGAAGAAGGCGACATCACCACCATCATCGGTGGAATCGCCCCGAACTGGGGGCCTTTCGGGAGCCTGGGCAACGAGGCCAAGGTGATGATCGAGGTCGTGATGGCCGTGGCCATCCTGCTCTGTCTCGGCATCGCCATCTGGGGAGCGGCGAAGCAGCGCATCGGCGCGACCGCACTCCGGGACACGTTCAGCGCCGAGCAGGGCAAGGGCCTGATCGTGGCCGGTCTCACCGGCGTCTTCATCATCGGGTCGCTGGGCACGCTGTTCACGATCGTGTACGGGATGGCCGTCTAACCACCGAGGTCGGTTCTTTTCCTGATGTCCAGTCACCACACGGTTGAGAGGGCGTGCCTGTCATGAGCCTCGGCGACGACAACGGCGGCTTCGGCGGCGGCTCGGGCCAGACCCGCACGCGCCTCCCGGAGGGCGGCAGCGGCGACCCCTACGACGACACCCGCCGCCCCCCGACCGCCCGCAGCTCGCGCTCGCTCATCACGGTGGTGGGCGTGGTGGTCCTCCTGATCGCCGCGATCGCCTTCGCGAACAGAGGGGGCGGCGACCCGGAGAAGACGGACGCCAACCCCTCGGCCGCCCGAAACCCGACCGCGGCGACGGGCGTCCGCCCGGTGACGGGCAAATCCGGCCCGATCCCCACGGGCTTCGCCCAGACCGAACAGGGCGCGCAGAGCGCGGCCGCCAACTACTCCGTGGCGCTGGTCTCGGCCGACATCCTGAATCCAGGTCGCCGCAGCGAGATCGTCGGGCAACTGTTCGTCCAGGACAAGGTCGCCGAACTCGAAGCCAGCTTCGACAAGGCATACAGCCGGGAGTTCCTCGACAAGTTGGGGCTCGACGCGAACGGCAAGGCAGCGACCGGTCTGACCTACGTGTCCCGCACCGCACCGGTCGGCACCAAAGTGACGCAGTTCTCCAACCGTGCTGCGACGGTCGAAGTCTGGTGCACGGGCGTGTTCGGCACGGCTGGGGTCAGCTCCACCAATCCAGTGACGAACGACTGGTTCACCATCACACTCGCTCTGCGCTGGGCAGACAACGACTGGAAGGTCGAGAGCTTCTCCCAGAAGGAGGGGCCGGCCCCGGTGAACACCGACCGCACCGCCTCCGACGCCGATGCCATCGCCAAGGCGGTCGAGGAGTACGGAGGCTTCACCTATGCCCGCTAGGCCCCGTCCTCCGCTCCGGCTGATCGGAGTGTTGGCCACCGTCCAGACCGCAGCCGTGGTTCTGGCCTCTCGCGCCTACGCGGCGCCGACGCCAACGCCTTCGCCTTCGCCGTCCGGCAAGGAGGAGTGCGACCTCATCGTCGGGCCGGCGAAGGACTACTGCGAAAACGGCCAGAGCAACGGCGCCGGCAGCGGCCGTTCCGTGGCCGATCCCACCGCCGCCCTGGACCCCCTCTCCTCCCTCGCCCGCGGCTGCGCCGACGCCGCCGTCTCGATCGTCGACGCCCTCTCCAAGGCCGTCAGAGAGACCGCCGACGTCGACTTCACCAACCTCGAGTTCCTCGGCCGCTACGCCGTCGTCTTCGCCGCCGCCACCTTCCTCACCCTCCTCCTCTGGCTCCTCGCCGTCGCCAAGCGGGCCATCCGAGGCGTCCCCCTCACCACCGCCATCTCCGAGGCCATCGGCTTCCTCTGGCTGACCGTCCTCGCCTCCGCCTTCACCCCGCTCATCCTCTACACCGTCGTCAACGCCACCGACGCCGTCACCGAGGTCATCGCCTCCGGCACCGGGCAACAGACCGACGTCTTCTTCGGCAGCTTCAAGGAGGCCCTCCAGAAGGGCGACAGCATCGGCGGCGGGCCGATCATGCTGATCATCGTCTCGCTCGTCAGCATCCTCGCCGCCGGCGTCCTCTACCTCGAGCTGTTCCTGCGCGCCGTCATGCTCTACGTCGGCGCCCTCCTCGGCGTCGTCGTCTACTCCGGCCTCGTCGACAAGAACATGTGGGGCCACGTCCGCCGCTGGGCCGGCATCATGATCGCGATCATCCTCGTGAAGCCGGTCATCGTCATCGTCCTCGGCCTCGCCGGCGCGCTCTCCTCCGGCACCGGACCCGACTCCTTCTCCGCGGTCGTCTCCGGCCTCGCGATCATCCTGCTCGCCATCTTCGCCTCCGCGATGATCTACCGCTTCGTCCCCGGCTTCGGCGACGAGATCGTCGCCTCCCGAAACAACCGCCTCCACCGCGCCGGCGAGAACGCCGCCGCCGCCGTCATCTCCTCCCCCGCCTCCCTCGTCTCCCAGGGCATCAAGACCCACAGCACCCGCGACAGCGGCGGCGGTACCCAGAACAGCGGTGGCGCCCCGCGCCCCGCCAACCCGCTCTCCGGCGGTGTCGCCGCCCACAGCAGCCGTGGCACGGCCGTCAGCTCCGGGGGCACCGGGGGCGGCGGCGGAACTGTCCCCTCCGCCGCACCCCCACCGCGTAGCAGCAGCCCGACGTCGGGCACCCCGCACAGCAGCCGCAACAACACAGGAAGCACTGGAGGTGGAGGGCGTTGACGACCCAGTCCCAGCCGGTCACGCCCCGCCGTACGTATCTCATCGGCCGTGCCCGGCCGAACGCGATCGTCGGCAAGAACCGCGAGACCGGCGAGATCGCCCTGATCATCGCCGGCGCGTTCCTCGGCATGATGAGCGGACTCCTCGTCCCCGCCCTCACCCTGCGGATCGTGCTGCTCGTCGGCTTCCCCGTCCTGGCGCTCGCCGCCGTGTACGTGCCGTACAAGCACCGCACCTTCTACAAGTGGTTCGAGATCAACCGCAGTTACAAGCGCTCCCTCAAGCGCGGCACCGCCTACCGCTCCGCCGCCGCCGAGGCCGGCACCCGGATCGACGGCCGTGAGGTCGAGGTCGGGCCGCCGCCCGGCATCGGACGGATCAGCTGGCTCGCCGCGCCCTTCGGTCCCGACGAGATCGCCGTCCTCCTCCACGCCGACCGCCGCACCGTCACCGCCGCCATCGAGATCGAGGGCCCCGGCGTCGGCCTGCGCGACAGCGAGGACCAGGAAGCCCTGGTGGACCGTTTCGGCACCCTCCTCAAGCACGTCGCCAACGGAGACGGCTTCGTCACCCGCCTCCAGATGCTCGCCCGTACCCTCCCCGCCGACCCCGACGCCCACGCCAAGGACGTCGCCCAGCGTGGCGACGCACAGGCCCCCGGCTGGCTCCAGGAGTCGTACGAGCAGCTCCAGTCGATGGTCTCCACCTCCAGCGAGCAGCACCGCGCCTACCTCGTGGCCTGCATGCACTACACCCGCGAACTCGCCGCCGAGGCCAACGCCATGGCCCGCGCCGCCCGCCACACCTCCGGCGCCCGCAAGCTCGACCGCGACGCCGGCCTCGCCGTCGTCATGGCCCGCGAGCTCACCGACATCTGCGCCCGCCTCGCCGAGGCCGACATCCGCGTACGGCAGCCCCTCGGCCAGTCCCGGCTCGCCTCCCTCGTGCACTCCATGTACGACCCGGACCACCCCATCGACCACATCCAGGCCATGACGAAACGAAACGCTTGGCCCGCCGAACTCGACGCCATGGAGCCCACCTACCTCCAGGCCAAGACCCGTGAGTCGTCCACCCGCGCCCCCTGGTGCCACGCCACCGCCTGGGTGAAGGAGTGGCCGATGACCCCCGTCGGCGTCAACTTCCTCGCCCCGCTCCTCGTCCACACCCCCGACGTGATCCGCACGGTCGCCGTGACCATGGACCTCGAGCCCACCGAGGTCGCCATCGAGCGCATGCTCACCGAGAAGACCAACGACGAGGCCGAGGCCTCCCGCCAGGCCAAGATGAACCGCACGGTCGACCCCCGCGACATCGCCGCGCACGGCCGGCTCGACCAGCGGGGTGAAGATCTCGCCAGTGGCGCGGCGGGCGTCAACCTCGTCGGGTACATCACTGTGTCGTCGCGTTCGCCCGAAGCCCTGGCCAGGGACAAGCGCACGATCAGGGCCTCCGCCGGCAAGTCGTATCTGAAGCTGGAGTGGTGCGACCGCGAGCACCACCGGGCCTTTGTGAACACCCTGCCGTTCGCGACCGGCATCCGCCGCTAGAGCCGCCAGCCGCCAGCCGCTAAGGGGCCCGCCCACATGCGAGATCCACTCTCCGCCCTCACAGAAGCCTTCACCGCCTTCCTCTTCGGGAAGGTGGAGACGACCCGCCTGCCCGTCCGCACCTCGACCGGCCAGGCCCAGGCCGTCTACCTGCCCACCGCCGCGCCCGGCCTCGGCGACTCCGGCGTGATCATCGGCCGCGAGGTCTACAGCGGCAAGGGCTACATCTACGACCCGTTCCAGCTGTACGGGCAGCAGCTCCCGGCCCCCCACTGGCTCGTCCTCGGCGAGTCCGGCAACGGCAAGTCCGCGCTAGAGAAGACGTACGTCCTGAGGCAGTTGCGGTTCCGCGACCGGCAGGTCGTGGTCCTCGACGCCCAGGGCGAGGACGGCGTCGGCGAGTGGAACCTCATCGCGCAGGAGCTGGGGATAACTCCCATCCGCCTCGACCCGATGGTCGCCGTCGACGCCGGTATCCGGCTCAACCCGCTCGACCCGTCGATCACCACGACCGGGCAGCTGGCCCTGCTCCGTACGATCATCGAGGTCGCGATGGGCCACGGCCTCGACGAGCGATCCGGCTTCGCGCTCAAGGTCGCCCACGCGTACGTCAACGAGCACATCACCGACCGACAGCCCATCCTGACCGACATCGTCGAGCAGCTCCGCCACCCCAAGGCGGAGTCGGCGGAGGCGATGAACGTCGACATAGACGACGTACGCGCCTGGGGTCTGGACGTCGCGCTCGTCCTGGACCGGCTCGTCGACGGCGACCTGCGGGGCATGTTCGACGGCCCGACGACGGTCGGCATCGACCTCGACGCGCCGCTGATCGTCTTCGACCTGTCGCACATCGACCGCAACTCCATCGCCATGCCGATCCTCATGGCGATCGTCGGCGTGTGGCTGGAGCACACCTGGATCCGCCCCGACCGGAAGAAGCGCATCTTCCTGGTCGAGGAGGCCTGGCACATCATCAACAGCCCGTTCGTGGCGCAGCTGTTCCAGCGGCTGCTCAAGTTCGGCCGCCGGCTCGGCCTGTCCTTCGTCGCCGTCGTGCACCACCTCTCCGACGTCGTCGACGGCGCGGCCGCCCGCGAGGCCGCGGCCATCCTCAAGATGGCGTCCACCCGGACCATTTATGCCCAGAAAGCCGACGAGGCGAGGGCGACGGGACGGGTACTCGGCCTGCCACGGTGGGCGGTCGAGATCATCCCGACGC
Source organism: Streptomyces sp. NPDC013317 (assembly GCF_055563155.1). Taxonomy (NCBI): domain Bacteria; kingdom Bacillati; phylum Actinomycetota; class Actinomycetes; order Kitasatosporales; family Streptomycetaceae; genus Streptomyces; species Streptomyces sp. NPDC013317. Next base: position 338,854 of record NZ_JBVHDX010000007.1, read on the forward strand.
TCACCCCCGGTATCGCGGTCTGGGACGTCAACGGCAACGTTCAGGTGGTCAAGCACCTCATCACCGAGAAGGAACGCCCGCTCGTCTACACCGACCGCGCCATGACGGAGTCGTCGGCCGACCCGGCCCTCGACCCCGAACTGGAGTGGGAGACGGAGCAGCGGGCCGCCCTCATGGAGCGGCAGCTCGACGATCCCTCCCGGTCGACGGTGGCGTGACGATGGCGATGGCGAAGGGCCCGCGGGAGCGGCAGCAGGGCGGAGTCCCGGACGGGCTGGTGCTGGCGCTGGTCGGCGTGCCCGTCGGCCTGACGGTGCTGGCGTGGACGGCGACCGGTCTGGCGGCCCTGCTGTCGAAGGGCGCCTGGCCGGCAGGGGTCACCTTCACCCGGACTCCGATGGCCGTCCGTTCGCTGCTCGGCAGCCCGCAGGACCTGCCGGGCGCTTGGCCGGACACCCCGGCGGGCGAGCTGTCGGGGTACGGCCTGTTCTGGGGCCTGCTCATCGGCGAGCTGATGGTGCTGGTGGTTCTCACGGTGTTCGTGGTGGGGACGCTCGCACGCTGGAGAACGGTCCGGGCGACCCGCCGCGTCGGCGCGTACGGGGCGAGTGCGAGTGCCGGTACGCGTACCGGTGCGAGCGCGGGTGCCGGTACGAGCACGCGCCGTGCGGCCGCCCAGGACCTCATGGAGGCCGCGCCGCCGCAGGACGCGCCGCAGGCGGTCGTACAGCAGCCGCCCGCACCCAGGAAGCCTCGGGAGGAGCACCCTCCGGCCGAGTCCCGGCCGCCCGCGCCGACCCCGCCCCCGTCGCCTGCCCCGACCTCCCTCGGCATCGTGTACGGCACCCCGGCCGACCGCCGCCCCACGGCCGTCCAGGCGATCCAGGACGCCGAGGGCCCCCTCCTCGTCGTCACCTCCGACCCGACGCTCTGGGCCGACACCAAGGACGCCCGCGGGAAGCTCGGCCCCGTCCTGCTCTACGACCCCGGGCACCTCTGCGACACGCCCGCACGCCTCCACTGGTCCCCGTCCGCGGGGTGCGAGGACCCGGCGAGGGCCCAGGAGCGGGCGGCCGCCCTCCTCGCCCCCGTACGCCCGCCGTCCCGTCTGGACGTCGCGGTCGCCGACACCGCCGAAACGCTCCTGCGCTGCTGGCTGCACGCCGCCGCCCTGGACGACCGCCCCTTCAAGCAGGTCCACCGCTGGGCCCAGGGCACGGCCGCCCACGAGCCCGTACGCATCCTCCGCACGCACCCCAAGGCCGCCTCGGGACACGCCGGCCTCCTGGAGTCCGCGCTCACCGCGCACCCGGAACGGCGTGAGATCGCCCAGGAGTTGACGGCCCGTGCGCTCTCCTCGCTCTCCTCGGTCCACATCAGGGACGCCTGCATCCCGAATCGAACGGATTCGCTGACGCTGGAATCATTCGTCGCCGAAGGGGGCACCCTCTATGTGGTCGGTGAAACCATCGAGGACCCGCGCACCCGCCCCGGCGGGATGCCCCTGCTCACCGCCCTCGCCGCAAGCGTGGTCGAGCACGGCCGCCGCATGGCCGCACGGTCATCCGACGGTCGGCTCGACCCACCAATGACCCTGGTCCTCGACGACGTCGCCGCCGTGGCTCCCCTTCCCCGTCTGCCGGAGCTGCTCGCGGACGGCCGGGACCAGGGCCTGCCGACCCTGGTCCTGCTGCGCTCCCAGGAACAGGCCCGCGCCCGCTGGCCCGAGCCCCTGCCCCAGCCCCAGCCCCAGCCCCAGCCCTAGCCCCAGCGCACCCCACCTGGCCTCCGCCGGGGCGTCAGGCGCACCCGGCCACCGGGCGCGACGTCAGACCCCGGCCACCATGCCCCGACGTCAGACCGCCGGCCGCCGGACCTCGTACTCCACCTCGTGCGCGGAGTCGTCCCCCGGCATCGCCACCCGGACCCCCGTCGCCACGAACCCGAACCGCCGGTAGAAGGCGGCGGCCCGCGCGTTGTCCTCGTGCACGTACAGCCGCACCCGCCGCACCGTCGGCTCCGGCAGCGACCAGGACCACTCCACGCCCGCCCGGAACAGCGCGTCGATCACACCCGTCCCCCGCGCCTCCGGCCGCACGTACACGCCCACGATGTGCGTCTGGTCGACCTCCGCCGCCTCACCGAGCCGCACGTCGTCCGACGGCCGCTCCACCAGCAGCGAGATCGTGCCCGCCCAGCTCCCGTCGGGCGCCTCGGCCACGAACTGACGGACCTTCGTCCCGCTCTCGGACGCGCCCTCCGCGCGCTCCTTCCAGAACGAGTCGGGCCGCTCGACGGCGTCCTCGTAGGTGTCCAGGAAGGCGATGCCCGCCACCGGGTCCCGCAGGGCGGCGAGCCGGATCTCGCGGGTCTGCTCCCACTCGTCGGCGCGGATGACACGTATCGAATAGTCCATGGTCCTGATCCTCGCCGCGGCCCACCGCCCCCGACAAGCTCTTTCTTCCCGTCGTACCCCGGTACTACGTCACCCGCCGCGCTCCCGTCCACGGTCGGACGATCCGCCGCCGCCCGCTCCGTAGCGTCGTGGACATGATCCGAGCAGAAGAACTCACCAAGCGGTACGGCGACAGGACCGTCGTCCAGGACCTCAGCTTCACCGTCCGCCCCGGCACGATCACCGGCTTCCTCGGCCCCAACGGCGCGGGCAAGTCCACCACCCTGCGGATGCTCCTCGGCCTGGACGCCCCCACCCGCGGCCGCGCCACCATCGGCGGCCGCGCCTACGCCGCGCACCCCGCACCGCTCACCCAGGTCGGCGCGCTCCTCGAAGCCCGCTCGATCCACCCCGGCCGCTCCGCCCACCACCACCTCATGGCGCTCGCCCACACCCACGGCATCCCGCGCTCCCGCGTCGAGCACGTCCTGGGCCTCACCGGCCTCGCCGAGGTGGCCCGGCGCCGCGTCAAGGGCTTCTCGCTCGGCATGGGCCAGCGGCTCGGCATCGCCGCCGCACTCCTCGGCGACCCCGAGACGGTCGTCCTCGACGAGCCCGTCAACGGGCTCGACCCCGAGGGCGTGCTGTGGATCCGTACGCTCCTCAAGTCCCTCGCCGCCGAAGGCCGTACGGTCCTGGTCTCCTCCCACCTCATGAGCGAGATGGCCCTGACCGCCGACCACCTCGTCGTCATCGGCAAGGGCCGGCTCCTCGCGGACACCACCGTCGACGCGCTGGTACGGGAATCGGGCGGCGCCTCGGTCAAGGTCGTCACCCCCGACGCGGCCCGCCTCACCGCCCTCCTTCCGCAGGCCCGGATCGTCAGCGAGGCCGCCGACACCCTCCGCGTCACCGGCGTCGAAGCCGCGGACATCGGCCGCGCGGCCGCCGCCCACGGCGTACCGCTCTTCGAACTCACCCCCGAGACCGCCTCCCTGGAGCAGGCGTTCATGGACCTCACCCAGGACTCGGTCGAATACCAGGGAGCAGCAGCATGACCACGGCACCCACCCCGACCCCGACGGCCGTGACCCCCGCCTCCGCGTACCGCGTCACCCCCACCCGCGTCCTGCGCTCGGAATGGCACAAGCTGTGGACGGTCCGCTCCACCTGGATCACCGTCCTCACCTCCGTCGCCTTCCTCCTCGGCGTCGGCATCCTCATGGGCGCCACCTACACCTCCGACGGCGGCGACTCCGACGTCGACACCGTCATCCTCACCCTCTACGGCTCCCAGCTCGGCGCGATCTGCCTGGCCGTCCTCGGCATCCTGGTCACGGCGGGCGAGTACTCGACCGGCATGATCAGGGCCTCGCTCACCGCCGTCCCACGCCGGACGCCCGTCCTGTGGGCGAAGGCCACCGTCTTCACGGCGACCGTCTTCACCGTCTCCTTCGTGACCGCCCTCCTCACCTTCCTCACCGCACAGCTCTTCCTCTCCGACACCGACCAGGCCGCCTCCCTCGCCGACGACGGAGTCCGGGCCGCCATCGCGGGCAACGCCGCCGGAGTCACGCTCCTCGGCCTCGTCGCCCTCGGACTCGGCGCCGCGCTGCGCTCGGTGCCGGGCGGCATCGGAGCCTTCGTCGGCGGGGTGCTGATCCTGCCGGAGGTCCTCGGCATGCTCCCGTACGACGCCGTCGAGAAGGCCCTCACGTACTTCCCCACCCAGGCCGCCGGCGCCCTCGGCTCCGCGGACCCGCTGCCCCACGCGGCCTCCCCGGGCGGCGCGTTCCTCGCCCTGTGCCTGTGGGCAGCCGCGACCCTGGTCGTCCCGGCGATGCTGCTGAAGCGCCGGGACGTCTAGGGCCTGGCTTTGGGATCAGGCCGGATCAGGGAGCGGCGGCGTGGGGGTCCCCCTGCTCGAGCGCAGCCGAGATTGGGGGAGCGTGCGATCGCAAGGCGGAGGATGGGGGTCCCCCGGCAGAAGGCCGGGGGAGAGTCCACGCGGAGCGTCGACGACCGACGACAACGCGGCGAGCGCGCGTGCCAGGCGTCGCGAGCCCGGCATGATCCGAAAGACAGGCCCTGGCTGCCGGCGTACGAGGATGAACGCGTGATCACGGAGAAGCAGCCCGGCACGGAGCCCGGCACCGGCGAGGAACCCCTCAGCCGGTACATCCAGCGCCTGACCCAGCGCGTACGAGCCTTCGACACGCGCCGCCCCAGAGCCTGGGACGGGCTGCTCACCGCCTTCTGGGCGGCCGCCGCCCTGATCGACGCGATGGGCGGCTGGCGGAACACCGCCCCCGACCCCTCCGTACCGGCCTGGCTCGTCGTCGCCATGAGCCTGGCCTTCACCCTCCCCCTCCTGTGGCGGCGCCGGCGGCCTATGGCGGTCCTCGCGGTGATGGCGTGCGTGGCGCTCGTGAACCAGGGGACCGGCGCGTTCCTCCAGGCCGGGCTCCTCCAGCTGCTCGCCGTCTTCCACATCGCGCTGCGACGACCCCTGCGCACCCTCCCGTGGACACTCGCGCTGCTCACCCCGCCCCTGGTCATGGGCGCGATCCGCTATCCCCAGGGCAGCTGGGACCAACAGGTCGTCCCCACCCTGTGGGCGTACGCGATGGCCGCCCTGCTCGGCATCGCGGTCCGCTCCCGCCAGGACCACACCGCCGCCCTCGTCGACCGGGCGCGCCGCCTCGAAGTCGAACGCGACCAGCAGGCACAGCTGGCGGCGGCCGCCGAACGCACCCGGATCGCCCGCGAGATGCACGACATCATCGGCCACAACCTCGCGGTCATCACCGGCCTCGCGGACGGCGGCAGGTACGCGGCCGCCAAGAACCCCGAACGCGCCGCCGAAGCCCTCGACGCCATCGGCACGACGAGCCGCCAGGCCCTCGCCGAACTCCGCCGCCTGCTGCGCGGCGAGGCGGTACGCGACCCACAGCCCACCCTGGACGACCTGGACGACCTCATCGCCGGCGTGCGGACCGCGGGCCTCCCGGTACGGCTGGACATCCACGGCGAGACCCCACCGCTCGCGACGGGCGCGCAACTGACGGTCTACCGCGTCGTCCAGGAAGCCCTGACGAACACCCTCAAGCACGCGGGCGCCGGAGCCGAGGCGACCGTCCGCCTCTCGTACGGCCCGGAAGCGTCGACCGTCGAGATCACGGACACCGGCCGGGCGCACGGCACCGGAACCACGGGCATCGGCCAGGGCGTTACGGGAATGCGGGAACGCGCCGCGCTCTACGACGGCACGCTCGAAGCAGGTCCGCTGCCGGACGGCGGCTGGCGCGTACGGCTCCGACTCCCCCTGGAGGACTCCCCCTCGTGACGACGGTGCTGATCGCGGACGACCAGGCGATGCAACGCTTCGGCTTCCGCATGCTGCTGGAGAGCCAGGACGACATGACGGTCGTCGGCGAGGCGCCGAACGGCACCGAGGCGGTCCGCCTCGTGGACCGCCACCGCCCCGACGTCGCCCTCATGGACATCCGGATGCCGGGCCTCGACGGCATCGAAGCCACCCGCCGCATCGTCGCCACGGGCGCCCGCACCCGCGTCCTGATCGTCACGACCTTCGACCTCGACGAGTACGCCTACGAGGGCCTGCGCGCCGGCGCCAGCGGCTTCCTGGTCAAGGACGCCCAGCCGGAGGAACTCCTCTCCGGCATCCGCGCCGTCGCGAGCGGCGACGCGGTGGTGGCCCCCAGCCTGACGCGCCGCCTCCTGGACGCGTACATCCACCACCTCCCGCCCACCCCGGGCGCACCCCGCGCGGACCCCCGCCTCACGGCCCTCACCGACCGCGAACGCGAGATCCTCACGGTCATCGCCCAGGGCTGGACGAACACGGAGATCGCCGCACGCCTCCACCTGGCCGAGTCGACGGTGAAGACCCACGTGAGCCGCATCCTCGCGAAGACAGGCGCGAGGGACCGCGTCCAGGCGGTCATCCTGGCCTACGACACCCACCTGGTGGCCCCCGATCGGTAGTCGGCGGCCCCGGGCAGCGGCTATTCGGTCACCACTGCCCCCTCCCAGATCGCGGTGCGCCGGTCAGCCCCGTCGAGAATCACGTTCTCGAGGCGGGCCTCTGTGAAGTCCGTCCGGGTGAGGTCGGCGGCGGGCAGATCATTGGCGTCGTCCTTACCGAAATCGGTCCCGTAGCACCGCGTACCCGACAGATCGGCGTCGGTCAGATCAGCTCCGGACAGGTCCGCGCCCGAGAGAGAGGTGGACCCGCTGCTCTCGCCCTCGACATCCTGTTCGGCGACCCCCAGCGGGGAAAGTACGGCCCCGGTCAGATCGGCGCCCGTGAGCACGGTGGCGTCCAGGTATGCCCCCTGAGCCACAACGCCCCGGAGATCGGTGTCGATGAACTCCGCGTTCACGAACGAGCTTCCGCTCAGGGTGGCGTCGGTCATGGTGGCGTTGGTGAACCAGACGTCCTGGAACGAGCCGTCCTGCAGATACGCCCGCGTGAGGTCCGCTCCGCGGAAGTCCGCATTGCTGAAGTCCCCGCCTCCGAAATCCGCACCGACGAGGAAGGCATGACGCAGATCGATCACCTCGCCGTCGGAGCCACCACCAGGCCGTTGTCCCAGCACGTTCAGCGACGCCTGAACATCGTCGGCGAGCCGCGCCTCACTGTCCTTGTGCACCGCGTCGATCTGCGCCTTGCTCTTCGGAGCTTTGGCGCGGTCCCGAACGTACGCGCTGAGCACCTGCACGATCGCCGGCTGCTCGCGCGGAGACTCCTCCATCATCCGCTTGAGCGCGTAGATACTGCTGATCCTCACGTTCATGGAGTCGTCGCCGAGGTTGGCGACCGTCTCGTTGTACGAAGAGGCCACCTGATCCCGCTCGCTGACCCGCAGCGCGTCGCGCGCCTGACCGAGCGTCATCGCGGTGAATGCCAGAGCCAGGAGGGCGGGGATGGCGGGCATCGCCGTCGCGATCGCCAGGTACCGCTGCCAGCGTCCGGCATCGGACGCGGCAGCACCCGGAGTGACGCCAGGCGCGGGTGTGGGCGGAGGCGGCGGCCCGGACGTGAGCAGGGTGGCGTCGACGAGGGCGAGCCATCGAGGCGCGTACAGCCGGTCCTGCAGCTGCGCCAGCAGCTCGACGAACGGGGGAAGGTGGGCTGTCGTACCGTCCCGGAGCACCCGCCCCATGGCGTCGTGCAAGGTCGCTGCCACGCGCCAACTGTGCTCCTCGAGCTCGACCTTGCGCTCGGCGTCGGCCGGAAGGCCGTCTCTGACGAAGTCTTGCAAGGCGGCCCGCAGTCGGGCTGTGCCGGCGTCCAGCTGGGCCGCGTCGGGCGAGGCAGGAACCCGGAAGGCATCTCGGCAGACGGTGAGGATCGTCAGGCAGGCCAGGAGCGGAACCTGCTGCTTCGACCACAGACCGAACGCCCGCCGCGCCACCCGCGGCAGCCACCAGGCGGCCACGAGTAGAGCGACCGACATTCCTACTCCGAAGCCTTCGTCGACACCGTCCCACCACGGCACGAAGTCCGGCTCACAGCCCAGAAGGAGGTTCCAGCCGCCACAGTCGCCCTCCCCCCAGACGAACCCTCGGTTCCCGAAGAGAAGGAGGAAGAGATCGTAAGGATCCATCAAGACATTGCCCGGTCCCTCCCCGAAGGCCGAGGCCATCACGAACCAGGTACCGAACGCCACGCCGCCGACAGCGAGCACGACAGGGATCAGCGTCGCCCACACCCAGAGCCCCCGCTCCAGGACACGCGCGGAACGGTCCTCCTCCACCATCCGGTCGACGAGCTCACTCATAGGTATCGCGCTCGCCACCCCCTGGTGCCGGCGGAGCGCGACGGCCCGCCGCACCTCGCGCCTCATCTCCTCGCGCCGTGGCCGCACGAAGATCCGCGGCACGAGAAGGACGTGACGCCCAGTACGCCGGAGGGGCTCGTCGAACGCGGCACAGCGCACGACGATCCGCCAGACACCGACCACGACAAGCCAGGTGCAGCAGACCCCCGCTAACGCCCGTATCCAGTCACTCCACGATGCAAAGTTCACAGAACGCAAAAATGCCTCAACCCCCGGACCAGGTCCAGGGGTTGAGGCTAAAAATTGTTCGGCGGCGTCCTACTCTCCCACAGGGTCCCCCCTGCAGTACCATCGGCGCTGAAAGGCTTAGCTTCCGGGTTCGGAATGTAACCGGGCG
>NZ_JBVHDX010000008.1:0-347003 GCF_055563155.1 Streptomyces sp. NPDC013317
TTCCGTTTCTGCCACCCGCTGGAGCGGGCTGCCGGGCTGTTCTTCGCTTTCGCGTTTCCCTTTCCGGCGGTTCCGACTCTATCAGATCCTTTCGGTCCTGATTCCCAGTCAGCGGGAGTTGTCTTCGCGGCTGTTGGGCCGTTCCGACGAGTGAGACTTTAGCGGATTCCCGGCCCCTGACGCTAATCGGGGACTCGCGCTCAAACCTTCGAACGCGGATTCCTCATTTCGCAAAAACGCACGGAAAGCGTGACGGCACGACGAAGCACCATCAGCTGGTAGTGGATCTTGCGGAATGGTTGTCCGGGGCCGACCGGAGTCGGTGCTCACGTCGGACAACTCGGAGAACACTACGTATCGGGGAATCCCGTGTCAACCCCCGTCCTCTCCCGTAGCCTCTCCGTATGACCACGCATGCGCACACGACTCAGTGGTGGGCCGCCTGACAGGGCGGCCCCTACTGACGCATGCACTCAGCGGCCGCCGACTCGGCGGCCGTTCGCGTATCCCCCTCCGGGGCGTGCGGCCGACGGGTCGGCGCACAGGAGAGAGGGAGAACGGACGCGATGAAGCGGATCTTCAGCGGGATCAAGCCCACCGGGCATCTGACCCTGGGCAACTACCTCGGGGCCGTGCGGCGGTGGGTCGAGGAGGACCAGCACCGGTCGGAGTCGCTCTTCAGCGTCGTGGACCTGCACGCGCTGACCGTCGAGCACGACCCGGCCCGTGTGCGGCGGCTGAGCCGGCAGGCGGCCACGCTGTTGCTGGCGGCCGGCCTCGACCCGGGACTCTGCACCCTCTTCGTCCAGAGTCACGTGGACGAGCACGCCCGGCTGTCGTACCTGCTGGAGTGCACGGCCACCGACGGCGAGCTGCGGCGGATGATCCAGTACAAGGAGAAGGGCGCGCGGGCGCTGGCGGCGGGGCAGGGGGTCCGGCTGTCGCTGCTGACGTACCCGGTGCTGATGGCGGCGGACATCCTTGCCTACGGAACCGATGAGGTGCCGGTCGGCGACGACCAGACGCAGCATGTGGAGCTGACCCGGGACCTGGCCGTGCGGTTCAACCAGCGGTACGGACATGTCTTCACGGTGCCGAGGGCGACGCGTCCCGCGGTGGCGGCTCGGGTCATGGACCTGCAGGACCCCGGTTCGAAGATGGGGAAGTCGCACGAGAACGCGGCGGGGATCGTCTATCTGCTGGACGACGGGACGACCGTGCGCCGGAAGATCATGCGTGCGGTGACGGACAGCGGACGGGATGTCGCCTACGACCGGGAGGGCCGGCCGGGGGTCGCGAATCTGCTCGATCTGCTGGCCGCCTCGACGGGTGGGAACCCGGAAGCCCTGGCCGGTGTATATGAGTCGTACGGATCCTTGAAGCGGGACACGGCGGACGCGGTGGTCGAGCTGCTGCGGCCGGTGCGGGAGCGGCACGCGGAGCTGGCGGCCGATCCGGGATATGTGGATCAGGTGCTACGGGACGGGGCCGAGCGGGCCCGGGGGATGGCGCGGCCGTTGGTGGACCGGGCCTATCGGGCGATCGGGTTGATGCCTGCCGTGTGACGGAAGGCGTTGCGGTAGTCGCGCGGGTTGGTGGCGAGGTGCGAGGCGAAGTGCTGGCGCATCGTGACCTCGCTGCCGAATCCGGCGCGGCGGGCGACTTCGGGGAGGGGGTGGTCGGTGAGTTCGAGGAGTTTCTGGGCGGCGGCGACGCGCTGGGTGATGAGCCAGTGCAGGGGGGTGGTTCCGGTGGTGGCGTGGAAGTGGCGGGCGAAGGTGCGTGGGGACATACCGGCGCGGGCGGCCAGGCCGGCGACGGTGTGCGGTTCGTCGAGGTGGGCGAGGGCGTAGGAGCGGACGGCGGCAAGGGCGTCGGCGTCGCGGTCGGCCCGGGGTGTGGGGCGTTCGATGAACTGGGCCTGGGTTCCGGTGCGGAAGGGGGCGGTGACCATCGAGCGGGCGATCGTCGCGGCGGCCTCGGCGCCGTGGGCGGTGCGGACGAGGTGGAGACAGAGGTCGATGCCGGCGGCGGTGCCGGCCGAGGTCCAGATGCCGGAGTCCTCGACGAAGAGGGCGTCGGGTTCGACGGTGATCCGGGGGTACCGGGCGGCGAGGGTCGGGGCGAGGTTCCAGTGGGTGACCGCGCGCCGGCCGTCGAGGAGTCCTGCCTGGGCGAGGACGAAGGCGCCCGCGCAGAGGGAGGCGACGGGGGTTCCGGCGGCGTGGGCTCGGCGGAGGGCTTCGAGGACGGGGGCCGGGGTCTCGTCGTCGGGGTTCTCGATGCCGGGGACGAGGACGAGGTCGGCCCGGGCGAGCCAGGAGAGGGAACGGTCAGGGGTGAGGGTGAGGCCGCCGCGGAGGGAGACGGGGGTGGACGGGTCGGCTGCGACGCGGCGGAGTTCGAAGGGAGGGACGCCGCGGAGGTGGCGCTCGCTGCCCCAGACCTCGGTGATGACCGAGACGTCGAAGGCACGGATGCCGGGGAAGGTCATCAGGGCGATGCGTCGGGACTCTTCCGGGGCTGTCGGCATGGCTGGCAGTAAATCATCGATCGCTGACTTTTCCCCCTCTGGGTGGGACCGGCCAGGGGCGGCAGCATCGGGGGTATGGAGATCGCGGAGAACGCAGCGCTGGTTGTCGTCGACGTACAGAGGGGCTTCGAGGAGGAGTTCTGGGGGAAGCGCGACAACCCTGCCGCCGAGGGGAACATCGCGGCACTGATCGACCTGTGGCAGGAGACGGGGCGGCCGGTCGTGTTCGTACGGCACGATTCGCCGGCCGAGTCGCGGTCGCCGTTGCGGGTCGGGCAGGTGGGGAACGGCTTCAAGGACTTCGTCGAGGAACGGAGGGGGAAGGGGCACGGGCCGGAGCTGCTGGTGACGAAGAGCGTGAATTCGGCGTTCTACGGGGAGCCGTCGCTGGACGTGTGGCTGAAGGGGGAGGGCATCGCGCAGATCGTGATCGTCGGGATCCAGACGAACATGTGCAACGAGACGACGGCGCGGATGGGCGGCAATCTCGGGTACGACGTGGTGTTTCCGCTGGACGCGATGCACACGTTCGACCTGGAGGGGCCGTTCGGATGGGCGGCGACGGCCGAGGAGCTGACCCGGGCGACGGCGGTGTCGCTACAGGGTGGGCAGTTCGCCCGGGTCGTGTCGACGGAGGACGTGCTGAAGGGTGCTGCGGCCGGGTGAGTGGGCCGGGGGCGGTCAGCCGTTGCCGGAGGCGAGCTCGCGGCTGCGGTCGCGGGCGGCTTCCAGGGCGGCGATGAGGGCGGCCCGTACGCCGTGGTTCTCCAGTTCGCGGATGGCGCTGATGGTGGTGCCGGCCGGGGAGGTGACGGCTTCGCGGAGCTTGACGGGGTGTTCGCCGCTGTCGCGGAGCATCACGGCGGCGCCGATGGCGGCCTGGACGATCAGGTCGTGGGCCTGGGCGCGGGGGAGGCCGAGGAGGATGCCGGCGTCGGTCATGGCCTCGACGAGGAAGTAGAAGTAGGCCGGGCCGGAGCCGGAGAGAGCGGTGGCGGCGTCCTGCTGGGACTCGGGGACGCGGAGGGTCTTGCCGACGCCGCCGAAGATCTCCTCGGCGTGGACGAGGTGGTCGGGGGTGGCGTGGCTGCCGCCGGAGATGACGGACATGCCTTCGTCGACGAGGACGGGGGTGTTGGGCATGACGCGGACGACGGGGGTGCCGGTGGTGAGCCGGTCCTCGATGAAGGAGGTGGGGATACCGGCGGCGGCGCTGATGACGAGACGGTCGGCGGCGACGTGGGGGGCCAGCTCGTCGAGGAGGCGGCCCATGTCCTGCGGCTTCACGGCGAGGATGAGGGTGTCGGCGCGCTTGGCGGCCTCGGCGTTGGTGACGGCCTCGACGCCGTAGCGGGCGCGCAGCTCTTCGGCGCGCTCGGTGCGGCGGGCGGTGACCACGAGGTTGGCGGGGCGCCAGCCGGCCCGGATCATGCCGCTGAGGAGCGCTTCACCGATCTTGCCGGTGCCGAGGACTGCGACGGTCTGGGTCATGGCTCTGTTCACCTCGCCGGAAGGGCATGTGCCGTGTCCATCCGTGTGGACGGTTCGTCCACACGCAGGGACATCCTCCCATCGTGCGGGTGGGGGCGGCGGTGGCGTCCGAGGGGCGGTACGCCCCCGGCGCGTCAGGCGGTGCGGCGGCGGAGGGTGGCCGCGCCGAGGGCGAGGACGAGCACGGCGCAGCCGGCGACGACGAGGGCGTCGCGGACGAAGTCGCCGGTGATGTCGGGGTGGCGGAGGACCTCGTTCATGCCGTCGACGGCGTACGACATGGGCAGGGCGTCGGAGATCCCTTCGAGGACGGGCTGCATCTGGTCGCGGGCGATGAAGAGGCCGCAGAGGAGCAGTTGGGGGAAGATCACGGCCGGCATGAACTGGACGGCCTGGAACTCGGAGGCGGCGAAGGCCGAGACGAAGAGGCCGAGGGCGGTGCCGAGGAGGGCGTCGAGGAGGGCGACGAGAAGGAGGAGCCAGGGCGAGCCGATGACGTCGAGTCCGAGGAGGCCGACGGCGAGGCCGGTGGCGAGGGCGGACTGGACGATGGCGAGGAGTCCGAAGGCGAGGGCGTAGCCGCCGATGAGGTCGCCCTTGCCGAGTGGCATGGCGAGCAGGCGTTCCAGGGTCCCTGAGGTGCGTTCGCGCAGGGTGGCGATCGAGGTCACGAGGAACATCGTGATCAGCGGGAAGATGCCGAGCAGCGAGGCGCCGATGTTGTCGAAGGTCTCCGGGCTGCCGTCGAAGACGTACCGGAGCAGGAGCAGCATCAGGCAGGGGACGAGGATCATCAGGGCGATCGAGCGCGGGTCGTGGCGCAGTTGGCGCAGGACGCGGGCGGCAGTGGCGAGGGTGCGGGCGCTGCTCATCGCTGGTGCTCCTGGACGGGTACGGCCGCGCGGGCGGCGGCGGCGTCGACGAGGTGGAGGAAGGCCTCTTCGACGGTGGCGGTGTCGTTGCGTCGCCGGAGGGCTTCGGGGGTGTCCTCGGCGAGGATCTCGCCCTCGCGCATGAGGAGCAGCCGGTGGCAGCGCTCGGCCTCGTCCATGACGTGGGAGGAGACGAGGATCGCGGCGTCGCGCTCTTCGGCGATGCGGTGGAAGAGGTTCCAGAGGTCGCGGCGCAGCACGGGGTCGAGTCCGACGGTGGGTTCGTCGAGGACGAGGACCTCCGGGGTGCCGAGGAGGGCGACGGCGAGGGAGACGCGGCTGCGCTGGCCGCCGGAGAGGCGTCCCGCGAGGGAGCCGGCGTGGCTGCCGAGGTCGACGTCGTCGATGGCGCGGGCGACGGCGGCGCGGCGGTCTTCGCGGTGGGCACGGCCGGGGAGGAGCACGGCGGCGAAGTAGTCGAGGTTCTGGCGGACGGTGAGGTCGTCGTAGACGGACGGCGCCTGGGTGACGTAGCCGATGCGGGAGCGCAGGGAGGCGTCGCCCGCCGGCCGGCCGAGGACGTCGAGGGTGCCGGTGACGTGGGCCTGGGTGCCGACGATCGCGCGCATCAGGGTCGACTTGCCGCAGCCGGAGGGGCCGAGGAGGCCGGTGATCCGGCCCGGGGGCACGGAGAAGTCGAGGCCGCGCAGGACGGTGCGGTCGCCTCGTACGACGGTGAGGCCGCGCGCCATGATCGCCGGGGCGGTGCCCCCTTCCGAGTAATTCATCATGCGTTGAATAATGCTCGCGGGGGGTCGGAGCGTCAAGCGGCGTGCCCCGACCCCGTGGCCTTCTGGGCGGGGGTCCGGGAGGGATCAGCCGATACCGGGGATGTAACGGACCAGCGAGGGCCGACGGGCCGCCAGACGGAGGAAGCGGACCGTCGAGCGGACGACCTGCTCCTTCGTGGCGGCGGCGGCCCGGCCGGTGAGGAGGCGTTCGCGAGGGGAGTCGTCCGGGCGGACGAACTGGACCAGGCCGTCGTGGCGGCCCAGGCTGACGCACTGGATGAGATAGCCGAAGCCGAGAGGAGCCGGTTGATCGCCCTTCAGCTCGCCGATGATCGACACCGCCGCGTGGGCGCCCGTCGGAAGAGCGGTCGCGCAGGCCATCCGGAGCGCCCCGGCGACGGGGGTGGTGGCGGCGCCCGCGTCGCCGGGGACGTAGATCTCGGGGTACGAGACCGAGCGCAGGAAGGCGTCGACGGCGATGCGGCCGGAGGGGGCGAGAGCGAGGCCGGCGGAGGCGGCGAGCTCGGCGTTGGGCGCCAGGGCGGCGGCCCAGACGACCACGGCGGCGTCGACGTCCTCGGGGCGGGCGACCCGGTGGCCCTCCTCGATCCGCACCCCGCGGGCCCGCAGGACCGAGCGGACATGGTCGGCGCCTCGGGACGCGAGGCCCTGGCCCAGGCGGCCGGCGGTCAGCAGGCGGACGGGCGTGCCTGCGGGACCGTAGGTCTCGGCGAGTTCGGCGGCCATCTCGATGCCGGTGAGACCGCCGCCGACGACGACGACGGATCCGGGGCGGTCCCGCAGGTGCTTGTGGAGTTCGGGGGCCGTCTCGGCGGTGTAGGTGGCGGGGGCGGAGGCACCGAGGCCGCCGTCGGTCGTTCCGGCGCCGCCACCCGGGAGGGCGGTGCGGCTGCCGAGGGCGTAGACGAGCCGGTCGTACGGCAGACCGCGGCCGTCGTCGGTCGTGACCAGCCGGGCCTCCGGATCGAGGCCGGTGGCCCGGGCGGCGATGTGCTCGATCCCCGTACCGCGCAGGAAGCCGGCGAGCGGGTGGGTGACGTCGGGGCGGCCGGCGGCGCGTTCGTGGAGCCGTACGCGTTCGGTGAACCGGTCGGCCGGGTCGACCAGGGTGACGTGGGCGTGCGGAGCCAGGCGGAGAGCGGCCATGAGTCCGGCGTAACCGGCTCCGAGGACCAGGACGCGGGTGGCGGTGGCGTGCGGGCCGGGGTGGCTCGGTGTCGTCTTCATGCACGGGGGACGGCCGGCCTCCGCGGAATGTGACATGGGCGGGGCGTCGCCACCCCGCGCCGCTACCTGCGCTTGGGCTTGGGCTTCTTGCGGGCCGCCGGGTTGCCCGTCCGGGCGCCGCGCCGCTTCTCGTACTGACTGCGGGCCGTCTCGTACTCGGTGCGGTGCAGCTTCTCGCCCGGCGCCTCGACGAGGCTCCGGAAGAAGTAGGCCAGCAGCGAGCCGATGAAACCGATCATCTTCAGGCTGCGCAGCGCGTCCTCGCGGGCCGGGTCGGCCGGGCGGCGGACGAAGCCCTCCCAGGTCTTGCGGAACGCGATGGCGCTGCAGATCGCGAACATGAGCACCACGAGCAGGTTCACGAAGCCGCCGACCTCGGCGATCTCCAGGCCCTGGTAGGCGAACCGCAGCACGAAGCAGCCCGCGGCCGCGGCGGTGAGCGCCCCGAGGGCGACACCGGCGCGGCGCAGGCCGTACTGCCCGTCGTGCTCCACCCAGGTCGTCCCGAAGAAACGGATCTCCTCGGGCTGCGGTCCGGCGGGGGTCGAGGCAGGCTCGGTGCTGCGGGGCTCGGCGGTCTGGTCTTCTTCGCTCACGAGGTCGATTATCCCCGGACGGCGAGGGAAGGGTCAGCCGCAGCGCGGGGCGACGTACCCGTCACTGCCCGTCTTCACGTACGCGTCGGAGATGAACTCCCCGGACCCGATGTTGTCCCAGATGTTCGTCGTGCCGTACGGGCCGGTGACCGTCTGGCCGGGCGTCTGGCAGCGGATCGCCACCCAGGAGCCCGCCGGCAGGATCCGCACCACCGCGTACTGCGTACCCGGGCCCGAGCGGACGTTGACGCGCGTCCCCGGCGCGATCGGGTACCGCGCCCCGCTCAGCGCCGACACCTCCGGTCCGGCGGTCACCGCTTCCTTCGTGTCCTCCACGCCCATGGCGTCCTCCCCCGTGGAGCAAGCGCTCCGGTGCGATTCACTCTCTGCGACGCGCAGGCTAGCAAGCCCCACCGACATCCCGGGTGCCATCGACTAGGCTCCGTGCGTCGCGCACGCGCGCGAAACTCGACGGGGACCACACGGGGGTGGGCGATGCCGCCGTTGCGCAGGAGCGGTGCCGACCGGGACGCGGAAGAGCCCGAGTACGCGGGCGAGTACCGCCTCCAGGCCGTCCTCGGCTCGGGCGGCATGGGCGTGGTCCATCTGGCCAGCTCCGCCTCCGGGCTGCGGCTCGCGGTCAAGGTGGTGCACGGACAGTACGCGGAGGACCCGGAGTTCAGGGCTCGCTTCCGCCAGGAGGTGGCCGCCGCGCGCCGGGTCAGCGGGGCCTTCACCGCGCCCGTCGTGGACGCGGACCCCGACGCCGAACGCCCGTGGATGGCCACGCTCTACGTCCCCGGCCCCACCCTCGCCGACCAGGTGAAGCGGAACGGCCCCCTGTCCCCCGCCGAACTGCGCCGGCTGACGGCCGGACTCGCCGAGGCCCTGCGCGACATCCACCGGGCCGGTGTCGTCCACCGCGACCTCAAGCCGAGCAACGTCCTGCTCACCGACACCGGGCCGAAGGTCATCGACTTCGGCATCTCCCGGCCGGTCGACAGCGATCTGCACACGGAGACCGGGAAGCTGATCGGGTCGCCGCCGTTCATGGCACCCGAACAGTTCCAGCGGCCGCGCGAGGTCGGCCCGGCTGCGGACGTCTTCGCGCTCGGCTCCGTGCTGGTGCACGCGGCCACCGGGCACGGGCCGTTCGACTCCGACAGTCCGTACATCGTCGCCTACCAGGTCGTCCACGACGAGCCGGATCTGACGGGCGTCCCGGAGGCGCTTGCTCCGCTCGTCGCGCGCTGCCTGGCCAAGGAGCCGGCGGAGCGCCCGACTCCGGCCGAGATCATGGCGGCACTGCTGCCGCCCTCGTACGAGGCCGCGGCCTTCATACCCGCGCAGCGGCGGCCGCCCACGCTGCCCGGCCACCTCGGCGACCCGCCCGGCTCGGTCGTCGGATCCGGGGGCGTCGGGGCGTCGGCGGCGTGGGACGCGGACACGCCCGTACGCGCCCCGGCGCCGCGTGCCCGCCGACGGCGGCGGTCGTCCGTCGTGGCCGCCGCCACGCTCGCCGTCCTCGCGGCGGGCGGCGCGCTCGTGGTCCTGCGCGCCGGCGGCGACGAGCCCGCGCCCCGGCCGAACCCGGCCCAGGCGGCCGTCGCCTTCGACGGCTGGCAGACCGTCCTGCGGAAGGACGGGGAGCCGTCCGCGCCGACCTGTGCCCATGGCGCCGGCGCTCTCTACTGCACGGGCGGGGGGACGGCCGCCGCCCGGCTCGACCCGGCGACCGGGCGCATCCTGTGGTCGCACCCCGCCGACAGCGGTCCGTCCGCACCGCCGGTCGCGGCCCCGCCGTCCGTACTGCCCGGCGGCCTCGTCGCCGTCCCCTCGCCGAACGGCCCCCTGCGCACCTTCA
This sequence comes from Streptomyces sp. NPDC013317, assembly GCF_055563155.1. Classification (NCBI taxonomy): domain Bacteria; kingdom Bacillati; phylum Actinomycetota; class Actinomycetes; order Kitasatosporales; family Streptomycetaceae; genus Streptomyces; species Streptomyces sp. NPDC013317. The sequence goes on from NZ_JBVHDX010000008.1 coordinate 9,396, forward strand.
CGGCCAACGACGGCGCTCCCGGCTGGCACACCGGCCCGGCCGTCGCCGAGCGGGTCGGGCCCGCCGGGACGGCCGTCGTCCTGTCCACCGGGACCGGCGGGATCCGGGCCGTCGACAGCTCCACCGGGCGGGAGCTCTGGAGCCACGACCTCCCCGGGTTCACCGCACCCCAGTTGGGGCCCTACGAGGCGAACACCGGCCTCGTGACCGTCTCCGAGTCCTCCGCCGACGGGACCCGCACCCGCGTGGCCGCGCTGCGCCCCGCGACCGGCGAAGTGGTGTGGCAGCGGCGCCTGGAGGGCCACCTGACGCCGATCGGGCAGGCCGAGGACGGCGCGCTGGTCCTCGCGTCGCACCACCGCGGCATGGAGGTCGACGCCCTGGTCCGCTACGACCCGGCCGACCACTCCGTCCGGCGTACTGCTCTGCAGGTCCGGCTCTACGACGCGCGGTTCGCCGTGCGCGGCGACACCGTGTACGTCCTCGACCAGGCCGGCCACGTCACGGCCGTCGACACCGCCGCCGGCCCGTCCGGCCGTGTTCTGTGGGAGCTGGACACCGCGGCGGGCTACGTCTCGGCGCCCGTCCTCGGGCCCGGCGAGCGGCTCTACCTCTCGGTCGCCGACGGGCGGTTGCTCGCCGTCGACACCGGGCGCGGGGCGCTGCTCGGGCAGACCGCGCCGCGGCTGCGGGACGGCCGGCTCGGGTACACGACGACCGTGCCGGCGCCGGTCGTCGCCGGGGAGAAGGTCTTCGGGACCGCGCCGGACGGATCCGTGTTCGCCGTGGACGGGCGGGACCCCGCCGACTGGTGACGGCGGGCCTGCCGCCGTGCCTCACGGGGTCGGTGCAGCGGAACGGGAGGGGGCCACGGGCCGGGCCGCGCGACGCGCTCCCCGTCCCGCGAACGGCGGGCGTGGGGAGCGGACGTCTCCGCCTCCCCTCCCCGCGCCCGCCACCGCGTCCAGCTGACAGCCGACCGGCCCGGACGACCGGCCCGCACCCCCGCCGGTCCTGGCAGCGGTGCGGACGCGATTCGCACCGTGGTGTCGGGCTTTGGGCCGTGCCGCGCCGCCGCGCCGGGTAGGCACGGGCCGGGTAGGTCCGGGCCGGGTAGGTCCGCGCCCGCCTCGTTTCGTCACAGCCCCGAGCCCGCGGTACAGAAGACCGATCGGGCCCGGGCGGCCTGGCCGGCCGGGTCAGGCCAGCTTCGTCACGTCGCGCACCGCGCCCTTGTCCGCGCTCGTCGCCATCGCCGCGTACGCCCGCAGCGCCGCCGAGACCTTCCGCTGCCGGTTCTTCGGGGCGTACACCCCGCCCAGGGCCTCACGGCGGGTCGCCAGCGTGGCGTCGTCGACGAGCAGTTCGATCGAACGGCTCGGGATGTCGATACGGATCCGGTCGCCGTCCTCGACCAGCGCGATCGTGCCGCCCGAAGCCGCCTCCGGGGACGCGTGACCGATCGACAGGCCCGACGTACCGCCCGAGAAGCGGCCGTCCGTCACCAGCGCACAGGTCTTGCCCAGGCCCCGGCCCTTGAGGAAGGAGGTCGGGTAGAGCATCTCCTGCATGCCCGGGCCGCCGCGCGGGCCCTCGTAGCGGATGACGACCACGTCGCCGTCGGTGATCTGCTTGTTGAGGATCTTCTCGACTGCCTCTTCCTGCGACTCGCAGACGACCGCCGGGCCCTCGAAGGTCCAGATCGACTCGTCCACACCGGCCGTCTTCACGACACAGCCATCGACGGCCAGGTTGCCGCGCAGGACCGCGAGTCCGCCGTCCTTCGAGTACGCGTGGGCCGCGTCGCGGATGCAGCCGCCGGCCGCGTCGGTGTCCAGGGAGTCCCAGCGCTCGGACTGCGAGAAGGCGGTCGCCGAACGGACGCAGCCGGGCGCCGCGTGCCACAGCTCGACGGCCTCCTCGGAGGGGGAGCCTCCGCGCACGTCCCAGGTCCCCAGCCACTCCTTGATGGAGCGGGAGTGGACGGTGTGCACGTCCTCGTTGAGGAGGCCCGCCCGGTACAGCTCGCCCAGGATGGCCGGGATGCCGCCGGCGCGGTGCACGTCCTCCATGTAGTACGTGCCGCCGGGCGCGACGTTCGGCGCGACCTTGGCCAGACACGGCACGCGCCGCGAGACCTCGTCCATGTCGGAGAGCCCGTAGTCCAGCTCGGCCTCCTGGGCGGCGGCCAGCAGGTGCAGGATCGTGTTCGTCGAGCCGCCCATGGCGATGTCCAGGGCCATGGCGTTCTCGAAGGCCGCGCGGGTGGCGACCGAGCGCGGCAGGACCGAGTCGTCGTCCTCGTCGTAGTAGCGACGGGTGATGTCGACCACCGTGCGCGCGGCGTTCTCGTACAGCGCCTTGCGGGCCGTGTGGGTGGCGAGGACCGAGCCGTTGCCGGGGAGGGAGAGGCCGATGGCCTCGGTCAGGCAGTTCATCGAGTTGGCGGTGAACATGCCGGAACAGGACCCGCAGGTCGGGCAGGCGTTCTCCTCGATCCGGAGGATGTCCTCGTCCGAGATCTTGTCGTTGACCGCGTCGGAGATCGCGTCGACCAGGTCGAGCGTGCGGACCGTGCCGTCGACCAGCGTGGCCTTGCCGGACTCCATCGGGCCGCCGGAGACGAAGACCGTCGGGATGTTGAGGCGCAGGGCCGCGTTCAGCATGCCGGGGGTGATCTTGTCGCAGTTGGAGATGCAGATCAGGGCGTCGGCGCAGTGGGCCTCCACCATGTACTCCACGCTGTCCGCGATCAGGTCGCGGGAGGGCAGGGAGTAGAGCATGCCGCCGTGGCCCATGGCGATCCCGTCGTCGACGGCGATCGTGTTGAACTCGCGCGGGATGGCACCGGCGGCCGTGATGGCCTCGGAGACGATCCGGCCGACGGGCTGCAGATGGGTGTGGCCCGGGACGAACTCGGTGAAGGAGTTCGCCACCGCGATGATCGGCTTCCGGCCGATGTCCGCGCCGGGTACACCGGAGGCGCGCATAAGGGCGCGTGCGCCCGCCATGTTGCGGCCGTGGGTGACAGTGCGGGACCTCAGCTCGGGCATCGTCGCTCGCTCCTCAGTGATGGGTGTGCTTGCTGTCGAGCGTACGCCGCGCGACCAATATCTGGACGGCTTGTCCGCATGCCGGACGCGCTGTTCAGCCTTCGGTCAGGGTTTCGGTCAGGACGTGGGGCGCGGGTCCGTGAGGTAGCGCTGGAGCGTCGGGGCCACGTGGGCCACGATCGCCTCGGGGTCGGCCGAGGCCATCGGCTCGACCTTGATGACGTACCGCAGGATCGCGATCCCGATCATGTGGGAGGCGGCGAGTTCCGCGCGGAACTTCGGATCCGGTACGTCGAGATCCGCGGCGATCCGCTCCAGGAGCCGGCGCAGGACGAAGCCGCGCAGCACCTTGGCCGCCGCCTCGTGCGTCAGGGCGGAGCGGATGATCGCGAGGAGCGGGGCGCGGCTGACCGGGTTCTCCCAGACGCCGATGAAGTAGCGGGCGAGCCGCTCGCCGATGCCGTCGAGGGGGCCGCCGAGGATCGCGGGGAGGACGACGGCGGGCTCGAAGGAGACCTCGATCGCTGCGGCGAAGACCTCGTCCTTCGTACCGAAGTAGTGGTGCACGAGCGCCGGGTCCACGTCGGCCGCCTTGGCGATGCCGCGGACGGAGGTCTTGTCGTAGCCGCGCTCGGCGAACTGCGAGCGGGCGGCTTCCAGGATGCGCTCGCGGGCGCCGGGTCCGCTCTCCTCCTCGGTACGGGAGGGGCGGCCGCGGCGGCGCGGGGCCGGGGCCGGTCCCGTCATGAGCGGGGCACTCGGGAGGACTTGGCGGCGGAGGCCAGGTGCAGGCGGGTGAAGGCGAGGGCCTCCGCGAGGTCGGCCTCGCGTTCGGCCGCGGACATCGCCCGCCGGGTGTTGACCTCGACGACCACGTGGCCGTCGAAACCGTTGAGCGCCAGCCGCTCCAGGACCTCGGCGCAGGGCTGGTTGCCGCGGCCGGGGACCAGGTGCTCGTCCTTGGCCGAGCCCTTGCCGTCGGCGAGGTGGACGTGGCCGAGGCGGTCGCCCATCCGGTCGATCATCGCGAGGGCGTCCGTACGGGCGGTGGCGGTGTGGGAGAGGTCGACCGTGAAATGGCGGTAGTCGTCCTTGGTGACGTCCCACTCGGGGGCGTACGCGAGCATCTCGCGGTCCTTGTACCGCCAGGGGTACATGTTCTCGACGGCGAACCGGACGTCCGTCTCGTCGGCCATCCGCCAGATGCCGTTGACGAAGTCGCGGGCGTACTGGCGCTGCCAGCGGAACGGCGGGTGGACGACGACCGTGGAGGCGCCGAGCTTCTCCGCGGCCGCCTGGGCTCGCTGGAGCTTGACCCAGGGGTCCGTGGACCAGACGCGCTGCGTGATCAGCAGACAGGGCGCGTGGACGGCGAGGATCGGGACCTGGTGGTAGTCCGAGAGGCGGCGCAGGGCCTCGATGTCCTGGCTGACCGGATCGGTCCACACCATGATCTCGACACCGTCGTAACCGAGGCGCGCGGCGATCTCGAAGGCCGTCGCCGTCGACTCCGGATAGACCGAGGCCGTCGACAGGGCGACCTTCGCATCCGGGACGCGCACCACTGGTTCTGCCACGAAGGACAGCGTACGGGGCGGGGCGGGGGCCGGGGAGGTGGTTCCCGTCACGCTCGGTCGCGACGGGGGTGCGGGGCCGCCGCGCGAGCCCCCCACGCGCGCGTGCGGCCCGGACTCCGTTCGGTTTACCGCTCCACGCGCGCGGCCCGGACAGCGTTCGGTATACCGCTCCACGCATGCGTGCGGCCCGGACTCCGTTCAGGGGCTACTCCTCCGGCAGGTGGTCCAGGCGGCGCAGGATCACGCCCTCGCGGAGCGCCCAGGGGCAGATCTCCAGCTCGTCCACGCCGAACAGGTCCATCGCGCCCTCCGCCACCAGCGCGCCCGCGAGCAGCTGGCGCGCGCGGCCCTCCGACACGCCCGGGAGGCCGGCGCGCTGGGCCGCGCTCATCGCGCTGAGCTTGGGAACCCACTCCTCCAGGGACGCGCGGGTCAGGACGCGTCGCAGATAGAGCCCCTTCTCGGAGCCGGCCGCTCCGGCGATCCGGGCGAGCTGCTTGAAGGTCTTGGACGTGGCCACGACATGGTCGGGCTTGCCGAAGCGGCTGAATTCTCCGACCGTACGGGCGATCTGGGCGCGCGCGTGGCGGCGCAGCGCCCGTACGTCCTCCGCGTCGGGCGGGTCGCCCGGCAGCCATCCCGACGTCAGCCGGCCCGCTCCCAGGGGCAGCGAGACCGCCGTGTCCGGCTCCTCGTCGATGCCGTACGCGATCTCCAGCGAGCCGCCGCCGATGTCCAGGAGGAACAGCTTCCCCGCGGACCAGCCGTACCAGCGGCGCGCCGCCAGGAACGTGAGCCGGGCCTCCTCGTCGCCGGTGAGGACCTGGAGGTCGATGCCGGTCTCCCGCTTCACGCGGTCGAGGACCGCGTCGGCGTTGGTCGCCTCGCGGACCGCCGAGGTCGCGAACGGCAGCACCTCCTCGCAGCCCTTGTCCTCGGCGGCCTGCAGCGCGTCCCGGACGGTCGCGATGAGCCGCTCGATCCCGTCGGGGGCGATGGCGCCCGCGCCGTCGAGGAGCTCCGCCAGGCGCAGCTCGGCCTTGTGGGAGTGGGCGGGCAGCGGGCGGGCGCCGGGGTGGGCGTCCACCACCAGCAGGTGCACTGTGTTCGAACCGACGTCGAGGACTCCGAGTCTCATGGACGGAACGCTACTGCTCCCACCCGCATACGCTGGTGGTGTGCCAAAGACGAAAAAGGCGAAGCCGGGCAAAGACAGCGCTGCCAAGGCTCAGAAGACCTCCAAGAAGCAGGGCGCGACCTCCGGCCATGGCGAACCGGACGAGAAGGGCCTCGACTTTCCGCGCGCCTGGGTCGAGTTTCCCGACCCGGCCGACGACGAGCAGGTCTTCCGCTGCGACCTGACCTGGCTCACCTCCCGCTGGACGTGCATCTTCGGCAGCGGCTGCCAGGGCATCCAGGCCGGCCGCGCCGACGACGGCTGCTGCACGCTCGGCGCGCACTTCTCCGACGAGGACGACGAGAAGCGGGTCGCCTCGTACGTGGACCGGCTCACGCCCGAACTCTGGCAGTTCCACGACGTCGGGACGGAGTCGGGCTGGGTGCAGCTCGACGAGGACGGCGACCGGCAGACCCGACGCTGGAAGGGGTCCTGCATCTTCCAGAACCGCCCGGGGTTCGAGGGCGGCGCCGGCTGCTCGCTGCACATCCTGGCCCTCAAGGAGGGCAAGGAGCCGCTGGAGACCAAGCCGGACGTCTGCTGGCAGCTGCCGGTGCGCCGGACGTACGAGTGGATCGACCGGCCCGACGACTCCCGGATCCTCCAGGTGTCGATCGGCGAGTACGACCGCCGGGGCTGGGGCCCGGGCGGTCACGACCTGCACTGGTGGTGCACGTCGGCGACTTCGGCGCACGGCGCCGGGGAGCCGGTGTACGTGACGTACCGGCCCGAGCTGACCGAGCTGATGGGCAAGGCGGCGTACGACGTGCTGGTGGAGCTGTGCGAGGCGCGGCTGGCGGCCCAGCTGCCGCTGGTGGCTCCGCACCCGGCGGACCCGGCGGACCCGGCCGAGCGGTAGCCCTAGGGCGGTGGCGGTGAGTCCGAGCCGCTGGGCGTGCCGGGGTCCGTGGACGAGGGCGGTTCGGTCGTCGGAGTGGGCTCCGTCGTGGGCGGAGGGGTCGTCGGCTCTTCCGTGGTCGGCGGCGGCTCCTCGGTCGTCGGCGGCGGCGTCGTCGGCTCCTCCGTGGTCGGCGGCGGCTCCTCCGTCGCCGGCGGGGGCACTTCCGTCGTCGGGGGCGCCGGGGTCGTCCTCCCGCGGCCGTCGATCCGTACGACGGCGCCCGAGGGGTTGACCCCGACCCGGGCCGACCAGGCGCCCGCGGGCTCGTGCGCGGGGTCCACGGAGATCCGGACCGTCACGGACTCGCCGGGCCGCAGGGTGCCCGAGGCCTGGCTCACGTACAGCCAGGGCGCGTCCGACCAGAGCGACCAGTCGACCGGCGAGCCGCCGGAGGCGGTGAGGGTGAGCAGCGTCGTGTCGCCGTTCCCCCGGGCCGTCACCGTGATCCGGCCGGGGCCGGCCTGACCGGGCAGCGACGGCCCCACGGGCCCGCCGGGGCTGATCACCTCGACCGAGACGTCCGGGGACCTGCTGCCCCGGGTGAAGCGGGGCTCGGGCGTGGTGCGGGCGTTGCCCGCGTTCTCGTAGTGGTCGTACGGAGTGCCGTCGAGGCCCGTCGGGTCGTCCGCCTCGCTCGCGCTGACCGGCGCGCCGGCGTGGTCGCCCTCCCCGGCGGGGCCGCCTCGGTACGAGGCCCACAGGGCGAGCACCGGGGCCGCGACGACGGCCGCCACGACGGTCGTCGTCACCGCGCGGGCCCGCATCCGGTCGCGGCGGGCCGCGTGGTCCTTCGGGTCCAGGGGGAATCCGGCCGGCCCGAAGCGGGGGGCGACGGCACGCGCGCGCGGGACGTGCAGCATCGCCACGTACGCGGCCGCCCTCGGCGCCTCGACCAGCGGGAGCCGGGCCGGGGTGGGCGACGCCGCACCGGGCCACGGGCCGCCCGCGCCCGCCCGCTCGGCCGCCCGGCGGCACCGCGGGCAGTCGTCGACATGGCGGACCAGCTCGGCGCGCAGGGTCGCGGAGAGCAGCACCTGGTGGTCGCCGGTGAGCCGGGCGACCGTGGGGCAGTTCCCGGTCTCGACGACCGCGAGCGCGGCGCGGGTGCGCTCGACCTCGCAGGCGGCCGAGGAAAGCAGCTCGCGGGCGGCGAGCGGGTCGAGGGAGAGCACGGCGGCGACCTCGCGGTGGCCGAGGCCGTGCCGGACGGCGAGTTCGAGCGCCTCGCGCTGCTCGGGGGTGGTGCCCGCGGCCTCCGGCCAGGCCAGCAGCGCCAGTTCGGCACGGCGGCGCTCGGCGACCTCATCGGAGACCCGGGGCGGCTGCGGCTCCTCGACGGCCGGGCGGCCGGTGTGCGCGCCCGGCCGGGTGCGGCGCTGCTCGGCGAGGCCGCGCAGACAGGCCCAGCGCGCGAGCGCGTACAGCCAGGCCTTGCGCCCGCCCTCGTCGGAGGGACAGCGGCCGCGGTGGCGCTCGGCGACGGCCAGGACGTCGCCGAGGACGGTCGTCGCGGCGTCGTGGTCGCAGAGCACGGAGAGGCAGTAGGTGAACAGACCGTCCAGATACGCCTCGTAGCGGGCGGGCGGGTGCTGACCGAGGGTGCGGGCACCTTCGGCCGCCCGCCGGTGCGCCCGGTGTGCGCCGGTGGTGTGGGTGGGGGGTTCCAGCCTGCTGCTCGTCACTTGGCGACCGTAGGCAAGGCAGGGCGGACTCTTCGTACCGGTTGAACACTTTTAATCCTTACGGGTGAAGGTATCGCTCGAAAGGGGACAGGAGCGGGACATTCCGATGCCGTGGGGCCGGCGGGCCTCCGGCCCGGAGTCCACTGTCAGTGGGGGCCGCTACGGTGTGGCGCATGGCTGCCCGTACGAAATCCGCCAAGGACCGGCCGTCCTACCGCTGCACCGAATGCGGCTGGACGACCGCCAAATGGCTCGGCCGTTGCCCCGAGTGCCAGGCCTGGGGGACGGTCGAGGAGTACGGCGCGCCCGCCGTCCGCACCACCGCCCCCGGCCGCGTCTCCACGGCCGCGCTCCCGATCGGCCAGGTCGACGGCCGGCAGGCCACCGCCCGCTCCACGGGTGTGGACGAGCTGGACCGGGTCCTGGGCGGGGGGCTCGTGCCCGGGGCCGTCGTGCTGCTCGCCGGGGAGCCCGGCGTCGGCAAGTCCACGCTGCTGCTCGACGTCGCCTCGAAGGCCGCGAACGAGGAGCACCGCACGCTGTACGTCACGGGCGAGGAGTCCGCGAGCCAGGTCCGGCTGCGCGCCGACCGGATCAACGCCCTCAACGACCATCTGTACCTGGCCGCGGAGACGGACCTGTCCGCCGTCCTCGGCCACCTCGACGCCGTGAAGCCCTCGCTGCTGATCATGGACTCGGTGCAGACGGTCGCCTCGCCGGAGATCGACGGGGCTCCGGGCGGCATGGCCCAGGTGCGCGAGGTCGCGGGGGCGCTCATCCGGGCCTCCAAGGAGCGCGGGATGGCCACGCTCCTCGTCGGCCATGTCACCAAGGACGGCAACATCGCCGGACCCCGGCTCCTGGAGCACCTGGTCGACGTCGTCCTGAGCTTCGAAGGAGACCGGCACGCGCGCCTGAGGCTCGTCCGCGGCGTGAAGAACCGGTACGGGGCGACGGACGAGGTCGGCTGCTTCGAGCTGCACGACGAGGGGATCACGGGCCTCGCCGACCCCTCCGGGCTCTTCCTGACCCGGCGGGACGTGGCCGTGCCCGGGACCTGCCTGACGGTCACCCTGGAGGGTCGCAGGCCGCTGGTGGCCGAGGTGCAGGCGCTGACGGTCGACTCCCAGATCCCGTCGCCCCGGCGGACCACCTCGGGCCTGGAGACCTCCCGGGTCTCGATGATGCTGGCCGTCCTGGAGCAGCGCGGCCGGATCAGCGCGCTCGGCAAGCGGGACATCTATTCGGCGACCGTGGGCGGCGTGAAGCTCTCCGAGCCCGCCGCCGACCTGGCGATCGCCCTCGCCCTGGCCTCCGCCGCCAGCGACACCCCGCTCCCGAAGAACCTCGTCGCGATCGGCGAGGTCGGTCTCGCGGGCGAGGTCCGCCGGGTCACGGGCGTGCAGCGCCGGCTGGCCGAGGCGCACCGGCTCGGGTTCACGCACGCGCTGGTCCCCGGCGATCCGGGGAAGGTGCCCGCGGGGATGAAGGTCACCGAGGTGGCGGACATGGGGGACGCGCTGAGGGTCCTGCCCCGCACCCGCAGACCCGCCGCCGCCCGCGGCGAGCAGGGGTAGCGGGGGCGGGCGCGGACGGCTTCGCCCCGGGAGCGCGGACCGCTTCGTTCCGGGGGCGCGGACGGCTTCGCCCCGGGGTCGTGAACGGCGCCGGGGCGGGGTGGCGTGTGCTGGTCACTCGGGGCGAGAAGCGGTGCGCTCCGGCGTGCGGCGGAGGGGCGCGGGGCGGTGTCGCTAGACTTTGCCCTGGTCTCGCCCATCCGTACGAGCCGGAGGAGAGCAGTGGCAGCCAAGGACGGGAACGAAGCGCTGATGCGCGCGGCCCTCAGCGCGGTCGCTCCCGGCACCGCACTGCGCGACGGCCTCGAGCGCGTCCTGCGGGGCAACACCGGCGGTCTGATCGTGCTCGGCATGGACAAGACGGTGGACTCGATGTGCACCGGCGGCTTCGTGCTGGACGTCGAGTTCACCGCGACCCGACTGCGCGAGCTGTGCAAGCTCGACGGCGGGCTCGTCCTCGACAAGGACATCTCCAAGATCCACCGGGCCGGTGTCCAGCTCGTGCCGGACGCCTCCATCCACACCGAGGAGACCGGCACCCGCCACCGCACCGCGGACCGGGTCTCCAAGCAGTGCAACTTCCCGGTCGTCTCCGTCTCCCAGTCGATGCGGCTCATCGCCATCTACGTGAACGGCGAGCGTCGCGTCCTGGAGGAGTCGGCCGCGATCCTCTCCCGCGCCAACCAGGCGCTCGCCACCCTGGAGCGCTACAAGCTCCGTCTCGACGAGGTCGCCGGCACGCTCTCCGCGCTGGAGATCGAGGACCTGGTGACCGTCAGGGACGTCACGGCCGTCGCCCAGCGCCTGGAGATGGTCCGCCGGATCGCCACCGAGATCGCCGAGTACGTCGTCGAGCTCGGCACCGACGGCCGGCTTCTCTCGCTCCAGCTCGACGAGTTGATCGCGGGCGTGGAGCCCGAGCGTGAGCTCGTCATCCGCGACTACGTGCCGGAGCCCACGGCGAAGCGTTCGCGCACGGTCCCGGAGGCGCTGACCGAGCTCGACGCGCTCACCCACGCGGAGCTCCTCGAACTCCCCATCGTGGCACGGGCCCTGGGGTACAGCGGCTCCCCCGAGACCCTCGACTCCGCGGTCTCCCCGCGCGGCTACCGGCTCCTCGCCAAGGTCCCGCGGCTGCCCGGCGCGATCATCGAGCGGCTCGTGGAGCACTTCGGCGGCCTGCAGAAGCTGCTCGCGGCCAGCGTCGACGACCTGCAGACCGTCGACGGTGTCGGCGAGGCCCGGGCCCGCAGCGTCCGCGAGGGCCTGTCCCGGCTCGCGGAGTCCTCGATCCTGGAGCGGTACGTCTAGCCGGAGGCCCGTCCGGCAGCGGTACGTCATGCAGCGGTACGCGGAAGGGGCCGTACGGAGAATCCCGTACGGCCCCTTCCGCGTACCGTCAGCCCTGGGTCGTCAGCCCGGACCCGTCAGTCCTTGGCCAGTGTGAACGAAGCCGGAGACACCTTCACGCCGGGCAGCGTCGCCTCCACCAGGTACGTCCCCGGTCCCACCGGGGCCGCCGGGGCGGTGGCGCACTGCGGGGCGCTGCGGGCGCGGTCCCACTCCACGGTGCGCGTGATCTCCGAACCCGCCGGGACCCTGACGAAGACGGCGCCGGCCGGGCGGGGGCAGTCCTTCGAGGACCAGACGTCGTCGTCCTGATCGTCACTGACCGTCAGAACCGCGTTGCCAGGACCGAGATCGGTCTTGCAGTCGGCGGCCGAGGTGTTCCTGGCGACCAGCTGGAAGCGCGGCTTCTCGCCCGGCGCGTACGAGACCTGGGCGCTACGGAGGGTCAACTGCAGGGATCCGGGAGCGCAGTTCGGCAGCGGGGAGTCGGCCGGCACCTGCTGGCCCGCGCTCGAGCCCGCGCCTCCGTCACCGCCTCCGCCGTCGGTGTCGCCGTTCTTGCCGCCGGCCCCGCCGCCCGCGTCACCGCCCGCGCCGGCGTCCGTACCGCCGCCGCCGTCACCGCCGTCCCCGCCGGAGTTCTCACCGGACTCGCCCGACTCGTCGCGGCCGCCCGGCTGTTCGCTGATCGCGGGACCGGATCCGGAGGGTCCGGGAGTGATTGAGGGCGCGGGAGAAGAGCCGTTGGCGGAGTCGTCGGGCTTCTTCCCGCCGCCTCCGCCGGAGGTGACGGCCCAGATGGCGATCAGTGCCATCAGGGCGATCAGGCACAGCGCGACCGCCCTCCGTCGCCAGTAGATGGAGGAGGGAAGCGGCCCGACCGGATTGCGCAGTGATCCCACGCCACGAACCTTACGAGAGATCGGCTCCAACTCCCGCCCCACCCGCCGCCCCAGGCACCAAGTTTTGCCGATGATCACATCCGGGGCACGCGTCCCTCTCCGTAATACCCCACTTTCGTCGGGGGTGGTGGTGGTCGTTCGCCCCGGGTGCCGGGCATCGGCCCCCGGTTGGCGTCGCCGACCATGCACACCGTCTCCGACGATCTCCCTCTCGATGGGCGACCGCCTGCGGGTACGTGGTGAGCGAGGCGCTCAAGTCGCTGGTGGACGAGGAGCGTCCGTGCCGGGCGGTCGTCGGCGCACCCGCCTCGCTCGCCGCTGCTCGGCGGCCCGGTGGCGTTCCTGGCCGTGAAGGCGGCGGACCGGCCCGTACGGGCGGCGGTGGAGGCGGCGCGGTCGAGCCGGAACGGCGCCGTGCTGTGGTGCGCGGGGCGCGGGCCGCGCCCGCGCGCCTCCACGCGCCCCGAGGGCGTCCGCCACGGCGCGTGCTGAACGCGCGCAGGACGTGCCAGGATCGGGGGTGCGATGACTTCCACCGATGCCCCCATCCCTGTGTTCGACGCCCCGGCCGTCCCGGCGCCCGCCGCCGCACTGCACGGGCCCGTCCTCGCCTGGTTCGACCGGCACGCCCGCGACCTGCCCTGGCGCCGCCCCGAGGCGGGCGCGTGGGGCGTGATGGTCAGCGAGTTCATGCTCCAGCAGACTCCGGTCGTACGGGTCCTGCCGGTGTACGAGCAGTGGCTGGCGCGCTGGCCGCGCCCGGCCGACCTCGCCGCCGACGCGCCGGGCGAGGCCGTCCGCGCCTGGGGCCGGCTCGGCTATCCGCGGCGCGCGCTGCGGCTGCACGCTGCGGCCGTGGCCATAACGGAGCGGCACGGCGGCGACGTGCCGAGCGAGCACGCGGCGCTGCTTGCCCTGCCCGGGATCGGCGAGTACACGGCGGCGGCCGTGGCCTCGTTCGCGTACGGGCAGCGCCATCCGGTGCTGGACACCAACGTCCGCCGGGTCTTCGCCCGGGCGGCGACGGGCGTGCAGTACCCGCCGAACGCGACGACCGCGGCCGAGCGCAGGCTCGCGCGGGAGCTGCTGCCGCAGGACGAGGGAACGGCGGCACGCTGGGCGGCGGCCTCGATGGAGCTGGGCGCGCTGGTGTGCACGGCGAAGAACGAGGACTGCGGGCGGTGCCCGATCGCCGACCGGTGCGCGTGGCGGCTGGCCGGCAAACCGGCCCACGACGGGCCGCCGCGCCGCGGCCAGACGTACGCGGGGACGGACCGGCAGGTACGGGGCCGGCTGCTCGCGGTCCTGCGGGACGCGCCCGGCCCGGTGGCGCAGGCCGCCCTGGACGCGGTCTGGGACGACCCGGTCCAGCGGGCCCGCGCGTTGGACGGCCTGGTGGCGGACGGCCTGGTGGAGCCCCTGGAGAACGCGGAGTACCGCCTCCCCCAGTCCTGACGGGCCCGGCCTCCCCCAGTCCTGACGGGCCCGGCCTCCCCCCGGTCCTGACGGGCCCGGCCGTCCCGGCCTAAACGGTCCTGGCGTCCCCCGGTCCTGACGGGCCGGGCCTTCCCCCGGTCCTGAGGGGCCCGGCCTTCCCGGCGTAAACGGTCGTGGCGTCCCCCGGTCCTGACGGGCCTGGCCTTCCCGGCTCCACGGTCTTGGCGGGCGCGGGCCGTGGCTCCTCCGGGTCCCGTACCCGGAGGACGCCGGTCCCCGCCCACGGGAAGTCGCCCCTTTACCCACTTCCGGCCCCTGTTACACAACCGATGGACAGCCGTGTGTCTGTCGACGGCCTGCTCGCACAACCTCGTGACAAGCGCTCCGTAGCGTCATCTCCGTCAAGCGAACAAGCAGGTCACGGGGATGGAGGCGGTCGGTATGCCGCACGGCGAGGTGCTCGACTTCGAGGAGTACGTACGGACGCGCCAGGACGCGCTGCTGCGCAGCGCCCGTCGGCTCGTCCCCGACCCGGTCGACGCCCAGGACCTGCTCCAGACCGCTCTCGTCCGTACCTTCGGCCGCTGGGACGGCATCGCCGACAAGTCCCTCGCCGACGCGTACCTCCGCCGCGTGATGATCAACACGCGTACGGAGTGGTGGCGCGCCCGCAAGCTGGACGAGGTCCCCACCGAGCAGCTGCCCGACGCGTCCGTCGACGACGCCACCGAGCAGCACGCCGACCGCGCGCTCCTCATGGACATCCTCAAGGTCCTCGCCCCGAAGCAGCGCAGCGTCGTCGTCCTGCGGCACTGGGAACAGATGAGCACCGAGGAGACCGCGGCCGCGCTCGGCATGTCGACCGGTACGGTGAAGTCCACGCTCCACCGCGCACTGGCCCGACTGCGGCAGGAACTGGAGAGCCGCGGTGTCGAGGACGCCCGTGCTCTGGAGCGGTCGACCGTACGACGTGACGAACGGGGGCAGGACCGGTGCGCGGCCTAGGCGCCAGATACGACGGCGACGACGGGCCCGGCGGCCCGCGCCGTCGGACCCTCAAGGCGGTGAGCATTTCGGCGGTGGCCGTGCTCGCCGCCGTCGGCCTGTTCGTGACCGCCTGTTCCACCGGCGGTACGGGCTCCCGTGACGAAGGCGCGGCCCGCGCCGACGAGGTGGGTTCGGTGGCCCCCGCGCCGTCCCCCTCCGGTTCCGCCTCCGTCGGCCAGATGCCCGCCCAGCGGGTCGACCCGATCGCGCTGATCAAGGGTGACCCGAAGATCGGGGAACGGCTGAAGGCGGACCTCAAACCCTGTGTCGCGGACGCGTACCCGGTGGACACGTCCTACGGGAACCTGACCGGCGGTACGAAGCCCGATGTGGTCGTGAACGTGATGACCTGCGGTGACGCCGTCGGCATCGGCACGTACGTGTACCGCGAGGACGGCGACGGCTACAAGAACGTCTTCATGGCCGAGGACGCGGCGGTGTACGCCACCATCGACCGGGGCGATCTGGTCGTGACCAAGCAGGTGTACGCCAAGGGCGACCCGGTCGCGTATCCCTCGGGCGAGGACGTGATCACGTACCGCTGGGCGGGAAGCAGGTTCTCCCAGCACGACTGGGTGCACAACGACTACAGTCGCGCGGTCGGCGACGGCGGCATCGACGGCGCCGCGACGACCGCGCCGAGCGGCAGCTGAACGGAAGGTAAGGGAAGGGCGCGCGATGGCCGAGACCCATGTGCTGTTCGTCGAGGACGACGACGTCATCCGCGAGGCCACCCAGCTCGCACTGGAGCGGGACGGCTTCGTGGTGACCGCCATGCCCGACGGGTTGTCGGGCCTGGAGGCGTTCCGGGCGGACCGGCCCGACATCGCGCTGCTCGACGTGATGCTGCCGGGGATGGACGGGGTGAGTCTGTGCCGTCGCATTCGTGACGAGTCGACCGTCCCCGTGATCATGCTCTCCGCGCGCGCCGACTCCATCGACGTCGTCCTGGGCCTGGAGGCCGGGGCCGACGACTACGTGACCAAGCCCTTCGACGGGTCCGTGCTCGTGGCCCGCATCCGGGCCGTGCTGCGCCGGTTCGGCCACGCAGGCGGCCCGGGGCCCGGCGACCCGGCGGCCGACGGGACGCCCGAGGGCGGCCTGCTGGTCTTCGGCGACCTGGAGATCGACACCGAGGGCATGGAGGTCCGCAGGGCGGGGGCTCCGGTGGGGCTGACCCCGACCGAGATGCGGCTGCTGCTCGAGTTCTCCTCGGCGCCGGGCACGGTCCTGTCCCGGGACAAGCTCCTGGAGCGGGTCTGGGACTACGGCTGGGGTGGCGACACCCGGGTCGTGGACGTCCATGTCCAGCGGCTGCGCACGAAGATCGGCCAGGACCGGATCGAGACGGTCCGCGGCTTCGGCTACAAACTCAAGGGATGACCACGTCCGATGCCTGAGAGTTCGATGCGGGTCCGCAGGTGAGGCCGCCCGCCCTCCGTACCGGTGTCCGCTGGAAGATCGCCGTCGCCATCGCCGCCGTCGGCGCCCTCATCGCGGTCACGCTCAGCCTGGTCGTGCACAACTCGGCGCGCGTCTCGATGCTCGACAACGCGCGCGAGGTGCAGATGGAGCGGCTGCTGTTCGCGCAGCGGTTGTACGAGAGCTCCAAGCCGAAGGAACCGCGGTTCGGTACGAAGATCAACGACCCGATGCTGCCGCCTCAGCTCGACCAGCTGATGCGGGACAGGCGCCGCGGCACGTACGTACAGGAACACCGTCACGGAGGTCCGCCGGACGTCTGGGCGGCCGTGCCCCTGGCCAACGGCGACGTGCTGTCCCTGCACATCCCGTTCGCCGACCGCAGTGCGACGATCATGAAGGACCTCGACCGGGCGCTGATCATCGGCTCGGTCTCGGTCGTCATGGGCGGCTGCGCGCTCGGCGTGCTCATCGGCGGTCAGCTCTCGCGCCGGCTGCGGAAGGCCGCCGCCGCGGCCGGCCGGGTCGCGCAGGGCAACACGGAGGTACGGGTACGGGACGCCATCGGCGGAGTCGTACGCGACGAGACCGACGACCTCGCCCGCGCGGTGGACGCCCTGACCGACGCCCTCCACGAGCGCATCGAGGCCGAGCGCCGGGTCACCGCCGACATCGCGCACGAGCTGCGCACCCCGGTGACCGGGCTGCTCACGGCGGCGGAGCTGCTGCCGCCCGGGCGCCCCACCGAGCTGGTGCGGGACCGGGCGCAGGCGATGCGGACGCTGGTCGAGGACGTCCTGGAGGTCGCCCGGCTCGACAGCGCGTCGGAGCGTGCCGAGCTGCAGGAGATCGCTCTCGGGGAGTTCGTGGAGCGACGGGTCCGGGCGCTGGACCCGGAGGCCGTGGTGCACGTGGTCCACGAGTCCTGGGTGAGCACCGACCCGCGGCGCCTGGAGCGGATCCTCATCAACCTGCTGGCGAACGCGGCCAAGCACGGGAAGCCGCAGGTCGAGGTGACGGTCGAGGGCCGGGTGGTGCGCGTACGGGACCACGGTCCCGGCTTCCCCGAGGCGCTGCTCCGCGAGGGCCCGAGCCGGTTCCGTACCGGCGCGAGCGACCGTGCGGGGCAGGGGCACGGGCTCGGTCTGACGATCGCGGCGGGGCAGGCCCGGGTCCTCGGCGCCCGGCTGACCTTCCGTAACGCCGCTCCCGAGGGCACACCTCAGGGGGCGGGCGGCGCGATCGCGGTGCTCTGGCTGCCGGACCACGCGCCGACGAACACGGGCAGCTTCCCGATCATCTCCTTCGCGGACTGAGGACAGGGACCGCACGGCCCCAGCACGGCACCGCACGGCCCAGCACCGCACCGCACCGCACGGCACGGCACTGCACTGCACGAAGGGCCCCGGCACACCAGGTGTGCCGGGGCCCTTCACGCTCGCGGGAGGGGTCAGACGGTCTCGGCGACCTTCGGCGCCTCATCCGAGCCCTGCGGCCCCTTCTCCGGTCCGGCGCCGCGCAGCGCGACCTCCTTGACCAGGAAGGCGAGGACGAAGGCGAGGACCGCGACCGCCGCGCCGACCAGGAAGGCGGAGTGGGTGCCGACGGCCACCGCGTGCTGGTACGCCTCGCGCACCGCGTCCGGCAGCTTCGCCAGCGAGGCCGCGTCGAGCTGGGCGGAGTGCAGCGTCAGCTCCGAGCCGCCGCGCTGCGCCATCTCGTCCTGGACGCGGTTCGTGAAGAGCGCGCCCATGATCGCGACGCCGAAGGAGGAGCCGAGGGTACGGAAGAGGGTCGTCGAGCTGGAGGCGACGCCCATGTCCTTCATCTCGACGCTGTTCTGCGCCACGAGCATCGTGATCTGCATCAGGAAGCCCATGCCGGCTCCCAGGAGTGCCATCCAGACGCCGGAGACCAGCCGCGAGGTGCCGGTGTCCATGGTGGAGAGCGCGAAGAGGCCGACCACCATCAGCGCGCCGCCGGCGATGGGGAAGATCTTGTACTTGCCGGTGCTGGTGGTGAAGCGGCCGACGAGCAGCGAGACGACCATCATCGACAGAAGCATCGGCAGGAGCAGCAGACCGGAGTTGGTGGCCGAGGCGCCCTGCACGGACTGCTGGAAGATCGGCAGGTAGAGGACCGCGCCGAACATCACGAAGCCGGTGATGAAGCCGATCAGGGACATCACGGTGAAGTTGCGGCTGCGGAAGATGTGCAGCGGCATGATCGGGTCGCTCGCCCGAGTCTCGACGTACAGGAAGGCGGCGAGCGCGACGGCTCCGGCGACCGCGAGACCGACGATGGTGGCCGAGCCCCAGGCGTACTCCGTGCCTCCCCAGGTCGTGACGAGGACGATCGCGGTGATGCCGACGGTCAGGAGTCCGGCGCCGAGGAAGTCGATCCGGGTGCCGGTGGCGCGCTGCTTCTTCGGCAGGTGCAGGACGGTGGTGACCATGGCGAGGGCGACGGCGCCGAGCGGCAGGTTGATGTAGAAGGACCAGCGCCAGCCCCAGTGGTCGGTGATGGTGCCGCCGACGAGCGGGCCGCCGATCATGGCGAGGGCCATCACGCCGGCCATCATGCCCTGGTACTTGCCGCGCTCCCGGGGCGGGATGAGGTCGCCGATGATCGCCATGACGCCGACCATGAGACCGCCGGCGCCGAGGCCCTGGACCGCGCGGAAGCCGATGAGCTGGCCCATGTCCTGGGCCATGCCGCTGAGCGCCGAACCGATCAGGAAGATCACGATCGAGGTGAGGAAGACGCCCTTGCGGCCGAACATGTCGCCGAGCTTGCCCCAGATCGGGGTGGAGGCGGCGGTGGCCAGGGTGTAGGCGGTGACGACCCAGGAGAGGTGCTCCAGGCCGCCGAGCTCGCCGACGATCGTGGGCATGGCCGTGCCGATGATCATGTTGTCCAGCATCGCGAGGAGCATCGCGATCATGAGGGCGAGGAGGACGACGCGGACGCTGCGCGGTGGCGCCTCCGTCGCCTCGCTCGGTGTGGTGGTGGTCGACTGCGCAGCCATGTCATTCCCTTACTTGCCGCCCGGCTAGTTACTACACTGGGGACGGTAGACGTGTAACTTGCCGGTCGTCAAGTAAGTTTTGTGGAAAGTGGAGAGCAGCCATGGCCCGAGGCAACACCCGCCAGCGCATCCAGGACGTGGCCCTGGAACTCTTCGCCGCACAGGGCTACGAGAAGACCTCGCTGCGGGAGATCGCCGAGCACCTCGATGTCACGAAGGCCGCGCTGTACTACCACTTCAAGACCAAGGAAGACATCATCATCGGCATCTTCCAGGACCTCACCCGGCCCATGGACGAACTGATCGACTGGGCGAAGGAGCAGCCGCGCACGCTGGAGGTCAAGGAGGAGATCATCCGCCGCTACCAGCAGTCCCTGGCCGGCGCGGCCCCTCTGTTCCGCTTCATGCAGGAGAACCAGGCGGCCGTGCGCGAGCTGAGCATCGGCATGACCTTCAAGGAGCGGCTGCTGGAGCTGAGCGGCCTGATCCAGGAGCCGGACTTCGCCGTGATCGACCGCGTGCGTTGCGTGAGCGCGATCTTCGCCCTGCACTCGGGCATGTTCTTCATGGACAACGTCGAGGGCGACCCCGAGGAGAAGCGTGAAGCCGTCCTCGAGGTCGCCCTCGATCTGATCACCCAGGCGCACAGCGCGCGGTGAGGCGTTCTTCAGGTCAGATGGTGACGCCCACCGAGCGCAGGAACGCGGCCGGGTTGAGGGCGGAACCGTAGTTCGGGGTCGTGCGGATCTCGAAGTGCAGGTGCGGGCCGGAGGAGTTGCCGGTGTTGCCCGAGAGGGCGATCTTCTGACCGGCGCCGACCTTCTGGCCGATGTGCACGTTGATCTTCGACAGGTGGGCGTACTGCGAGTACTTGCCGTTGGCGTGCTTGACGACGATGGCGTTGCCGTACGCGGGGCCGTCGCCGCCGCCGTTCGGGCCGGCCTTCACGACGGTGCCGGCGCCGGCGGCCTTGACCGGGGTGCCGACCGGAACGGCGAAGTCCTGGCCGGAGTGCTTGTGGGCCCACATGGCGCCGCCCTGGTTGAAGCTGGCGCTCAGGGTGTAGCCACCGACCGGCTTGACCCAGGAGGGCGCCTTCTTGGCGGCGACCGGGGCGGCCTTCGCGGCCTTCGCGGCCTTGGCGACAGCCGCCTTCTTGGCGGCGGCCTGCTTGGCGACGGCGGCCTTCACGGCGGCCTGGGCCTGGGCATCGGCCTGCGCGGCGACGGCAGCGGACGCACCGGTCGCGGCAGTCGCGATGGTGGCGGCCTTGCCCTCGGCGGCGAAGGCGGACCCTGCACCGGCCACCAGCGACACTCCCAGACCCGCGGTGGCGAGAGCGACGGCGGTGGTACGGACGGCGGGGTTCATGACGCGCTTCGACATACGGGGGAAAACCTCCGGACAGAACGGGACCCGACGCGATCGCTGCGCCGGGCGGGCTGTTGCTCATCCTTGGTAACCCGGACCCCCATCCGGCGTAAACCACCCCATCTACGACATTGCGTCGTAGCGACAGGCGGGGAAGTTCAGCTCTTGACGACCGGGGCCCCCACCTTCGAAATCGGACATAACGGCATCAATGAACTGGTTTATCCGCACGTCGGACCCGCCCGAAACGGACCTACAGGCCACTTCCCGTACGGTTCGACCCCTCTCGGGACCAAAGTCCCACCACCGGTGCCCTGAACGTCCCGAATGAACACCAATCGGTGTCACTATCCCGGTTAGTACGCCTCAAATGGCCTGTGCGCCTTGTCACGGCGCACCCGCCCCCAATGCGACCTGGGTCACGCAACCAGGGGCTTCGGAACCCCGTCCCCGACTACGGTGTGCAGGAGTTGGACCTGTTCGGACGACGTTCGGGGGACGTACGTGGAACCAGCGCTCATCGGCACCCGCCTCGCATCGGCGGCGATCGGCCCGCTCCTGCGAAAACTCCTGGTCAAGGACGGTCCGGGGGCCGGTCTCATCGGCGCACGCAAGCCGATCAGGCTCTCCCGGCTCGTCTCCTTCCGGGGTGAGCAGCGGACGCTGGGCGAGAAGGACGTCCGGAAACTGGCCGCGACCCTCGTCGAGCGCGCCGGCACCGGCCCCGGGGAGCCTCCGTTCCCCGCCGACGAGACCGAGGCGCTCACCGACACCCTGGCCGCGACGCTCCTCGCCCTCGGCGACCTGGACATGGACGACGTCCAGGCGGTGCGCCTCGGCGCCCCGGCCCTGGCCCGCGCCCTTCGCACGGCGGCCCCGGCCCCGGACGGCCTGTCGACGGACTCCGTCCTCTTCCTCGACTCGCTCACCGAGTGGGCCTGCCTGCACATCCTGGAGTTCTTCACCCAGCGGTCCACGTTCGTGGCCCGCTCACTCGTCGAGCAGACCCGCGGCCAGGCGGAGCTGACGGCCAAGGTCGACGAGGTGATCCGCCGCACGCCACGGGTGGACGCACGGGACGCGGAGTTCGAGCGCCGCTACCGGGCGTACGTGACGAAGAAGCACGGCAGCCTCACGATCTACGGGGTCGACCTGCGGGACGCGCCGGAGAGGTGGCCCCTGGACGTGGCGTACCTGTCGCTGGAGGCGACGGAGGCGGGTGAGGAAGTGCGCCGCCTGGGCGCGTTCCCGTGGGTCGAGACGAGCATGCCCGACGACGACTTCGAGGCCTTCGCGGCACTCGGGCGCACCCTCGATCCGACCGACCCGGGCACGGACATCACGTTCACCCCCGAACAGCTCGACACCATGCGCGCGACGGTCACCCGCCTGATGAACGCCCTCGAAACGGGCGGCCGCGCCGACCTCGCCCTCGCCCGGCACGACAAGGTGCTGCTCCGTGGCCTGGCCGGCTCAGGCAAGACGACCCTCGTCCAGTGGCTGGCGGTCTCCGCGGCACGGGACGAGCAGGCCGACGGCATGGCGTACCTCCGCGACCGCATCCCCTTCGTCCTCCCCCTCCGTACCCTCACCCGCCACGGAGAGCGACTCCCCTCCCCCGACCGTTTCCTCTCCGCCGTCGGCTGCCCGCTCTCCCCGCCCGAGGGCTGGGCCGACCGCGTCCTGGGCGCCGGCCGCGGCCTCGTCCTCGTCGACGGCATCGACGAGATCCCCGAGGTCGAACGCGACCGCGCCCGCCGCTGGCTCCGCGAGCTCCTCGACTCCTACGAGGGCAACCGCTGGCTGGTGACCTCCCGCCCCACCGCCGTACGGGACGACTGGCTGGCCTCCGACGGCTTCAGCGAGCTGACCCTCTCCCCCATGTCCACCGCCGAGGTCACCACCTTCGTCCGTCGCTGGCACCAGGCCGCCGGACCGGAGGCCGCGTCGTACGAGCAGCCCCTCCTCGACGCGCTGCGCACCACCTCCGAGGTCGCCCAGCTCGCCACCAACCCCCTGATGTGCGGTCTGATCTGCGCCCTGCACCGCAACCGCCGCGGGTTCCTGCCCCGCGGCCGCAAGGCGCTGTACGACGCGGCGCTGTCGATGCTGCTCTCCCGCCGGGACCGCGAACGGGACATGGGCATGCCGTACGGGGTCCAGCTGGGCGAGGCCCCGCAGATCCAGCTGATCCAGCGGATCGCGTACTGGCTCACGCTCAACGGCCGGACGACGATGGACCGCCCGCACGCGGCCTCGGTCGTACGGGAGGCGGCGCCCGCGATCACGGAGGCGGCCGGGATCGACCCCGACGCGATCTTCCTGCATCTCCTCCACCGCAGTGGCCTGCTGCGCGAGCCCACCGCGGGCACGGTCGACTTCGTGCACCGCACCTTCCAGGACTACCTCGCGGCGAAGGCCCTGGTGGACCGCTGGGACATCGGCGTCCTGGTCCAGCACGCGGCCGACGACCAGTGGGAGGACGTCCTCCGCATGGCTGTCGGCCACGCACGCCCACGCGAATGCGCCGAGATCTTCGAGGAACTGCTGAAGGCCTCGGACGCGGCACCGGACCGCCGTACGCAACTGCGGATCCTGGTCGTCGCGGCGACGGCGCTCGACCACGCGACGGAGGTGTCCCCGGATGTCCGGGCACTTGTCCTGGCGCGGACGAGGCAGGTGATCCCGCCGCGCGGCGCGGCGGAGGCGCGGGAGCTGGCATCGGTGGGACGCGCCGTCCTGGACCTCCTGCCGGGCCCCGAGGCGCTGACCGACCAGCAGGCCCTGGACGTGGTGACCACCGCCACCCACATCACGGACGACGCGGCGCTGCCGTACCTCGCCCGGTTCACCCGGCACCCGACCCTGGCGGTCCGATCCCAGCTGATGTGGGGGTGGACCCGGTTCGACATCACCCGGTACGCCGAGGAGATCATCGCCCGGCTCGACCCTTCCGAACTCGACTTCACGATCACCTCCGACGCACAGGCCGCCGAGATCGCCCGGCTCGGACTGCGCCCCAGAAGCCTCGACATCCGTCCCGGCGTCTCCGACCACGGGACGGCCCTGCTCGGGGAACTGATCGACGCGTCGTGGAATCTGCGGCTTCCGGGGTCCCTCGCCCGGGTCCTGGAGTCGATCCCCGCCGAGAACGAACTGGCGACCCTCGCCCTGAACGAGTACCCCGACGGCGGGTTCGGCGTGCTCCGCCGGCTGAGCGGCCTCAAGGTCCTCACGGTCGAACGGGTCTCCGGGATGACCGAGGAGGACTGGCAGGCCGTCGCCCGCCTGGACAGCCTTTCGTTCGTCTCCCTGCCGGCGGTGGGGCTGCGGACCGTCCCCGACGCCGTACGGATGCCGGGGGTCGAGATGGTGTACCTGTTCTGCGACCGCTCCGCCGCCCCGCTGGACGCCGTCGCCCGCACCTTCCCCGGCCTGCGCCGGCTGCGCCTCCTGGGCAGCGTCGGCGGTCTGGTCCACGACCTGACACCGCTGGCGGCCCTGGAGCGGCTCGAGTCCGTCAACAGCCTCGGCGCGACGTTCACCGGCGCCGAAAACCTGCCGGCCAAGGTCGTCGTTCACGTGGGAGCGGACGCCGCGGGCCCTCCGCCGGTACGTTCACGATCATGAGCGGCCACGCCGAAGGGGCGGCCCCGGACTCTTCCGAGTCCGGGGCCGCCCCTGTCACACACGCTCCGGACGCTTACGCGTCCTTCGAGAGGTTCGGGCCCGCTCCGCCCGTCGCCTGCTCGATCGGCGGGACGTCCGGCAGGGCCGACTTCTCCTCGCCGCGGAAGGTGAACTTCTTCTCCTCACCCTCGCCCTCGGTGTCCACGACCACGATGTGGCCGGGACGCAGCTCGCCGAAGAGGATCTTCTCGGAGAGCGAGTCCTCGACCTCGCGCTGGATCGTCCGGCGCAGCGGCCGGGCGCCCATCACCGGGTCGTAACCCTTCTTGGCGAGCAGCTCCTTCGCGGACTGGGAGAGCTCGATGCCCATGTCCCGGTCCTTCAGGCGCTCGTCCACCCGGCTGATCATCAGGTCGACGATCTGCAGGATGTCGTCCTGGGTGAGCTGCGGGAAGACGATGATGTCGTCCACACGGTTCAGGAACTCCGGGCGGAAGTGCTGCTTCAGCTCGTCGCTGACCTTGGCCTTCATCCGCTCGTAGTTGGACTTCGTGTCGCCCTGGGCGGCGAAGCCCAGGTTGAAGCCCTTCGAGATGTCCCGGGTCCCGAGGTTGGTCGTCATGATGATGACCGTGTTCTTGAAGTCCACGACCCGGCCCTGGGAGTCGGTCAGACGACCGTCCTCCAGGATCTGGAGAAGGGAATTGAAGATATCGGGGTGGGCCTTCTCGACCTCGTCGAAGAGGACGACGGAGAAGGGCTTGCGGCGCACCTTCTCGGTGAGCTGGCCGCCCTCTTCGTAGCCCACGTATCCGGGGGGAGAACCGAAGAGACGGGAAACCGTGTGCTTCTCGCTGAACTCCGACATGTCGAGGGAGATCATCGCGTCCTCGTCGCCGAAGAGGAATTCGGCGAGCGCCTTGGACAGCTCGGTCTTACCGACACCGGACGGGCCGGCGAAGATGAACGAGCCACCGGGACGCTTCGGGTCCTTCAGACCGGCACGCGTACGACGGATCGCCCGCGAGAGGCCGATGACGGCGTCCTTCTGGCCGATGACGCGCTTGTGGAGCTCGTCCTCCATGCGGAGCAGGCGGCTCGACTCCTCCTCGGTCAGCTTGAAGACCGGGATGCCGGTGGCGGTCGCGAGGACCTCGGCGATCAGCTCGCCGTCGACCTCGGCGACGACGTCCATGTCGCCGGCCTTCCACTCCTTCTCCCGCTTGGCCTTCGCCGCCAGCAGCTGCTTCTCCTTGTCGCGGAGAGACGCCGCCTTCTCGAAGTCCTGGGAGTCGATCGCGGACTCCTTGTCCCGGCGGACGCCGGCGATCTTCTCGTCGAACTCGCGGAGGTCCGGCGGCGCGGTCATCCGGCGGATGCGCATCCGGGATCCGGCCTCGTCGATCAGGTCGATCGCCTTGTCCGGCAGGAAGCGGTCCGAGATGTACCGGTCGGCCAGGGTCGCGGCCTGGACGAGGGCCTCGTCGGTGATGGAGACCCGGTGGTGGGCCTCGTACCGGTCACGCAGACCCTTGAGGATCTCGATCGTGTGCGGCAGCGACGGCTCGGCGACCTGGATGGGCTGGAAGCGGCGCTCGAGGGCCGCGTCCTTCTCCAGGTACTTCCGGTACTCGTCCAGCGTCGTCGCACCGATGGTCTGGAGCTCACCACGGGCCAGCATCGGCTTGAGGATGCTGGCGGCGTCGATCGCGCCCTCGGCGGCACCCGCACCCACCAGGGTGTGGAGCTCGTCGATGAACAGGATGATGTCGCCGCGGGTGCGGATCTCCTTGAGGACCTTCTTCAGGCGCTCCTCGAAGTCACCGCGGTAGCGGGAGCCGGCGACCAGCGCGCCGAGGTCCAGGGTGTAGAGGTGCTTGTCCTTGAGGGTCTCGGGCACCTCGCCCTTGACGATGGCCTGAGCCAGGCCCTCGACGACGGCGGTCTTGCCGACGCCAGGCTCGCCGATGAGAACCGGGTTGTTCTTCGTACGGCGGGACAGCACCTGCATGACCCGCTCGATCTCCTTCTCGCGCCCGATGACCGGGTCGAGCTTGGATTCGCGGGCCGCCTGGGTGAGGTTGCGGCCGAACTGGTCGAGGACCAGGGACGTCGAGGGGGTGCCCTCGGCAGGACCGCCGGCCGTGGCGGCTTCCTTGCCCTGGTAGCCGGAGAGCAGCTGGATGACCTGCTGCCGCACCCGGTTGAGATCGGCGCCCAGCTTCACGAGGACCTGGGCGGCGACGCCCTCGCCCTCGCGGATCAGGCCGAGCAGGATGTGCTCCGTGCCGATGTAGTTGTGGCCGAGCTGGAGGGCCTCGCGGAGCGACAGCTCCAGGACCTTCTTGGCACGCGGGGTGAAGGGGATGTGGCCGGACGGGGCCTGCTGCCCCTGCCCGATGATCTCCTCAACCTGCTGGCGGACCGCCTCGAGCGAAATCCCGAGGCTCTCCAGGGCCTTAGCGGCGACACCCTCACCCTCGTGGATAAGGCCCAGGAGGATGTGCTCGGTGCCGATGTAGTTGTGGTTGAGCATCCGGGCTTCTTCCTGAGCCAGGACGACAACCCGCCGCGCGCGGTCGGTGAACCTCTCGAACATCGTTAATCGCTCCTCAGAGCGGTCAGTCAGTTAGGGGTCGATCCCCTCCCTGTCCTTCCGCAGCTTAGTCCCGCAAGCGGGGACCGCTCATTCCAACTGCCGACATCCGTCCGGATCACCCCCTTGTCCCTGGGGAGACCTGCTGCCGAACAGCCGACAAATGCTCCAACTCGATGGTGCGAGACGATGTTCCCGCAGGCCAAGCAGTTACCCGCGCCTTCAGTACGCCGATGGCGAACGTGAGACGCGAAAGCCCGCGAGTCGCCCCTCCTCACTAGGAATGTCTTACCCGTCCGCACTGACACTCCATGCGGCACACCCCGGTTCCCTCCGCTACGGGCGAACATCCTTGCGCTGCCGAATGCACCCGTACGCCCCCATGACGGACACCGTGCGCAGTGGAACGACGACGCAGGGTCGCCTTCGGCGTAACCAAGGGAGCCCCGCGGGCGTTGCCCGGACATGCCCTTCACCGCACCGCGCGTGCCGCCGCCCCGCTCGCCGGTCGACGGCGGCCCGGCGCGCTGGTACGAGGAGGGACTCGGCTGGGCGACGGTGACCGGCCCGCCGGTGGGCCTGGTGACGGGTCTGCGCTTCGACGTCCTCGACGTGCCCGCCGAGGCCGGCCTGGCGGTGCTGCGCCGGACGGGCGCGGGTGCCACCGGGCCGGTGGCCCTCACCGGGCGGAGGATGCGGCTCCTGGTCGCCGCCGGAAGCGCGGAGGAGCTGCCGGGGCTGCTCGACTGGCTTGAGTGGGGCGGGATCGCGCTCGATCTCGTCGCCCTGGGCGCCGGCAGCCGGATGCCCGCCCCTGTTCCCCCAGGATGGAGCGGTTCCGGCGCGCCGGGCGCCGCGGTGTGGCTGCGCGCCCCCGAGCCGGGCCGCGACGTGGAGCCGTCGCTGCCGGCCCTGCGGACCGCGGAGCGGGGTGGTGCGGCCGCCCCCTGTCTCGTACGGCTCGTGGCCGCCGCCGCGGCGGAGTGCCATCGGGTACGGCTGCTGAGTGCGCGGTCCCGGGAAATCCCTCCGGGGCGCCCCGGCGGGCGGCCGGTGGAGTGTTCCGCGAGGCCGGTCGCTCAGCAGCTGGCTCCTCAGCGGTTCGCGTCCTCGTAAGCCGCCTTGATCTCCGCCGGAACGCGACCGCGGTCGTTCACGTTGTAGCCGTTCTCCTTGGCCCACGCGCGGATCTTCGCGGTGTCCGGGCTGCCGCCGGCGGCGACCCGGCCCTTGCCGCGCGTACCGGCGCTGCGGCCACCGGTGCGCCGGCCGCTCTTGGTGTACGGCTCGAGCAGGCCACGGAGCTTGTCCGCGTTGGCGGTGGTGAGGTCGATCTCGTAGGTCTTGCCGTCCAGCGCGAACGTCACGGTCTCGTCCGCCTCGACGCCGTCGAGGTCGTCGACAAGAAGGACCTGAACCTTCTGTGCCACCGGATTTCCTTTCATCGAAAATGCAGTACGCGGAAAGGAAACCGCTTTTCCCGGAAAAACACAAACCCCTGGGAGAGGTTCAGAAGCCCGGCAGTGCGGGAAACGTGCGCGATTCGGACATAGGGTTCCGCGCACCCGTCAGGATCACAGATGCAGAAGCATCCGGCTGTTGCCCAAGGTGTTCGGCTTCACTCGTTCGAGACCCAGGAACTCGGCGACACCCTCGTCATAGGAACGCAGGAGCTCGCTGTACACATCTCCGTCGACCGGAGTCTCGCCGATCTCGACGAAGCCGTGCTTCGCGAAGAAGTCGACTTCGAAGGTCAGGCAGAATACGCGGCGTACCCCGAGCCAACGGGCGGTGTGCAGCAACTTGTCGAGCACGTGATGTCCGACGCCGGCGCCCTTGAACTCGGGATCGACGGCGAGAGTGCGGACTTCGGCGAGGTCTTCCCACATCACGTGGAGTGCCCCGCAGCCGACGACGACCCCGTCCTCGTCGCGTTCGGCGACCCAGAACTCCTGGATGTCCTCGTAAAGCGTCACGTCGGCTTTGTCGAGCAGGATGCCCCGGCGGGCGTACGGGTCGACAAGGCGGCGTACGGCGGCGACGTCACCGGTACGGGCGCGGCGGACGGTGACGGCTTTCGAGGCGGCGGGCGACGACGGCATGGAGGGACGTTATCGCCCGTCGCCCTCGGATTCCGAAGCAGCCTCTCCGGCGCCCGGAGGCGGACCCCCGGCCGCACCCTCGTCCGCCCTGCCACCTGCGCCCTCGCGGGCGCCCCCGGACTGCGGGGCGGGGGCGTCGGGCATGGGCGCGGAGGCCTCGGGCAGGGTGGGACCGACGATTCGGATCGCGTCGGTGAGGGCTTCTCGCTGCTCGCTCGACATCATGCCGAAGAACGCGACAAGGGCGGCCGCCGGGTTGTCGCTCTGGGACCACGCCTCGTTCATCAGTGCCGCCGAGTAGGCGGCCCGGGTGGAGACCGCGGTATATCGATAGGCGCGGCCGTCGACTTCCCTCCGTACCCAGCCCTTCTGATGGAGATTGTCCATTACCGTCATGACGGTGGTGTAGGCGATGGACCGTTCCTGCTGGAGATCCTCCAGGACTTCCCGGACTGTCACCGGGCGGTTCCATTGCCAGACGCGTGTCATGACGGCGTCTTCCAGCTCTCCCAATTGGCGGGGCACACCGCCACCATAGTCGGCGAAGCGGGAATGGCCTGCTATTGACGGATGAAACGCAACAAAAAGGACGTACGACCTGAAAGCTGTCGTACGTCCTTCGGTGCGTGCGGGTGGCGCTACGGGGCGTTGCCGTCCGCCTGACGGGTGGCCTCGGCACGGGCGAGAGCGGCGTCCACGGCCGCGTCTTCCTTGGCCTTGTTCGGGCCACCCTGGCTCTTGACGATCGTGACGACCAGCGCCGTGAAGAACAGGGCCATCACGACGGGCGGCAGGAGCGCGGATACGTAGTCCATGCCGACCAGAGTAGCTATCCGGCGGCGCGTTCCTCGGGCGGGGGCGGCGGTACGGGACGCCGGCGCGGCGGGAAGACCTCGGACGGCTTCGGGGCCGGGCGCTTCGTCGGCGCGGGCGGCCGCTTCGGGGCGGGCGGCTTGGGCTCGTCGGCGGCGCGGCCGCCGGGGAGGGCCAGCAGCCGGGCTCGGGGCGCGGGGGCCACGGCCTGGGAGACGCGGGCGAGGCGAGCGCGTACGGACCGTTCGGCGAGGACCTGGCAGCGCTCCAGGAGGGCAGCGGCCCGGGGGTGGACCCGCAGTGCGCGCAGGGCCGTGAGGTCGTCGACCCCTGGGTCGTACCCGGCCCCGAGGGCCTCGTGGAGCAGGTCCAGGTAGCCGGCGCGCGAGCCGGGCAGGGCCTCGCGGTACCGGGTCAGGTCGGCGAGGAGGAAGGCACGCAGCCGGCCGGCCTCCCGGACGGCGTCGTCCACGGACGCGGCGAGCCGCAGGCAGTCCTGGACGTCCTGGTCCTGAAGGGGGGCGGGGTTGAGGGCGGTGGCAAGGGCGCGTCGGAGCACACGCAGCTCGTCCGCACTGAACGCCATGCCGCCGCGGGATCCGTATGGCGTGGGCATGGGGTGACAATACGCGCTAATCGGACAAATTTCGTTTACCGATCAGCTCGGTGTGGCGGCGCCTCCGGCCGGTCCGGCGCCGCCCACGCGAGACGAGCCCCGCTACATGCGCGAGACGTTGCGCTCGTACACCAGGCGCAGGCCGATCAGCGTCAGCCACGGCTCGTGCTCGTCGATCTGCGTGGACTCGCCGAGCACCATCGGCGCCAGGCCGCCCGTGGCGATCACCGTCACGGTCGACGGGTCGCCGTCGCGGCCGACCAGCTCGCGCTTCATCCGGGCCACCACCCCGTCGACCTGGCCGGCGAAGCCGAAGACGATGCCCGACTGCATCGCCTCGACCGTGTTCTTGCCGATCACGCTCCGCGGCCGGGCGAGCTCGATCTTACGGAGCTGGGCACCGCGGACGCCCAGCGCCTCGACCGAGATCTCGATGCCGGGCGCGATCGCGCCGCCCGCGTACTCACCGCGCGCGGTGATCGCGTCGTACGTCGTCGCCGTGCCGAAGTCGACCACGATCGCCGGACCGCCGTAGAGCTCGACCGCCGCGACCGCGTTGATGATGCGGTCCGCGCCGACCTCCTTCGGGTTGTCCGTGAGAATCGGGACGCCCGTCTTGACGCCGGGCTCGACCAGGACGGCCGGGACGTCGCCGTAGTAACGCCGGGTCACCTCGCGCAGCTCGTGCAGCACCGAGGGGACCGTCGCGCAGATCGCGATGCCCTCGATGCCGTCGCTCAGCTCGACGCCCAGCAGCGGGTGCATGCCCATGAGGCCCTGGAGCAGGACCGCCATCTCGTCGGCGGTGCGACGCGGGTCGGTCGAGATGCGCCAGTGCTCGACGATCTCGTCCCCGTCGAAGAGCCCGAGGACCGTGTGCGTGTTGCCGACGTCGATGGTGAGCAGCATCAGGCCCGCACCTCGCGCAGGTCGAGGCCGATGTCGAGGATCGGGGAGGAGTGGGTCAGCCCGCCGACCGCGAGGTAGTCCACGCCCGTCGCCGCGTAGGCCGCCGCGTTCTCCAGCGTGAGACGGCCGGAGGACTCCAGGACCGCGCGGCCGGCGACCAGCGCGACGGCCTCCTCGGTCTCCAGGGGCGTGAAGTTGTCCAGCAGGATCAGGTCGGCGCCCGCGTCCAGGACCTCGCGGACCTGGTGCAGCGTGTCGACCTCGACCTCGATCGGCACGTCCGGGAACAGCTCCCGTACGGCCTTGAAGGCCTGCGCCACACCGCCGGCGGCCACCACGTGGTTGTCCTTCACCAGCGCCGCGTCCGAGAGCGACATGCGGTGGTTGACGCCGCCGCCGCAGCGCACCGCGTACTTCTCCAGTGCGCGCAGCCCCGGCGTGGTCTTGCGGGTGTCCCGTACGCGGGCCTTCGTGCCCTCCAGGGCGTCGGCCCACGCGCGCGTGGCGGTGGCGATGCCCGAGAGGCGGCACAGGATGTTCAGGGCGCTGCGCTCACCGGTGAGCAGGTCGCGGGTGCGGGTGGTGACGCTCAGGAGCTTCTGGCCGGCCTCGACGCGCTCGCCGTCCTCGACGTGCCGCTCGACCTCGAACGTCTCGGTGCAGACGATGGAGAGCACCGCCTCGGCGACCCGCAGACCGGCCACGACACCCGCCTCACGGGCGGTGAAGTCGGCGGTGGCGACCGCGTCCTCGGGGACCGTCGCCACGGTCGTCACGTCCACGCCGCCGTCGAGGTCCTCCTCGATGGCGAGGTGGGCGATGTCCTCGACCTGCACCGGGTCGAGCCCGGCGTCGGCGAGGAGCTGCGCGAGCGCGGGGTCGAGACCGCACTCGTAGACCTCGTCGCCGTCGGCGCAGCCGCAGCCGTCACCGCAGCCGCCCGCCTCCTCGGCCGGGGCGCTGATCTGGATCAGAGGGACGTCCACGGGCTGCGGACGTGCTTCTTCGGGCGTGCTCACGACTGCGGCTCCCTGGTTGCGTCGGCGGTTACGGGCGGAAAGTCTGCGGAGGCGGTACGGCGGACCACGAGCCGCTGATCCGGGGTGAGGCGCACGATCAGATGGCGCCGCCAGTCCTCGTCGCGCTCGGGGTGGTCCTCGCGCCAGTGGCAGCCGCGGGTCTCCCGGCGCTCCTGGGCGGCGGCGACCAGCACCCGGGCGACGCACAGCAGGTTCGTCGTCTCCCAGGACTCGACGCCCGGCTCGGCCGCCTTGCCCCGGCGGTCCTCCGCCGCCGAGAGGCTCAGCGCCTCCAGCGCGTCGGCGGCGTCGCCGAGGCTCTCGGCGGAGCGCAGCACCCCGGCGTCCGCGCTCATGATCCGCTGGATCCGGACCCGGGTCTCGGGTGCGAGCAGCGGCAGGACGGCCGGGGCGGCGGACACGGCCGGGGCGGCGGGCACGGCCGGCAGGCCCTCGCGGTGCGGGCCGCGGGTGGCGATGTCGTCGGCGATCCGCTCGGCGAAGACCAGGCCCTCCAGGAGCGAGTTCGACGCCAGGCGGTTGGCGCCGTGGACGCCCGTGCAGGCCACCTCGCCGCACGCGTAGAGGCCCGGCACGGTGGTCCGGCCCGTCAGGTCGGTGCGGACGCCGCCGGAGGCGTAGTGGGCCGCGGGGGCGACCGGGATCGGCTCGGTGACGGGGTCGATGCCGTGGGCGCGGCAGGCGGCGAGGATCGTGGGGAACCGGGTCTCCCACATCTCGGCGCCGAAGTGCCGGGCGTCCAGGTACATGTGCTCGGCGCCCCGCTCCGTCATCCGGCGCATGATCGCCTTGGCGACGATGTCGCGCGGGGCGAGCTCGGCAAGCTCGTGCTGCCCGACCATGAAGCGGACCCCGTCGGCGTCGACGAGGTGGGCGCCCTCGCCCCGTACCGCCTCGGAGACCAGCGGCTGCTGGCCCTCGGAGTCGGCGCCGAGGAAGAGCACCGTCGGGTGGAACTGGACGAACTCCAGGTCGGAGACCTCGGCCCCGGCGCGCAGGGCGAGCGCGACGCCGTCGCCGGTGGAGACGGCCGGGTTCGTGGTGGCCGAGAAGACCTGGCCCATGCCGCCGGTCGCGAGGACCACGGCGGGGGCGTGGACGGCGCCGACGCCGTCGTGCTGGCCCTCGCCCATGACGTGCAGGGTCACGCCCGCCGTGCGCCCCTCGTCGTCCTTGAGGAGGTCGAGGACGAGGGCGTGCTCGATGGTCCGCAGCCCGCCGTCCCGTATCGCCTCCACGAGGGCGCGGGAGATCTCCAGGCCGGTGGCGTCGCCGCCGGCGTGGGCGATCCGGCGGCGGTGGTGACCGCCCTCGCGGGTCAGGGCGATCTCGCCGTCGTCCGTCTTGTCGAAGTCGGCGCCGGTGGCGATCAGCCGGCGGACGGCGTCGGGGCCCTCGGTGACCAGGAGCCGGACGGCCTCGGTGTCGCAGAGCCCGGCGCCCGCGACGAGGGTGTCGTCGAGGTGCTGCTCGGGGGTGTCGCCCTCGCCGAGGGCGGCGGCGATGCCGCCCTGCGCCCAGCGGGTGGAGCCGTCGTCCAGGCGGGCCTTGGTGACGACGACCGTCCGCAGTCCGGCGGCGGTGCAGCGCAGGGCCGCGGTCAGCCCCGCGACACCGGAGCCGACCACGACGACGTCGGCGTCGATGGACCAGCCCGGCGCGGGGGCGTGCAGCCGTATTCCGGTCACTTGGTGGCTCCGAAGGTCAGCGGGATGTTGTCGATGAGGCGCGTGCTGCCCACGCGGGCGGCGACGGCGAGGATCGCGTCCCCGTCGTGGTCGTCGCCGACCTCGGTGAAGTCGGCCGGGTCGACCAGCGCGAGGTAGTCGAGGACGAGCGGCGGCTCGGTCTTCGCCGCCTCGTCGAGGACCGCGCGGGCCGCGGCCCGTACGGCGTCGGCGCCGCCGCACTCGGACGCCTGGGCGACCGCGTGCGCGTCGGCCGCGGCGCGGGCCTCGCCGATCCGGGAGAGCGCCTCGGCGCGGGTCTCGGCCCGGCCCTGGGAGGCGGGCAGGGAGGCGGCACGCGCGCGGAGCGCGTGCTGGGCGGCCAGCCGGTCGCCCGCGGCGAACAGGGCGCGGGAGAGGGCGAGGGCGGTACGGCGTTCGCCGTCGGAGAGGTAGCGGTTGCGGCTGGACAGGGCGAGACCGTCGGCCTCGCGGACCGTCGGCACGCCGACGATCTCCGAGGGGAAGTTCAGGTCGCGGGCCATCCGCCGGATCAGGGCCAGCTGCTGGGCGTCCTTCTGGCCGAAGAAGGCCAGGTCGGGGCGGGTGAGGTGGAGCAGCTTGGCGACGACCGTGAGCATGCCGTCGAAGTGCCCGGGCCGCGAGGAGCCTTCGAGGCGCCCGCCCATGGGGCCCGCGGTGATCCGCACCTGGGGTTCCCCGCCGGGGTAGACCTCGTCGACCGAGGGCGCGAACACGGCGTCGGCGCCCGCCTCCTCGGCCGTCCGGAGGTCGGCGTCCAGCGTGCGGGGGTAGCGGTCGAGGTCCTCGCCCGCGCCGAACTGGAGCGGGTTGACGAAGACGGTGACGACCACGAAGCCGTCGGGTCCGACGTGGGCGCGGGCGGTACGGACGAGGGTGGCGTGCCCCTCGTGGAGCGCGCCCATGGTCATCACGACGGCCGTACGGCGGTTTCCGGCCACGCCCGGGGCGGGGGCCAGGGCGTGCAGCTCGGCGGCCGTGCGGGCCAGGGCGAAGGTCGTCGATGTCATCGGTCGGTCTCCCCGTCGGCGAGCACGCCCAGCAGGTCCTCGGCCAGCTCGGGCTTGAGCAGACCGTGCGCGAGCGCCCGGTCGGCGGTCGTGCGGGCCATCGCCAGATAGCCGGCGACGGTTCCGGGCGCGTGCTTGCGCAGTTCGGCGACGTGTGCGGCGACCGTGCCCGCGTCACCGCGCGCCACGGGGCCGGTGAGGGCGCCGTCGCCGGACCGCAGCGCGTTGTCCAGGGCGGCGCCCAGGAGCGGGCCGAGCATCCGGTCGGGGGCGGAGACGCCCGCCGAACGGAGCAGGTCCATGGACTGGGCGACCAGGGTGACCAGGTGGTTCGCGCCGAGGGCGAGGGCCGCGTGGTAGAGCGGGCGGGCCTCCTCGGCGATCCACTCGGGCTCGCCGCCCATCTCGATGACCAGGGCCTCGGCGGCCAGCCGCAGCTCCTCGGGCGCGGTCACCCCGAAGGAGCAGCCGGCCAGGCGCTGGACGTCCACGGAGCTGCCGGTGAAGGTCATGGCGGGGTGCAGGGCGAGCGGCAGCGCGCCGGCCCGGCGGGCGGGGTCCAGGACGTTCACGCCGTACCGCCCGGAGGTGTGCACGAGCAGCTGCCCGGGCCGTACGGCCCCGGTCTCGGCGAGGCCTTCGACCAGGCCGGGCAGGGCGTCGTCGGGGACGGTCAGCAGCACCAGCTCGGCGCGGGCGAGCACCTCGGCGGGCGGCACGATCGGCACGTCCGGGAGCAGGGTCCCGGCGCGTCGCACGGACGCGTCGGAGACCGCGGAGACGGCGACGGGGCGGTGTCCCGCGAGCTGGAGGGCGGCGGCGAGGGTGGGTCCCACCCGGCCGGCTCCGACGACTCCGACGGTGAGTCGCGCGGGACGGTCTTCCGCTCGGGGTTCTGCTGGTCGATTCACGCGGCAACGGCCTTCCGTTCCAGTCCGCGGGGGGTACCGGACGATTTCTGGTCATGCTACGCCAGCGTTTCGCGCTCCTCCGTGACTGTCCACAGGGTGTGGGTGGTGGTGTGATGATCGGCCCATGGACGAAACGGAATCGCGGCTGCATCGGGCGAAGGTGTGGGGCGGTGCGCGGCGCGCGCTCTGGCACTCGCCGGTCGAGGGCACGGTCGGGGAGCGCCTGCGGGAACTCGCCGACTGGGCGGGGTCGGCGGAGGACGACGGCGGCCCCGTCGACATGTACGGGGACGGGCCGGTCGAGCGGCTCGAACAGCGGGTGGCCGAGGAGCTCGGCCACCCGGCCGCGGTGTTCTTCCCGACCGGGACCATGGCCCAGCAGGTGGCGCTGCGCTGCTGGGCGGGGCGGACCGGGAACCCCGTCGTCGCCCTGCACCCGCTCGCCCACCCCGAGGTCCACGAGGGCGGGGCGCTCGCGGCGGTGAGCGGGCTTCGGACGGTCCACCCGGCGGACGGCCCGAGGCTTCCCACGGCCCAGGAGGTACGGGAGTACCCGGAGCCCTTCGGGACGCTGATGCTGGAACTGCCGCTGCGGGACGCCGGGTTCGTGCTCCCGACCTGGGACGAGCTCGTCGAGGTCGTGGAGGCGGCCCGGGAGCGGGACGCAGTGGTGCACGTCGACGGCGCGCGGCTGTGGGAGTGCGCCCCGCACTTCGGGCGCGGGCTGCGGGAGATCGCGGGGCTCGCCGACAGCGTGTACGTGTCGTTCTACAAGTCCCTGGGCGGTCTCTCGGGCGCGGCCCTGGCCGGCCCGGAGGACGTCATGGAGGAGGCCCGGGTGTGGCGGCACCGGTACGGGGGCCAGGTCTTCCAGCAGTACCCGGCCGCGGTGTCGGCGCTGCGGGGCCTGGAGCGGGAGCTGCCGAGGCTGCCGTCGTATGTGGCCCACGCGCGCGTGGTGGCGGCCGGGCTGCGGGCGGGGTTCGAGGAGGCGGGCGTGCCATGGTTCCGGGTGCACCCCGAGGAGCCCCACACCCACCAGTTCCAGGTCTGGCTGCCGTACGCCCCCGACGCCCTCACGGACGCCTCCCTGGCGCTCGCCGAGGCGACGGGCACGGTCCTCTTCCGCCGCTGGGGCGGCCCGGGCGCGGGCGGCCCGCCGGGCGTGGGCGTGACCGAGGTGACGGTGGGGGAACCGGGGCTCGCGTGGACGGAGACCGACGTCCGCGACGCGGTACGGGAGTTCCTGACCCACCTCGCACGGCCCGCCGATCAACGGACGGCGTCAAACGGTTCGACCGCCCCCGGGCCGCCCCGCACCATAGGGGGGTGAGCCTGACCATCGACATCACCGGACTGCCGCACGAGCGCATCTCCTTCGGCCCCTCGCCGCTGGCCGAGCTCGGCGCCGCGCTGCACGCGCTGTCCGAGCCCGGCCACCACCCGGGGCTGCACGGCTGGGCCACGACCACCGGCGCGGCGCTCAAGCCCGAGCTCGCCGACCGGCTGCACGAGGCCGACTTCATGTGGCGGTCCACCCGCTCCGACTTCCTGCTGCCCGCCCGGCCGCGCGAGACGCTGGCCGAGGAGCTCGACGACCTCGACCGGATGGACGACGAGACCTACGTCGGGGCGGCGCTGGAGATCTCCTGCAGCACCCAGTACGCGGACGGGCTGCCCTCCCCGCTCGTCGACCCGCACTCCCGCTGCCGCGCCCTCGACCTGGCCGCCGCGCGCGGCCCGCGGCAGTACGCGTTCGTGGAGCGCACGCTCGCCGATCCCACCGGCACGCGCGCCTGGATCCGCAGGCTCCTGGAGGACTGCGACGAGGCCTTCTTCGCCGACACCTGGCGCCGCGTCCGGGTCCAGCTCGCCGCCGACGCCCGGCACAAGACCGAACTCCTGCGCCGCAAGGGCCTCGCCGAGGCCCTGGCGGCCGTCTCCGGGGCGATGAGCCTGGAGGAGGACGCCGACGGCTCCCGGATCGTCATCGACAAGCTGGTCCACGGCCGTACCCACACCGAGGGCTCGGCGCTCACCTTCCTGCCGACCGCCTTCGGCCGGCCGCACCTGATCGCCCTGCACGCCCGGGGCTGGCAGCCGGTGATCCAGTACCCCGTCTCCACCGGCGAACTCGCCGGCTCCGCACCCGTGGAGACGGTCAAGCTCCGCCTGGAGGCCGTCGCGCACCCCATGCGGATGCGGATGTGCCGCAACCTCGCCCGTGCCCCGTACACGACGAGCGAGCTGGCCGACGCCTACGGCATCAGCGCCCCCGAGGTCTCACGCCACCTCGGCGTCCTGAAGAGGGCCGGGCTGCTCACCACCCAGCGCCGCGGCCGCTACGTGCTGCACCAGCTCGACGTCACCGTCGTCGCCCGCCTCGGCAGCGACCTCCTCGAGGCCGTCCTGCGCTGACGCGCGGCGGCTCAGACCGCGCCGCCGCCCGCCCGCACCAGGCCCGTCTCGTACGCCAGGACCACCACCTGCACCCGGTCCCGCAGGTCCAGCTTGGTCAGGATCCGGCCGACGTGCGTCTTCACCGTCGCCTCCGACAGCACCAGCCGGGCGGCGATCTCACCGTTCGACAGACCCTGGGCGACCAGGAGCATCACCTCGCGCTCGCGGTCGGTGAGCCGGTCCACCTCCTTGTGCTGCGGCTCGCGGCCCGAGGACGGCAGCATCGGCGAGAAGCGGTCGAGGAGGCGGCGGGTCGTGGACGGGGCCACGACGGCGTCACCGCTGTGCACGGACCGGATCGCGCCGAGCAGCTCGGCCGGCGGCACGTCCTTCAGCATGAAGCCGCTCGCGCCCGCCTTCAGCCCCGAGAAGGCGTACTCGTCGAGATCGAACGTGGTCAGGATCAGCACCTTGGGGGCATCCGGCTCCGAGCAGATCCGCCGGGTCGTCTCGACCCCGTCGAGCTTGGGCATCCGCACGTCCATCAGCACCACGTCCACGGCCGTGGAACGCAGCACCTCCAGCGCCTCCACACCGTCCCCCGCCTCGGCCACGACCTCCATGTCCGGCTGGGCGGCGAGCACCATGCGGAAACCGGTGCGCAGCAGCACCTGGTCGTCGACGAGCATCACGCGAATGGACATGTGGTTCCTTCGGATCGTCAGTGGGCGGGCTTCAGGGGGAGCAGGGCGCTGATGCGGAAGCCGCCCCCGGGGCGCGGTCCCGCGTCCAGGGTGCCGCCGACCATGCCGACCCGCTCCCGCATGCCGATCAGGCCGTGGCCGCGGCCGTCGGCGCCCCCGTCCTCGTACATCTCGTGGGTCGCGCCCCGCCCGTCGTCCTCGACGAGCAGCCCGAGACCGTCGTCGAAGTAGACCAGGCGGACGCTGGCCCCGGCGTCCGGGCCGCCGTGCTTGCGCGTGTTGGTGAGGGCCTCCTGCACGATCCGGTACGCCGTCAGCTCGACGCCGCTGGGCAGCGGACGCGGGGTGCCCTCGATCCGGAAGTCCACGGTCAGCCCGGCCCCGCGCACCTGCTCGACCAGGTCCTCGATCTGCTCGACGTCCGGCTGGGGCACGTACTCCCCCGCCTCCTGGTGCTCGCCGGTGCGCAGGATGCCGAGCAGCCGGCGCATCTCGGCCAGCGCCTGACGGCCGGTCGAGGAGATCGTCTCCAGGGCCTGCTTGGCCGTCTCCGGGGAGGAGTCCAGGACGTAGGCGGCGCCGTCGGCCTGGACGACCATCACGGAGACGTTGTGGGCGACGACGTCATGCAGTTCGCGGGCGATCCGGGCGCGCTCGGCGGCGACGGCGACCTTGGCCTGGGCCTCGCGCTCCTTCTCCAGGCGGGAGGCGCGCTCCTCCAGCTGTGCGAAGTAGGCGCGACGGGTGCGCAGGGAGTCGCCGAGGACCCAGGCGAGGGCGAACGGCACGGTCATGATCACGGTGAAGAAGACATGCGCGAGGGCCGAACCCGGGCTGGTCTCGGACGGCCATCTCAGGCTGGAGAGCGTGGCGGCGCTGAGACCGCCGGCGAGCGCGAGACGGGACGCCCAGCGCGGCCCGTCGTGGGCGGCGACGGTGTAGATGATCACCAGCATGGCGAAGTCCGCGAAGAACGGCTGGAGCCCGAGGGTCAGCTGGGCGAGGCCCAGCACGACGGTGAGGACGAGCATCTTCTCGGGCTCTCGGCGGCGCAGCGCGACGACGAGGCTGAACAGCGCGGCGACGAGTCCGTACGCGGCGGGGTGGCCGGCCCCAGGAGAGTCCGACACCACCCACAACAGGGAGAACCCGAAGAGGACGACGGCCCAGAAGGTGTCGACGCCCGTCGGGTGTCTGCGGAGGAAGTCGTAGAGGCGCTGCACGTAACCCAGCGTAGGGAAGGTGGATAGGTGCAGGGGTCAACCGTGGGGTCGATCCTTGACGCGAGGACCGTACTCCGCAAGGTGGAGACTGGCCTGTGTGACGGATGAGACGTGTCAGTGGCAGGGGTGGCGTGAGGCCACGGAGCGGGCGCTGTACGGCCCCGGCGGCTTCTTTCTGCGCCCCGAGGGGCCGGCCGGGCACTTCCGCACCTCGGTGCACGCCTCGCCGCTCTTCGCGGGGGCCGTCGCGCGGCTGCTGACCGAGGTGGCGGAGGAGCTGGGGACGGACGAGGTCGACTTCGTCGACCTGGGCGCGGGCCGCGGTGAACTGGTGACGGGCGTCCTGGCCGCCGTACCGGCGGGGCTTTCGGTACGGGCGTACGGCGTCGAGCGCGCGGAGCGGCCGGCGGGGCTCGACCCGCGGGTGGAGTGGACGGCCCGGGTGCCGGACGGGGTCCGGGGACTGCTGTTCGCGAACGAGTGGCTCGACAACGTGCCGGTGGACGTCGCGAGCGTCGACGAGGCGGGGGTCGTGCGCTACGTCGAGGTACGGGCGGCGGACGGTGCCGAGCGGCCGGGGCCACCCGTCGAGGGGCCGGACGCGGAGTGGCTGGAGCGGTGGTGGCCGCTCGCGGAGCCCGGCGAGCGGGCGGAGATCGGGCGGCCGCGGGACGAGGCCTGGGCGGCGGCGGCCGGCGCGCTGGCGGCGGGGACGGCGGTGGCGGTGGACTACGGGCATGTACGGGAGTCCAGGCCGCCGTTCGGGACGCTGACCGGGTTCCGGGCGGGGCGGGAGGTGCCGGCGGTGCCGGACGGCTCGTGCGACGTCACGGCGCACGTGGCGATGGACGCGTGCGCCCGGGGCGGCGGGGTGCTGGTCACGCAGCGGGAGGCGCTGCGTCGGCTGGGGGTGAGCGGGGAGCGGCCGCCGCTCGCGCTGGCGTCGAGCGACCCCCGTGCGTACGTCCGGGCGCTCGGGGCGGCGGGCGAGGCGGCCGAGCTGACCGCGCGCGGGGGGCTCGGGGACTTCCTGTGGCTGACGCGGAGGGTGCCGGGGCCGAGCGGCCCGGGCACCGGGGGCGGCCGGTCCTGACGGGGCACCGCGCCCGGGAGCCGTGCCCACCTGTTCCGCCCTGCGGAACAGGTGCCCACAACGGTTGTGGCGCAGGGGATACTGGCGACCATGACGGAGACGACGGTCGGAATCGGCGGGGCGGCGGAGAGCACCGACATGGTGCTGAACATCGGGCCGCAGCATCCCTCGACCCATGGTGTGCTCCGGCTGCGGCTGGTCCTGGACGGTGAGGTCATCCAGCGGGCCGAGCCGGTCATCGGGTACATGCACCGCGGTGCCGAGAAGCTCTTCGAGGCGCGCGACTACCGCCAGATCGTCATGCTCGCCAACCGGCACGACTGGCTCTCCGCCTTCTCCAACGAGCTCGGTGTCGTCATGGCCGTCGAGCGCATGCTCGGCATGGAGGTCCCCGAGCGGGCCGTCTGGACGCGGACGCTGCTCGCCGAGCTGAACCGCGTCCTCAACCATCTGATGTTCCTCGGGTCGTACCCCCTCGAACTGGGCGGTATCACCCCGGTCTTCTACGCGTTCCGGGAGCGCGAGGAGCTCCAGGCCGTGATGGAGGAGGTCTCCGGCGGCCGGATGCACTACATGTTCAACCGGGTCGGCGGGCTCAAGGAGGACCTCCCCGCCGGGTGGCTCGGCCGGGCGCGGGCGGCCGTCGCCGACGTGCGGTCGCGGATGGACGTGTACGACAAGCTGGTCGTCGGCAACGAGATCTTCCGGGGCCGTACGCGGGGCGTCGGCGTCCTGACCGCGGAGACGGCGCACGCGTACGGTGTCTCGGGCCCCATCGCCCGCGCCTCCGGCGTCGACTTCGACCTGCGCCGCGACGAGCCGTACCTGGCCTACGGAGAGCTCCAGGACACGCTCGAGGTCGTCACGCGCCAGGAGGGCGACTGCCTCGCCCGCTTCGAGTGCCTCCTCGACCAGACCCACAACTCCCTGGATCTCGCCGACGCCTGTCTCGACCGGCTCGGCGAGCTGCCGCCTGGTCCGATCAACCAGCGGCTGCCGAAGGTGCTGAAGGCACCGGAGGGCCACACGTACGCCTGGACCGAGAACCCGCTCGGCATCAACGGCTACTACCTGGTCTCCAAGGGTGAGAAGACGCCGTACCGGCTCAAGCTGCGCTCGGCGTCGTTCAACAACATCCAGGCGCTGACGGAGCTGCTGCCGGGCACCCTCGTCGCCGACATGGTGGCGATCCTGGGCTCGCTCTTCTTCGTCGTCGGCGACATCGACAAGTAGCCGGCCGGTGCGCGGCCGACCGGAGCGCGGGTGTCAGTTCCGGCGCATGACCACGAAGTCCCTGGGGTCCTTCTCCGGACGCCGGCGTTCCACCACGCGCCAGTCCCAGCGCTCGTAGCGGCCGCGCAGCTCGGGCACGTCGAGGGTCATCAGCAGCCGGGGCACGGGAGCCTCCGCGAGAAGCGAGTCGTGCAGCGCTCGGCCGAGGCCGCGGCCCTGATGGGCGGGGGCTACGACGAGTTCGCCGAGTTCGAACGCCTCCGGACCGCCCGAGAGCGCGGTGTCACGCCAGCCCGCGGCGAACCCGGTCAGGGCGCCCTCCGGGTCGAGCGAGGCGACGCAGCGGAAGCCGGGCTGTCCCGCGGAGAGCCGGCCGAGCAGCCGGTCCACCGTCCGCAGGGCCCCGCGTGGGGGCTCGTGCCAGGGCGGGCCGGAGAACGCCTGCGCGCAGAGGGCGATCAGCTCGTCCCGAACCGCCGTGACCTCCCCGGCGGCGAGCGCCCTGATCGTCACGAGCCGACGGCGCCGCGCAGCTCCGCCACGTCGATCTGCTCGGTCTCGTCGTGCGCGGTCAGGTCGATGACCTTGCCGATCGCCCGCTGTTCGGGGGTGCGGCGCGCGACGGTCGCGAGGACCTCCTCGCCCACCACGTCCGCGAGGTCGGCGTCCTGGACGGCCTCGATGGCGGCCGCCTCCTTCTGCGTACCGAAGAAGTCGAAGCCTCCCTCGGGGCGCGCGGCGCGCCGGCCCGCGTACGGGACGATCGCGCTCGCGACCGGGACGGCGCGGACCGCGGGCAGTGCGGAGGACGCGGGAACCACGGCGGTCGACGGTCGAGCGTGCGGCTCGCTCCCGGCGGCCGCCGCGTGCTTCCCCTGCGGCTCCTCCGTCTCCCGGGCGCGCTCGGCCAGATCGCGGCTGCGGGCGGCCTCCGTCGTCCGGCGGGCCTCCTGAGCGGCGGCGTTGCGGGCCAGGTTGCGCAGGGCGTCGGCGGCCTGGCGGTACAGGGCCGGGGTCGGCGTGGACCCGGCGGCCGGCAGCTCCCTGGCCGGGGTGGTCGCCTCCAGGGCGAGCTGCCTGCGGCCTTCGAGGGCGCTGGCCCGCTCGGTCTCGGCGTTGGCGTACCGGCGCAGCAGCGCCGCGTGCTCGCCGCGCAGACCGGCGAGTTCGACCCGCTTGGCGCGCAGCTTGGCGTCGAGCTTGGCCCGCAGCTCGCGGGACTCGTCGAGGTCGGCCTCGAGCTCGGCTATGCGCTCCTCGGTCTTCCACTGGTCCGCGGCGCGGGCCCGGGTCAGCTCGG
Source organism: Streptomyces sp. NPDC013317 (assembly GCF_055563155.1). Lineage (NCBI taxonomy): Bacteria > Bacillati > Actinomycetota > Actinomycetes > Kitasatosporales > Streptomycetaceae > Streptomyces > Streptomyces sp. NPDC013317. Next base: position 53,209 of record NZ_JBVHDX010000008.1, read on the forward strand.
CGACCTGGCGTCCGGCACTCCGGTCCCAACTGCGCATGATGACGCCACCGGTGACGGCGGCCGCCGCCGCGGCGGCCACGAGCAGCCGCAGGGCCACGGGATCGGCGAGCAGCCAGGCGCCCGCGGCACAGACGGCCGATGCTCCGGCCACCGCGGAGGGCGGCAGAAGCTTGTGCAGGGGAGGTGAATGGCGGTGGCGTCCACGTGGCATGGCCTGAAATTTACCGTGCGTAGGCGCCGTGTGGGGTGTCGGCCCGGCAATCTCTTGGCCACTTCTCGTCGTCGTGGCCGAGCCCCGGTATCGACCGGGCCGACTCCCCTTACCGGAGCCTTACTTGCTGACCAGGCCCTTCGACTCCAGATAAGCCTTCGCCACGTCCGCGGGCTTCGCCCGCTCGGCGTCCACCTTGCGGTTCAGTTCGGCGAGATCGGCCGTGGTGAGGACCTTTGTGATCTTGTCGAGAGCGGCCGCGATCTCGGGCGATCCGGCGTCCTTGGCATTGACCACCGGCAGCACGTTGTCGGCGTTCTGCAGCTTCTTGTCGTCGTCGAGGAAGACCAGCCCGAAGCTCTCGATCGTGGCGTCCGTCGTGGTGGTCAGCACCAGCTGGTCCACGCCGTCCTTGACCGCCTGCTTGGACTGCGGGGTGCCGACGCCCTTGGGGTCGATCCCCGTCACGTCGATCCCGTAGGTCTTCTTCAGACCCGGAGCGCAGAACGGCCGTATCTCGCACTCGTCGCCGGCCGCGATCTTCACCTTCAGCTTGGCGGCACCGAGATCCGAAAGCGTCTTCAGCTTGTTCTTCTCGGCGAATTCCTTCGACACCGCGAACGCGTTCTGGTCGACGGCCTCGCCGACCGCGAGGACCTTCAGTCCACGGGGCTCCGCGAGCTTCTTCAACGCCTCCACCGTCGCGGCAGCGTCACCGGAGGCGACCGGCTTCTCCTCGGGCGCCTTCGGGCCGTTCACCTTCGCGTTGAGGAATTCCGCGATCGTCGCCGCGTATTCCGGTACGACGTCGATCTCGCCCTTCTCGAGGGACGGTTCGTACAGCTCGCGGTTCTTCACCGTGGTGACCGTCGCGGAGTATCCGGCGTCGTTCAGCACCTGCGCGTACAGCTCCGCGAGCACCTTGGACTCGGTGAACGCCGCCGCGCCGACGACGAGCGAGCCCTTCTTCCCACCGGACGCGCCGCCGCCGCCCGCCTTGCCCTCCTCCAGGCTGTCGCCGCCGCACGCGACGAGCGAGACGGCCAGCGCCGCCGTACCCAGTACCGCACCCGCGATACGCGAGGTCCTGCTCACGAGATCACTCCCAGTAGGTCTAGTCGTCGTTCCGTCGTCACAAGCGGTTCCGTCGGTCCTCAGGCGCGCCGTCCGAGCAGTCGGTCCGCCCCCACGAGCACCAGTTCCACCACGAGGGCGAGCAGGGCCACGAGCAGGGCGCCCGCGACGACCTGCGGGGTGTCGTACGTGTTGAACCCGGCGGTGATGATCCGGCCCAGGCCCCCCTGGCCGACCATGGCCGCGATGGTCGCCGTGGCGACCACCTGCACGGCGGCCGAACGCAACCCCGTCATGATCAGCGGCCGGGCGAGCGGGAGTTCGACCTTCCGGAAGACCTGTCCGCCCGACATCCCCATCCCCCGTGCGGCCTCGACCACCGCCCGGTCGACCTCGCGCATGCCCACGTACGCGTTGGTGAGCAGCGGCGGCACGGCGAACAGCACCAGCGCGATCACCGTGGGGACGTAGCCGGCGTTGCGCAGCGGCGACACCATGAAGAGGGCCAGGACCGCGAAGACCGGTATCGCCCGGCCCACGTTGGAGACGTTGACGGCGAGCGCGCCGCCCCGGCCGACATGTCCGAGGCCGAGCCCCAGCGGGAGTGCGACGGCGCAGGCCAGCAGCAGCGCGACCCCGCTGACGTACACGTGCTCCCCCAGGCGGTGCCACACCCCGCCGTCGCCCGCCCAGTTGGCGCCGGTGCCCAGCCAGCCCCAGGCGTCCGCCATGATTCCCATGCCTCTACTCGCCCCCCGGCGCCGTGCGTATGCGGGTCCACGGCGTGAGCAGCCGCTGCACACCGAGGAGCAGCAGATCCGCGGCCACCGCGAGCAGGACGCACAGCACCGACGCGGCGAGCACCTGCGCCTTGAAGAACGTCGGCAGCGCGTCCTCGATGAGGTTGCCCAGACCGCCCCGCCCCACGATCGAACCGACCGTCGTGAGCGCGATCGTGGAGACCGTCGCCATCCGTATTCCGGCCATCAGCGCGGGCAGTGCGAGCGGCAGCTCGACCTCCCACAGCATCCGCGCCGAGCCGTACCCCATCCCGCGCGCGGCCTCCCGCGCCTCGGCGGGGACCGCGTCCAGGCCGGCCACCGTGTTCCGTACGAGAATCGTCAGCGAATAGAGCACGAGACCCGTCACGACCAGCGCCGCGGAGAGCCCGAAGAGCGGCAGGAGCAGGGAGAACATCGCCAGCGACGGGATCGTGTAGAGCAGCGTCGTCAGTCCGAGCACCGGTCCGGCGAACCGGGGCCGCGCCCGCACGAGCAGCGCCAGCGGGAAGGCGACCGCGATGCCGATGAGCACCGACACGACCGTGATCCCCACGTGCTGGAGCAGCGCGTCGGTCAACTCCTGGCTCCGGGTGCGCAGATACTCGCCGCAGATCCAGTCGTTCGTCACCAGGCAGTTCGCCGCGCTCATGTACCCTCCCCCGGTCACCAGCCGTGCCGAACACGTGTCTGGTCGACCCTAACCCCCGGCACCGACAATCGCCGAGGACCGCCACATTGCGGCAACACGCCCTTCACACGCACCCGTCGATCAGGCGTCAGAATGAGGAACATGATCCGGTTCGAGCATGTGACCAAGCGGTACGCGGACGGCACCACCGCCGTCGACGACCTCTCCTTCGAGGTCGCCGAGGGTGAACTGGTCACGCTCGTCGGCCCGTCGGGCTGCGGCAAGACCACCACGATGAAGATGGTGAACCGGCTCATCGAGCCGACCGAGGGCCGGATCCTTCTCGACAGCCAGGACATATCCGGGATCGACCCCGTCCAGCTGCGCCGCCGGATCGGCTACGTCATCCAGCAGGTCGGCCTCTTCCCGCACCGCACGGTCCTCGACAACACCGCGACCGTCCCGCACCTCCTCGGTGCCCCGCGCGCCCGGGCCCGCGCCCGCGCCGCCGAACTCCTCGACCTGGTCGGCCTCGACCCGAAGGTCTACGGCGGCCGCTACCCCGAGCAGCTCTCCGGCGGCCAGCGCCAGCGCGTCGGCGTCGCCCGCGCGCTCGCCGCGGACCCGCCGGTGCTGCTGATGGACGAGCCGTTCGGCGCCGTGGACCCGGTGGTGCGCGAGCACCTCCAGAACGAGTTCCTCCGCCTCCAGGCCCAGGTCCGCAAGACGGTCCTGCTCGTCACCCACGACCTGGAGGAGGCCGTCCGGCTCGGGGACCGTATCGCCGTCTACGGACAGGGCACGATCGAGCAGTTCGACACCCCGGCGACCGTCCTGGGCGCCCCCTCGACCCCCTACGTGGCCGACTTCGTCGGCTCGGACCGCGGCCTGAAGCGGCTCTCGGTCACCGCGGTGGGCGCCGCCGCCCTGGAGGAGGTGCCGGTGGTCCGCGCGGGAGAGCAGCCGTCCCCCGGAGCCCCCTGGTCCGTCGTCCTGGACGCCGAGGGCCGCGTCACGGGCTGGGTCTCCGCGGACGAACCCGGCCGCACCCGCCCCGCCCCGGAGCCGGTCGCGCTCGGCGCCACCCTCCGGGAGGCGCTCGCCGCGCTCCTGCAGAACGACACCGGCTGGCTCCCCGTCACCGACCCCGCCGAAGGCGGCCGGTACGCGGGCGTCCTCACCCCGGCCGCCGTCCACCGCGCCTTGCGCGCGGCCTCCCCGGCCCCGCAGGACTCCCAGGAGTCGCCGGAGTCGCCGGACTCCCCCAAGCAGCTCAGTTCGCGCTGAGCCGGCCGCTCATCCACACGAGGCCCGACGGGATCTCCCGGTTCCAGGTGTTGAAGTTGTGCCCGCCGCTCTCCAGCGTGATCGACGAGACCCGCGCCGGGGCCTTCACCTTCTTGATGAAGTCTCGCGTCCCGCGCAGGTTCCCCTCGCCCTGCTTCGACGTCGTCACCAGGAACGACGACGCGCCCTGCGGCAGGTGGTCCAGGCTCCACAGCAGGTTCGCCCGCTTGCGCGCCCTGTCGTCACCGTGGAACAGATCGCCCGTCGTGACGTCCTCGGCCGCCTTGTAGTACGCCGAGAAACCCGCGCCCGCCGCGAACCGGTCCGGGTGGTGCAGCGCGATCTTCAACGCGCAGTATCCGCCCGTCGAGTTCCCCATGAACCCCCAGTTCCGCGCCTTCGTCCCCACCCGGTACGTCTCCGAGACCGCCTTCGGCAGGTCCTCGGCGAAGAAGGTCTCGGTCTGCGGCCCGCCCGGGACGTTCACGCACTCCGTGTCCCGCGGCGGTGCCACGGTCGGCCGCAGCATCACCAGGATCATCGGCCGCATCTTCTTCTCCTTGGCCTGCGTGAACGCCGTCTTCGGGTACTTCAGCCCCTTGAGCAGGTTCTCCGCGGTACCCGGGTAGCCGGTCAGCACCACGGCGGCCGGGAACGTGCTCGACGCGTACTCCTTCTGGAAGTACTCCGGCGGCAGATACACGTACGCCGGAGAGTCGATGCCGGACTTCCGGCCGGTGACGACGACCTTCTGGATCTGACCCCCGATCGAGGGCCGGGACGCGCCGGGCACGTCCGGCGCCTGCTTCCCGACGACCCTGATGTCCTTCGAGCCGGCCGAGTGGTCCACGACCACCCCCATGTCCTGCTCCTGCCCCAGAAGGTCCGCCCACGACCCGTAGAAGAGGAAGGACTTGTTCGCGGCGAGCCCCACCGAGGCGAACAGCGCCAGCTGGGTGGCGAGCAGCAGCCCGATCCTGCCGAGCACGGGCCGCACCCCGCCGCGCGCAAGGCGCGGCCACAGCCAGACCGTGGCCGCGAACAGCACCACCGCCAGCACGACGGCCAGCGCCAGAACCTTGTTGCTGGTGAGACCCATGAGACGCCCGAGCTCTCTTCCTGAGAATTTCCTGTGGCCGAATGAACCCGCTCCCCCGCCCGGCCGTCCTAGAAAGCGCAAAACCTCCGGAACGGCCCGCCCCTGACCACCGCGCGGCCGACGGAGAACGAATCTTTCGCGGAGCCACGGGAAGCACGGGAAGCGATGTCTGTCACGGTAGATGGGGACAAATCAGGATTGGTTCCGGTTCGGGTACGCCGGATTCTGCGCGGACCACGCCCCGGCAAGGTCCCCTCACTCGTCGGAACGGCCTGCACGCTCATCGGCCTGATCGACATCGCCGCGGGCGTCTTCCCGCGCTTCCGGGCCAGCCGGATGCACGCCCTCGCCGAAGTCCTGCCCGGCACTCTCGGGCCGCTCTCCGCGGCCCTCTCCCTCAGCGCCGGCGTCCTGCTCCTGCTCCTCGCCCACGGCCTCAAGCGCCACAAGCGCCGCGCCTGGCGCGCCGCCGTCGTCCTTCTGCCGCTCGGCGCCGTCGCCCAGTTCGTCTGGCGCCACTCCGTCGTCGGCGTCCTGCTCTCCCTCGCGCTGCTCGCCCTGCTGCTGCGCCACCGGAACCAGTTCGCCGCCCTCCCCGACCCCCGCAGCCGCTGGAAGGCGCTCGCCAACTTCGTCCTCATGGGCGCCGGGTCGATCCTCCTCGGGCTCGTCATCGTCAGCGCCCACCCGCGCCGCGTCATCGGCAGCCCCAGCCTCACCGACCGCCTCGAACACGTCCTGTACGGACTCTTCGGCTTCGAAGGCCCCGTCGGCTACACCGGCGGCGCCGACTGGACCGTCGGCTACTCCCTCGGCGCCCTCGGCATGCTCACCGCCCTCACCACCATCTACTTCGCCTTCCGCCCCGAGCACCCCGCCGCCCGCCTCACCGAGGACGACGAGACCCGGCTCCGCGCCCTCCTCGACAAGCACGGCGGCCGCGACTCCCTCGGCCACTTCGCCCTCCGCCGCGACAAGGGCGTCGTCTTCTCCCCCAGCGGCAAGGCGGCCGTCTGCTACCGCGTCGTCTCCGGCGTCATGCTCGCCAGCGGCGACCCCATCGGCGACGTCGAAGCCTGGCCCGGTGCCATCGACCGCTTCATGGACGAGGCCCAGGCCCACTCCTGGACCCCCGCCGTCATGGGCTGCTCCGAGACCGGCGGCGAGGTCTGGACCCGCGAGACCGGCCTCGACGCCCTCGAACTCGGCGACGAGGCGGTGGTGGACGTCGCGGATTTCTCCCTCTCCGGGCGCGCCATGCGTAACGTGCGCCAGATGGTGAAGCGGATCGAACGCAATGGCTACACCACCAAGGTCCGCCGCGTCCGTGACCTCAGCGACGGCGAACTCGCCCGCGTCCGCCGCGCCGCCGCCGACTGGCGCGGCACCGACACCGAGCGCGGCTTCTCCATGGCACTGGGCCGCATCGGCGACCCCGGCGACGGGGACGCCGTCATAGCGACCGCCCACAAGACGGACGAGGACGGCACGGCCTCCCCCTACGGCGACCTCAAGGCGATCATCCACTTCGTGCCCTGGGGCCCGAACGGCATGTCCCTCGAACTCATGCGCCGCGACCGCTCCGCCGACCCCGGCATGAACGAGCTGCTCATCGTCGCCGCCCTCCAGGACTCCCCCCGCCTCGGCATCGAACGCGTCTCCCTCAACTTCGCCATGTTCCGCTCCGCCCTCGCCCGCGGCGAGAAGATCGGCGCCGGCCCCGTCCTCCGCCTCTGGCGCGGACTGCTCGTCTTCCTCTCCCGCTGGTTCCAGATCGAGTCCCTGTACAAGTTCAACGCCAAGTTCCGGCCCCGGTGGGAACCCCGCTTCGTCGTCTACCGCAAGAGCCGCGACCTGCCCCGCATCGGCTTCGCCGCCATGCAGGCCGAAGGCTTCGTCGACCTCCGGCTGCCCCGCCCCTTCGCCCGCCGCGGCGCCGCCGCGGAGCCCCGCCCCTGCACCCACATCGTCGCCCCGCAGGCCGACCGGGAGGTCCGCGCCGCATGACCCGGCGCGGACCCTCCCCGGGGTCCCCGCCCGGCCATCCCGGAAGGTCCGCGGGGCCCGACCCGCGCCCCGGGCCCTACGCTGGGCATATGAGTACGTCGATCGGCCGGGGCACGGCCTTGGGCCTTCCGGAGTGGGACCGCTGCGCGGTCATGGGCGTCGTCAACGTGACACCCGACTCCTTCTCCGACGGCGGCCGCTGGTTCGACACCACGGCCGCCGTCAAGCACGGGCTCCACCTCGTCGCCGAAGGCGCCGACCTCGTCGACGTCGGCGGCGAATCCACCCGCCCCGGCGCCAGCCGCGTCGACGAGGAGGAGGAGCTCCGCCGGGTCGTCCCCGTCGTCCGCGGCCTCGCCTCCGAAGGCGTCACCGTCTCCGTCGACACCATGCGCGCCTCCGTCGCCCGGGCCGCCGTCGAAGCGGGCGCCGCACTCGTCAACGACGTCAGCGGCGGCCTCGCCGACCCCGGCATGGTCCCCGCCGTCGCCGCCGCCGAGGTCCCCTTCGTCGTCATGCACTGGCGCGGCTTCAGCCAGGACATGAACAGCCTCGCCGTCTACGACGACGTCGTCGGCGAAGTCCTCGCCGAGCTGCGCCGGCGCATGGAGGCCGTCGTCGAGGGCGGCATCCCGCCCGAGCGGATCGTCATCGACCCCGGCCTCGGCTTCGCCAAGCTCGCACCCCACGACCTCGCCCTCGTCGCCCACCTCCCCGAACTGCGCGCACTCGGCCGCCCCCTGCTCGTCGCCGCCTCGCGCAAGCGGTTCCTCGGCCACGTCCTCACCCGCGAGGGCGCCAACCCGCCGCCCGCCCGCGAACGCGACGCCGCCACCGCCGCCGTCTCCGCCATCGCCGCCCACGAAGGCGCCTGGGCCGTCCGCGTCCACGAGGTCAGAGCCACCGCGGACGCCGTCCGAGTCGCCAGAGCCGTCGAAGGAGCCAGGTGACCCACCAGACCGACACCGCAGCGGTCGAGGCCGCCAACACCGCCTTCTACGAGGCCATGGAGCGCGGCGACTTCGAGGAGATCTCCACCCTCTGGCTCGACGACGGCGCCACCCCCATCAGCTGCGTCCACCCCGGCTGGCCCGTCCTCTCCGGACGCGGCGAGGTCCTCCGGTCGTACGCGCTGATCATGGCGAACACCGAGTACATCCAGTTCTTCCTCACCGACGTCAAGGTCTCCCTCGGCGGCGACGTGGCCGTCGTCACCTGCACCGAGAACATCCTCAGCGGCGGACCCGCCGAGGACGGCGCCGAACTCGGCCCTCTTGTGGGCCAGCTCGTCGTCGCCACCAATGTGTTCCGCCGCACATTCGAGGGGTGGAAGATCTGGTCCCACCACGGCTCCCCCGTCCTCACCGAAACCGACGACGAAGAGGACGAGGAACCCGGCGCCTGACGGGATCCGGGGACCGATCGGGTGACGCCCGGGATTGGAATCCGGCCCCCTGGGTAGGGGCCGCACCCAGCCCCTATGGCCGCCGCCCCGAACCCCCATGGGCACGTGCTGTCGGTGCTCGCAGGTAGATTCGATTACGGACACCCGGCCGTCCGCACCCGGCTGCGTGGCCACAAGAACTACGACAGCAGGAGTGATTCGCGTGGATCGTGTCGCGCTGCGCGGCCTCAAGGCCCGAGGACACCACGGCGTCTTCCCCAAGGAACGCGAGGAAGGCCAGACCTTCATCGTCGACCTCGTCCTCAGCCTGGACACCCGGCCCGCGGCCGCCGACGACGACCTGACGAAGACCGTCCACTACGGCGTCGTCGCGGAAGAGGTCGTCGACGTCGTCCAGGGCGAGCCCGTGGACCTGATCGAGACCCTCGCCGAGCGGATCGCCGAGCAGTGCCTCAAGCACGCGGGCGTCCAGGAGGTCGAGGTCGTCGTCCACAAGCCGGACGCGCCGATCACGGTCCCCTTCGACGACGTGACCATCACCATCACCCGGAGCCGAGTATGAAAGCCACGCACAGCGACCCGACCGTGCAGCCCGTACCGGTCTCCGTCGTCGAGGCGGTCGACGCCGCCGACGTGACCCTCTCCAACCCCAAGTGGGCCGTCATCGCCCTCGGCGCCAACCTCGGCAACCGCCTGGAGACCCTCCAGGGCGCCGTCGACGCCCTCGAAGACACCCCCGGCCTCCGGGTGAAGGCCGTCTCCCCCGTCTACGAGACGGAGCCCTGGGGTGTCGAGCCCGGCACCCAGCCCTCGTACCTCAACGCGGTCGCCCTCGTGAAGACCACCCTGCCGCCCAGCTCCCTCCTGGAGCGGGCCCACGCCGTCGAAGAGGCGTTCCACCGGGTCCGCGAGGAGCGCTGGGGCGCCCGCACCATCGACGTCGACATCGTCGCGTACGCCGACGTGGTCTCCGACGACCCCGTCCTCACCCTCCCCCACCCCCGCGCCCACCAGCGCGCCTTCGTCCTCGCCCCCTGGCACGACGTCGACCCCGACGCCCAGCTGCCCGGACACGGTACGGTCGCGGAGCTGCTCACCCTGGTCGGCCGGACCGGCGTCGTGCCGCGCGCCGACCTGGAACTCCGTCTGCCCGAGTAGTCGTTAGGCTCGTGGAAGACCGACCGCGAGACGACACGAAGGACACCCGGTGAAACAACTGCGGCTCAAGGTTCTCGCCGGACTGTTCATCGTGGCCGGAGTGCTGTCCTGGGGCGCCGCGCGCCTCTGGGACGCGGTGGGCACCCTGCCGAGCGTGCCGCTCGCGGCGCCCATCGTCCTCGCGTCGATCGCGGTCGTCCTCACGGCGACGGCCCTCTCGATCCGCTCCCGCCTCAAGGCCCAGCGCGAGCGCCGCCCCGGCGCCAAGGGCGTCGAGCCGCTCATGGCGGCCCGCGCCGTGGTCTTCGGCCAGGCGAGCGCCCTGGTCGCCGCCCTGGTCGCCGGCATGTACGGCGGCACGGGCGTCTTCCTCCTCGGCTCCCTGGACATCCCGGCCCGCCGCGACCAGGCGATCTACGCCGGCTTCTCGGTCCTCGCGGGCATCGGCGTGATCGCGGCGGCCCTCTTCCTGGAGCGAGTCTGCAAACTCCCGGAAGACGACGACCACAACGGCAAGGGCACGGCTCCGGTGGCGTAGCGCGCCCATCAAAAGTTGAACACGTTCAGCGGCTCTGGCAAGGTACCTTCCACGACCCGCCCCTGCCGGCGGGGCGAAACGGCTGGGGGGCCTCGATGGCGAGCGGAAACAGACTGCGTCGGTGGGGAGCGGTCCTTGTCGGCCTGATGGCGGCTCTCACCGTTCTCACGGCATGCGCCGGCCCCTATCAGTACTACGAGGGGACAGGGGTCCACGACGCCACGACGGCCGAAATCGCCGGCGGCTGGGAGAACGTCGAAGGGACCCGCGTGGTGCTGCGCAAGGACGGCACAGCCGTTCTCGAGAAGCTCGATGGGCAGGACTTCGACTTCGACGACGGCTGGCGCCTGTCCGGTAAGGGAACCTGGCAACTGTCCGACGACGACGGCGGACAGATCGTCCGGCTCTCACTGACGGACCGGACACGGGTGGACAGACGTTCCTCGACGACCGCCGCCATCGCCGATTCCGATCTGCCGACGACCTACGCGTGGTCCTTCCACGTGGACCGGGATCAGCACGAAGAGCTGAAGCTGTTCTTCTTCTACGGCGACCCCGACGGCGGACATGCGTACCTGATGACGCGCGAGACGACGTCGTAGCCCACGCGGGCCTCAGGCGGCCTATCGCGCCATGATGAGGCTCATGGCCTCGTTGCGGGTCGCGGGGTCCCGCAGCTGGCCGCGTACGGCCGAGGTGATGGTCTTCGCGCCCGGCTTGCGGATTCCGCGCATCGACATGCACATGTGCTCGCACTCGAACACGACGATCACGCCGCGCGGCTCCAGGATCTCCATCAGCGAGTCGGCGACCTGCGTGGTCAGCCGTTCCTGGACCTGAGGGCGGCGGGCGTAGACGTCGACCAGGCGGGCCAGCTTCGACAGCCCCGTGATCTTTCCGGAGGTCGACGGGATGTAGCCGACGTGGGCGACGCCCCTGAACGGGACGAGATGGTGCTCACATGTCGAGTACACCTCAATGTCCTTGACCAGCACCATCTCGTCGTGGCCGAGGTCGAACGTGGTCGTCAGCACGTCCTCCGGCACCTGCCGCAGTCCCGCGAATATCTCCTGGTAAGCCCGCGCCACCCGCGCCGGCGTGTCGCGCAGACCCTCGCGGTCCGGGTCCTCGCCGACCGCGATGAGGAGCTCTCGTACGGCGTTCTCGGCGCGCTTCTCGTCGAACTCGCCGATCGTGCCCTCGCCGTCCAGCGTCACCGGGTCGGTCATCTGTGCCTCGTTCCCTCTGACTGTCGTGCGCGGAAATGAGCCGCGCCCCCACAGGCTAAAACCTGTGGGGGCGCGGCTTCCATTCCGGGGGGCCGGGGTCAGGACTCCGGGGTGTCCTCCGGGGCGACCTCGATCGCCTTGGTGGTCTCCACCGTCGCCGTCGTCGCCGACGAGCCGTTCGCGCCGTTCGTCAGTGCCAGCTCCTTGGGGGAGAGCACCGGCGGACGGGTCGAGGGCGTGCGGCGGGACGAGCCGGTCCAGGCCGGGCGGGCCGGCCGCTTGACGATCGGGGCGAAGATCTCGGCGATCTCCTCCTTGCCCAGCGTCTCCTTCTCCAGGAGCTGCAGGACCAGGTTGTCGAGGACGTCTCGGTTCTCGACGAGGATCTCCCACGCCTCGTTGTGCGCGGTCTCGATGAGCTTCTTGACCTCTTCGTCGACCAGCGCGGCGACCTCTTCCGAGTAGTCGCGCTGGTGCGCCATCTCACGGCCCAGGAACGGTTCGGTGTTGTCGCCGCCGAACTTGATCGCGCCGAGCCGCTCGGTCATGCCGTACTGCGTGACCATCGCGCGAGCGGTGGCCGTGGCCTTCTCGATGTCGTTCGCCGCGCCCGTGGTCGGGTCGTGGAAGACGAGCTCCTCGGCCGCCCGCCCGCCCAGCATGTAGGCCAGCTGGTCGAGCATCTCGTTGCGGGTGGTCGAGTACTTGTCCTCGTCCGGGAGCACCATCGTGTAGCCGAGGGCCCGGCCGCGGGACAGGATCGTGATCTTGTGGACCGGGTCGGAGTTCGGCGAGGCCGCCGCGACCAGGGCGTGACCGCCCTCGTGGTACGCGGTGATCTTCTTCTCCTTGTCCGACATGATCCGGGTCCGCTTCTGCGGGCCCGCGACCACGCGGTCGATCGCCTCGTCCAGGGAGTGGTTGTCGATCAGCTTCTTGTCCGAGCGGGCGGTGAGGAGCGCCGCCTCGTTGAGGACGTTGGAGAGATCGGCACCGGTGAAGCCCGGCGTGCGACGGGCGACCGCGCCCAGATCGACGTCCGGGGCGACCGGCTTGCCCTTCTGGTGGACCTTGAGGATCTCCAGACGGCCCTGCATGTCCGGGCGGTCGACCGCGATCTGGCGGTCGAAGCGGCCGGGGCGGAGCAGGGCCGGGTCGAGGATGTCCGGGCGGTTCGTGGCGGCGATCAGGATGACGCCGCCCTTCACGTCGAAGCCGTCCATCTCGACGAGGAGCTGGTTGAGGGTCTGCTCGCGCTCGTCGTGGCCACCGCCGAGACCGGCACCGCGGTGACGGCCGACGGCGTCGATCTCGTCGACGAAGACGATCGCCGGGGCGTTCGCCTTGGCCTGCTCGAAGAGGTCGCGGACACGGGAGGCACCGACACCGACGAACATCTCGACGAAGTCGGAACCCGAGATCGAGTAGAACGGCACGCCGGCCTCGCCCGCGACGGCGCGCGCGAGGAGGGTCTTGCCGGTTCCGGGCGGGCCGTAGAGCAGCACGCCCTTGGGGATCTTGGCGCCGACGGCCTGGAACTTCGCCGGCTCCTGGAGGAACTCCTTGATCTCGTGGAGCTCCTCGACGGCCTCGTCGGAGCCCGCCACGTCGGCGAAGGTGGTCTTCGGGGTGTCCTTGGTGATGAGCTTGGCCTTGGACTTCCCGAAGTTCATCACTCGGGAGCCGCCGCCCTGCATCTGGTTCATCAGAAACAGGAAGACGACCACGATGAGGACGAAGGGGAGCAGCGAGAGCAGCACCGACAGGAACGGGCTCTGGCGCTCGGGGGAGACGGTGTAGCCCTTGTCGAGGTCGCCGGAGGCGGACTGCTCCTGGAGCGTGGTGGTCAGGTTGGCGCCCTGGTCACCGATGTAGCTGGCCTGGATCTTGGTGCTGCCGCCGTACTTGTCCTTGTCGGCGCCCTTCTTGAGCTCGACCTTGATGACCTGCTCGTCGCCGGTCGTCAGCTTGACCTGGTCGGCCTGCTTGTCATTGATCGCCTGGACGACCCTGCTGGTGTCCACCGTCTTGTAGCCCTCGGACGAGCCGACGACCTGCATCAGCACGACCACGGCGAGGACGGCCAGCACGATCCACATGACCGGCCCACGGAAGTATCGCTTCACGTCCATCCATACGGAGCGAGAACGCCCCGTCCCTCCTGCCCGTAGGTAAATGCTGCTGTGAGAGCTGCTATGAGAAAAAGCTGTTCTTCGGACGGTACCTCAGGCTGGTGACCCGTGACCGCCTTCCCTTGCTCCAACGGCGGGAGGGCGGTACGGGTTCCCGTGCCTCAGCCGCCGTAGACGTGCGGTGCGAGAGTGCCGACGAACGGGAGGTTGCGGTACTTCTCGGCGTAGTCGAGGCCGTAGCCGACGACGAACTCGTTGGGGATGTCGAAGCCGATCCACTTCACGTCGATCGCGACCTTGGCGGCGTCCGGCTTGCGCAGCAGCGTGCAGACCTCGAGGGAGGCGGGCTCGCGCGAGCCGAGGTTGGACAGCAGCCAGGACAGCGTCAGGCCGGAGTCGATGATGTCCTCGACGATCAGGACGTGCTTGCCCTTGATGTCGGTGTCGAGGTCCTTGAGGATGCGGACGACGCCCGAGGACTGGGTGCCGGCGCCGTAGGAGGAGACGGCCATCCAGTCCATGGTGACGGGGGTGGACAGCGCGCGCGCCAGGTCCGCCATCACCATCACGGCGCCCTTGAGGACTCCGACGATGAGCAGGTCCTTGCCCGCGTACTCCGCGTCGATCTTCGCGGCCAGCTCGGCCAGCTTCGCGTCGATCTCTTCCTTGGTGATGAGCACCGACTTGAGGTCGGTGCCCATGTCCTTCTCGTTCACCCGGGTCACTTTCGTTGCAGCTTGCGTCAGCCTTGCCGAATGACCAGTCTGCCACCCTGCCGCCGTGCCTCGACGCGGCCGGGCAGATTGATGGCGCCCTGACCGCGCCAGCCGGTGATCAGCCGGTCGACTTCTTCGATGTGGCGGGCGAAGAGTGAGCCGGCGGGAGCGCCTTCGGCGATCATGGCGCGGCGCAGGATGCGGCGGCGTACGGCCGGCGGGAGTCCGAAGAGCTTGGCGCATTCGAGTCGGCCGGATTCGTCGCGTACGGCGGATTCGGCGTCGGCGGCCCAGGAGTCGAGGGCGTCGGCGTCGTCGCGGGAGAGCTGGGCCGTTCGGGCGAGGGCTTCGACGACGCCCTTGCCGAGGGCCTTCTCGAGGGCGGGGAGGCCTTCGTGGCGGAGTCGCGAGCGGGTGTACGCGGGGTCCGCGTTGTGGGGGTCGTCCCAGACGGCGAGCTCCTGGGCGACGCAGGCCTTGCGGACGGTCTGCCGGTCGAGCTCGAGGAAGGGGCGGCGGTAGCGGCCGGAGGCGCCGGAGACGGCGGCCATGCCGGACAGGGAGCGGATGCCGGAGCCGCGGGCGAGTCCGAGCAGGACGGTCTCGGCCTGGTCGTCCCGGGTGTGGCCGAGGAGGACGGCGGTGGCGCCGTGGCGTTCGGCGGCGGCGTCGAGTGCGGCGTAGCGGGCGTCGCGGGCGGCGGCTTCGGGGCCGCCTTCGCGGCCGACGGTCACGGTGACGGCTTCGACCGGGTCGAGGCCGAGTGCGGACATGCGTCCGGCGACCTCGGCGGCTCGTTGGGTGGAGCCGTCCTGGAGGCCGTGGTCGACCGTGATGCCGCCGGCCCGGACGGCGAGCTTGCGGGCCTCGAACGCGAGTGCGGAGGCGAGCGCCATGGAGTCGGCGCCGCCGGAGCAGGCCACGAGGACGAGGGGCTCCCGGTCGGGTGCGGGGGCGGTGCGCCGTTCGGCGCTCGGTTCGGTGCCGTGCCCGGTGTTCGGTTCGGTACCGAGCTCGGTGCTGTGTTCGGTGATGACGTCGTGGAGTACGCGGCGGACCGCCAGGCGTATCGCCGCGACCGCAGGATGGGGACCCATGTCCGGTGCCCTTCGTGGAGGAGTGGGGTGCCTCGGTCGGAGTCTTAACGGTCGGAAGAGGGGGTTCGGTCACTCAGAGTGCGTCGATGGTGACAGAACCTGGCCGTTACCCGAGCATTGCACGCCCCACCCCTGGTCTACGGTCCCTCGGATGGGTGATTGGCGGTGTGTTCTTCCGTCGTACGTCGCACCCGTCTCACGAGTCTGCCTTACGGTGCACCCTCGCGATCCAGTCCGCCGGTGCGGCGATCTCGGCCTTGGTGGGGAGCGTGTTGGGGGAGGTCCAGACGCGGTTGAAGCCGTCCATGCCGACCTCGTCGACCACGGCCCGTACGAAGCGTTCCCCGTCGCGGTACTGGCGCAGTTTGGCGTCGAGGCCGAGGAGCTTGCGCAGGGCGAGGTCGAGGCGGGAGGCGCCTCGGGCGCGCCGCTGCTGGAACTTCTCGCGGATGTCGGCGACCGAGGGGACGACCTCGGGGCCGACGCCGTCCATCACGTAGTCGGCGTGTCCTTCGAGAAGGGACATGACGGCGGTGAGACGGCCGAGGATCTCGCGCTGTTCGGGGGTCTGGACGAGTTCGACGAGGGAGGGACTCGGTTCGCCCTCCTCGCCTTCGGGGCGGCTGCCGGCGAGGGCCTGGGCGGCTTCGCGCAGTCGCTCGACGACGGTGGAGGGGTCGACCTCGGTGGCTCCGAGGAATGACTGGATCTCGCCCTGCAGATGGTCACGGAGCCAGGGGACGGCGGTGAACTGGGTGCGGTGGGTCTCTTCGTGGAGGCAGACCCAGAGGCGGAAGTCGTGCGGGTCGACGTCGAGTTCGCGTTCGACGTGGACGATGTTGGGGGCGACGAGCAGGAGGCGGCCGCCGCCGTTGTCGCCCGCGGGCAGTTCGCGGGTGGCGGGGGCGAAGGTCTCGTACTGGCCCAGGATGCGGGAGGCGAGGAACGACAGCAGCATGCCGAGTTCGACGCCGGTGACCTTGCCGCCGACGGCGCCGAGGACGCTGCCGCCGGGGGTGTTGGTGCGCCGTTCCTGCATCTTGTCGAGGAGCGGGGAGAGCAGTTCGCGGAAGCCGGCGACGTTGGCCTTGATCCAGCCGGTACGGTCCACGACGAGGACGGGGGTGTCCCGTGGTTCGTGGCCCTCGGGGATCATCCGGGTGAAGGCCCTGACGTGTTCTTCGGACGCCTTGGCGTGCCTGCGGAGCTCCGCGACGACGTCGCGGGCCTCTTCCCGGCTCACCTCGGGTCCGGGTTTCACCAGTCGGGTCGCGGTCGCGACCGCGAGGTTCCAGTCGACCATCTCGGCACCACCGATGCTCGTCATGCGTCAACCGTACGTTCTCGACGCCCGTTCGGTGAGTGTTCGTTCGCCATCAGCCCTGGGGGGCGAGGGCGGCGGAGAGGCGGTCGAGGGCGGGCTGGGCGGTGTACGGGGAGGGGGTGCGGCCGGCGAGGAAGGCGAAGGCGAGGAGCCGGCCGTCGCGGGTGACCACGGTTCCGGCGAGGGTGTTGACGCCCGTGAGGGTGCCGGTCTTGGCGCGGACGAGTCCGGCGCCGGTGGTGGCGGGCCCGGTGTCGAAGCGGCCTTGGAGGGTGCCGCTGAACCCGCCGACGGGCAGGCCGGTCAGGACGGGGCGCAGGGCGGGGCGGTCGGGGTCGGCCGCTCGGGTGAGGAGGCCGGTGAGCAGGGCCGCGGAGAGCCGGTTGTCGCGGGAGAGGCCGCTGCCGTCGGCGAAGCGGGTGCCGGTGGTGGGCAGGCCGAGGGCGGTGAGTTCGGCGCGGACGGCCTTGCCGGCGCCGGCGAAGCTCGCGGGCTGCTTGCGGGCGAGGGCGGTCTGGCGGGCGAGGGCTTCGGCGAGGTCGTTGTCGCTGTGGGTGAGGGTGCGCTCGACCAGGTCGGAGAGCGGTGCGGACTCGGTACGGGCCAGCGGGGCGGCCTTGGCGCCCCGGGCGGGCGCGGCACCGTGGGCCGGCTCGGCGCCCTGGGCGGGCTCGGCGGGCTGGGCGGGCTCGGCGCCCTGGGCGGGCTGGGGGGCGCGTCCGGGGGCGGGGGCGCCCTGGACCTTCGTACCGGCCTTGGTGAGGAGTTCGGCGAAGGCGGTGGCGGTGTCGCGGGCCGGGTCGTCGGCGCGGGGCGCGGGGCCGCTGTGCGAGCCGTCGAGGCGCCCTTCGTCGAACATGAGGGCGCTGACGGGGGCGATGTTCTCGTTGGGGCCGATGGGGTGGCGCGCCGGTCCGCGGTAGAGGCCCGCGTCGTAGGTGATCCGTACACCGGTGGTGCCCCGGTCCTCGAGGGCGCGGGCGGTGGCGGTGGCGAGGGCCTTGAGGCGGGCGCGGTCGAGGGTGGGGTCGCCGCCGCCGACGAGGGTGACGGTGCGGCCGTCGGCGGAGGCGACGACGGTGGTGGGGATGCGGTGGTCGGGGCCGAGGGCGGAGAGAGCGGCGACCGAGGTGGCGATCTTGATGGTGGAGGCGGGGGTCATCGGGGTCGTGGCGCCCTCGCCGTAGAGCTGCCTGCCGGTGGTGGCGTCGACGACCGACGCGGTGCGCAGGGGGCCGAGGCCGGGGTCGGCGAGGAGCGGTACGAGGACGGCGGCGAGGTCGTCCTTCAGGGCGGCCGGGGGCGTGTCGAGCGCGCGGAGCACTCCGGCGGCGCTGGGGGCCGGGGCGGGCCCCTGAGGCGGGCCCGCGGGGGGCCGCTTCTCCGCGTGATGTGCGCCACCTGTCGGGGTCGCGGCGGCCGCGCGGGCGCGCTCGGCCTTACGCTGACCGTTGTCCCACGGGCCGGCGGCGGTCGCCGCTCCGGCGGCCAGGACCAGGCCGAGTACGGCGGAGCACGCCGTGAGCTGCCAGGTCCTCGGCTCCGGCATTGCTGACCAGCCCCTTTCGCGATCACACACAGGCGTGAGGGACACTTAATCACTGCGCGTTGCCGCAGGCATTCACATGTGTTGATTCAGGAGGAGCCACCCGTGGAGTTCGACGTCACCATCGAGATCCCGAAGGGGTCGCGGAACAAGTACGAGGTCGACCACGAGACGGGTCGTATCCGCCTGGACCGTCGCCTCTTCACCTCGACCAGCTACCCGGCCGACTACGGCTTCGTCGAGAACACCCTCGGCGAGGACGGCGACCCGCTGGACGCGCTGGTCATCCTGGACGAGCCGACCTTCCCGGGTTGCCTGATCAAGTGCCGCGCCATCGGCATGTTCCGCATGACGGACGAGGCCGGCGGCGACGACAAGCTGCTCTGCGTCCCCGCGTCGGACCCGCGCGTCGAGCACCTGCGCGACATCCACCACGTGTCGGAGTTCGACCGCCTGGAGATCCAGCACTTCTTCGAGGTCTACAAGGACCTGGAGCCGGGCAAGTCGGTCGAGGGCGCCAACTGGGTGGGCCGCGCCGAGGCCGAGGCCGAGATCGAGGCCTCCTACAAGCGCCTGGAGGCGCAGGGCGGCGCCCACTGAGTGGGTCCCTGCTGAAGCTGTGACGGGCGGTGCACCTCGTGCGGGTGCGCCGCCCGTCTCGCGTGCTGTCGTATGCCCGTGCCCATACTGGGCAGACAAGCGCGCATGGGAGTGAGGGCGAAGAGAGTGGTCGCGGAGGCGGACGGCCCGGAGGACCGGAAGCCGCAGTCGGACGAGGCGCGCAGCGCCTTCATCCCGCCGGCGGGGGTCGAACAGCCGGTGGTGCCGGAGGAGGAGCATCCGACCTCCGAGTTCGCCATTCCCGAGGGGCTGGCTCCGGAGCCGCCGGCCGAGCCCGAGGGCTCGGCGTTCGCGACGCCGTCGACGTACTCCGCGAAGAACGCGCCGCCGGCCTTCACACCCGCCCACGGGATGCCGCTCGTGCGGCTGCCGGCGGACGCGCCGTGGCAGGACCGGATGCGGACGATGCTGCGGCTGCCGGTCGGGGAGCGGCCGGTGCCGGAGACGGCGCGCAAGGAGGACGAGGCGGGGCCCGCGGTGGGCCGTGTGCTCGACCTGACCCTGCGTATCGGCGAGCTGCTGCTGGCGGGCGGGGAGGGCGCGGAGGACGTCGAGGCCGCGATGTTCGCGATCTGCCGTGCCTACGGTCTGGACCGGTGCGAGCCGACGGTGACGTTCACGCTGCTGTCGATCACGCACCAGCCGTCGCTGGTGGACGACCCGGTCACGGCGAACCGGACGGTACGGCGGCGGGGCACGGACTACACCCGGCTGGAGGCGGTCTACCAGCTGCTCGCCGACATCAACGCGGACGAGGTCTCGCCGGAGGACGCGTACCGGCGACTGGCGGAGATCCGGCGCAACCGGCACCCGTACCCCGGATGGGTGCTGTCGGCGGCGGCGGGTGTGCTGGCGGGGGCGGCGTCGGTGCTGCTCGGCGGCGGGTTCACGGTCTTCATGGTGGCGGCGCTGGGCGCGGTGCTCGGCGACCGGCTGGCATGGCTGTGCGCGGGTCGCGGGCTGCCGGAGTTCTACCAGTTCCTGGTCGCGGCGATGCCTCCGGCGGCGATGGGGGTGCTGCTGACGCTGCTGCACGCCGATCTGCGGCCCTCGGCGGTCATCACGGGTGGTCTGTTCGCCCTGATCCCCGGACGTGCCCTCGTGGCGGCCGTGCAGGACGGTCTGACCGGTTTCTACATCACGGCCTCGGCCCGGCTCCTGGAGGTCGGGTACTTCTTCGTGGCGATCGTGGTGGGGGTGCTGTCGGTGCTGTACCTGGCGGTGCAGTTCGACGCGCAGCTGAACCCGGACGGGGTCCTCAATCCGGTCGAGCGGCCGGTGGTGCAGATCCTGGCGTCGATGGTGCTGTGCGCGACGTTCGCGATCCTGCTGCAGCAGTCGCGGCAGACGGTGCTCTTCGCGACGCTGAACGGCGGGGTGGCGTGGGTGATCTACGCGTCGATCGCGGTGACGGCCGGTGGGTCGGCGGTGATGGCGACGGCCGTGGCGGCAGGTCTGGTGGGTCTGTTCGGGCAGCTGGCTGCCCGGTACAACCACACGTCGTCGCTGCCGTACGTGACGGCGGCGATCGGGCCGCTGCTGCCGGGTTCCGCGACGTACTTCGGGGTGCTCGGAATCGCCCAGAACAACCTGGACCAGGGCTTCGCCTCCCTCGCGAAGGCGGCGGCCCTGGCCCTGGCGATCGCGATCGGGGTGAACCTGGGAGGCGAGCTGGCCCGCCTCTTCATGCAGGCTCCGCGCGCGGCGGCGGCCCGCCGGGCGGCGAAGCGTACGAGGGGCTTCTGACCCCGGCCGCCACCGGCGCGGGACTTCGTGCGCCGGCTCCCGGCCGGCCACGGCATGGGGCGGGAGCGCGCGACGCCCGCCCCGTGCCGTGGTCGGCGGGGGCGGGCGTCGTCGGGCGTCGGGCGTCGGGCGTCGGACGTCAGCGGCGGGCGTGGCGTCCGCGGCCGCCCGCGTTGGGGTTGCCGGGGCCGTCGTGGCCGCTCTCGTCCTCCTGGGCCTTGGCCTTCTTGGACTGGGAGCGGGCGCGGAGGTACTCGATCACGATCGGGACCACGGAGATCGCGACGATCAGGATGAGGATCATCTCGATGTGCTCGTGCACGAAGTCGATCTTGCCGAGGGAGGCGCCGAGCAGGGTGACGCCCGCGCCCCAGAGCACACCGCCGATGACGTTGAACGTGATGAACGAGCGGTAGTTCATCCGGCTCACACCGGCGATGATCGGCGTGAACGTGCGCACGATCGGTACGAAGCGGGCCAGGATCAGCGACTTCGGGCCGTGCTTCTCGAAGAACTCGTGCGCCTTCTCGACGTTCTCCTGCTTGAAGAGCTTGGAGTCGGGGCGCCTGAAGAGGGCCGGGCCGACCTTGCGGCCGAAGAGGTAGCCGACCTGGTCGCCGATGATGGCGGCGGCCACGATGAGCGTGCAGACGAGCCACAGGGGCGTGTCGAGCTTGCCGGTGGTGACCAGCAGGCCGGTGGTGAAGAGCAGCGAGTCGCCGGGCAGGAAGAACCCGATGAGCAGTCCGGACTCGGCGAAGACGATGACGAGGACGCCGATCAGACCGAAGGTCTGAATGAGATAGTCCGGGTCCAGCCAGCTCGGTCCGAGGGCAAGCGTATTCACGGGTTCCGGGCTCCTGCGGTCGGTGGGGGCGGGGGACGGCTGCCCCAAAGTATCAACGCATTCCTACGGCTCCGGGTTCCAAGGGCATCCCACCGGACCCCTTCGGGGTGCGGCGGTGCGCGGACGGGCCGACGCTGGTGGCCAGGAGGTGGATACGTATGGGCATGGAGGAGTACGGAGGCGGTCAGGGGCCGCAGCCGGACGTGCTGGTCGTCACCACGAACGACGTTCCCGGCCACGAGGTCCGGCAGGTGATCGGCGAGGTCTTCGGGCTGACCGTGCGCTCCCGGCATCTGGGCAGTCAGATCGGCGCCGGCCTGAAGTCGATGGTCGGCGGGGAGCTGAAGGGTCTGACGAAGACTCTGGTGGAGACCCGCAACCAGGCGATGGAGCGGCTGGTGGAGCAGGCGAAGGCACGCGGCGCCAACGCCGTGCTGATGTTCCGCTTCGACGTGACCGAGGCGGCGGACGTGGGGACGGAGGTCTGCGCCTACGGCACGGCGGCGGTGATCGCCCCTCGCACCTGACTGGGCGGCGACACCCCCAACTCTCGGGATGTTATGCGGCTTTTGTAGCCCTATGGTGGGGCGGTGGCCATCGATAAACCGTCGTCCGAGCCCCCGCCCCCGACCCCCCGGTCGCCCGCGCGAACCCTGTTGCCGCAGATCGTGCCCGCCCTCCTGATCGGAGTCGCTGCAGCTCTGCTCTTCCTGGCGATCGAGTGGCTCTCCGAGGAGTTCCAGCATGTGCTCTGGGACGACCTTCCCAGCGCGCTGGGAATCGGCGACTACTCGGCACTCTGGACGATCGTCATGCTCACCGCCACCGGTGTCGCGGTCGGTCTCGTCATCTGGAAGGTGCCGGGACACACCGGCCCCGACCCGGCCGAGACCGGGCTCGGAGGCACGCCGCTGGCGCCCGGGGTCGTCCCCGGGCTGCTCCTCGCCGGAACGCTCACCCTGGCCGGCGGCGTCAGCCTCGGCCCGGAGAACCCGATCATCGCGGCCAACATCGCGCTCACCTACTGGGCGGGCCGCAAACTGCTGCCCACCGTGCCGGGCGCCTTCTGGGTCGCGCTCGCCTCCTCCGCCACCATCGGCGCGCTCTTCGGCACACCGGTCGCCGCGGCACTGGTCATCTCCGAGGCCCTGACCCGCCAGCCCGACGGCAAGGGCTCCTTGTGGGACCGGCTCTTCGCCCCGCTGATCGCCGCCGGCGCGGGGGCGATGACCACGTCGCTCCTGGAACACCCGAGCTTCGATCTGGGCCTCCCGGAGATCGACGACCCGGGGTGGAGCGATCTGCTGGCCGCCATGGTCGTCGCCACCGCGGCGGCCCTCTTCGGTCTCCTCTGCTGCTACGGCCTTCCCTACGCGCACCGCGCCTTCCACCGGCTGCGCCATCCGATGATCATGCTGCCGGTCGGTGGCCTGATCCTGGGTCTGCTGGGCGTGCTGGGCGGGCGACTGACGCTGTTCAAGGGCCTGGACCAGATGAAGGAGCTGGCCGACAACCTCGGCGGCT
The DNA here is from genome assembly GCF_055563155.1 of Streptomyces sp. NPDC013317. Taxonomy (NCBI): domain Bacteria; kingdom Bacillati; phylum Actinomycetota; class Actinomycetes; order Kitasatosporales; family Streptomycetaceae; genus Streptomyces; species Streptomyces sp. NPDC013317. The sequence continues at coordinate 76,180 of NZ_JBVHDX010000008.1, forward strand.
GGTCGTCCGGCGAACTGGCCAAGATGGCCGTCGTCAAGCTCGCCGCCCTGCTGGTCGCCGCCGCGTCCGGATTCGTGGGCGGCCGGATCTTCCCCGCCGTGTTCATCGGGACCGCCTTCGGCATGCTGGCCCAGGCCCTCGTCCCCGAGATCCACCCGGCCGTCGCCGTCTCGTGCGGCGTGCTCGGTGTGCTGATGGCGACCACCCGACAGGGCTGGGTGAGCCTCTTCGTCGCCGCTGCCGTCGCCTCCTCGACCTCGCTCCTCGCCCTGCTCTGTCTCGCGACCCTGCCCGCCTGGCTGGTCGTCACCGGCCGCCCCCAGCTCGAACTGGACGAGTCGGGCGCCCCCTTGCACTGACCATTCCTGGAAGGACTCCCCATGCCACTGCACAAGGGTCCCGCCGAGACCGAGACCGACCGGCACCTCGCCCTCAACCCCTTCTACGGCGAAGCCGACCCGGTCGGTGGCATGACCGAGGCCCCGCCGATCCACCGGCTCCCCGACGGTCCGGTGCCGCCCATGAGCGCCTATCAGCTGGTCCACGACGAGCTGATGCTCGACGGCAACTCCCGCCTCAACCTCGCCACCTTCGTCACGACCTGGATGGAACCCCAGGCAGGCGTCCTCATGGCCGAGTGCCGCGACAAGAACATGATCGACAAGGACGAGTACCCGCGCACCGCCGAACTGGAGCGGCGCTGCGTGGCCATGCTCGCCGACCTATGGAACGCCCCGGACCCCTCGGCCGCCGTCGGCTGCTCCACCACCGGCTCCAGCGAGGCCTGCATGCTCGCCGGCATGGCCCTCAAGCGCCGCTGGGCCAAGCGGAACGCCGACCGCTATCCGGGCAGCGCCCGGCCCAATCTCGTGATGGGCATCAACGTCCAGGTCTGCTGGGAGAAGTTCTGCAACTTCTGGGAGGTCGAGGCGCGGCTCGTGCCCATGGAGGGCGACCGCTTCCACATGGACGCCGAGTCGGCCGCCGCGCTCTGCGACGAGAACACCATCGGTGTCATCGCCGTACTCGGCTCGACCTTCGACGGCTCCTACGAACCGGTCGCGGAGATCTGCGCCGCCCTCGACGCCCTCCAGGAACGGACCGGCCTCGACATCCCCGTCCACGTCGACGGCGCGTCCGGCGCGATGATCGCCCCCTTCGTCGACGACGACCTGGTCTGGGACTTCCGGCTGCCGCGTGTCTCCTCGATCAACACCTCCGGTCACAAGTACGGCCTGGTCTATCCAGGCGTCGGCTGGGCCCTGTGGCGTTCCCCGGCCGAGCTGCCCGAGGAACTCGTCTTCCGGGTCAACTACCTCGGCGGCGACATGCCGACCTTCGCCCTCAACTTCTCCCGGCCGGGCGCGCAGGTCGTCGCGCAGTACTACACGTTCCTGCGGCTCGGCCGCGAGGGCTACCGGGCGGTGCAGCAGACCACCCGGGACGTGGCCCGCGGACTCGCCGAACGGATCGAGGCGATGGGCGACTTCCGCCTTCTCACCTACGGCGATCAGCTGCCCGTCTTCGCCTTCACCACCGCCCCCGACATCAGCCGCTTCGACGTCTTCGACGTCTCGCGCCGACTGCGGGAGCGCGGCTGGCTCGTCCCTGCGTACACCTTTCCGGCGAACCGGGAGGACCTGTCCGTGCTGCGCGTGGTCTGCCGCAACGGCTTCTCGGCCGACCTCGCGGATCTGTTCATCGGGGACCTGAACCGCGCAATGCCCGAACTGCGGCGGCAGACCGGCCCGTCGACCGACAACAAGGCTGCCGCCACCTCCTTCCACCACTGAGCAGGAGAGAAGCTCAGAACGACTCGCCCTCGCACCCCAGGGCGAACTCCGCCCAGCGCCCGCCGTCGACCGATATGTCGTAGAGACAGCCGGCGCTGGAGCGGAGCAGCCCTGCGGGCGTACGACGGGTGTACGCCGTGCTCTCACCGGAGGGGCGGAAGCTGCGGCCCCCGTCGACGCTCACGTACTCCCGGTCCTCGGCGCCGATCAGCACCCGGCCACCGGGACCCGGCACGGGGATCCCCAGGAGCGTGCGGGGCTCGGCCATCGGCCCGGTCGTCCACATCCGCTGCCAGGTGCGACCGCCGTCCCGGGAGCGGTGCAGCGCCCGCATGGGGTTCTTGACCGGGTCGCCGCCCTTCAACTCCCCCATCTCCGCCGCGTAGACCACGTCAGGACCGACCGCGACCGCCGTGAACCAGCCGGGCTCGGCGGTCGGGCTCGGCAGCCTGCTCACCGACCAGCTGCGTCCCTGGTCCCGGGAGACGGCGACCGCCGCCCGGCGCGAGAGGGGGTCGGTGCCGGAGACCCACCAGGAGCCGTCGGGCTCCGCCACCTCGGCCGGCCTCGGACGCGCCCCCAGCAACGGCTCCTGGGCCAGGGCCCGTCGGCGCCCGTCCTCGGGGGAGATCACGACCAGCCGCTCCCGGGCGCAGTCGTCCACGGAGCCGTCGGCGGGCTGCGCGCAGTCCGTGGTGAGGACGGCCCCGGCCGGTATCACCGGGGCCGTACCGCTGGAGCGTCCGTCGACTTCGTGCCAGGTCAGCCCACCGTCACGGGTGAACCAGCTCCGCCGCGCCTCCGGCTCCGCGCCGCCCTCCTCGACGAGGGCCCGCCCCGGCCCCAGGACCCGCAGCTGCGAGGAGACACCGTCCGTGCCCCGCGTCTCGGGCAGCGGGGACCGCCTCAGCGCCCAGCTCCTCGCGCCCCGGTCGAGGACGGCCACATGCTGCCGGCAGAAGCCGTTCTCCGGGACCCGCTCGTCGCCCACGCAGTCCGCCAGCAGGGCGAACCCGCTGCCGTCGGAGGCGAATCCCAGGGAGTGCGACCACCCGGGCAGCTCCCGCCCGGACGGAATCCGCGGCGGCGGCGAGCCCGGTGCACCCGCCCCGCCCGAAGCACGGCCGGCGTCCGAAGCACGGCCGGCGTCCGAAGCACGGCCGGCGTCCGAAGAACCCCAAACCCCCGGGTCCCTCGCGCGCCCCTCCCCCGTGCAAGCCGTCAGCACCAGCGCCACGACGGCGCCGGCCATCCCGCACATCTTGACCCTGCGCATCCCCCGTCCCCCTGTCCCTCGCCCGGTCCGCGGTGAACCGTCTGCCTTAGGTACACCGCTCGACCGGTTCGGGTTCCCACTACGCGCTGAGCCTCCTGAACCTCCGTACCGCCAGCGGGAGGAAGACGGCGAGGAGCAGCAGCGGCCACACCACCGCCGCCGTCACATGCCCCGGCTCGCCGCCCGGGTTGCCGAACAGATCCCGTACCGCCGTCGCCGTCGCCGACATCGGGTTCCACTCCACGACCGTGCCCAGCCACCCCGGCATGGAGTCGGGCGAGGCGAAGGCGTTGGAGAGGAAGCCGACCGGCCAGACCAGGATCTGCACGGCCATCACCAGCTCGGGCCGCCCCGCGACCATCGCCAGGTAGATCCCGATCCACAGCATCGCGAAGCGCAGCAGGAGCAGCAGACCCATCGCGCCCAGAAAGGCTCCGGCGCCGCCGTGCGCGCGCCAGCCGATCGCGTGGCCGACACCGGCCATCACCAGCAGCCCCGCGGCGGACTGGAGCATGTCGGCGGCCGAACGCCCCACCAGCACCGCCCCGTCGGCCATCGGCATCGAGCGGAAGCGGTCGATCACACCCTTGTTGAGGTCCTGGGTGACGGCCGTCATCGTCGCCTCGAGGCCGAAGACCATCGTCAGCGTGAGCATGCCGGGCACGAGGTAGTCGACGTACGCACCCTCGATCTCCCGGCCACCGCCGACGAGATAGCCGAACATCAGCATCATCATGACCGGGAAGGCGAGGCCGACCACCACGACGACCGGCTGCCGCGCCCAGTGGGCCAGCTCCCGCCGGGTCATGGTCCAGCAGTCGCTCATCACGTACGCCGCGCTCATGCCGCCACCTCCGCGTCCTGGCCCTTCGCCATCTCGCCCTTCGCCCGCCCGTCCTCTGCTGCCCGCCCGTCCTTCGCATCGCCCGTCAGCCGGAGGAAGACCTCGTCGAGGGTCGGCCGCCGCAGTGCGATGTCCTCCGCCTCGATCCCGGCCTCCTCCAGGGCACGTACGGTCTCCGCCAGTGCCGCCATCCGGTCGGTGACGGGCACGCTGATCCGCCGCCGGTCGATGTCCACCGTCGCCTCGGACCGACCGGCGGGCAGCAGGCGCACCGCCTCGTCGAGCCGCCGGGCGTCCCGCAGGACGACGTCGACGCGGTCCCCGCCGACCTTCGCCTTCAGCTCGTCGGCCGTTCCGTCGGCCACGACCCGGCCGTGGTCGACGACCGAGATCCGGTCGGCGAGCTGGTCGGCCTCCTCCAGGTACTGCGTGGTGAGCAGGACGGTCGTCCCGCCGCCCACCAGCGAGCGCACCGACTCCCACACCTCGCCGCGGCCGCGCGGGTCGAGCCCCGTCGTCGGCTCGTCCAGGAAGAGCACCTCCGGCTCGGTGATCAGCGAGGCCGCGAGGTCGAGGCGCCGGCGCATGCCGCCGCTGTACTGCTTGACCGGCTTGCGTCCGGTGTCCGCGAGGCCGAACCGCTCCAGGAGTTCGTCGGCCCGCGCGCCCGCCCGCCGGGCCCCGAGGTGGTACAGCCGCCCGAACATCTCCAGGTTCTGCCGGCCGCCCAGCTCCTCGTCGACGGCCGCGTGCTGCCCGAGGAGGCCGATCCTGCGCCGCACCTCGTGCGCCTGGGCCCGGACGTCGAAGCCCGCCACCCGCACCAGCCCCTCGTCGTGCCGCAGCAGCGTGGCCAGGATCCGTACCGTCGTGGTCTTGCCCGCGCCGTTGGGGCCGAGCAGCCCGTGCACCGTGCCGCGCCCCACCCTCAGATCCAGGCCGTCGAGCGCCCGCTTGTCGCCGTACCGTTTCCGCGCGCCTTCGACGACGATCGCGTCAGTCATTCCAGCCCTCCAAGCCAGTAGTCAAACTTGACCACTCGATCGAAGGTATGCCACCCAAACCGATTGGTCAAACTTGATTAATCGAATTCCGGGTCAGGTCCGCCCGTCGAGTACGGGTTCTCCTCACCGTCCGCGAGCACCCCGAGGAAGGGCTCCCCGCCCTCCCCCTCGAAGGAGTACGCACCCGCCTCGATCCGCTCGATAAGCCCGAGCGTCCACTCCTTTCCCGCGTCGGCCGAGTGGACCCAGAGGTGCATGATCTCGCCGATGTGCCCGAGCTGCCCCGGGCCGCCCTCCGGCGTGTAGTACTCGGTGACGGCCGCGCGCCACTCGTCGAGCGCCCGCACCCGCTGCCGCAGCAGCTCCACGACCTCCGCGCGAGGGAGGTCGACGATGAACCCGATCCCCGCGGACAGCACGTCCATCTTCTGGTCGTACGTGGTCAGCGCCTCGCGCAGCAGCGCGAAGTACTCCGCCTCACCCTTCTCCGTCACCTCGTACTCGGTGCGCGGTGGTCCGCCCGCCGTGCTCGGCGCGATCTCGTAGGCGTGCAGCAGGTCTTGCTTGGCCATCTGCTTGAGCGCGTGGTAGATCGAGCCGGGCTTGGCGTTGGACCACTCGTGCGCGCCCCAGAACTCCAGGTCGTTGCGGATCTGGTAGCCGTGGGCGCGCCCGTGCCGGCGCACCGCGCCGAGGACAAGTAGCCGGATCGCTGACACCCTCGTACCTCCTAGTCAATTTTGACTAGGGTACGCGCCCTTACTCGCGCCCCTCTTCCTCCGCGATCAGCGAGAAGGAGTCCCGGCCGTCCAGCGACTCCCTGATGATGTCCGCGTGCCCGGCGTGGCGCCCCATCTCCTGGACCAGGTGGAGCAGCATCCAGCGGACCGAGACCCGGCCGTCCTTCGGGAACCAGGGCGCGGGCGGCAGCGGGAAGGTCTCGTCCAGGCTGGGCACCGACCGTACGAACTCCTCGGTCTCCTTGGCCACGTTCTCCCAGAAGGCGAGCGTCGCCGGGACGCTCTCGCCCTCCACGAGCCGGAAGCCGTCGCCCCAGGTCTCCTGGGTGCGCTGCCGCTCGTTGCGCGTCTGCTGGGCCAGCCGCAGCCAGTTGAGCTCGACCTCCGCGACGTGCTTGATCAGCCCGGAGAGGCTGAGCGCGCTGGCGCTGGGGCGGCTCGCCGCCTGCTCCTCGGTGAGGCCGAGGGCGGCGCGGCGGAGCGCGGCCCGCTGCGCCTCGATGAAGTTGAGGAACGCTCCGCGCTCGTCACCCTGGGCCTCCGCGGGAACAAGAGCAACCATGATGTCCGCCTTCCAGACGACTCGGTGGGTGCCGGGGAGCTCTTCTCTCCCCGACACCCACCACGCTACGAACCCTTGCGGACAGCTACGGTCCTAGAACGGGAACCGGCTCCGCCCGTGCTGGATCGAGATCCACTTCTGGGTGGTGAAGGCCTCGATCATCGCGTCGCCGTTCAGCCGGCCCACGCCCGAGTGCTTCTCGCCGCCGAACGGCACGATCGGCTCGTCGGCCACGGTGCCGTCGTTGATGTGGATCATGCCGGTGTGGATGCGCCGGGCGACCCGTACACCCCGCTCGATGTCACCCGTGTGCACGGCGCCGCTCAGCCCGTACGGCGTGTCGTTGGCGATCCGTACCGCCTCGTCCTCGCCGTCGAAGGGGATGACGAGGGCGACCGGGCCGAAGATCTCCTGGCTCAGGACGGGCGCGTCCGCCGGAAGGCCGGACAGGATCGACGGGGAGACGAGGTTGCCGTCCGCCGAACCGTGCAGCAGGGCCGTCGCGCCGGACTCCACGGCCTGCTCGACGACGGCCGAGACCGACTCCGCCTGCTGGGAGTTGATGAGCGGGCCGATGTGGGTGGCGGGGTCCGCGGGGTCGCCGACGCGCAGGGTCTTCACCTTCGCGACGAACTTCTCGGTGAACTCCTCCTCCAGCGTGCGGTCCACCAGGATCCGGTTGGCGGCCATGCAGACCTGGCCCTGGTGCACGAAGCGGCTGAAGACGGCCGCGTCCACGGCGTAGTCGACGTCCGCGTCCTCGAGGACGATCAGGGCGCTGTTGCCGCCGAGTTCGAGAACGGCGTGCTTGAAGTTCTGCGCGCAGACGGTGGCGACGTGACGGCCGACCTTGTCGGAGCCGGTGAAGGAGATGACCTTGGGGACCGGGTGGGTCAGCAGCGCGTCGCCGATCTCGGCGATGTCGGTGACGACGACGTTCAGCAGACCGGTCGGCAGACCGGCGTCCTCCAGCACCTTGGCGACGAGCGTGCCGCCGCAGATCGGCGTGTTCTGGTGCGGCTTGAGCACGACCGCGTTGCCGAGCGCCAGCGCGGGCGCGACCGACTTGAGGGAGAGGAGGAAGGGGAAGTTGAAGGGGGAGATGACACCGACGACACCGACGGGGAGCCGGTAGACGCGGTTCTCCTTGCCGTCGACCGGCGAGGGCAGGATCCGGCCCTCGGGCCGCAGCGCGAGCTGGATCGCCTCGCGCAGGAACTCCTTGGCGAGGTGCAGCTCGAAGGCCGCCTTCAGGCGCGTACCGCCCAGCTCGGCGACGATCGTGTCGCCGATCTCCTGCTCGCGCTCCTCGACGATGCGCAGCGCGCGCTCGAAGACGAGCCGGCGGGTGTACGGGTTGGTCTCGGCCCATTCACGCTGCGCGCGCTCGGCGGCGCGGTAGGCGCGGTCGACCTCGTCGGCGGTGGCGACGGTGATCGAGGCGAGCTTCTCCCCGGTGTACGGGTTGAAGTCGATGATGTCCCACGAGCCGCTGCCGGGCTTCCACTCGCCGTCGATGTACTGGTGGGCCAGGTCGGTGAAGTAGGACATGTGGCGAGACCCCTTAACCCGCGGTGGCGGACGTGGCGACTGTGACAGCAGAACCCTGATGTCACGTCATCGTACTTACGTCCTACGTGAGTTGAAGGAGTCCTCGGAGAAGATCCCGGCTTTCGGCCGGATCGGGGCTGTCCTCGGCCAGCCGCTCCATCACGCGCGCGTACTGGGCGACCTCCTCACGCTTGTCGAGGTACAGCGCGCTGGTCAGCTGCTCCAGGTAGACGACGTCGGAGAGGTCGGACTCGGGGAAGCTCAGCATCGTGAACGAGCCGCTCTCGCCGGCGTGCCCTCCATAGCTGAAGGGCATGACCTGGAGCGTCACATGTGGGTGCTCGGAGATCTCGATGAGGTGCCTCAACTGGCCCTGCATCACGGCCCGGTCGCCGTACGGACGTCGTAGCGACGCCTCGTCGAGGACGGCGTGGAAGTGCGGGGCGCGCTCGGAGACGAGGACCTTCTGGCGCTCCAGACGCAGGGCGACACGTCGCTCGATCTCGGCGCGCGGGGCGCCCGGCATGCCCCGGGTGACGACGGCGTGCGCGTACGCCTCGGTCTGCAACAGGCCGTGGACGAACTGGACTTCGTAGACGCGGATGAGGGAGGCGGCGCCCTCCAGGCCGATGTACGTCTGGAACCAGCCCGGCAGGACGTCGCCGAAACTGTGCCACCAGCCGGCCACGTTGGCCTCGCGCGCGAGTCCGAGGAGCGAGCCGCGCTCCGCCTCGTCGCTGACGCCGTAGAGCGTGAGCAGGTCCTCGACGTCCCTGGCCTTGAAACTCACCCTGCCCAACTCCATACGGCTGATCTTGGATTCGGACGCGCGGATCGAGTAGCCGGCCGCCTCGCGGGTGATGCCGCGCGACTCGCGCAGCCTCCTCAGCTGCGAACCCAGCAGGATGCGCCGCACGACACTCCCGCTCGCTCCGCTCGATTCGACTGCGGTCACGGCTCCAGCCTCTCCTTCGCGGTCTCGGGCCCCCGGATTGTGCCACTAAACGCTTCAGCCCGTACACATTCGATTACGGAAAGGCGGCAACTTCAGGGCGACTTCATGATCAAGGGGAAAGTAGTGCCCAGAAGATATGCACAGAATCGGCACGCGGACGGACAGGTCCGGCGCGTGCACGTGCATCTGCCCTTGCATCCAGTGGTCCCATTCGGAACCATGGAGCCCGCGCAACCGCACCACATCCGCGATTCGCCGCGATTCCCGGGAGTGCCTCGCATGGGGACGAATGGATCGACCATGCTCGAGCCGTTACGGCAGGGGCTTCCGCCGATCGATCCCGCCGCCGTCTCCAGCTCGGCCTCCTGCGCCCTGCCACCCGCGTACGAAGCGGTGCGCGGCGCACGGAAGTTCACCCGGACCACGCTCGCGCAGTGGGATCTCACCGAGCGCTTCGACGACGTTGCCCTGGTCGTCTCCGAACTCGTCACCAACGCCCTGAGGCACGCGCTGCCGTCCGAGGCGGCGCACGACGCGAGGGACCGCCGGGATCTTCACGAAGACGGCCGGAACGGGCCCCCCGTGCGTCTGCATCTGATGCGATGGACGAGCCGCCTCGTCTGCGCGGTCCGCGACCCCAGCCACCGGAGCCCGGAGGCGCGCCAGGGCGGCGAGGACTTCGCGGCGGAGTCGGGGCGCGGACTGTTCCTGGTCGACTCGTTCAGCGACACCTGGGGCTGGCACCCGCTCGCCGGGACGCTCCAGGGCAAGGTCGTCTGGGCGCTCTTCCGGCTCGGACCGGAGTGACGCGCGTAGCCGCGCACAGCATGGCGGAAAGGGCCCCGGCGGGACGCCGGGGCCCTTTCCCCGTGTGCTCACACCAGGTGGTCGAACTCCCCGTCCTTGACGCCCAGCAGCAGCGCCTCTATCTCGGCGGGCGTGTAGACGAGCGCGGGGCCGTCCGGGTGGCGCGAGTTGCGTACGGCAACGTTTCCACCGGGCAACTTGGCGAACTCCACGCAGGATCCCTGCGAGTTGCTGTGCCGGCTCTTCTGCCACACGACACCCTGGAGCTCCGTGGCCGCCATGCCGTTGTACGCGTGATGCGCATGATGCACTGGTAGCTCCCCGAGAGACTTGATGCAGGTGTCAACTTCCTCGGATCATAGCTGTGTTCATATGCCAATGCATGAGCAGATGCACGTGCACGCGGGGTGGCGTAGCGACTACGCGACTGAGCGTGCTACCGGCGGGTACGCCATGCCCTCTCGCCTCACCCTACGGCGTGGCTGCGCGGAACCGTCCTCGGCGAGCGCTTCGGCCACGTCGTCCAGTGCGTCGAGGAGCAGCGCCGAGCCGCTGCTCAGCGGGCGGTCGTCGTCAGGACCCAGGCCGCTGCCGCCTCCTGCCAGGCGATCCCGGACCCTGGCCCGGGTCATTTCCGGGGATGTCACGTTTCGCGGCGCATGCTCGTCCCATGAGCATGACTGACACCGGGAACGTACTGCTGGCAGGGGCGAGCGGGGTCTTCGGGCGCCACGTCGCCGAGGAGCTCACCGCGGCCGGACACACCGTGCTCGGCCTCGGACGTGGGGCGGAGAACGAGGTCGTCGCCGACCTCATGGACCGCGACGGGCTGCTCCGAGCGGTGGAGGGGCTGGAGATCGACACCGTCGTGCACGCGGCGACCGCCCTGCGCGAGACGCCGATGAGGCACCGGGACATGGACGCGACCGACGCGCTGCGGATCGCCGGGACCTCCCATCTGGTCGAGGCGGCGCGCGCGGTGGGAGCCCGGCGGATGATCGCCGAGACCATGGTGTTCGGCTACGGGTACGGCGACTTCGGCAACCGCGTGGTCACGGAGAAGGACACCTACGGGCCGACCGGCCTCGACGCGGCGTCCCAGCGCCATGTGGACGCCATGCGGACCAAGGAGGAGCTGATGCTCGGGGCCGAGGGGGTCGAGGGCGTCGCGCTGCGGTTCGGCATCTTCTACGGCCCCGGCGGGACCGAGGCCATCGTGGACCTGCTGCGGAAGCGGAAGCTGCCGGCGGTCGCCGACCGGGGCAGGGTGCTGCCCTGGATCCACCTCCAGGACGCGGCCCGCGCGGTCGTGCTGGCGGTCGGGGGCGGACGGCCGGGCGAGGCGTACAACATCGTGGACGACGGCCCGATGGGCTTCGGCGCCCATGTGCGGGCGGTGGCGAAGGTGTTCGGCACGCCGAAGCCCGCGACGGTGCCGGCCTGGCTGACGCGGCCGATGTCGTACGCCCACCAGGTGTGCACCACCAACCTGACGGTCTCCCATGCCAAGGCCACCAGCGAACTCGGCTGGACCCCCCGCTACCCCGACTGCGCCTCGGGCCTCGCGGCACTGACGGAGTGGTGAGGAGACCAGGACCGCGGGGCGGAGGGCGACGGGGCCGTCAGGAGCGCCCGTCCCGGATCTCCCCGTGACCGCGCCCCAGACCCGCCGCGTTCGCGGCTGTCGTGCCGTGGGTCCAGCCCGCCTCGTCCCACATCGCGCGGACACGGGTCGTCCGCGTCTCCGGGAACATCTCGTCCGCGCGGTTCGTCACCGCGACCTCCCGGGAGGCGAGTGCCGGAAGCAGCGTCGGGGCCTCGGAGGCGACGCGGCGTGACGTGGTCGCGAGCCGGGCGCCCAGCCGGTTCGCGTACGCGAGCAGGAACGACTGCCGGAAGGACTTCGTGCGCTTCCGGCCGCCCGCCCGCTGCTCCGCCTCCGCACGTGTCATCGCCGCCGTCCCCTGGACCAGAAGCGAGGTGTACAGCAGCTCCACCGGATCGAGGTCCGCCTCGAAGCCGACCACCGTCGAGAAGCCGTACGGCTCGTTCCACACCGCCCGGCAGTGGTTCGCCGTCGCCACCGCGTCCAGCAGGATCGCCTTGGCCTGCTCGTACGGCGGCTCCACACCGATCCGGATCGCCCCCGGCACGTCCCCCGACGGCGTACGGGACTCCAGCACGGCCTCGTCCAGGCTGTGGCGCGCCATCAGCTCCTGGGCCTTTGCGGTCAGCGCCTCCGCCTCCTCCGGGTAGCCGGTCGCCTCCGCCTTCGCGAGCAGGGCCCGTACCCGCGTCAGCATCCGCGGCTCCCCCGCCACGGCGGCCGGGAGCGCGTCGCCCGGCACCGGGCCCACCGGTTCCAGGGACGGCAGCCGGACGAGCAGGCGGTACAGCTCCAGGCTCGTCGTCGCCGAGGAGAAACGGTCCGCGCGGGCGGGTGCGGTCTCCAGATCGACCAGCTGCGCGGCCCACCGGTGCGGCAGCCGCTCGTAGCGCCCGGTCTCCGCCGCGATCAGGGCGCCCGCGAGCCGCACGTGCTCCTCCGCGAGCTCCCGCCGCACCAGGCGTACGAGATCCGCGGGCTGCCAGCCCCGCTCCCACGCCCGCCGTACGAACTCCTCGCCACGGCGCGTCAGTTCCCCGTCGGCCGCCCGGTCCGCTGCGAGCAGGGACGCCGCGGAGTCCAGTGCCGTGTCGTCGTCCGTGTACAGGGCCTCGAAGGCCCGCTCGACGGTGGTCTTCGTCGTACTCACGCCTGCTTCGCGTCCCATTCCTCGCGCGCCCGCCCGATCACCGCACGGTGGTCGAGCGACCAGTCGATCAGCTGCTTGATCAGGTGCGTCATGCTGTGCCCCGTCTCCGTCAGCGCGTACTCCACCTGCGGCGGCGTCGTCGGATACACCGTCCGCGTCACCAGGCCGTCCCGTTGCAGGCGGCGGAGCGTGAGCGTCAGCATCCGCTGCGAGATGCCGTCGACCAGGCGCTGGAGCTCCCTGAACCGGCGAGGTCCCGGGGCCAGTTCGACCACGACGTGCACGGTCCACCTGTCTCCGAGCCGGTCCTGGACGTCCCGGACACCGCACTCCTCCGCACAACTCACCACAGGCTCGGTGGTTACCTCGGTGTGCCCCGCTGACATCGATGTGCCTCCTTACGCGATCCCGCCGCCCTCACCAGAATGATCCTCACCGCACACGAAAACGAATTCAGGGGGAATCATGCTGCTCGTCACCGGTGTCTCCGGCGGCCTCGGCTCGCTCGTCGCGGAGCGCCTGGCCGGCCGGGACGGCGTCGTCCTCGGCACGCGCGCCGGGCTGTCCGGCACCCGCCCGGTCGACTTCGACGAGCCCGCCGGCCTGCCGGGCGCCTTCGCCGGGGTCGACACCCTGCTGCTGATCTCGGCGGGGTACGGCGAGGACGACACCGTGATCGCCCGGCACGAGGCCGCCATCTCCGCCGCCGAGGCGGCCGGGGTGGGCCACATCGTGTACACGAGCCTCTCGGGCGACGGCGACCACCTCACGTACTCCCTCGCGCACCGCTGGACCGAGCGGCGGCTCCGGCGGTCGAGCCTGGCGTGGACGGTGCTGCGCAACGGGCTGTACGCCGAGTTCCTCACCTGGATCGCGACCCCGGACGCCGACAACCGCATCACGGGCCCCCTCGGCGAGGGCCGGCTCGCCGCCGTGGCCCGCGAGGACCTCGCCGAGATCGCGGTCACCGTCGCCACCGCCCCGGCCGCGCACGCCGGGCGCACCTACGAGCTGGTCGGCGAACGCCCGCTGGGCGGGGCCGACCTGGCGCGGGCGCTGGGCGCCGAGTACGCCCCCGGTACGCTCGCCGACGCGCGGGCCACCCTCGCCGCCTCGGGAGCCGAGCCCTTCCAGGTCCCGATGCTGACGGGGACGTACTCGGCGATCGCGCACGGCTTCATGGACGGTACGGGTGTCGGGCACAGCAGCCTGCGGGAGCTGCTGGGGCGGGAGCCGCTGGACGCGCTCGACGTGTTCGTGAAGGCCTTACGCAAGGGGTAGGGCCAGTCAGGGCAGGGCAGGCCAGGCCAGGAAGGGTAGGGCCAGGCATACCCCCGAGACGCCCCCCAGCGGTCGTGATCGGCGGCCACGAGAACGGTTCGCTAGAGCCATGACATCGACGACCAGCTCCGACACCGCCGTCCGGCTCACCGCCCTGCACCGCCTCCACCGCGACGTCCGCGCCCTGGACGGCGTCGACCTCGACTTCCGTACCGGCACCTTCACCGCCGTCATGGGCCCCTCGGGCTCCGGCAAGTCCACGCTGCTCCAGTGCGCTGCCGGTCTGGACCGCCCCACGGGTGGGACGGTCCAGGTGGGCGGGGTCGCCCTGGAGGGGCTGAGCGAGCGGCGGCTGACGCTGCTGCGGAGGGACCGGATCGGGTTCGTCTTCCAGTCCTTCAACCTGCTGCCCTCGCTGACGGCCGCTCAGAACGTCTCGCTGCCGCTGCGGCTGGCCGGCCGACGGGTGTCCCGGGGCGAGGTACGCACGGCGCTGGAGCGCGTCGGGCTCGGCGGACGGGAGAGACACCGGCCCGGGGAGCTGTCGGGTGGGCAGCAGCAACGGGTCGCGATCGCCCGGGCGTTGATCACCCGGCCCGCGGTGCTCTTCGCGGACGAGCCGACCGGCGCGCTGGACTCCGGCACGAGCCGTGAGGTGCTGACGATGCTGCGGGAGCTGGTGGACCGCGACGGCCAGACGATCGTCATGGTCACGCACGATCCGGTGGCGGCGGCGCGGGCGGACCGCGTGGTGTTCCTGGTCGACGGTCGGGTGGCGGGCGAGCTCCACGCCCCGACGGCCGAGCGGGTCGCGGCCCGCATGGCCGCCCTGGAGACCGCGCCCGGGAAGGAGCCCGTCGCATGCTGACCGTCGCAGCAACGAACCGCACACCCGCCCTGCCTGCCACGAACCGCACACCCGCCCTGCCGGCCGCGCCCCGGACGGAGCCCGTCGCATGCTGACCGTCGTCCTCTCCGGCCTCCGTGACCGCTGGGCCGCCTTCCTCGGCAGCTTCGTCGCCCTCGCCCTCGGCGTCGGGCTCCTCGCCACCATGGGCCTCGGTCTCGCCTCGACCTTCGACGCACCGGAGCGCGAACCGCGGCGGTTCGCGTCCGCGCCGGTGGTCGTACAGGGCCGGGACGCGGTCACCGTCGAGGTCCGGCGAGGACCGGCCACGGCCTCCGTCTCCCAGCGACTCGATCGTCCACAGCCTGTGGATATCGAACTCCTTACCGAGCTGAAGGCGCGCTGGACGGTCACCACCGCGGGCGGCCCCGACGCCGTCGGCGTCCACGGCCCCGTCGCCGAGGTCCGTACCCTCGTCGGCGACCGGGCCCAGGTGCTCACCGGGAAGGACCGGCTGCGCGCCGACCCCGAGCCCGAGCGTGACGCCGAGGCGCTCGTCGCCCTCAACTCCCTCCTCGGGACGGCCGGCGGCGTCACCACCTTCGTCTCGGTCTTCGTCGTCGCCTCCACCTTCGCCTTCGCCGTCGCGCTGCGGCGCCGCGAGTTCGGGCTGCTGCGGACGGCGGGCGCGACGCCCGGCCAGGTGCGGCGGATGCTCCTCGCGGAGGCCGCGGGCGTCGGGGTCCTCGCCGCGGCCGCCGGGTGCGCACTGGGCGCGTGGGGTGCGCCGTTGCTGGCGCGCGTGCTCGTGGACGGCGGTCTGGCCCCCGGTTGGTTCGGCATCGGCGACGCGACCTGGCCGCTGCACACCGCCTTCTGGACAGGGGTGACCGTCGCCCTCGCCGGGGCGGTGGCCGCCTCGCGGCGGGCCGGAAAGGTCGGCCCGACGGCGGCGCTGCGCGAGGCGGACGTCGACACGGACGTCCTGCCGCCCGGCCGCGCGCTGCTCGGCACGGGGCTGCTCCTGGCGGGCGCTGGGCTGCTCGTGTGGACCGCGGTCACGGAGCCGTCCGAACTGCTCAAGCGCAAGACCTACACGACCGTGCCGATGCTTCTGATCACCGGCGTCGCCCTGCTGGCCCCGGTGCTGGTCCGGCCGGTGGCGCGGGCGCTGCGGCTGCCGGGCGCGACGGGGATGCTCGTACGGGAGAACAGCGCGGCGGCCGTCCGCCGCACCGCCGCCGTCGCCGCCCCGGTCCTGGTGACGGTCGCGCTGGCGGGCTCGCTCCTCGGTTCGGCGGCCTCGGTCACGAGCGCGAGGGCCGCGGAGGCTCGGGAGCAGACCCGCGCGGAGCGGGTGGTGACGGGCGAGGACCTGCGGCCGGTGCCCGGTGCCTCGGCGACCGCGACGACGTCCGTCTTCGTACGGGACGGGGCCGAGGCGCTGGTCAAGTACGGGGCGCGGGCGGTCTCCGACCCCGCGGCCTTCGCGAGGCTGGCGCGGCTGCCGGTGGTGGCGGGGGACATGGCCGACCTCGACGACGGATCGATCGTCGTCAACGAGGAGTGGGAGCGTCGGACGGTCGGCGACCGGGTCGAGGTGTGGCGCGCGGACGGCAGCGGACCGGTGACGCTGCGGGTGGTGGCGGTCCTCGCGCTCGGTACGGGCGACAACGGCCCGTACGTGACGCGGGCGAACGCGCCGGGGGCCGCGGTGGACCGGATCGAGGCGGCGGCCGGCGTGACGCCGGAGGCCCTCGCGGCGGCGGGCGGCACGGTACGCACGGTGGAGGAGTGGGCCGCCGCCACGCACCCGTCGACCAGCCCGCAGACCCGGCTCGGGCTGCTCCTGGTCCTCGGCATCGCGCTCGTCTACACGGTGATCGCGCTCGCCAACACGCTGCTGATGGCGACCTCCGTACGGGGCGCGGAGCTGGCCTCGCTCCGGCTGGCGGGCGCCACACGGGCCCAGATCCTGCGGGTCGTGACCGGCGAGGCGGCGCTCGCCGTGGCGGTCGGGACAGCCCTCGGCCTCGCCGTGACCGCGGTCAACCTGGGCACGCTGGGGGCGGGGCTGGCGGCCCTGACCGCGCCGGTGGCCCTGACCGTGCCGTGGGGCGCCATGGGCGCGGCGGCCGGGGCGTGCGGCGTGGTCGCGGTCGCCTGCGCGGCGCTCCCCGCGTGGCGCCTGACGCGCTGAGCGGCGAAGGTGGGTGGACGGGGCGGTGTCCAGGGTCGGAGCCGGGCCACCGCCCCGCCCTCACCGGCGGCCCCGTGCGGCGGGCCACGAAGGCCTGCGACCCCGCCCGCCCGTCGGGGTGCTGCTCGCGGACACCGAGATCGCAGCCGTGCGCCTGCCATGGGCCGGCCGGGGCGACGACCGGGAACGTCCACCGGTCCGGACCCACCCTGGGACCGGACCCACCCTGGGACCGGACCCACCCTGGGACCCGCCCCGCCCTGGGACCGGGCGCACAGCCCCGGCGCGCCCTTCCGGTCACAGCACCCGTCGCGGCTAGGGCAGCAGCACCAGCTTGCCTCGCACGTGCCCCGACTCGCTCAGCTCCTGGGCCCTCGCCGCCTCCTTCAGCGGGAAGGTCTCGGCGATGTCGAGGCGCAGCCGCCCCACCGTCGCCAGGCCGGCGTGGGTGGCCAGCCAGGTGCGGGCGAGGGGAGGGTCGACCGTGACACCGCTGAAGACGATGCCGTGCTCCTCCGCGTCGACCGCCGCGATCGTCACGATCCGCTCCTTCGCGCCGCCCGTCAGCTCGATCGAGACCGGCAGCGTGTCGTGGCCAGCCGCGTCGAAGACGGCGTCGACGCCCTGGGGCGCGGCCGCCCGGACGCGGTCCGCCAGGCCCTCCCCGTACGTCACGGGGATCGCGCCGAGGCCGCGCAGGAAGTCGTGGTTGCGTGCCGAGGCGGTGCCGACGACCGTCACGCCTGCGGCCACCGCGAGCTGGACGGCCAGCGCGCCGACCGCGCCCGCGGCGCCGTGCAGGAGGAGCGTCTCGCCCTCCTTGAGGGCGAGCAGGTCCAGGACCCGCTGCGCCGTCTCCCCCGCGACCGGGATGCTCGCCGCCTGCTCCCAGCTCAGGCCCGCCGGCTTGGGGACGAAGACCTCGGCCAGGGCGTACTCGGCATACGCGCCGGTCATCGTCCAGCCGAACACCTCGTCACCGGCCTCGACCCCCGTCACACCCTCTCCGAGCGCGTCCACCGTGCCGGCGAACTCCAGGCCGGGCACGGCCGGGAAGGTGGTCGGGTAGAACGCCTCGACCCAGCCGTAACGCCGCTTGTAGTCCACGGGGTTGACGCCGACCGCCGCCACCTTCACCCGCACCTGACCGGCGCCGGGCTCGGGCACCGTCACCCCAGCCTCGTGGCGCAGGACCTCCGGGCCGCCGAACTCCTCGTACGTGATCGCTTCCATCTCGCCCTCCGTGGACCCTCGTTGAGCACTCGCCGCTCCGACGGATCAAGCGTGCGCCCGACGACCCCGCCACCCCGCCCTCCCGACGGCCAGTCCCACCTGGCCGAAAGGACAGCCAACCGCCCCGGCCCCCTCATTACGCTGAGCCCCATGGACGCGACCACGCTGACGACCGCGTACGAGATCATCCGGCAGCCCCTCGGGCAGATCCTGCCCCGCCTCTCGGCCGCCCTCGCGCCCCTGATCCCGCACCGGGGGGCCGCCGAACTCTCCACGCACTGCGCCCACTCGCCGTTCAAGACCGTCGGGGAGACGGAACTGCTCGTCGCGGCCGAACTCACCACGATGCTGGCCACCGGCATTGCCGGAAGCCCCTGGCAGGGGCGGGCCACGATCGGCGGCACCGAGCGCGAGGTCGTCGCCGTCACCAGCGACGCGACCGCGCGCCGTTCCGTCCTCGTCCTCGTACGCGACGAGGGCTCCGCGCCCGTCGACGAGGACGGGCTCGCCGTGGCGCAGGCCCTCTGGGACCTGGTCACCAGCCACTTCGACCGGTTCGCGGTCGAGGCGACGCCGGGGGCGCTGGCCCGGTCGCGCGCGGCGGCCGACACCCGGGCCCGGGTGATCTCGGAGCTGTCCACCGCCCACGCGGCCGCCGTCTCCGGGGTGCTCGGGGTGCTCCGCAGCCGGGCCCTGGACGACGCCACGGCCCGGGCGACGGCCATCGACCTCACGGCCTCCGCGCTGATCGAGATGCGTGCTGCGACGAAGCGGGACCGGGCGATCGCCGAGGAACCGGCCCAGCAGGCCTTCGCCCGGCTCGCCGACGATCTGCGCCCGATGCTCCGGCACACCCCGGTACGGCTCGAACTCGGCCCGCCGGAGTCCGACCGCTCGCTCGCGGCGGACGTGGCGCACAGCGCGCGGGCCATCGTGCGGGCGCTGCTCCTGGTGATCCTGGAGCAGGACTCGGTGCGGCGGGTCCACGTCGGCTGGCAGCTGACCGAGCACGAGCTGCGGGCGACGGTGCGGGACGACGGCTCGGGCACGCTCGAACGCTGCGACCTGGGGGCGGGCAGCATCACCGACCGTCTGGAGGTGCTGGGCGGCCGCCTGGACATGGAAGCGGTCCAGGGCTGGGGCACGACCCTCCTGGCCGTGATCCCGCTGGCCACCTCGGACGCCCCCGACGGTACGGCGAACCCGCTGGCCGACCTCGGCGGCCGTGAGCTGGAGGTCCTCACCCATCTGGCGCTCGGCCACCGCAACCGGCAGATCGCGCAGGAGCTGCACATCAGCGAGTCCACGGTGAAGTTCCACGTCGCCAACATCCTCACGAAGCTGGGGGTCGGTTCGCGAGGAGAGGCCGCCGCGCTCTTCCACAGGGCGGCGTGACGGCAGGGGTGGGGGCCGGGACGCAGGCGGCAGGGCCGCACGCGGCGCGTGATCGGGGTCGCTGTCAGTGGCGGGTGCCAGACTCGCATCCGTGAGCGAGAGGTGGGCGGTGGACGCCGAGGCGGACGGGGACGGGGCGCGGCTCGTCCCCCTCGGCCCCGACGCGCTGCCCGCGGGACCCGTCCTCCACGAACCGGATCTCGTCGAGGCCGTCCGCTCCCGGCCCGGTGTCGCCCGCTGGGTGTGGCGGTCCACCACCGTCGTCCACCCCCGGCTCCTCGCCGCCGGGGTGCGCGTCGAGCGCTGCTACGACATCGAGGTCGCCGAGGGCCTCCTCCTCGGCCATGAGGGACGGCTCGGGGAGCCCCGGTCCGCGGCCGCCGCCCTCGCGCGGCTGCGGAACGCTCCCGTACCGCCCGATCCGCCCCAGCGCGCCGCCGAACCCGGCTCGCAGGACTCCCTCTTCGAGGCCAGACCCAGCGCCACCGCCGTCCCCTTCGAGGACCTCCTCGCCGTCTACGCGGAGCAGCAGCGCCGCCACGAGCTGGCCGAGCACCCGGGCCGGATGCGGCTGCTCACCGCCGCCGAGTCCGCGGGCATGCTCGTGGCCGTCGAGATGAACCGGGCGGGGCTGCCCTGGCGCGCCGACGTGCACCGCGAGCTGCTGCACGAGCTGCTCGGCGAGCGGTACGCGGGCGGAGGGGAGCCCCGGCGCCTCGCCGAGCTCGCCGACGAGGTGTCCGCCGCGTTCGGCCGGCGCGTCCGTCCCGATCTGCCCGCCGACGTCGTCAGGGCCTTCGCCCAGGCCGGGATCCGGGTGCGGTCCACCCGCCGCTGGGAGCTGGAGGAGATCGACCACCCGGCGGTGGCCCCGCTCGTCGCCTACAAGAAGCTGTACCGGATCTGGACCGCCCACGGCTGGTCCTGGCTCCAGGACTGGGTCCGCGACGGCCGCTTCCGCCCCGAGTACCTCCCCGGGGGCACGGTCAGCGGCCGCTGGACGACCAACGGCGGCGGCGCCCTGCAGATCCCCAAGGTCATCCGGCGGGCCGTCGTGGCGGACGAGGGCTGGCGGCTCGTCGTGGCGGACGCCGACCAGATGGAGCCCCGGGTCCTGGCGGCCATCTCCCGCGATCCCGGGCTGATGGAGGTCGCCGGGCACCCCGACGACCTGTACACCCGGCTCTCGGACCGCGCGTTCTCCGGCGACCGCGACCACGCGAAGATCGCCCTGCTCGGCGCGATCTACGGGCAGACCAGCGGCGACGGTCTGAAGAACCTGGCCGCGCTGCGCCGCCGCTTCCCCCGCGCCGTGGCCTATGTGGACGACGCGGCGAAGGCCGGCGAGGAGGGCCGGCTCGTACGGACCTGGCTCGGCCGGACCAGCCCGCGCGCGGTCGGCGCCGGCGAGGCCGAGGAGGCGGGCATCCCCCAGGAGGCCGCGGACGAACCGGCCTCGGGGGAAGGGGAGTTCACGCCCGGATACGCCTCCGGCAACGCGCGGGCGCGCGGCCGGTTCACCCGTAACTTCGTCGTCCAGGGCAGCGCCGCCGACTGGGCGCTGCTGATGCTGGCCGCCCTGCGTCGCGCGCTCTCGGGGATGCGGGCCGAGCTGGTCTTCTTCCAGCACGACGAGGTGATCGTCCACTGCCCGGCGGAGGAGGCGGAGGCGGTCACGGCGGCGATCCGCGCGGCCGGGGACGAGGCGGGGCGGATCGCCTTCGGCGCGACGCCGGTACGTTTTCCGTTCACGACGGCCACGGTGGGCCGGTACGCGGACGCCAAGTGACGTGCGCCTGTGCTCGTACGTACGGGTGCGCACGAGGGAAACGGGTGCACGGGAAACGGGTGCACGGCCGGGCCCCCGCCGGGGCCCGGCCCACCCGTTCCGGAGGCCGCCTCGCGACGCGCGCATGACGCGCCGCGAGGCGTCACCTCAGGAGAACTTCAGCCACCGGTCGTCGAGGACGATCGCCTTGAGCTGGTCCGTCGTCAGCGCGGGCTCGGCGCGCGTGGCGGCCTGGTGCTGCGCGCCGGTGTTGAACGCGGAGGCGACCACCCGGAAGCCCGAGGGCAGCATCATGTCGGCCGTCCACGCGACGGCACCCGCTCCGCCCTTCTCGCCGGCCTCCTTCGTCACCTTCACCAGCCGCCCGTCGGGCAGCTTCGTGGCGCCGGCGTAGAGCTGGTCCGCGACATCGTCCATGCCGTTCTGCACGTTGACCTGGACCAGGCTCTTGCCCTTGCCGTCGTCCACGACCACGTACGCGAACTCGCCGTCGCCGCCCTGGGAGGTCACCTTCAGCCCCTCGGGGAGCAGCGCGCGCAGGGTCTTCCGTACGGCCCGGCCGTCCGCCTCCGGCGGCGCGGTGTCCCCGCCCGGCCCGGCGCCGCCGCCCTGCCTGGTGCCTCCGCCTGACTCGGCGCCCCCGCCCGGCTTGGTGCCCTGGCCCGGCACGGTGGGCTTCGTGGTCACGGCCAGCTGCTTGAACAGCGGCCGCCATCCCTCGGCGGTGACCAGGGTCTTCAGCTGGGCGGGACTGAAAGGCGGGTTCGCGCGGGTGACGGCGGAGCCCTTCTCCGTGGGGGCGTTGTACTCGCTCGCGTCGACGAGGAACCCGTCCCTGGTGAGCAGGACCGCCCGCCAGTTCTTGGTGTCCTCCCGCCTGTCCGGGTACTCGTACCCCTGAATGACCATCAGCCGGTCGCCGTTCGGCAGTCTCTCGCTGGTGCACCCGTCGTGCGGGACGAAGGTCTTGTCGGGGCACTCCACCTGATCCGCACCCCCCTCCCCGGTGTCGCCTGCCCGGTAGAGGCCCACGGAGACGGCCGACTCGCCCTTGCCGTCCTGGTAGACGCCCGAGACGTGTTCACCCTTGGAGCCCTCGTCGGCGATGGTCCAGGTCCCGGCGGGGGTGTTCGCCTTGAGGACGGCTGCCAGGTCCTTGACCTGGAGCGCGGGCGCGGGCCCCGGCCTCTTGGTGGCGGGCAGGGCGGTCCGGCTCGCCGTGGTCACCGAGGAGTCCCCGGCCCCCACGGCTCCCTGGGTCCGCGGTCCCGCGCCGAGCAGGTTTCCGCCGTAGATCCCGCCGACGCCCACCACGGCGAAGGCCAGCACTCCACCGGTCACCGCGGCCGCGCGGCGGCGCATCAGCCGGCGCCGGCCGCGAGCCAGACCACCGGCGACCAGCTCGCGGCCGTCCTCCGTGGCGAATCCGTCGCCCGTGCGGCGCAGGGCCTGGCCGAGCTCCTCCGCGAAACCGTCGTGTCCCTCGTTCAGAGGCATGCCGAATCACCGTCTCCGGTCCATGAGTGAAAGCAAGAAGTGGGAAGCGTGCGAGGTGCGGGGTCAGCGGGAGGCGAACTCGACGATGCTGCCGCCGAGCCGCTCCCGGAGCTTGGCGAGCGCCCTCGTCGAACGGGTACGGACCGCCGCGGAGCTCACATGGAGCACCTCGGCGGTCTCCTCGACGCTGCGGTCCTCCCAGTACCGCAGCACGACCACGGCCCGGTCCTTGGGCGCGAGAGCCGCGAGCGCGTCGAGCAGTGCCAGCCGGAGAGCCGGGTCGTCGCCGTTCTCGGGAGCCCGGTCCGGCAGCTCACCCAGGGGGCGCTCGGTCGCGGAGCGTCGGCGCCGGTGGCTGAGGAACGTGCGGACCAGGACGGTCTGCGCGTACCCCGCCGGATTGCCGATCCGCTGGACGCGCCCCCACAGGCTGTACATCCGGCCCAGGGTCTCCTGGACGAGGTCCTCGGCGAGATGGGTGTCGCCGCTGGTCAGCAGGCATGCCGACCGGAAGAGATGGCCGGTCCTGGCGGTGGCGAACTCCAGAAAGCCGTCCACGTGGGACTGTCTCATGCCCCTCCCCTCCGTCGCGGCGTCCTTACACCCCATTGACGCGACGGGCCCGGGGAAATGTTTCACACGAGGTTCGACGAGATTCGACGAGCTTCCACGAGTTCACCGCAAGCCGGATGTCCCAGATCGCCCAGAATTGGGTAAATGTGGAGTATGAACGGTTTTCTCGTGGGTTCCACAGGGGTCACGACGGCGGCCGGTGTCTGGCAGTCCGGGATGGCTCAGGTTCTCGGCGGCCTGGTCGTGGTCGCCGTACTGATCGGCGCCTTCTGGCTGGGGATGAGGGTCAGGGACAAGGAGTCCCCCACACCCAAGCCGGATGAGCAGCCGCACCGGCCGGAGGGCGGGCTTCCCGGCGAGACGTCCGAGTACCGCAAGCCCTCGGAGATGCCCCAGACCGATGGCGAGCACCGGCTCATGCCGTACGAGCTCAAGAGCGGCTCGGAGGAGTCCCCGGACCCCCCGAGCGAGGAGAAGCGCAAGTGGGGCGGGATCTCCAGCGGCGGCTTCGGCAGCGGCGGCACGGGGCACGGCGACTGAGCGGTGTCCGGTCAGGCGGTGAGTGCCGTGAGCCACGAGCGGGCGGTGGCGTACCGGCTGCTGGGCTCGCCCGACGAGGCGGACGACGCGGTGCGGGAGGCGCGGAGCGCGCCGGACGCGCGGCGGCCAGGTGACCCGGCCGCCGGGGCAGCCGCCACGCCCGGCAGCACCACGCCCGACACCGACGCCACCACGCCCGACACCGGCGGCACCACGCCCGACCTCACCGCGGCCGTCGCGCGCGTCTGCCTGGCGAGGCTGCGGTCGCGCGCGGCGCGGCAGGAGGCCCCCTGGGATCCGTGGTCGGCCACCGAGTCCGGCCGGACGACGGACCGGTCCGAGGAGGCGGCCCTGGAGACGCTGACGCCCGCGGAACGGGTGGCGTTCGTACTGCACGACATGTTCGCAGTGCCCGTGGACGAGATCGCCCCGGTCCTGGAGCGCACTCCCGCGGCCACCCGGCAGCTGGTGAGCCGGGCACGCACGCGCGTGCGGGGTACGGAGGAGATGCCGGAGCCGGACCTGGCACGCCAGCGGGAGGTGGTGGCCGCGGTGCTCACCGCCGCACGCGACGGCGACCCGCTCGCGCTGCGCGAGCTGCTCGATCCGGAGGTGCTGCTGCGGGCGGACACCGAAGCGGTACGGGCCGGCGCGGCGACCGCCCACGGCCCCATGGCCGTCGCGGCCCGCCTCGCCGAGCGGGCGGGGTCTGCCCGCATGGCCCTGGTGGACGGCGCGGCAGGCCTGGTGGCGGCCCCGGAAGGCGGTCCGGGCGCGGTGATCGCCTTCACGGTCATCGAGGGCCGCGTCACCGCGGCCGACATCCTGATGGACCCGAACCACGTCGAACGCCTGGCCGTGGAGACCCTCCCGGACTGAGGCGCCAGGCTCCTGGCGGGCCTCACCCCTCCCGTACGCGCGGAAGCGGCGCCGGATGGGCGCTCTCCGGCTCCCGCGCCTCTGCCGGAAGAGCCCGTCGGGTGCGGACGGGCGAGAGGAAGACCGGGAGGAAGGCGCACGCGAGCAGAGAGAGCCGCCCACCCACAGGGTGGCGTGGAGACCGACGAGTTCGCCCAGGAGGCCCGAGACGGCGGCGCCGATCGCGATGGCGCCGGTGAGCAGGAAACGGAAGGTCGCGTTCATGCGGCCGAGCAGCGCGTCGGGGGTCATCCTCTGACGCAGGCTCACGCCGAGGACGTTGTCCATCCCTGTCTTGAACATCGCGCACAGCCACCCCGCGCCCGCGACCCAGAGCCAGGGGCCGCGCCCGACGAGCGGGACGAGGAGGCCGGCGGGGGCGAGGACGAGCCCTGCGAGACCGAGCGTACGGCCGAATCCGAGGCGGGCCGCCACGGCGCGGGCGCAGCGCGCGCCGAGCAGCAGACCGACGCCGCCGGCCGCCCAGTAGAGGCCGAGAACGCCTGCGGAGAGACCGAGTTCGCGGACGAAGAGGACCGGCATCATCGTGTTGAGGATCTGCAAGCCGAGGTTGGTGAGCGAGGCGGACAGGGCGAGCGCGCGCAGCTCCCTGTTCCCGAGGACGTGCCGTACGCCCGTGGCGATCTGGGCCCGCAGCGGCTCCCGCGTCCGGTGGGGCGAAGACGAGGGCGCGGCCGTCTCCTTGAGCCACAGGAGCCGTACGGCGGAGGCCAGATGGCTGACCGCGGTGACCGCCACAGCGAGCGGCGCGGTGAGCAGCTGGACCAGGCCGCCGCCCGCCCCGCGTCCGGCCACGTTGGTGGCTGCCATCAGGCTGACCATGGCGGCGTTGGCGGGGACCAGTCCGTCGCGGCCGACGAAGCGGGGCAGGATGCTCTGGCCCGTGACGTCGTAGAAGACCGTGGCGCAGCCGCTGAGCAGCACGACGGCGTACAACTGTGCGAGGGTCAGGGCGTCGCACCACCAGGCGACGGGCACGGAAGCCAGAAGCAGCCCACGGACCGCGTCCGCCACGACGAGCATCCGGCGCTGCGGCAGCCGGTCCACCCACGCCCCGGCGGGCAGCCCGATGAGGAGGAAGGCGAGGGTGGAGAGGGTCGCGAGTGCCCCGACCTCGCCGGGGCCGGCGTCGAGCACCTCGACGGCGATCAGCGGAACGGCCACGTATCCGATGTTGGTGCCGAGTTGGCTGAGGACGGCCGCGGAGAAGAGCGTGCGGAAGTCGGGGACGCGCCAGGGTGAGTCGGGTCGCATGGACACGAACCTGCCGCACCCCGACGCATCAGCACAATCAAATTGTTCTACGGGAACGCTTAAGCGCTCCTACCCTTTGGCGGGCCCGACCGCCGGACGGCCCCCACGGGCGGCGATGTGCGCGGGCGGTTCGACACCGGCCGGCAGGACCGGGTCGGCGACCGGCGCGCCGAAGGCGGTGACGACGGGAAGGACCCCGGCCCAGAGCCCCAGTTCGGCGTCGGAACCGTCGCCGTCGTCCGGCGGGCCGGAAGCGATCTTGACCGATGCCTCGGTGAGGTCGAGGGCGAGCAGCGAGGTCGCCGCCAGCTCCTTGCGGCTGGGCTGCCGGGCGTACTCCCACTGCCCCGGCGCGCACTGCTCGGTGAGCGCCCGCAGCCCGAGCAGCTTCTCCGCGGGATCGGTCACCTCCCGCGGAACGCCGTAGACCATGGCGGACCGGTAGTTGACGCCGTGCTCGAACACGGAGCGGGCGAGCACGAGTCCGTCGACGTGCGTCACGGTGACACAGACGGCGGCACCGGGGGCCTGCACGAGACTCCGGCTCGCGACGGAACCATGAACGTAGAGCCGGTCACCCTCGGTGCCGTAGGCGGTGGGCACGACCATGGGCGTGCCGTCGACGACGACCCCGAGATGACAGAGAAACCCCGCGGCGAGCACGGCGTCCAGGTCCTCCCGCCGATGACTCCCCTTGTGCCGCATCCGTCGCAACCGCGTGCGCTCACTCGGCCCGAACTCGTCCGGCGCGGGTATGGGTTCGACGACGGTGCTCATGGGTGTCCTCTTCGTAGGGCGCGTACAGGCGGATGCCTCGAAGGTGTTCTACGTCCCCGAGCCCCCCACCGCCACCCTCGAAATCACCAGGTACCTGTCAGGTGGCCCGTCCTTCTGCCGCTGCCCCTGCGAACCAGGAGTGAACGGGCGCGAGCGTTGACGACGGGGGCCATCCGTTGACCGTCCGCCAGGAGCCACCAGTAGCGCTCCATCAACGGGTCGGCACTCGTTCGCATGCGAGCGAGGAGCCGGCGCCGCAGATCGCTCTCCTCGACGCTCTCGAAAGCGGGGGCGTAGAGCTCTCCCAGCGAGCCGGCCGGGGACGCGTCCTCGGCGGAGGCCGGAAGCAGCCCGGCGGCCACGCCCTCGGCGATCCGTTCACGCATCGCCCGGTCGATGGCCTGTTCAGGAGTGGGCTCGCCGGGGAGCTCCGGCAGAGCGGATCGCATTCGGCCGACGCACTCGGGGTCGGCGTGGAGGTCCGTGGAGGCGGTCGGAGCAGAACCGGATCGTCTTCACGCCAGCCCGGTTCGGCGGGACAACTCCCCGACGGAATAGAGCGTGTAGCTGTCCATGCGCCCCAGCCTCCCGTCTCGCCCTACGGGAGAGTCAACCGAGGCAGGCGCACCAGGTCCGGCCAAGACTCCAAGATCCCCGGACCGCTCCCGCCCGACGTCGGCGCCGCGGCCGATGAACCACAAAACCCCAGGTCGGATGAGATCCGACCTGGGGTTTTCGTGGAGCCGCCTTCGGGATTCGAACCCGAGACCTACGCATTACGAGTGCGTTGCTCTGGCCAACTGAGCTAAGGCGGCACGCCCTGCGTACCCATGGTGGGTGCAGCAGCGACGCCAAGTCTACACAGTTTCCCGGGGTGCTCCTGACCACCCTTCGCGTGGTCCACGACACCCCTCACGTGCAGCGCTTGCCGTCCTTCGGGACCGTGCCCTCTAGGAGGTAGGTGTTGATCGCCGAGTCGATGCAGTCGCTGCCGCGGCCGTAGGCCGTGTGGCCGTCGCCCTCGTACGTCAGGAGCGAGCCGGAGGCGAGCTGGGCCGCGAGGGACCGGGCCCACTTGTAGGGGGTCGCCGGGTCTCGGGTGGTGCCGACGACGACGATCGGGGCGGCTCCGTCGGCGGTGATGCGGTGCGGGCGGCCGGTCGGGGGGACGGGCCAGTAGGCGCAGTTCAGGGCGGCCCAGGCGAGGCCCTTGCCGAAGACGGGGGACGCCTTCTCGAAGGACGGGACCGCCTTCTCGACGTCCGCGGGGCCGGTGAAGGCCGCCGGGAGGTCGAGGCAGTTCACGGCCGCGTTGGCGTACATCAGGTTCGCGTACGTGCCGTCCGGCTCGCGCTCGTAGTAGCTGTCGGCCAGGGCGAGCAGGCTCGCGCCCTCGCCGCCCATCGCGCTCGTCAGCGCCTCGCGCAGCTGCGGCCAGGCCCCCTCGTCGTACATGGCCGCGATCACCCCGGTCGTCGCCAGGGATTCGCCGAGCCGGCGGCTCTCGCCGGTCGGCACGGGGTTGGCGTCCAGGGCGCGGAAGAAGCCCTTCAGCGCGTCCGAGGCAGATTCGACGGAGCCCGTGCCGAGCGGGCAGTCCGGCTTCTCGACGCAGTCGGCCGCGAAGGCCCGGAAGGCGGTCTCGAAGCCGGCGGTCTGGTCGCGGTTGAGGTCGATCGCGGGCAGCGAGGGGTCCATCGCTCCGTCGAGGACCAGGCGGCCCACCCGGCCGGGGAACAGTTCGGCGTAGGTGGCACCGAGGAAGGTGCCGTACGAGGCGCCGACGTAGCTCAGCTTCGCGTCGCCGAGAACGGCCCGCAGGATGTCCATGTCCCGCGCCGTCTCGACCGTGGAGACATGGGGCAGGACCGTGCCGGAGAGCTTCTCGCAGCCCGTCGCGAAGCCCCGGAACGAGGTGGTCAGCGCCGTGGTCTCGGCCGCCTCGTCCGGCGTCTGGTCGATCTGGGTGTACGTGTCCATCTGGGGTCCCGTCAGACACTCGACGGGCTCGCTGCGGGCCACTCCGCGGGGGTCGACGGCGACCATGTCGTACCTCGCCCGGACCGGGGCGGGGTAGCCGATGCCGGCGTACCCCTGGAGGTAGCCGACGGCGGAGCCGCCGGGTCCGCCGGGGTTGACCAGGAGGGAGCCGAGCCGCTTGCCCGGGCCGGTCGCCGCGACACGCGAGACGGCCAGCTTCACCTCACCGGCCGTCGGCTTCGCGTAGTCGAGCGGGGCGCGGAGCGTCGCGCACTGGAACTTCGGCACACCGCAGTCGCGCCAGGCGAGCTTCTGCCCGTAGAAGCTCGCCAGGGCCGGGTCCGGCGTGGTGGGCGCGGCGGGCGGCGCGGCCGCCGACGGGCCCGAAGGCGCGGCGGCGTCGCTGCCGCCCGCGCAGCCGGAGAGGATCAGCCCGGCGGCCGCGAGGGCCGTGGCGGACGTACGGAGCAAACGCCTGGAATCCATGTCCGGAGGGTATCCGCACGAGTACGGACCGTGTCCAATCAGTCGCGCAGGGCCATGGTCATCGCCTCCACCGCCAGCAGCGGGGCCACGTTCCGGTCCAGCGCCTCGCGGCAGGCGAGTACCGCCTCGATCCGGCGCAGGGTCCGCTCGGGAGCGGTGTCCTGGGCGATCCGCTCCACCGCGTCCCGTACGTCCTCGTTGGCGATCGGGATCCGCGTGCGCAGTTGCAGGGTGAGCACGTCGCGGTAGAAGCCGGTCAGGTCGGTGAGCGCCAGGTCCAGGCTGTCGCGCTGCGTACGGGTCTTGCGCCGCTTCTGCCGCTCCTCCAGCTCCTTCATCGCACCGGCGGTGCCGCGGGGCATCCGCGAGCCCTGGCCGCCGCCGAGCGCGGCCTTCAGCTCCTCGGTCTCCTTGACGTCGATCTCCTCGGCGACCTGCTTGGCGTCCTCGCCCGCCGCGTCCACCAGCTCCTGGGCCGCCTTGAGGCAGCCTCCGATGTCCCCGACGCGCTGCGGCAGCTTGAGGACGACGGCCCGGCGGGCCCGGGCGCGCTCGTCGGTGGCCAGTCGGCGGGCGCGGTCGATGTGGCCCTGGGTGGCGCGGGCGGCGGCCGCCGCGATCCGGGGGTCGATGCCGTCGCGGCGTACGAGCACGTCGGCGACCGCGTCGACGGCGGGCGTACGCAGGGTCAGGTGGCGGCAGCGGGAGCGGATGGTCGGCAGCACGTCCTCCAGGGAGGGCGCGCAGAGCAGCCAGACCGTGCGCGGCGCGGGCTCCTCGACGGCCTTCAGAAGCACATTGCCCGCGCCCTCGGTGAGCCGGTCGGCGTCCTCCAGGACGATCACCTGCCAGCGGCCGTTGGCCGGCGAGAGCTGGGCGCGCCGGACGAGGTCGCGGGTCTCCTTCACACCGATGGAGAGCAGGTCCGTGCGGACGACCTCCACGTCGGCGTGCGTCCCGACGAGCGCGGTGTGGCAGCCGTCGCAGAACCCGCACCCCGGCGCCCCGCCCAGCGCCCGGTCCGGGCTCACGCACTGCAGCGCGGCGGCGAAGGCCCGCGCCGCCGTGGCCCGCCCCGAGCCCGGAGGGCCGGTGAAGAGCCAGGCGTGGGTCATCTTGGACGCCTCGGGCTCGGGCTCCCGGGCGGCGTGGGCGGTCACGAGGGCGTCGGCGTCCCGCGCAGCGGCGGCCAGCTGCTCCTCGACCCGCGCCTGCCCGACCAGGTCGTCCCATACGGCCATGTGCCCTCCTCAGGTACGCCCTCCATTGTGGGGCACCCCTCTGACACCACCGGCCGGGCTGAGCGAGAAGAGCGGAGGGCGGGGCGCACCGCGCCCCGCCCCTCAGATCCCCGTCTCAGATCCCCGTCTCAGATCCCCGTCCCAGATCCCCGTCCCAGATCCCGCCCCGCGTCAGCGGCGTCGGCGGCGGCCGTCGTCCTCGTCGTCGTGCGGGCCGAGCAGCTCGTCCGCCAGGGTCGGGAGGTCGTCGAGCGGGGTCTCCTCCGCCCAGTCGGAGCGGCGGCGCGGACGGCCCTGGTCGTCGACCTGGGGCAGCTCGCGCGTCTGCTCGTTGGATCCGGCGGCCTGCTCGTCACGGAAGATGCCCGGCGGGACCCGGTCGACCGGGTCCGTGGACCGTACGGGACGCAGCACGGCCGTCTCGTCGGCGGCCCGCACCGGCGGCAGGACCGCCGTCTCGTCCGCCTCGCGCACCTGCGGCAGGACGGAGGTCTCCGCCTCGGGCCGGACGGTCTCCGCCTCAGGCCGGGCCTTCTTGGCATCCGGCCGGGCCGTCTTCGCCTCCGGCCGGGCCGTCTTCGCCCCCTCCGGGCGAACGGCCTCCGGGTCCACGATCGGGGTCGGGACGGTGATCTCGTTCGGCGAGACGCGGGGCACCGCCTGCGTCACGTCGTTCGGCTGCACCACGGGGGTCTCGACGGTCACCTCGTTGGCCGACGCCTCCGCCGCGCGGGCGGCCTCGGCGGCCTTGGCGGCAGCGGCCTCGGCGGCCTTCCGTGCCTCGGCGGCCTCGGCGGCGCTCTTCGCCTCCGCCGCCCGCTGTGCCTCGGCGGCCTTCCGCGCCTCCTCGGCACGGGCCGCCTCCGCGGCCTTCCTCGTCTCCTCGGCACGCGCGGCCTCGGCAGCCGCCTTCTCGGCGGCCTCCGCCGCCGCCTTGCGCGCGGCCTCCTCCGCGGCCTTGGCCGCCGCGGCCTCCGCCAGGCGCCGGGCCTCCTCCGCACGCAGCAGGGCCTCCTCGGCCTTGCGCTGCTTCTCGAGGCGGCGCTCCTCCGCCTCCGCACGCAGCCGGGCCTCTTCCTCGGCCTGCTTGCGGCGGCGTTCCTCCTCCTCGCGGCGGGTCTTCTCCTCGGCCTCGCGCCGCTTGCGCTCCTCCTCGGCGGCCAGCCGGGCCTCCTCGGCGCGCCGGCGCGCCTCCTCGGCCTGGCGCTCCGCCTCGCGGCGACGCGCCTCTTCCTCCTCCTGGCGCTTGCGCTCCTCCTCCTCGGCACGGAGCCGGGCGAGCTGCTCCTGGCGCTCGCGCTCCAGCCGCTCCTCCTCCGCCTTGCGCGCGGCCTCTTCCTCGGCGCGGCGCCTGGCCTCCTCCTCGGCCTTCCGGCGCGCCTCCTCCTGGGCCTTCACCTCGGCCTCGGAGAGCGGCAGCATCCGGTCGAGCCGGTGCCGTACGACCGTGGTGACGGCCTCCGGCTCCTGGCCGGCGTCGACGACGAGGTAGCGGCCGGGGTCACCGGCGGCCAGGGCGAGGAATCCGGCCCGCACGCGCGCGTGGAACTCGGGCGGCTCGGACTCCAGACGGTCCGGCGCCTCGGTGAACCGTTCCCGCGCGGTCTCCGGCGAGACGTCGAGGAGCACGGTCAGATGCGGGACCAGTCCGCCGGTCGCCCAGCGGTTGATCCGGGCGATCTCGGTCGGCGACAGATCACGCCCCGCGCCCTGGTAGGCCACGGACGAGTCGATGTACCGGTCGGAGATCACCACCGCGCCCCGCTCCAGGGCGGGCTTGACCAGCGAGTCGACGTGCTCGGCGCGGTCGGCGGCGTACAGCAGCGCCTCGGCGCGGTTCGAGAGCCCGGCGCTGGAGACGTCGAGCAGGATCGAGCGGAGCCGCTTGCCGATCGGGGTGGCGCCCGGCTCGCGTGTGACGACGACCTCGTGGCCCTTGGCGCGGATCCATTCCGCGAGCGCCTCGGCCTGGGTGGACTTGCCGGCGCCGTCGCCGCCCTCCAGGGCGATGAAGAAGCCCGTCGTGGCGGGCGCCTGGACGGGGTCGGCGCCGCGCAGCGCGTCGCGCAGGTCGCGGCGCAGCGGTACACCGGACCGGTCGTCGGTCTTGGCAAGGACGACGGCCGCGACGGGCAGCAGCAGCGCGCCGACCAGCATCAGGGTGAACGCGGCGCCGCCGTGGGCGAAGACGAAGCTGCCGGAGGCGAGCCGGTGCGGCCCGATGGCGGCGGCGAGCAGGGGCGCGCCGAGGGCGCCGACGGCCATGGCGACCAGGGCGACGGCCTGCAGGTGCTCGGTGACGCGGGGGCGCCGGGCCTCCTCGGTCTCCTGGTCGACGAGGGTGTGGCCGGTGTTGGCGGCGACACCGGCCGCGTAGCCGGCGAGGACGGCGAGGAGGAGCACCGTGGCCGTGTCCGGCACGAGGCCCATCGCGAGCAGCGCGACGCCGGTGAGGGCGATCGCGAGGGCGAGGAGCCGGCGGCGGGAGAGGACGGTGAGCACGGAGCCGGCCGTCCGGATGCCGACGGCCGTGGCGCCGCTCAGCGCCAGGACGAGCAGGGCGAAGGTGACCGGGCCGCCGCCGAGGTCGTACGCGTGCAGGACGGAGACCGCCGCCGCGGCGGCGACGGCTCCGGCGACCATGGCGCAGGCGAGGACGAGCAGTCCGACCGCGCCCGTGCGGCCCTTCTCGGCCGTGGGACGGCGCAGGCCCTCCAGCGGCGAGCGGGGCCTCGGCGTCTGTCCGCCGGGCAGCTCGATGAAGTAGAGGACGGAGACGGAGGCGGCGAAGAGGCCGGCGGCGACGTACGAGCCGAGGGCGGCCTGATGCAGCGTGAACCACTCGATGCCCGTGCCCAGCAGATTGCTGAGCAGTGTGGCGACGAGGAGCACGGCGGCCGCTGCCGGTACGGCCAGGAAGCCGGTACGCAGCGAGAGTCGGCGCAGCGCGTCGAGGTGGTCCGGCAGCGGACGTACGGCGGCGCCCTCCAGCGGCGGCGCGGGCAGCAGTGCGGGGGCCGCGCCCTCGCGGGCCACGGTCCACAGCCGCTCGGCGGCGCCGGTGACGAAGACGGTGCCGAGCAGGAAGCCGAGCGCCTTGTCCGGGACCCAGTCGATCCACAGGGGGGCGATCACGAGCAGCGCGATCCGCAGACCGTCGGCGCCGATCATCGTCCAGCGGCGGTCGAGCACGCCCGAGGGCCCGGTGAGCGTGGTGAGCGGTCCGAGCAGGACGGCCCCGAAGAGCACCGAGGCCAGCAGCCGGGCGCCGATCACCGCCGCGACGGCGAGCGCCGCGCCGCGGTACCCGCCACCGAAGGCGCCTTCGGAGACGGCGGCCTGGAGCCCGAGGAGCACCAGGACGAGCACGGCGAGCGCGTCACCGGTCCCACCGACGAACTGAGCGCTCCACAGTCTCCGGAGGGGCTGGTGGCGCAAAAGCGCCCGTACGGCGCGCTCCCGGGAGTCTGCGACAAGCGCGACGTCGGAGTCTGGCTGCTCTGCTCGCGTCATCCGTCCACCCTATCCGGACCCTCTGACTCCCCGTGGCCTGCATCCGAACAAACGTCGGGGGCCCGGGAAACGTGTAAGGGACGGGTGTCCAGGACCCCGCCCCTTACACCTGCGAACGTGTGGCTACTCCGGCTTGGACGCGGCCGACTTGGACGCCGCCGTCTTCGCGGCGGTGGTCTTCTTCGCCGCCGCGGACTTCGCCGTCGTCGTCTTCTTCGCGGCCGTCTTCTTGGCCGCCGTCTTCTTGGCCGGCGTGGCCTTCTTGGCTGCCGTCTTCTTCGCGGGCGCCTTCTTGGCCGCCTTCTTCGCCGGACCCTTGGCACGCTTCTCGGCGAGCAGTTCGAAGCCGCGCTCGGGCGTGATCTCCTCGACGCTGTCGCCGGTCCGCAGGGTTGCGTTGGTCTCGCCGTCGGTCACGTACGGGCCGAAGCGGCCGTCCTTGACGACGACGGGCTTCTCGCTGACCGGGTCGACGCCCAGCTCCTTCAGCGGCGGCTTGGCGGCCGCCCGGCCACGCTGCTTGGGCTGCGCGTAGATCGCGAGCGCCTCCTCCAGCGTGATCGTGAAGAGCTGCTCCTCCTCCGTCAGCGACCGCGAGTCGGTGCCCTTCTTCAGGTACGGGCCGTAGCGGCCGTTCTGCGCCGTGATCTCCACGCCTTCGGCGTCCGCGCCCACCACGCGCGGCAGGGACATCAGCTTGAGGGCGTCCTCCAGCGTGACGGTGTCCAGCGCCATGGACTTGAAGAGGGAGGCGGTCCGCGGCTTCACCGCGTTCTTGCCGGTCTTCGGGGTGTCCTCGGGAAGGATCTCGGTGACGTAAGGGCCGTACCGGCCGTCCTTCGCGACGATCTGGTTGCCGCTGACCGGGTCGACGCCCAGCTCGAAGTCGCCGCTCGGCTTGGCGAGCAGCTCCTCGGCGTACGCGATCGTCAGCTCGTCGGGCGCGAGGTCCTCGGGCACGTCCGCCCGCTGGTGCCCCTCGGCGTCCTTCTCACCGCGCTCGACGTACGGGCCGTACCGGCCGACGCGCAGCATGATGCCCTCGCCGACCGGGAAGGAGGAGATCTCCCGGGCGTCGATCGCGCCGAGGTCGGTCACCAGCTCCTTCAGCCCGCCCAGGTGGTCGCCGTCGCCGTTGCCCGCGTCGGCGGCGCCGCCCTCCGCGGAGTCGCCGCCCTCGCCGAAGTAGAAACGCTTCAGCCACGGCACGGCCTGGGCCTCGCCCCGCGCGATGCGGTCGAGGTCGTCCTCCATCTTGGCGGTGAAGGAGTAGTCGACGAGCCGGCCGAAGTGCTTCTCCAGCAGGTTGACGACGGCGAAGCTCAGGAACGACGGCACGAGCGCCGTCCCCTTCTTGAAGACGTAGCCGCGGTCCAGGATCGTGCCGATGATCGACGCGTACGTCGACGGGCGGCCGATCTCGCGCTCCTCCAGCTCCTTGACCAGCGAGGCCTCGGTGTAGCGGGCCGGGGGCTTGGTCGCGTGGCCGTCCGCGGTGATCTCCTCGGCGGAGAGCGCGTCGCCCTCGGCGACCTGCGGCAGCCGGCGCTCACGGTCGTCCAGCTCGGCGTTGGGGTCGTCGGCGCCCTCGACGTACGCCTTCATGAAGCCGTGGAAGGTGATCGTCTTGCCGGAGGCGCTGAACTCGGCGTCCCGGCCGTCCGCGGAGCGGCCGCCGATCTTCACGGTGACCGAGTTTCCGGTCGCGTCCTTCATCTGGGAGGCGACGGTCCGCTTCCAGATCAGCTCGTACAGCCGGAACTGGTCGCCGGTGAGACCGGTCTCCGCCGGGGTGCGGAAACGATCACCCGAAGGGCGAATCGCCTCGTGCGCCTCCTGCGCGTTCTTGACCTTGCCCGCGTAGACGCGCGGCTTCTCCGGCAGGTAGTCGGCGCCGTACAGCTGCGTGACCTGCGCCCGGGCCGCCGAGACGGCGGTGTCGGACAGGATCGTCGAGTCCGTACGCATGTACGTGATGAAGCCGTTCTCGTACAGCTTCTGGGCGACCTGCATGGTCGCCTTCGCGCCGAAGCCCAGCTTCCGGCTCGCCTCCTGCTGGAGGGTGGTCGTACGGAACGGGGCGTACGGGGAGCGGCGGTACGGCTTCGACTCGACCGACCGGACGCTGAACGAGGTGTCGGCGAGCGAGGCGGCGAGCGCCCGCGCCTTCTCCTCGTCGAGGTGGAGGATGTTCGCGGTCTTCAGCTGGCCGTCGGGGCCGAAGTCACGGCCCTGCGCGACGCGCTTGCCGTCGACCGTGTTCAGCCGGGCGACCAGCGACGACGGATCGGAGGGGTCGCCGGCGCGACCGGTGGAGAAGGTGCCGGTGAGGTCCCAGTACTCGGCGGAGCGGAAGGCGATGCGCTCGCGCTCGCGCTCGACGACGAGACGGGTGGCGACGGACTGGACGCGGCCCGCGGACAGGCCGCGCATGACCTTCTTCCACAGGACCGGCGAGACCTCGTAGCCGTAGAGGCGGTCGAGGATGCGACGGGTCTCCTGGGCGTCCACCATGCGCTTGTTCAGCTCGCGCGGGTTGCGCACGGCCTCCTGGATCGCGTCCTTGGTGATCTCGTGGAAGACCATCCGGTGGACCGGGACCTTGGGCTTCAGGACTTCCAGAAGGTGCCACGCGATGGCTTCGCCCTCGCGGTCCTCATCGGTGGCGAGGAAGAGTTCGTCGACCCCGGCCAGCTGCTCCTTGAGCTTCCTGACCTGCGCCTTCTTGTCGGCGTTGACGACGTAGATGGGCTGGAAGTCGTGCTCGACGTCGACACCGAGGCGGCGCACCTCGCCGGTGTACTTCTCCGGCACCTCGGCGGCGCCGCTGGGGAGGTCTCGGATGTGCCCGACGCTCGCCTCGACGACGTAGCCGGGGCCGAGGTAGCCCTTGATCGTCTTCGCCTTGGCAGGCGACTCGACGATGACGAGTCGGCGGCCGCCCTGTGCGGTCTCGCTGGTCGGGGACAACTTCGCTCTTCTCTCCGGTCGACGCTCGGTGGCACGTACGGCGCTGGCACTCCGCATGGCACGCACGGCGGCGGCACGCACGGTGACGCTGCCGCCGCTGCGGAGTGTGACGGTACAACCCGCCCCCGTGTCAAACGGCAAAAGCCCGCAACGGCCACTCGAACGGTAACCCGACTCCTGGCATTCCTGCCGCCCGGACTCCCGGTCCGGTGGCGCGGGCTCAAGCGGAACCTCGTCGTCACACGCGCCCGAAGCACCACACCCCGAGCAGCAGGAAGACCAGTCCGAAGATCGTCGTCAGGGTGGCGGCGGTCCTGGTCCCGACCCCCTGCGCGACCGGTTCGCCGTGCGCCACGCGCATCCCCGTCCACAGCAGCAGCGCGGCTCCGAACAGCGCGAACGCCGTTCCGGCGAAGATCGCAGGCCCGCTCTCCATGCCCGTACCCCGTTCTCTTCCAGGGGCCCCCGTGGTCCCTGGAAGCCGAGGCTGGCACCTCCCGGCGTCGCGGGTACGAATTCCCGGTGAACGACGCGGACGGTCCCGCACGGGTTCACGAATATGGCCGGTAGTGCCCTCCCTGTGACACGGCGCGTTCGCCAGGTCACGAGGAGGGATGTCGGTCACATCGGGGCGTCGGCCACACGGGGCGCCGGGGCGCCGGGCGCCGGGCGCCGGGGCGTCGGGGCGTCGGGGCGTCGGGGCGTCGGTCACATCGGGGCGCCGGTCACATCGGGGACGACGGGAGCAGGAAGCCCTCCTCGACGAGCAGCCGGATGGCCTGCGGGGTGCGGTCCCGCAGCAGCACGGGGTCCTCGCCCATCAGCTGACCGATCGCGTCCAGGATCCGTCCCGCGCTGAGCGTCCCGTCGCAGACGCCCGCGAAGCCGGCTCCCACATGATCCACCTTCGTGGCGCGACGCATGCCGCGGTTCTGCCGCAGCACCACGTGCTCCGGGTCCTCGGCGCCCGGCAGCCCGACCTGCTCCTGCACGACCTCGGGGGCGAGCGCGAAGTGGTCGGCGAGCAGGGCCGCGTCGTCGCGCGTCCGCAGATAGTCCTGACGCTCGAAGTGGGCGCGCACCGTGTCGCCGAGCGGCTGCTCGACCGGGTGCGGCCACTCCTCGATCACGATCGACGGCTCGACCGTGCCGGAGGCCACGGCGGCGCTCCTGCGCAGGGTGATCCAGCCGAAGCCGACCGCCTTGGTCTTACGGGCCTCGAACTCGTCCAGCCACGCCTCGTACCGCTCCGTGTACGCCTCCGGGTCCGCGCGGTGGTCGCCGCTGTCCCGGAGCCACAGCTCGGCGTACTGGGTGACGTCCTGGACCTCGCGCTGCACGATCCACGCGTCGCAGCCGCGCGGCACCCAGGAGCGCAGCCGGTCCTGCCACTCCTCGCCCTCGACGTGCTGCCAGTTGGCGAGGAACTGGGCGTACCCGCCGTCGTTGAGCCGCTCCCCGGCCTCCCGTACGAGCGTGCGGCACAGGTCGTCGCCGCCCATCCCGCCGTCGCGGTAGGTGAGGCGGGCGCCCGGGGAGATGACGAACGGCGGGTTGGAGACGATCAGGTCGTACGTGTCACCGTCGACCGGCTCGAAGAGCGAGCCCTGGAGCAGCTCGGCCTCGCGGGCCCCGGAGAGCGCGAGGGTGAGCCGGGTGAAGTCCAGGGCGCGCGGGTTCAGGTCGGTGGCGGTGACCAGCGTGGCGTGCTGCGCGGCGTGCAGGGCCTGGATGCCGGAGCCGGTGCCGAGGTCGAGCGCGGAGGCCACCGGCGTACGGACGGTGATGCCGGCCAGCGTGGTGGAGGCGCCGCCGACGCCCAGGACGACCCCCTCCTCCTTGCTGCCGATGCCACCGGCTCCGCCGACCGCGCAGCCCAGGTCCGAGACGATGAACCAGTCCTGCCCGTCGGGGCCGCCGTACGGCCTGATGTCGACGGAGGCGCCGACCTCCTCGTCGCCGCCTTCGCCCGGCCGGACCAGCCAGCCGTCCTCCAGGCACTCCTCCAGCGGCAGCGCGGCGGCTGCCCGGGCTCGGGAGACGGGGTGCTGGAGCAGGAAGAGCCGTACGAGGGTCTCCAGCGGGGAGTCCCCCCGGGTGGCCCGCAGCGCGGGCACGGTCTCGCTGCGGGCGAGCGCCGCGTAGGCGGGGGCGCCGAGCAGTTCGAGCAGGCCGTCGGCGGTGAAGTCGGCGGCGAGCAGGGCTTCGCGGAGCCGGGCGGCGTGCGCGGGCGCGGGGAGGCGGGAGGTCAGGCTGGTCGTACTCACGCCACCATTGTGGCGGGCCGCCACGGACATTGCCTCGTCAGCCCCGCCCGTACCGCCCGCCCTCGGGGCCGAAGTCCCCGGCCGGCAACGGCGCGTGGACACACGTAGGGACCGGCGTGGCGCACGTGGAGCCCGGTCCGGCGCACGCGTAGACGACGGGCCAGGCCACGCGAAGGCCGGGGCAGGCGAGAGGCCAGGGCACGCGAAGGGGCCGGGGCACGCGAAGGGGCCGGGGCACGCGAAGGGGCCGGGCACGCGGAGGGCCCCGGGGCGGTCGTGCGCGCCCGGGGCCCTTCGTACGGCTCGTGCCTGCCGGGGGTGTTACTCCCCGCTGCTCTTGCTGGCGGAACTCGACGGCTTGGCCGTCGCCTTGCCCGACGGCGTGGAGCCCGCCTGCGGGGAGGCCGTGCCGCTCGGGGCGGCCGACGGGGTCGCGCGCTGGCAGCCCGGCTGCTTCGCCATCGCCGTGCCCAGCTCGCCGGACTGCAGCTTGGCCAGCGCGTCCTGGTCCATCTTCTCGATCTTCTTCAGGCCGTCGGCGACGTCCTGGAGACCGTCGGCGAACTTCTGCTGGTTGCTCGGGTCGAGCGCGTCGACCTGCTTCTTCAGCCCCTCGTAGGCCACCGCCGTGGCGTTGAGCTCCTTGACCGCGTCCTGCTGGAGCGTCTCACCGTTGTCGACGGGCGGCGCCCCGGCGTCCTGCACGGACTTGGCGAGCGCCCGGTCCGCGTCGGCGATGTCCTGGAAGGCCTTGGAGTCCGCGGCCTGGATGTCGGCCGGCTTGCCGTCCGCAGCCGTCGAGATGATGAGCTGCTGAGCGTTGGCCCGCTTCTGGATCTGGGGCTGTGCCTGGTCGCAGACCGTCTTGGCCCAGTCGTTCACCTTGTCGCCGTCGTCGCTGCAGCCGGACAGCGTGAGCACCAGGACAGCGGCGCCGGACAGCGCGACAGCAAGCTTCTTGTTCACCGGTTCGGTCCCTTCCAAGACTCTCGGCCCCGGAACATACACGCCGAACGGGCTACATCCACCTTTCGTGCGACGGATTCGTCCCTGATTGAAGCCGATTGCACCAAGCGAGACACGCCTCACGCCGCCACGAACAGCGAGTGGGCAGCACGTCAACACACGCTGCCCACCCGCCCTCTGATCTGGTGTTACGAAATCACCGGCGCGTCCGGCGAGGCGGCCGTCCGACGGGCGGCGTTGCCTTCGTCACCCGTGTCGTCGCTCGTGTCGTCCCCGACGACCACGGAGCGTCGCTTGGAGACGTAGACGGCGCCGACGATGACGAGGATCGCGAGGATCGCGACCAGCGTCCGCAGCCCGCCGCTCGCGTCGTCGCCGTAGCTGAACTGCACCACGGCGGGCGCGATCAGCAGGGCGACCAGGTTCATCACCTTGAGCAGCGGGTTGATGGCCGGACCCGCGGTGTCCTTGAACGGGTCGCCGACGGTGTCGCCGATGACGGTCGCGGCATGCGCCTCGCTGCCCTTGCCGCCGTGATGGCCGTCCTCGACGAGCTTCTTGGCGTTGTCCCAGGCGCCTCCGGAGTTGGCGAGGAAGACCGCCATCAGCGTGCCGGTGGCGATGGCGCCGGCGAGGTACGAGCCGAGCGCGCCGACACCGAGGGCGAAACCGACCGCGATGGGGGCCATGACGGCGAGCAGCCCGGGCGTGGCGAGTTCGCGCAGCGCGTCCTTGGTGCAGATGTCGACCACGCGCCCGTACTCGGGCTTCTCGGTGTAGGTCATGATCCCGGGGTGCTCGCGGAACTGGCGCCGCACCTCGTAGACCACGGCCCCGGCCGAACGCGACACGGCGTTGATCGCGAGACCCGAGAAGAGGAAGACGACCGCCGCGCCGAGGACCATCCCGAAGAGGTTGTTGGGCTGCGAGATGTCCATGGAGAGGGTCATCCCGGTGGCCTTGGCCCCGACGTCGGCGACCGCGGTGGCGATCGCGTCGCGGTACGAGCCGAAGAGCGCCGCGGCCGCCAGGACGGCGGTCGCGATGGCGATGCCCTTCGTGATGGCCTTGGTGGTGTTCCCGACGGCGTCGAGGTCGGTGAGGACCTGCGCGCCCGCGCCCTGGACGTCCCCGGACATCTCGGCGATGCCCTGGGCGTTGTCGGAGACCGGTCCGAAGGTGTCCATGGCGACGATGACACCGACGGTGGTGAGCAGTCCGGTGCCGGCCAGGGCGACCGCGAAGAGCGCCAGCATGATCGACGTGCCGCCGAGCAGGAACGCCCCGTAGACGGAGAGGCCGATGAGCAGGGCGGTGTAGACGGCGGACTCCAGGCCGATGGAGATGCCGGCGAGGACGACGGTGGCGGGGCCGGTGAGGGAGGACTTGCCGATGTCCTTGACCGGGCGCCGGGTCGTCTCGGTGAAGTAGCCGGTGAGCTGCTGGATCAGTGCGGCCAGGACGATGCCGATGGCGACGGCCACCAGGGCGAGGATCCGCGGGTCCCCGGGGTGGTCGTGGATCCCCGGCTCGGTCACGCCCTCGAGGTCGGCGTAGGAGGACGGCAGGTAGACGAAGACGGCGATGGCGACCAGGACCAGGGAGATCACCGCGGAGATGAAGAAGCCGCGGTTGATGGCGGACATTCCGCTGCGGTCGGCGCGCCGCGGGGCGACCGCGAAGATGCCGATCATCGCGGTGACCACGCCGATCGCCGGGACGATCAGGGGAAACGCGAGCCCGAGGTCGCCGAAAGCCGCCTTGCCCAGGATGAGCGCGGCGACGAGCGTGACGGCGTACGACTCGAAGAGGTCGGCGGCCATGCCGGCACAGTCGCCGACGTTGTCGCCCACGTTGTCGGCGATGGTCGCGGCGTTGCGCGGGTCGTCCTCGGGGATGCCCTGCTCGACCTTGCCGACGAGGTCGGCGCCCACGTCGGCCGCCTTGGTGAAGATTCCGCCGCCGACACGCATGAACATGGCGATGAGCGCGGCTCCGAGGCCGAAGCCCTCCAGAACCTTGGGCGCGTCGGCCGCGTAGACGAGGACGACGCAGGCGGCACCGAGCAGGCCGAGGCCCACGGTGAACATGCCGACCACTCCGCCCGTACGGAAAGCGATCTTCATCGCCTTGTGGGCGACGGCCGTCAGATCCTTTTCCGGTTCTCCCGGCGCCGGGGTCGCTTCTCGGGCGGCCGCCGCGACTCGTACATTCGCTCGTACGGCGAGCCGCATGCCGATGTATCCGGTCGCCGCCGAGAAAAGCGCACCGACCAGGAAGAACAGGGAGCGGCCGGCGCGCTGCGACCAGTTGTCGGCGGGCAGCAACAACAACAGGAAGAACACGACGACGGCGAAGATCCCGAGGGTGCGCAGCTGGCGTGCGAGATAGGCGTTGGCGCCTTCCTGCACGGCGGCTGCGATCTTCTTCATCGAGTCGGTGCCCTCACCGGCTGCGAGCACCTGGCGTACCAGCAGCTGGGCGACGAGCAGGGCCGCGAGCGCGACGGCCGCGATGACGATCACGATCGTACGGTTCTCGTCCGTGAGTACCGCCGCGGCGAGAGAAGTGGGGTGTCCGGTCAGTTCTGGGTTGAAGAGCCCCGCCATTCGTCCTCCTTGACGTTGCGAGCTCAAGATGTGGACGGATTGTAGGGAGCGGAACCTGATCAAAACAGGGCGCCGCAATCGGAATTCCCCATTGCCTTGATCTTCCCACCGAAAGCGGTAATGGGCCCAAAGCATTTACGCATGATCGATGATCTGGAGAAATGAGAAGAGGCCCTGCTCGGCAGGGCCTCTTCTCATGATCTCGGATGATCGGATTCGGTCAGGGGAGCGCGACCGCCGGTGTCGTCGGCCAGCTCATCCTGAGGACCCCGCCCTCCTCGCCCGCCCGCACCTCGACGTCGTCCACGAGCCCGCGGATCACGGCGAGGCCCATCTCGTCCTCGCCGTCGGCGTCGTCGAACTCCTCGACGGGAGCCTCGTCCCGCGCACCGGGCACACCGGCGGCATCGGCCGCCGCCACGCCCGCGCCCGGGACCTCGTCGCCGACCTCGATGGAGAACGTCTTCTCCTCCTCGGTCAGCACCACCTTCACGGGAGTGGTGACCCCGTTGCTCCGGTGGAGTCCGACGGCACGGGAACACGCCTCGCCGACGGCGAGTCTGACCTCGTCGAGGACCGCCTCGTCGACCCCGGCCCGGCGCGCCACCGCGGCCGCCACGAGGCGGGCCGTGCGGACGTGCTCGGGCTGGGCGCTGAAGCGGAGTTCAACGGTGGCCATGCGGTCCCCCTAGGAACATCTGGGCGGGCAACTCGGAGGACCGGGCGTGTCCGCCCGGTTCTCCCCTGCATCTTCCGACGCCGGCCGGACGTCAGTCGGTGGCGTTGACGGCCTCGTCGACCGTGGTGTGGATGGGGAACACCTTGGTCAGACCAGTGATCCGGAAGATCTTGAGAATGCGCTCCTGGTTGCAGACCAGGCGCAACGAGCCCTCGTGCGCGCGCACGCGCTTCAGGCCGCCCACCAGCACGCCGAGGCCGGTCGAGTCGAGGAAGTCCACGCCCTCCATGTCGACAACCAGGTGGTAGCTGCCGTCGTTCACCAACTCGACCAACTGCTCGCGCAGCTTGGGCGCGGTATACACATCAATCTCGCCACCGACCTCGACGACCGTACGGTCGCCACTCGGGCCGGACACATTGCGAGTCGACAGGGACAGGTCCACGGATCCTCCAGCACCTTGCTATCGAGCGGTCGCCCCTCAAGTCTCCCCGGCGGAGTCGGGGGACGGATCGCCAGCCGCGATGGCATTCAATCACTTACCAGCAGCCATGCACGACGGCTTGGGAGCATTGTCCGTCACGCCAGTGACACACTCGGTGCCGATGGCCAAGAATCACCGCCCCAGTCGTCCAGCCGGGGAGACGGGCAACCGCCCCTCTCCCGGCATGGTCCTCGACCGGCTCTCCTCGGGCGAGAGCCGGGCCGCGCGCATCACTCATACGGAGCACTTGCCCGCCCGGGAGGGCCGGCATGCAGTCTGGCCGCATCGCATCCGAACGGAAGTGATCAGAGCGATCCAGGAGGCGGGCATCGAGCACCCCTGGGCCCACCAGGCGGAGGCCGCCGAGCGCGCCCTGGACGGCGAATCCGTGGTGATCGCCACGGGCACCGCCTCGGGCAAGTCGCTGGCCTATCTCGCCCCGGTCCTGACCACGCTCCTGGACGGCTCCGAGGCC
The DNA here is from genome assembly GCF_055563155.1 of Streptomyces sp. NPDC013317. Classification (NCBI taxonomy): domain Bacteria; kingdom Bacillati; phylum Actinomycetota; class Actinomycetes; order Kitasatosporales; family Streptomycetaceae; genus Streptomyces; species Streptomyces sp. NPDC013317. Next base: position 120,463 of record NZ_JBVHDX010000008.1, read on the forward strand.
GCGAACGGCCGGGGGGCCACCGCGCTGTACCTGGCACCCACGAAGGCCCTGGCGGCCGACCAGCGCCGTGCGGTCCGTGAGCTCGCGGCCCCGCTCGGCAACCGGATCCGGCCGGCCGTCTACGACGGCGACACGCCGGTCGAGGAGCGCGAGTGGGTCCGCCAGTACGCGAACTACGTGCTGACCAACCCCGACATGCTGCACCGGGGCATCCTCCCGTCCCACCCCAGGTGGTCCTCCTTCCTGCGCTCCCTGCGCTACGTCGTGATCGACGAGTGCCACACCTACCGGGGAGTCTTCGGCTCGCATGTCGCCCAAGTGCTGCGACGGCTTCGGCGTGTCTGCGCCCGGTACGGCGCGGACCCCGTCTTCCTGCTCGCCTCCGCCACCTCCGCCGAGCCCGCACTGGCCGCCGGCCGGCTGACCGGTCTGCCGGTCTCGGAGGTCTCCGACGACGCCTCGCCGCGCGGCGAGCTGGTCTTCGCCCTCTGGGAGCCGCCGCTCACCGAGCTCCACGGCGAGCAGGGCGCTCCGGTGCGCCGCACGGCCACCGCCGAGACCGCCGACCTGCTGACGGACCTGACCGTCCAGGGCGTCCGCTCGGTCGCCTTCGTCCGCTCCCGGCGCGGCGCCGAGCTGATCTCGGTCATCGCCCAGGAGCGGCTGGCCGAGGTCGACCGCTCCCTGGCCCGCCGGGTCGCCGCCTACCGGGGCGGCTACCTGCCCGAGGAACGCCGGGCCCTGGAGCGAGCCCTGCACTCGGGCGAGCTCCTCGGCCTTGCCGCCACCACGGCCCTGGAGCTGGGCGTGGACGTCTCCGGACTGGACGCCGTGGTGATCGCCGGGTACCCGGGCACCCGAGCCTCCCTGTGGCAGCAGGCGGGCCGCGCCGGACGTTCGGGCGAGGGCGCCCTGGCGATCCTGGTCGCCCGCGACGACCCGCTGGACACCTTCCTCGTCCACCACCCCGAGGCGCTGTTCCGGCAGCCGGTCGAGTCGACGGTCCTGGACCCCGACAACCCCTACGTCCTCGCCCCCCATCTGTGCGCCGCGGCGGCCGAGCTGCCCCTGACCGACGCCGACCTGGCCCTCTTCGGCCCGGCCGTCCCCGGCCTGTTGCCCCAGCTGGAGGACGCCGGACTGCTCCGGAAGCGCTCCACCGGCTGGTACTGGACCCGGCGCGAGCGGGCCGCCGACCTGACCGACATCCGGGGCGGGGGCGGAAGCCCCGTCCAGATCGTGGAGGCCGCCACCGGCCGCCTCCTCGGCACGGTCGACGAGGCGGCCTCGCACACCGCCGTCCACGAGGGCGCCGTCCACCTCCACCAGGGCCGTACCTACCTGGTGAAGACCCTTGACCTGAAGGACTCGGTGGCCCTGGTCGAGGAGGCCGCCCCGCCGTACTCCACCACCGCCCGGGACACCACCTCCATCTCCGTCCTCGAAACCGACACCGAGATCCCCTGGGGCGCCGGCCGCCTCTGCTACGGCTCCGTCGAGGTCACCAACCAGGTCGTCTCGTTCCTGCGCCGCCGCCTGATCAGCGGCGAGGTGCTCGGTGAGACCAAGCTCGACCTGCCGCCCCGCACGCTGCGCACCCGGGCCGTGTGGTGGACGGTCACCGAGGACCAGCTGGACGCCGCCCGGATCAACCCGGAGATCCTCGGCGGGGCCCTGCACGCCGCCGAACACGCCTCCATCGGCATGCTGCCGCTCTTCGCCACCTGCGACCGCTGGGACATCGGCGGCGTGTCCGTACCGCTCCATCCGGACACCCTGCTGCCCACCGTCTTCGTCTACGACGGCCATCCGGGTGGCGCGGGCTTCGCCGAGCGGGCCTTCCACACCGCCCGCGCCTGGTTGACGGCGACCCGCGAGGCGATCGCCTCCTGCGAGTGCGAGGCGGGCTGCCCGTCCTGCATCCAGTCCCCCAAGTGCGGCAACGGCAACGACCCGCTTCACAAGCGCGGCGCCGTACGCCTGCTCACGGAACTGCTGCGGGAAGCCCCGGCAGCGCCTGAGCCGGCCCCGCCCGCGCCCTGACCGCCGGTGCGTAGGGCCCGAGGCGCACCGCCGCCGTCACGTCCGCGACGTCGCCCCGCACCGAGCAGCGCACCACCGAGGCGCCCTGTGCCCCGGCCACCCGGACCGCCGCCGCGCACGCGGCCTCCTCCCCCCACAGGGCCCGGTCGGCGGCGGCGAGCGCCGCCAGGTCCGCGGCCCCTCCCGCCCGGTGCCGGGCCGCCACGGCCTGTCCCAGCGCCAGGACGGCCCCGAACACCACGCACAGGACGCAGGCCGCGAAGGCCGTCCAGACCGTCGCCATCCCCCGGTCGTCCCGCGCGGCGCCCACCCCCCGCTCGTCCCGCGCCGAGGCCGCCTGTCGGCCTGCCCTCGCCCGGCTCACGGCGGCGTCACCCCCGCCGTGTCCTCGGCGAGCGCCGCCGCCCCTGCGCGCAGCGTGAGCCCCATCCCGCCGGGCCCGGGGGCCGGCGCCTCCACATTCACCCGCCACAGCTCGCCCGACCGGGTGACGGAAACGCTGGCCCCCTCGGGCGCGGCGGCCCTGGCGGCGGCCTCGGCGCCGGACACCGGCTCCGCTCTCGCCACCGCCCGCGCGCCGGCCCGCGCCGCGTCCACGCACTGGATCTGCGCCGCCGCGGCGCCGAGCGCCCAGACCAGGGCCATGGTGAACACCACCAGGGTGGGGAGGGCCATCGCGGCCTCCACGGTCACGGCGCCCCGGTCGTCAGAACGGCGCATCGAGCGCCTTGCCGATCACGGACTCCAGCGCACCGGAGACCGATCCGCTGGTCACGATCTTGTACAGCACGGTCGCGAAACCAGCCGCCGCGATGGTGCCCATCGCGTACTCCGACGTGGTCATCCCCGCATCGCTCCGGGCCGCCCGTCGGGCCCGCCACCACGCGCTCATCGTTTTCATGCCAACCCCCATGCGTCGTCGCCGTGTTCGTTCTGATTCGTTCGTGCGTGTGCGTTCGCGGTTCGTGTGCGTTCGTGGTTCGTGTGCGTTCGCGGTTCGTGTTCGTCCGCGTCCTCGCTCGTCGGTCAGGTGCGCAGCAGCCCGGTCGCCAGGCCGATCACCACCGGGGCCACTCCCACCGCCAGGAAGGCGGGCAGGAAGCAGAGCCCTACCGGGGCTGTGATCAGCACCTGGGCCCGCTGCGCGCGGGCCGACGCCTTCCTGGCGCGGTCCGCCCGCAGGTCGGCCGCGTGCCTGGTGACGGCCTCGGCGGCGGGCGCCCCGGAGGAACCCGCCCGCTCAAGACAGCGGGCCAGCCCCTCCGCGCCCGGTATCGCGCCGAACCTCCGCCACACGTCCGCCGGTTCGCCGCCCAGGCGCAGCTCGGCAGCCGTCCGGGCCAGCTGATCGCCGACCGGTCCGCCCAACGACCGCCCGACCGCCTCGGCGGCCTCACCGGGCCCGGCACCGGCGGACGCGCAGGCCGCCAGCAGATCCGCCGCGAGAGGCAGTTGGCGTGCCACCTCGTCCTCGTCCCCGGCCGCGCCCGCCGAAGCCCGCCGCGTGGTCCACCGCCAGGCGCCCCAGCCCGCCAGGATGCCCGCGAGGACTCCGGCAGGCCCTCCGATCAGCGCCCAGCCTCCGGCAGCCGCCGCAAGAGGCACGGCCCATGTCCGGAGCCGGGCGGGAACGCCGTGCCCCCGCCGCCCCTCGCGTGTCGCCCGGGTGCCCACCAGATCCAGGAGCCGCTTCCGGGCCCGCCGCTCATGCCGCCGGTCGGTAACGGTCCGGACCGCCCAGGCGGCGAGGGCGACCGCCGCGACCGCCACCCCCAGCCTGTGGACGAACTCCCCCGGGAGACCGGTCACTCCGGTCACTCCCGCTCCCCTCCCCGGACGATGTGCGCGGCCCACCACAGCCCCGCCGCCTCCAGCGCCGTGCCGACGGCCAGACACCCGAGCCCCACCGGCGTGTGGAACAGCACGTACAGCGGACGGGCGCCCAGCGCCGTACCGAGCACGATCCCCACCGCGGGCAACACCGCCAGGACGGCCACCGTCGCCCAGGCTCCCGCCAGTTGGGCCCGCAGCCGCTCCCGCTGGTCGCGGTGCTCCCGCAGCGCCGCCTCCAGCCGGTCGAGGCCCGCGGCCAGGCCCGCTCCGCCGTCGACCGCGACCTGCCAGCAAGCCGCGAGACCGGCCAGCCCGTCTGCGCCGTCCTGTCGCGCCGCGCTCCGCAGCGCCTGCGCCACATCTCCGCCGAACCGGGCGGCGGCGACCACCTCGGCCTCCTCCTCCGGCCCGAGCGCCTGCGTCGCTCCGATCCCGAAGAGCAGTGCCCGCGCGGGCTGTCGGCCGGCTCTCAACTCGGCCGCGACCGCGCCGCAGAGGGCCACCACCGCGTCCGACCGCGCCTCCCGCTCCCTGCGAAGAGCTCTCGCCCGCAGTCGCCGCCCCGTCAGGGGCACCGCGAGCGCCCCCGCCACCAGCGGCAGCGGCGACTGCGCGAGGACGGCGAGCACCGCCGCCACCGGCAGGCAGAGCCAGGCCCGCCGCCCCCGGACGACACCCGACCAGCGCTCGCAGACCGCCCGCCACGACGGACCCGCCCGTCCCGGAACCCCCGCGCGACCCAGCGCGCCGACTCCCGCGAGAACCAGCCGCGCACGGCGAAGGCCGCGCTCCCGCTCGGCCACCCGCCAGACCGCGGCCCCCGCGCAGAGCACCGACGCCCCCTGGGCCAGCGCCCACTGTCCGCCCCTCATGACACGCCCCCGATCAGCGACCGCAGCCGCTCCCAGCCGCGCTCGCGCTCGAACCCCGCCGCCCCCCAGCGCAGCGCGGGCACGGTCGCCACCAACCCCTCCCGGTTCCGCTCCAGGACGTGGATCTCGGCGATCCGCCTGCGGCCGGTCCGATCCCTGGAGAGATGCAGTACGGCCGAGAGACCGGCCCCCAACTGGCTGTGCAGCGCGGCCCGGTCGAGCCCGGCAGCCGTCCCGAGGGCTTCGAGGCGGGCCGGGACGTCCGCGGCCGTGTTGGCATGGACCGTTCCCGAGCCCCCTTCGTGACCCGTGTTGAGGGCCGCCAGGAGATCGACGGCCTCCCCGCCCCGCACCTCGCCGACCACCAGCCGGTCGGGCCGCATCCGCAGGGCCTGACGGACCAGGTCCCGCAAGGTGACCAGACCCGCACCCTCCTGGTTCGCCGGCCGGGCCTCCAGGCGCACCACGTGCGGATGGTCGGGCCGCAGCTCGGCCGAGTCCTCGGCGAGGACGATCCGCTCGCGCTCACCGACGAGACCGAGCAGCGTGGACAGGAGCGTCGTCTTTCCGGAGCCCGTGCCACCGGAGATCAGATACGAGACCCGGGCCTCGATCAGGGCGCGCAGGATCCGCTCCCCGCCCGGCGGGACGGTGCCCGCCTCGGTCAACTCGCCCACGGAGAAAGCCCGCGGACGCACGACCCGCAGCGACAGGCAGGTCGACCCGACCGCGACCGGGGGCAGGACTGCGTGCATCCGGGTCCCGTCCGGGAGGCGGGCGTCCACCCAGGGCCGGGCGTCGTCCAGACGGCGGCCGGCGACCGCGGCGAGCCGCTGCGCCAGCCGGCGCACGGCCGGAGCGTCCGCGAAGCGGACCGGGGTCAGTTCGAGACCGGAACCTCGGTCGACCCAGACCCGGTCGGGGGCCGAGACCAGCACATCGGTGACGGCGGGGTCGGCGAGCAGCGGCTCCAGCGGGCCGCTGCCGATCAGTTCGCACCGCAGCGCCTCGGCCGCGCCCAGTACTTCCGTGTCGCCCAGCAGCCGCCCCTGGGCCCGCAGTGCCGCCGCGACCCGCGCGGGCGTGGGCTCAGCCCCGCTTTCGGCGAGCCGCTGCCGTACCGCCTCCAGGAGGGCCGCGCCGCCGGCGGTCGTCCCGGCCGTGGTCACGAGGCACCCTCCGTGGCCAGGGCCCGCTCCCAGAACGAGGCGCAGAACCGGCCGAGCGGTCCGCGCGCCTCGCCGCCCGGCGGCGCCCCGCTGTCGAGCGCGGCCGCCACCTCGGGATCGTGCGGGAGTTCTCCGGCGAGCGGCAGGCCGAGGGCGTCCGCGATCCATCGGTCGTCGAGACCCGGCGCGTAAGGCCCGCGCACCACGGCCCGCAGGTCGCGCAGCACCGCGCCCGCGAGCGTGGCGACCCGCTGGGCGGCCGCGACGGCCCGCAGTTCGCCGGGCACGACGAGGAGTCCCAGATCCAGCTGGGCCAGGGCCTCGCTCACCGCCGCGTCGACCCGGCGGGGCAGGTCCACGACGACGATGCCCCCTCGCCTGCGCGCCGCCGCGAGCACGGAGCGCATGGCCTCGGCCGGCACGAGGACCGAGTCCCCCCGGTCCCAGCTCAGCACGCGCAGCCCGCGTACAGACGGCAGTGACTCCTCCAGGGCGCCGCCTCCGACCCGCCCCTTGGAGGCGACGAAGTCGGGCCACCGCCTGCCTTCGGCGCGCTCCCCGCCGAGCAGGACGTCGAGCCCGCCGCCGAGCGGGTCGCCGTCCACGAGCAGCGTGCGCCGTCCGATCCTGGCTCCTGCCAGGGCGAGAGCACAGGCCAGGGTCGACGCTCCGGCGCCGCCGCGGCCGCCGATGACGCCGACGGTCAGCGCCTGCCGTCCCGCGCCTTCGGCGGCGTCGGCGATCCGGTCGACGAGCCAGCTCTCGGCGTCGGGCAGCCGCAGGACGCAGTCGGCGCCGATGTCGACGGCGCGCCGCCACACGTCCGGATCGGGGCCGGCGAGGGGATCGGTGAGCCCGCCGTGATCCCGCCCGACGAGGATCACCCCCGGCCTGCGCGCCGCACCCCGGCAGCGGGCGGCGGCGTCGTAGCCGACCAGGACGAGCGGTGCCTCGGCCCAGCTCGCGCGGTGCTCCGGGACGGTGTGGTGCACCTCGGGCTCCGCCCCCGCGGCGGCGCAGAGCCGCAGCAGGTCGTCGAGGAGCGCGAGGTCCTCGGTCACGATCAGCGGCCCGCTCGCGCGGACCGCTCCGCTTCCGGCTCCTCCCCGCTCGTCTCCCGCCGGGGAGGAGCGGGCGGTCCGCGCCGCCCGCGAAGCCCTCGCCGTTCCGAATGTCATGGTTCCCGCCACAGCGCACGCCCCCTGTCCGGGCGATCCCCGTCCACGCCGGTCGCGCGGCCGAGATCACCGATTCCTTCCATCCGCGGAGTTCGCGGTGGGAATCACCGTGGCGCCATCCCGGAAATCTCGTGGATCTTGCTCGAAAACTGTGGATAACTCGGCCGTTGTGAATATCCCCGTGCCCCATACCAGCGATACCCGGAGAGCATCCCGCCAGCTACTCTGAGTGACGAAACGAGGGCAGCCCGCCGTCGCGGCCGAACGGCCGACGAGAGGGGGAGACATGAGGGTCCGAGGGACGAAAACGCGTCCGGACATGCGACGACCCCCGCCGGGGGGGAGAGCGGGGGTCGTCTCTCCGGCCGACTCGGGGGGGGAGGAGCCGGACCGGGTTAGCACGGTCGCGAACGATCCGTGACTTCCATGGTGTACCCGAGAGCCTTCTCAGGCAAACCCACACGCCCCAGCGTACGCCGAATGGCGGGCACCTATGCTCGGCTCGTGGAAAACCACTCGATGCCGCGCACAGCCGCCTTCTTTGACCTGGACAAGACGGTCATTGCGAAGTCCTCGACCCTGACCTTCAGCAAGTCCTTCTACCAAGGCGGACTGATCAACCGCCGCGCCGTCCTGCGGACGGCGTACATCCAGTTCGTGTTCCTCGTGGGCGGTGCCGACCACGATCAGATGGAGCGCATGCGCGAATACCTTTCCGCGCTCTGCAAAGGATGGAACGTCTCGCAGGTCAAGGAGTTGGTCGCCGAGACCCTGCACGAGCTGATCGACCCGATCATCTACGACGAGGCCGCCTCCCTCATCGAGGAGCACCACGCCGCCGGCCGTGACGTCGTGATCGTCTCGACGTCGGGCGCCGAGGTCGTGGAGCCGATCGGCGAGATGCTCGGTGCCGACCGGGTCGTCGGGACCCGGATGGTCGTCGGCGACGACGGCTGCTTCACCGGCGAGGTGGAGTACTACGCCTACGGGCCCACCAAGGCGGAGGCCGTCCGGGAGCTCGCGGAGTCGGAGGGCTACGACCTCTCACGCTGTTACGCGTACAGCGACTCGGCGACGGACGTGCCGATGCTGGAGTCCGTCGGCCACCCCTACGCGGTCAACCCCGACCGCGCGCTGCGCCGCGAGGCCACCGCCCGGGACTGGCCGATCCTGCTCTTCGAGAAGCCGGTCCGCCTCAAGCAGCGACTGCCCGGGTTCCGGATGCCGCCGCGACCCGCGCTCCTGGCCGCCGCCGCGGTGGGCGCGGCGGCCGCGACCGCCGGACTGGTCTGGTACGCCAACCGTCGGCGCAACTCGGCTCTTGCCGATCGCTTTGCCCGGATTTGAGGAGAAAGCAAAGAAGTGGAGCCAGGACTTTCGCTTCCCATCCGACAGGAGTAGAAAGGAATCAGGCCCGCGAGACCTAGGACATCCGAGAGGATCACCTGTTGAGCAAGAAGGCCCCACGGACCATGCACAGAAACTGAGCACCCACGCGACGTCGACCCGTCGATTACGGGCCAGCCGCACCAGGCGATGGGCAAAGTTCCCCGCTTGATGGGCACATATCGAGGACGCTTGGTAACTCGGCGGACGTGCCAGCGGCGGTACCAGGACTGGTACCGCCGCAACCCTGTTCCAGGGCCTTCACGCCCGCCCCGGGCGCCCCTCCCTCAGGCCGCGCCGCGCTGCAGCGCCTCACAGACGGCGGTCGACTCGCGCACACCCAGCTCCACGGCCCGGCCGCAGTGGGCGATCCACGCGGCCATGCCGTCCGGAGTCCCCGACAGATAACCCTCGAAGGCGGCGACGTACGCCGCCCGGCCCTGCTCCGCGTGGCCGACCTCGGCCGGGCAGATCGACTTGGGGTCCAGACCGCTGCCGATCAGCACGATCCGCTCGGCGGCCCGGGCGATCAGCCCGTTGTACGAGGTGAACGGACGCAGCGCCAGCAGTTCGCCGTGCACCACGGCGGCCGTCACGAGCGCGGGGGCCGAACCGCCCGCGATGACCAGCTCCGAGAGCCCCTCGAGCCGTCCCGCGACCTCCGCCGGATCGGGCAGCGACGCCTCGATGAGCGGCTCGTCGACCGGCTCGCCGACCTGCCGGGGCCTGCCGACCGAGTCGCCGGCCTCGCCCGCCTCGCCACGCGCCTCACTCCGCGCCGCGGCGAGCGCCGCGTCGCCGACCGCAACCAGGTGCAGCCGGGCGAGCACCCGCAGCGGCGACTGGCGCCAGATGGAGAGCAGCTGGCCGGACTCGGCGCCCAGCCGCAGGGCCGCGCCCACGGTCCGCGCCTCGGCGTCGCCGCCGAAGTCGGTGCGGCGGCGGACCTCCTCCAGCGCCCAGTCGGCGCCGGAGAGGGCGGCCGAGCCGCGCGCCCCGCGCAGGGCGGCCTCGGAGGTGATCTCGTTGCTGCGGCGCCGCATCACGCGGTGGCCGTAGACCCGGTCGACGGCCTTGCGTACGGAGTCCACCGAGTCGGCGACGCCCGGCAGGGAGCCGAGGGCGGCCAGGGGGTCAGAGGCGTTCGTACTCATAAGTAGCGAGGCTACGCGCCCACGGCGCCCACCCCACGTTGGAGTGGTCTTCTTCACGGACCTCGACCACTGGGCGCGATCGTGACGCTACGCTTCGTGAACATGAAGATCGCTTTCGTAGGGAAGGGCGGCAGCGGGAAGACCACGCTGTCCTCGCTCTTCATCCGCCATCTCGCCGCCAACGAAGCCCCCGTCCTCGCGGTGGACGCCGACATCAACCAGCACCTCGGGACCGCGCTCGGGCTCGACGAGATCGAGGCGGCGAGACTGCCCGCCATGGGCGCGCACCTGCCGCTGATCAAGGAGTATCTGCGCGGCTCGAACCCGCGGATCGCCTCCGCCGACTCGATGATCAAGACGACCCCGCCCGGGGAGGGTTCGCAGCTGCTGCGGGTCCGCGAGGACAACCCGGTCTACGAGGCGTGCGCACGGACCGTGCGCCTCGACGACGGCGACATCCGGCTGATGGCGACGGGCCCGTTCACGGAGTCGGACCTCGGGGTTGCCTGCTACCACTCCAAGGTGGGGGCCGTGGAGCTGTGCCTGAACCACCTGGTCGACGGGGCGGACGAGTACGTGGTCGTCGACATGACGGCGGGCTCGGACTCCTTCGCCTCGGGGATGTTCACCCGCTTCGACGTGACGTTCCTGGTCGCCGAGCCCACCCGTAAGGGGGTCTCGGTCTACCGCCAGTACAAGGAGTACGCGCGAGACTTCGGAGTCGTCCTCAAGGTCATCGGCAACAAGGTGCAGGGCCAGGACGACATGGACTTCCTGACCGACGAGGTGGGCGACGACCTGCTCGTGACGGTGGGCCATTCGGACTGGGTCCGGGGCATGGAGAAGGGCCGTCCGGCCCGCTTCGAACTGCTCGAGGTGGACAACCGGATGGCGCTCCAGGCGCTCCAGAACGCGGCGGACGACTCGTACGCGCACCGCGACTGGGACCGGTACACGCGCCAGATGGTCCACTTCCACCTGAGGAACGCGGAGAGCTGGGGCAACGCCAAGACCGGGGTCGACCTGGCGGCGCAGATCGACCCCGGCTTCGTCCTCGGCGAGGCCCTGCCGGTACCCCAGCCCAGCTGACGACGACGGCCCGGCGGGCGGCGGGACACCACCCCGCCCGACGCGTCCGTCCGTCAGTCCCGCGCGGCGGCGGGCTGCTTCACGTCCGGCTTGGGCTGCGTGAGGGGCTGCGGGGCGGCCAGGAAGGTCGTCCAGCCGCCCTTCGGGGCCTCGCCGACCTTCAGGGTCCGCATCTTCGCGATCACCGTCGGGTCCTGGGCGTCCAGCCAGTCCGCGAGCTGCCGGAAGGACACGCACTTCACGTCCTTCTGCACGCAGACGGTGGCGATGGTCTCCTCGACGGCGCGCATGTACGTGCCGCCGTTCCAGGACTCGAAGTGGTTCCCGATGATCACCGGCGCCCGGTTGCCGTGGTACGAGCGGTTGAAGGACTGCACCAGGCCGTCACGCATCTGGTTGCCCCAGTACTCGTGCATGTTCGGGTCGCCCTGCGTCTTGCCGCCCGACTGGTTGACCATGAAGTTGTAGTCCATGGAGAGCGTCTGGAACTGGCGGCCGGGCACCGGCACCAGGTGCATCGACAGGTCCCACAGACCGTGGTCCTTCTCGGGCCAGATCTGGTCGTTGACGCCGCTGGTGTCATAACGGAAGCCCAGCTCGGAGGCGGCCTTCACGAAGTTCTCGCGACCCTCCAGGCACGGCGTGCGGGCGCCGACCAGCTCCTTGTCGTAGTCGAAGGGCAGCGGCTCCTCGGCGGCGAGACCGGCGTTCGTCTTCCAGTTCTTCACGAAGGACTTGGCCTGGCGGATCTCGCTCTTCCAGTCCTCGACCGACCACGTGCCGACACCGTTCTCCGGCCCGCAGAAGTGGCCGTTGAAGTGCGTGCCGACCTCGTTGCCCTCCTGCCAGGCGCCGCGCAGCTCGCGGACGGTGGCACGGATGCCCTCGGTGTCGTTGAAGCCGATCTCCGAGCTGCCGGCGTTGTGCTGCGGCGGGTCGTAGAGCTTCCGCTTCTCCTCGGGCAGCAGGTACACGCCGCTGAGGAAGTACGTCATCGTCGCGTCGTACTTCTGGCCCACCTTGCGGAAGTGGGAGAAGAGCTTCTGGCTGTCCTCCCCCGCTCCGTCCCAGGAGAACACCACGAACTGCGGGGGCTTCTCACCCGGCTTCAGCTTCTGCCAGACGGGCTGGCGGGGCTGGGCGCCGGTGAAGGCGGTGGAGCCGTCGCCGATCAGGCGCACCGCGTTGGGCGGGGCCGCGACGGGCTTCTTCGCCCCCTCGGCGTCCTGGGGCTTGGCCGGCTTCCCGGACTCCGAGCACCCTGCGAGCCCGGCGACCAGGGCGACGGCGAGGGCACCGGCGGCGAGTGCCCTTCTGCGGACAGTGGTCCTTCTCCCGGCGGCTGACATGCGCCCACCTCTCCTCGGATTCCGTACGGCTGCGAGCGGCGTCAACCTCGCACCACGGACGCCGGAATGATGAAACGACAAGCGGAATGAGCCGCCCCTGTCACCCCAACCGGTGAAACATTGCCCTGTTTGCCCCGAAAATAATGCCGCAGTCTTTACTCTCCATTACGATCCATTTACCGAGCGTTGATGTTCGCTCGGCCATCCCGCCACTGCACGCCGTGACCCAGCCGCGCCCGCGACCCCCAGTTCGTCCCGCACGAGCCGCGACCGCGCCGCCCCCGGAGGAGACGGGAACACATGACCCTCAGCCCACCCATCCGCCGCACCCACGACCAGCGTCCGCACAGCCCGCCCGACGGCCCGGCGCGACGCTTCCGCATCGCGGGCGCCGACGTCTCCGCCTCGATCGCCGTCTTCCTGATCGCCTTGCCGCTCTCCCTCGGCATCGCGCTCGCCACCGGAGCGCCCCTCCAGGCCGGCCTCGTGGCCGCCGCCGTCGGCGGGATCGTCGCCGGCCGGTTCGGCGGGTCGCCGCTGCAGGTCAGCGGCCCCGCCGCGGGCCTCACGGTGGTCACGGCGGAACTGATCCAGCTCTACGGCTGGCGCACCACCTGCGCCATCACCGTCCTCGCCGGCCTCGCCCAGCTCGGCCTCGCCGCTCTGCGGGTGGCCCGCTCCGCACTCGCGGTCTCCCCCGCGATCGTCCACGGCATGCTCGGCGGCATCGGCGTGACCATCGCACTCGCGCAGATGCACATCGTGCTCGGCGGCAACCCCCAGAGCTCCGCCGTGGACAACGTCCTGGGCCTTCCGGCCCAGTTGGCCCACGCCCATCCGGCGGCGCTGGTCATCAGCGCCCTCACCGTCGGCCTGCTCCTGCTGTGGCCGCGCCTGCCCGGCAAGGCCGGAGCGCTGCTCCGCAGGATCCCAGCCGCCCTGGCCGCCGTGGCCACCGCGACGGCCGCCGCCACGCTCGCCGGACTGGCCGTCCCCCGCGTCGACCTGCCCTCGTGGAGCAGCCACGCTCTGCCCGGCCTGCCCGAGGGCCCTGTCCTCGGCGTCGCGGCGGGCGTCCTCACCATCACCCTGGTGACCAGCGTGCAGTCGCTCCTCTCCGCGGTCGCCGTGGACAAGCTGATCGCCGCCCGGCCCGACCGGGGCCACGGCGTGCCCCGCTCACGTCTCGACCGCGAACTCGCGGGTCAGGGCGCGGCGAACGTCGTCTCCGGCGCGCTCGGCGGACTGCCGGTGGCCGGTGTCGCGGTGCGCAGCGTCGCCAACGTCTCCGCGGGCGCCGTGAGCCGCAACTCCACGATGCTCCACGGGCTGTGGATCGTGCTGGCCGCGCTGCTCTTCGTCCCGGTCCTCGACCTGATCCCGCTGCCCGCGCTGGCCGCGCTCGTGATGGTGGTCGGCATCCAGATGGTGAGCATCACGCACATCCGCACCGTCACACGCCACCGCGAGATCCTCGTCTACGCGGTGACGCTGAGCGGTGTCGTGCTGGTCGGCATCCTGGAGGGCGTCGCGCTCGGGATCGCGGTGGCCGTCGGCGTCGCGATGCACCGCCTCGCCAAGACCCGCATCACCCGTGAGGAGCGCGACGGCCGCCACCTGGTGCGCGTCCGCGGACAGCTGACCTTCCTCGCCGTACCCCGGCTCAGCCGGGCCCTGCACCAACTTCCCCCAGGAGCCCATGTGGTCGTCGAGTTGGACGGGTCCTTCATGGACCACGCAGCGTACGAGACGTTGCGCGACTGGCAGGCAAGCTGCGTCCGGCACGGCGGCGAGGTGGAGATCACCGGTCCCGCCGGCGCCCGGATCACCGAACCGGACTCCGCCTCCCACGCCTGCTGCCGCCCCTGGACCCCCTGGCGCAACCACCACTGCGGCGAGCCCCATGTCAGCGACGAGACCCCGCGGACGACCGGGCACCAACTGGCGAGCGGCATCGGCAAGTTCCAGCGCAACACGGCGCCTCTCGTACGGGACGAGCTCGCCCGCCTCGCCCGCGAGGGCCAGCGCCCCTCGCAGCTCTTCCTCACCTGCGCCGACTCCCGACTGGTCACGAGCATGATCACCTCCAGCGGGCCGGGCGACCTCTTCACCGTACGGAACGTGGGCAATCTCGTGCCGCTGCCCGGCGACGAGAGCGGTGACGACTCGGTGGCCGCGGCGATCGAGTACGCCGTGGAGGTCCTGCAGGTCCAGTCGATCACCGTCTGCGGACACTCCGGCTGCGGTGCGATGCAGGCCCTGCTGAACAGCACACCCGGACCGGACGCCCCCCAGAGCCCGCTGCGGCGCTGGCTGCGTCACGGCCGGCCCAGCCTGGAGCGGATGGGCAGTCGCCGACACGCCTGGGCCCGGATCTCGGGCCGGCTGCCGGCCGACGCGGTCGAGCAGCTCTGCCTGACCAACGTGGTCCAGCAGTTGGAGCACCTACGGGCGTACGAGTCGGTGGCCCGACGGCTCGCCGAGGGCACGCTGACGCTCCACGGGATGTACTTCCACGTCGGCGAGGCGCAGGCTTATCTGCTGGCAGGCCCGGACGAGCAGCATCGCTACGACGACGTCTTCGACCTGGTCCCGCCGTCCATCGCGTCGGCCGACGACCGGGTCGACGCGGCCGAGAGCCGCGACGGGCCGACCGGCGCACGGACCGGCGCGTCCACCGACGCTCTGTCCGGCACACCGGCCGACGTACTCTCCGGAGCACCGGCCGGCACGCTGTCGGGCACACCCGCCGACGTCCTCTCCGGCGCGCTCTCGGGCTCGGGCTCGTGCTCGGGTTCGCGCTCCGACGCTCTGGGCGGCACGTCGGCCGACGCGCCCGCGGAGGGCGGCAGCCGGACCGCGGCGGCCGGGGAGCGGCTCGCCGCGACCATGATCAAGAATCGGACGCGGGCCCGCGCGTCCTGAACCTTCCCTCCCTCACGTCCGTGAGACCAAGTGGCCCCTTCTTCCCACCGCTCGGGAAGGAGGGGCCACCGCACGCCCGCCACCCCATAGGTCTAAACCAATTTCCTGGAGACTCTTGTCACCCGGGCATCTGACTGATGAGCTATGACGCGGGACACATAGGCACATAGGACGCCCTGGGAAAGGGAGATGTCGTGAGCAACGAAAGCCTGGCCAACCTCTTGAAGGAAGAGCGGCGGTTCGCGCCGCCGGCCGAGCTGGCCGCGCACGCCAACGTGACGGCGGAGGCGTACGAGCAGGCCGCGGAGGACAGGCTTGGCTTCTGGGCCGAGCAGGCGAAGCGGCTCACCTGGGCCACCGAGCCGACGGAGACCCTCGACTGGTCGAACCCGCCGTTCGCCAAGTGGTTCGCCGACGGCACGCTCAACGTGGCGTACAACTGCGTCGACCGCCATGTCGAGGCGGGCAACGGCGACCGGGTCGCCATCCACTTCGAGGGCGAGCCGGGCGACAGCCGGGCCATCACCTACGCCGAGCTCAAGGACGAGGTCTCCAAGGCCGCCAACGCCCTGACCGAGCTGGGCGTCACCAAGGGCGACCGGGTCGCGATCTACCTCCCGATGATCCCCGAGGCCGTCGTCTCGATGCTGGCCTGTGCCCGCATCGGCGCCGCGCACTCCGTGGTCTTCGGCGGCTTCTCCGCCGACGCCATCGCCACCCGCGTCGAGGACGCCGACGCCAAGCTCGTCATCACCGCCGACGGCGGCTACCGCCGCGGCAAGCCGAGCGCCCTCAAGCCCGCCGTGGACGAGGCCCTCACCCGCACCGACAAGGTGGGCAACGTCCTCGTCGTCCGCCGCACCGGCCAGGACGTGGCGTGGACCGAGGGCCGGGACGTCTGGTGGCACGACGTCGTCGCCCGCCAGTCCGCCGACCACACCCCCGAGGCGTTCGAGGCCGAGCACCCGCTCTTCATCCTCTACACCTCCGGTACGACGGGTAAGCCCAAGGGCATCCTGCACACCTCCGGCGGCTACCTCACCCAGGCGGCGTACACCCACCACGCCGTCTTCGACCTCAAGCCGGAGACCGACGTCTACTGGTGCACCGCCGACATCGGCTGGGTGACCGGGCACTCGTACATCACGTACGGTCCGCTGGCCAACGGCGCGACGCAGGTCATGTACGAGGGCACCCCGGACACCCCGCACCAGGGCCGCTTCTGGGAGATCATCCAGAAGTACGGCGTCACGATCCTCTACACGGCGCCCACCGCGATCCGCACGTTCATGAAGTGGGGCGACGACATCCCCGCGAAGTTCGACCTGTCGAGCCTGCGCGTGCTCGGCTCGGTCGGCGAGCCCATCAACCCCGAGGCGTGGGTCTGGTACCGCGAGCACATCGGCGCCGGGAAGACCCCGATCGTGGACACCTGGTGGCAGACCGAGACCGGCGCGATGATGATCTCCCCGCTGCCGGGCGTCACCGAGACCAAGCCGGGCTCGGCCCAGCGCCCGCTGCCCGGAATCTCCGCCACCGTCGTCGACGACGACGCGAACGAGGTCCCGAACGGAGGCGGCGGCTACCTGGTCCTCACCGAGCCGTGGCCGTCGATGCTGCGCACCATCTGGGGTGACGACCAGCGCTTCCTCGACACGTACTGGTCCCGCTTCGAGGGCAAGTACTTCGCCGGCGACGGCGCGAAGAAGGACGAGGACGGCGACATCTGGCTGCTCGGCCGGGTCGACGACGTCATGCTCGTCTCTGGCCACAACATCTCGACCACCGAGGTCGAGTCGGCGCTCGTCTCGCACCCGTCCGTCGCCGAGGCGGCGGTGGTCGGCGCCGCCGACGAGACGACCGGCCAGGCGATCGTCGCGTTCGTGATCCTGCGCGGTTCGGCCAGCGAGGACGAGGGGCTCGTCACGGAGCTGCGCAACCACGTCGGCACGACGCTCGGCCCGATCGCCAAGCCGAAGCGGATCCTGCCGGTGGCGGAGCTGCCGAAGACCCGTTCCGGCAAGATCATGCGCCGGCTGCTGCGCGACGTGGCGGAGAACCGGGAGCTCGGCGACGTGACGACGCTGACCGACTCCTCCGTCATGGACCTCATCCAGACGAAGCTCCCGAGCGCGTCCAGCGAGGACTGAGCGACGGCCCGGGCTGCCACAGGCCCCGGGCCGCCGCGGGCGCCAGGCGCCGCAGCCCAGGCCGCCCGCCGCACACCGCCCGTCCCGGGTTCCCCGGGGCGGGCGGCCGCTTGTGCGCCCCGCGGGGCCCGGGGCCGGTCTCCACAACGGGCCGGAGCGCGGTTCTGTCCCTAAAGTGAAGATCGCCGGACACAACCCTCGCTCGTTAGGTAAAGTAAAGAACGCGTCAGAGACGCGACAGAAATACCTAGGTGCGCCGGGAAGTCTGGTCGGCATGTGCTCTGTGCTGCCCAACCGACCGGAGGTCGCCGCCCGTGCCCGCGCCCGCACCCACCCGCACCGACCGTAAGTTCCTCGGCCGCCTCTCCTGGCCCGAGCGGCGGTACGTCGCAGACGCTCTGCGCGCCGAGACCGTCGGTGGCGTGCTCCTCCTGCTGGCCGCGGTCACCGCGCTGATCTGGGCGAACTCCCCCGTCAGTGCGAGCTACGAGACGGTGTCCGACTTCCACATCGGTCCCGCGGCACTCGGCCTGGACCTCTCGATCCAGCACTGGGCGGCCGACGGACTCCTCGCGATCTTCTTCTTCGTCGCGGGCATCGAGCTCAAGCGTGAGCTGGTCGCGGGCGAGCTGCGCGACCCCAGGGCCGCCGCGCTCCCCGTCGTCGCGGCTCTCTGCGGCATGGCCGTACCCGCCCTCGTCTACGCCCTGACCAACCTCGTCGGCGGCGGTTCCATGGACGGCTGGGCCGTGCCCACCGCCACGGACATCGCCTTCGCGCTCGCGGTCCTCGCCGTCATCGGCACCTCGCTGCCGTCCGCGCTCCGCGCGTTCCTGCTCACGCTCGCCGTCGTCGACGACCTCTTCGCGATCCTGATCATCGCGGTCTTCTTCACCAGCGACCTGAACTTCGCCGCCCTCGGCGGCGCCTTCGCCGGCCTCGCCGTCTTCTGGCTGCTGCTCCGCAAGGAGGTGCGGGGCTGGTACGTCTACGTCCCGCTCGCCCTGGTCGTCTGGGGCCTGATGTACAACAGCGGCGTGCACGCCACGATCGCCGGTGTCGCCATGGGCCTGATGCTGCGCTGCACCAGGCGGGAGGGCGAGGAACAGTCCCCGGGCGAGCACATCGAGCACCTGGTCAGGCCGCTCTCCGCCGGTCTGGCCGTGCCCCTGTTCGCGCTGTTCTCGGCGGGCGTGAACATCAGCGGGAAGTCCTTCGCGGACGTCTTCACCAACCCGGTCACCCTCGGTGTGGTCCTCGGCCTCGTCGTCGGCAAGGCCGTCGGCATCTTCGGCGGCACCTGGCTCGCAGCGCGCTTCACCAAGGCGGAGCTCAACAGCGACCTGGCCTGGCCGGACGTCTTCGCCGTCGCCTCCCTCGCCGGCATCGGCTTCACCGTCTCCCTCCTCATCGGCGAGCTCGCCTTCGAGGGCGACGCCGAGCTGACCACCCAGGTCAAGGCGGCCGTCCTCATCGGCTCGCTGATGGCGGCCGTCCTCGCGACATTCCTCCTCAAGTTGCGGGTACGGAAGTACGAGGCGCTGCTGGCGGACGAGGAGCGCGACGAGGACCAGGACGGCATCCCCGACATCTACGAGGAGGACGATCCGGCGTACCACCTGAGGATGGCCGAGATCTACGAGAAGAAGGCCGCCGAGCACCGCCAGCGCGCCCAACTGGCGGGGGCATCGAGCGATGACGGCGACAGTCCGGCATGATCTGAGGTCGGACCGTAGAAGAGAAGAGGGAGCAGCGATGAGCGACCCGGTCAACGGAGCCGAGCGCAGCCTCGGTCAGCTGGTCGCCTCGGCGACCGCCGAGATGTCCGCGCTGGTGCACGACGAGATCGCCCTGGCCAAGGCCGAGATCCGCCAGGACGTCAAGCGGGGCGCCATCGGCAGTGCGGCCGGCACGGCCGCCGCGACGGTGCTCCTCTTCTCGCTGCCCATGCTGAGCTTCGCGCTGGCCTACGGCATCAACACCTGGACCGGCGGTCACAACGGCGAGGGCGGCTGGAACCTCGCCTGGTGCTTCCTGCTCTCCTTCGCGGCGAACGTGCTGCTCGCGGGGCTGCTCGGGCTGGTGGCCTACGCCAAGTTCAAGAAGGTCAAGCCGCCGGAGAAGTCCATCAACTCGGCCAAGCAGACGGCCGCGATCCTGCAGAACGCCAAGCCGCATCCCCGCCCCGAAAGGGCGGCGCTGCCGGCCACGGTCCAGGAGAAGGTCGCCGCTGTGGGACGCTCGTCCACATGACCGTCCCTGAGAGCAGCAACGGCAGCGGCCCCGTCGGCAGCCCCGTACGGATCGACGGCCCCTGGACCCACCGCGATGTGGCCGCCAACGGCGCGCGCTTCCACATCGCGGAGATGGGCGACGGGCCGCTCGTCCTGCTGCTGCACGGCTTTCCGCAGTTCTGGTGGACCTGGCGCCACCAGCTGCCTGCTCTCGCCGACGCCGGCTTCCGGGCCGTGGCGATGGACCTGCGGGGCGTGGGCGGCAGCGACCGTACGCCCCGGGGCTACGACCCCGCCAACCTGGCGCTCGACATCACCGGCGTCGTCCGCTCCCTGGGCGAACCGGACGCGGCGCTCGTCGGCCACGGACTGGGCGGCTACCTCGCCTGGACCGCGGCCGTCATGCGGCCGAAGCTGGTGCGCCGCCTCGCGGTCTCCTCGATGCCGCACCCGCGCCGCTGGCGCTCGGCGATGCTCTCCGACTTCTCCCAGTCGCGCGCCGGATCGTTCGTATGGGGGTTCCAGCGCCCCTGGCTGCCGGAGCGTCAACTCGTCGCGGACGAGGCGGCCCTGGTCGGCCGGCTGATCGAGGACTGGTCGGGCCCGGGGCCGGCGGACGAGGAGGCGCTCGCCGTGTACCGGCGGGCGATGTGCATCCCGTCGACGGCACACTGCTCGATCGAGCCGTACCGCTGGATGGTGCGGTCCCTGGCGCGGCCCGACGGCATCCAGTTCAACCGGCGTATGAAGCGCCCTGTGCGGGTACCGACACTGCACCTGCACGGTTCGCTGGACCCGGCGATGCGGACGCGGAGCGCGGCCGGTTCGGGCGAGTACGTGGAGGCGCCGTACCGCTGGCGGCTCTTCGACGGCCTGGGGCACTTCCCCCACGAGGAGGACCCGAAGGCGTTCTCCACGGAGCTCATCAACTGGTTGAAGGACCCCGAGCCGGACCGGTGACGAACGGCCGTTCCAAGAACGGCCATGTGCCCGGCGCATACTCCAATTGGCGGGCCCCCGGGCGGTTACCGACCTTGGGCCCCGGGCAGACGTCGGGGTATGGGCTGGACGCACGACTACGGTGACACGGCACGCAACCGACGCTCGGCCGCTGGGCCGGGCTCACACGAGAGGAGCGGCCCGCAGGAACAGGGTCGCTCGCATCCGGGGCAGGACATCGGAATTCCGCGCATCCTGCGCCGCCGGGCCCGCTGGGTCTCGGCCCGGCTCAGGCACACCCGGGACTGATCGCCCCCGGTCCCGTCGCACGACGGGACCGATCACCCTCCGGGATCGATCACACCCTGGAGTCGATCTCACCCCGGGCCGGACATGGACGTCCATCCGCCGCGGCGCACAGCGGCTCAGCCGCCTACAGCGCACAACCCTGGCTGTCGACCTGCTGTGTCGCCGCGCGGCCCTGGACGATGTCCTGCCGGATCTCGTCGACGGTCAGCGCGTAGCCGGTGTTCCTGTCGTCGAGCGAGCGGGCGAAGATCACGCCGGACACCTTGCCGTCCTCGGTGAGCAGCGGGCCGCCGGAGTTTCCCTGACGGACCGTCGCGTACAGCGAGTAGACGTCCCTGCGCACCTCGCCGCGGTGGTAGATGTCAGGGCCGTTGGCGCTGATACGGCCCCGGACGCGCGCCGAGCGGACGTCGTACGAGCCGTTCTCGGGGAACCCCGCGACGATCGCGCTGTCGCCGCTGCGGGCGTCCTCCTCGGTGAACTGCAGCGGCTGGACGTCCAGATCGGGCACGTCCAGCACGGCGATGTCGCGCTGCCAGTCGTAGAGGACGACCTTCGCGTCGTACAGCTTGCCCTCGCCGCCGATCTGGACGGTCGGCTCGTCGACGCCGCCGACGACATGGGCGTTGGTCATGACCCGGCGGTCGTCGAAGACGAAGCCGGTGCCTTCGAGCACCTTGCCGCAACTCGGGGCCGTACCGACGACCTTGACGATCGAACGCTGTGCCCTGGCGGCGACCGGGCTGCCGGCGAGCGCCGGGTCCGGCGGCCTGACTTCGGTGATGGGCTCGTTGGCGAACGGGCTGAAGACCTGGGGGAAGCCGTTCTGCGCCAGCGTCGAGGTGAAGTTCGTGAACCAGGTGGATGCCTGATCGGGCATCACCTGCTCGACACCGAGCAGCACCTTGGAGCTGCGGACCTCCTTGCCGAGGGTGGGCATCGAGGTTCCGGCGAGGGCCGAGCCGAGCAGCCAGGCCACGAGAAGCATCGCGACCACGTTGACCAGCGCGCCTCCGGTGGCGTCCAGGGCGCGCGCCGGTGACCAGGTGATGTGCCGGCGCAGCTTGTTCCCGAGGTGGGTGGTGAAGGCCTGACCGACGGAGGCGCAGACGATCACGACGACCACGAAGACGACCGTCGCCGTGGTGGAGACCTCGGAGTGGTTCGTCAGCCAATCCCAGACGACCGGGAGCAGGAGGACGGCGACGAGGCCGCCGCCCAGGAAGCCGATGACCGACAGGATGCCGACCACGAAGCCCTGGCGGTAACCGATGATCGCGAACCACACGGCGGCGAGCAGCAACAGGATGTCCAGCACGTTCACCGTCAATAGCCTCGCTAATTCGTCTTCGGTCGCCCCGGGCTCCGGGGGGTTCAGCCTGTCATGAGCGCCAGTCGAGCGGGACCTGCTTGGACCGGTCCCACGGCTGCTCCCAGCCGGCGTAGTGGAGGAGCCGGTCGATCACTCCGGCCGTAAAACCCCAGACCAGAGCGGATGCGACGAGGAACCCGGGGCCCTTGTGGCCGCTGGGGTGGACGGTGGTCGCGCGGTTGGCGGGGTCCGTGAGATCCGCCACGGGGACGGTGAAGACCCGGGCGGTCTCGGCGGGGTCGACGACCCCGACCGGGCTGGGGGTGCGCCACCAGCCGAGGACGGGGGTGACGACGAAGCTGCTGACCGGGATGTAGAGCTGGGGCAGGACGCCGAAGAGCTGGACGCCGGAGGGATCGAGTCCGGTCTCCTCCTCGGCCTCGCGCAGGGCGGCGCGCAGCAGGCCGCCGTCGGCCGGATCGCCGTCCTCCGGGTCCAGGGCGCCGCCGGGGAACGAGGGCTGGCCGGCATGGGAGCGCAGCGAACCGGAGCGCTCCATGAGGAGCAGCTCGGGGCCGCGCTCGCCCTCGCCGAAGAGAATGAGGACGGCGGACTGGCGACCGGCGCCGTTCGCGGGCGGCAGGAATCGGCTGAGCTGCTCGGGCGCGACCGTACGCGCCGCCCGGTCGACGGGTGCGAGCCAGTCGGGCAGGCCGTCCC
Source organism: Streptomyces sp. NPDC013317 (assembly GCF_055563155.1). Lineage (NCBI taxonomy): Bacteria > Bacillati > Actinomycetota > Actinomycetes > Kitasatosporales > Streptomycetaceae > Streptomyces > Streptomyces sp. NPDC013317. Next base: position 143,125 of record NZ_JBVHDX010000008.1, read on the forward strand.
GTCTGAGCAGGCCGCCGGTCCCCACGCCGTGGATCGTCTCCGCGGCCTCTTCTTCCGTGCGCGTCATAGGCACCCCCGATGATTCACAACGCGATCCGTGCGTGGGTTCGTTCCCTCGGGCTCTGCCTCATTCGGCCCCCGGGGCCACACCGGGAGCGGGGGCGGCCGGGCGGCCCGGGTAGTCCGGGGGCGGGTTGAGCCGCTGGCCCGGGAAGCCGCCCTTCTCGTACTTCAGCAGCTTCGCGGCCTTCTCCGGGTCGGTCTCGCCCTCGCCGTACGCGGGACAGAGCGGGGCGATCGGGCAGGCACCGCAGGCGGGCTTGCGGGCGTGGCAGATCCGGCGGCCGTGGAAGATCACGCGGTGCGAGAGCATCGTCCACTCGCTCTTCGGGAAGATCTCGGCGACCTCGGCCTCGATCTTCACCGGGTCGTCGCTCTCGGTCCACTTCCAGCGGCGGGCGAGGCGCATGAAGTGGGTGTCGACGGTGATGCCGGGCACGCCGTAGGCGTTGCCGAGGACGACGAAGGCGGTCTTCCGGCCCACCCCCGGCAGTGTGACCAGGTCGTCGAGACGGCCTGGGACCTCGCCGCCGAAGTCGTCCCTGAGGGCCGCGGCGAGACCCATGATCGACTTGGTTTTGGCGCGGAAGAAGCCGGTGGGCCTGATCAGCTCCTCGACCTCCTCGGGGACGGCGGCGGCCAGGTCCTCGGGCGTCGGGTACTTCGCGAAGAGCGCCGGGGTGGTCTGGTTGACCCGCAGGTCGGTCGTCTGGGCGGAGAGGACCGTGGCGACGAGGAGCTCGAAGGGGTTCCGGAAGTCCAGTTCGGGATGGGCGTACGGAAAGACCTCGGCCAGCTCGCGGTTGATCTTCCGGGCACGGCGGACCATCGCGAGCCGGGACTCCGGCTTCGCGGTCTTCCCGGTCTTGGCCGCGGACGGCTCAGCGGTCTTCCCGCTCTTCGCGGCCTGCGCCGCGGACGGTTTCGCGGCCGGTTTCGCGGCCGGTTTCGCGGGCCGCTTTGCGGGCTTCTTGACGGCCTTCACAGGGTCTTTCGTGGCATTTGTCCGCTTCGGCGCACCCTGTTCGCCCACAGCGGAATTACCCTTGGCCGACACTCTTCCAGCCCCCTTGGCCTGCGCTCTCACCGGCGAGTTGGACACCCGGCCAGCCTAAGCGCCACCACCGACATCCGCCCTGGGCATGGCCGATCACGACCCAATCGGGCCCCTGACGTACGGACGGGCGGTTCGGTACGTCAAACTTGTTGTGATTGATCGCACTGTTTTGTGCGTCCGGCATCATGGGATCAAGGTCCCCTGAGCAGGTCGACATAGGAGAGAACTCGTGGACGACGTTCTGCGGCGCGCCCCGCTCTTCGCGGCGCTCGATGACGAGCAGGCCGCGGAGCTGCGCGCCTCGATGAGTGAAGCGACGCTCGCCCGTGGCGACGCGCTCTTCCACGAGGGGGACCCCGGCGACCGCCTGTACGTGGTCACCGAGGGCAAGGTGAAGCTCCACCGCACGTCCCCCGACGGCCGCGAGAACATGCTCGCCGTCCTCGGCCCCGGCGAGCTGATCGGCGAGCTGTCCCTCTTCGACCCGGGCCCGCGCACCGCCACCGCGACCGCACTGACCGAGGTCAAGCTCCTCGGCCTCGGCCACGGCGACCTCCAGCCCTGGCTGAACGCCCGCCCCGAGGTGGCCACCGCTCTGCTGCGCGCGGTCGCCCGCCGGCTCCGCAAGACCAACGACCAGATGTCCGACCTGGTCTTCTCCGACGTGCCGGGCCGTGTCGCCCGCGCGCTCCTCGACCTGTCGCGCCGCTTCGGTGTGCAGTCCGAGGAAGGCATCCACGTCGTCCACGACCTCACGCAGGAGGAGCTGGCCCAGCTGGTCGGCGCCTCCCGCGAGACGGTCAACAAGGCCCTCGCGGACTTCGCCCAGCGCGGCTGGCTCCGGCTGGAGGCCCGCGCCGTGATCCTGCTGGACGTCGAGCGCCTCGCGAAGCGTTCGCGCTAGGCGCCCCCGGCCGTACGTACGAGAGAGGCCGCCCGGTCATGGACCGGGCGGCCTCTCTCGTACGTACGGTGACGACTACCGCTTCGTACCGTCCACGATCAGCGGGTTGCCGCTGCCGGAGCCGCACGGAACCGCGTACACCGGGTTCTTCGCCGCGGCCTCCTTGTACGCGTCGATGCACTGGTTCATCAGGACCTTGTCGGTCAGCGAGTCGTTGAGGATCCTGTTGGCGCGGGCGATGCCCTCGGCCTCGATACGGCGCCGGTCCGCCTCGGCCTTGGCCGTGCGGGCCGCCTCGGTGGCGCGCTCGGTCGCCTGCTGCTGCTGGATCTTGCGGTCGATCTGGTCCTGCAGGGCCTTCGAGGGCTTCACGTTGCGCAGGTTGACGGCCGTGACGTCGATCCCGCGGGGCGCGAGACGCTCCTTGATGAGCGTGCCGATCTCGGCGTTGATCTTCTCGCGGTCGGTCGCGTAGCCCTGCTCGCTCGTGTAGCGGGCGAAGACGTTACGGACGATCTCCCGGCTGTCCGGGTAGACCAGGCGCTGCTGGATGGACTCCTCGCTGCCCGCGAGCCGGTACAGCTCGACCGCCTTGGTCGGCTTGACCGCCCACTTCACGGTCACCTCGACCTCCATCACGCCGCCCTGCGAGGAGCGGACCTCGACCACGTCCTTGTCGGAGAGGTTGAGGTCGACGGGGCGGGTGGAGAAGGTCGTGACGTCGGTGAACGGCGACTTGACGTGCATGCCGGAGGTCATCGGCGAGCCCACCTTGCCGAACGCGACCGGGACACCGACCTCGTACGCGCTGACCACGTACGTCATGCTGACGACCAGCGAGAAGGCACCGGCGATGACGGCGCCGAGCGCACCGAGCTTCAGCCCCTTGGAATCGTTGGAGCGGGCGACGAAGAAGAGCACCACTGCCGCGATGAGCAGCAGGATGGCTATGACGAACATGGGTGTTCCCCCCGAGGGCGACGGTCTTCAGTAGGCGAAGTAAGCGGAGCGTAAGACACGATCCCGCGCGCCCTCGACGGTGGGGGTCAGATCAGTCCGTGCTCCCGGAGGTACTGCAGCTGGGCCCGTACGGAGAGTTCGGCGGCGGGCCACAGCGAGCGGTCTACATCCGCGTAGACATGGGCGACGACCTCCGAGGGGGTCCGATGGCCGTTCTCGACGGCCGTCTCGACCTGCGCGAGCCGGCCTGCCCGGTGTGCGAGATAGAACTCCACCGCCCCCTGGGCGTCCTCCAGGACCGGACCGTGGCCCGGCAGCACGGTGTGGACGCCGTCGTCGACCGTGAGCGAGCGCAGTCGGCGCAGCGAGTCCAGGTAGTCGCCGAGGCGCCCGTCGGGATGGGCCACGATCGTCGTGCCGCGCCCCAGGATCGTGTCGCCCGTCAGGACGGCGCGGTCGGCGGGGAGATGGAAGGAGAGCGAGTCGGAGGTGTGGCCCGGCGTCGGTACGACCCGCAGCTCCAGACCGCCGACCGTGACGACGTCCCCGGCGGCCAGCCCCTCGTCGCCCAGCCGCAGCGCCGGGTCCAGGGCCCGCACATGAGTGCCGGTCAGCTCGGCGAACCGGGCGGCGCCCTCGGCGTGGTCCGGGTGGCCGTGTGTCAGCAGGGTGAGCGCGACCCGCTTGCCGAGCCGGGCCGCGGTCTCGACGACATGCGTCAGATGGCCGTCGTCGAGCGGGCCGGGGTCGATGACGACGGCCAGGTCGGAGTCCGGCTCGGAGACGATCCAGGTGTTGGTGCCGTCCAGGGTCATCGCGGACGGGTTCGGCGCGAGGACGTTGACGGCGCGGACGGTCGCGGGCCCGGAGAGGACGCCGCCACGGGGCTGTCCGGGCAGCGCGGCCGCGTCGCTCATCGCGCACCCCCCGGTCCCGCGTCCGGACCATCAGCCCGCCCTGCGTCCGTACCATCAGCCCGCCCCGCGGCCGGGCCATCGGCCGGACCGGGAGCGTGTCCCGCGGCCGGACCATCGGCCCGCCCCGCAGCCGACCCCGCGCCCGGAGTCTCCGAGGCCGCTCCCGGCGCGGCGTCCCCCGTCCCACCCGTCGGGATGTGCTTGGTGAACTCGTCGTGGCCCGGCCAGCTCAGGATCAGCTCGTCCCCCTCCAGGCGCGCCTGCGCCAGTACGGGAGTGAGGTCCTGGCCCGCCGCCGCGGCCAGCGCCTCGGCGGCCGAGCCGAAGCGCGTGAGCGCGCGCAGGGTCGAGATGGTCGGCGGCATCATCATCAGCTCGCCCCGGTCGTAACCGGACGCGGCCTCCACGGGGCGGATCCAGACCGTGCGGTCCGCCTCCGTCGAGGCGTTGCGGGTGCGCTGGCCGGCCGGCAGCGCGGCCACGAAGAACCAGGTGTCGTACCGCCGGGGCTCGAACTCCGGCGTGATCCAGCGCGCCCACGCGCCGAGCAGGTCCGAGCGCAGCACGAGGCCGCGCCGGTCGAGGAAGTCGGCGAAGGACAGCTCGCGGGCGACCAGCGCCTCCCGGTCCTTCTCCCAGTCCTCGCCCGTGGTGTCCCCGACCACGGAGTCGGCGGTCTCCCCGGCGAGCAGCACGCCCGCCTCCTCGTACGTCTCGCGCACGGCGGCGCAGACGATCGCCTGGGCCTCCGCCGTACCCGTGACGCCCAGACGCTCGGCCCAGGTCTCCAGGGAGGGCCCGGCCCAGCGCACCAGGTGTTCGTCGCGTGGATCGACACCGCCGCCCGGATAGGCGTACGCGCCGCCCGCGAAGGCCATGGAGGCCCGACGGCGCAGCATGTGGACGCTCGGCCCCTCCGTGCCGTCGCGCAGCAACAGGACGGTGGCCGCCCGCCTGGGAGTCGCGGGGGTGAGCTCGCCCGCGGCGAGCGCGCGGATGAGGCCGGGCCATTCCCGTGGGTACCACTGACCATTCGACATGGCCGGATGGTATGCGCAACTACCCGGATGCACGAGAGCCGATTCCCCCGGGACGGGAGAACCGGCTCCGTGTGAGAGCGGACGGTCAGTCCTGGACGAGCTCCACCTGGACCTCGACCTCGACCGGGGCGTCGAGCGGGAGCACGGCCACGCCCACGGCGCTGCGCGCGTGCACGCCCTTGTCGCCGAGGACCGCGCCGAGCAGCTCGCTGGCGCCGTTGACGACACCGGGCTGGCCGGTGAAGTCGGCGGCCGAGGCGACGAAGCCGACGACCTTCACGACCCGCTTGATCCGGTCCAGGTCACCGGCGACCGACTTCACGGCCGCGAGCGCGTTCAGCGCGCAGGTGGCGGCGAGCTCCTTGGCCTCCTCGGCGGTGACCTCGGCGCCGACCTTGCCGGCCGCCAGGAGCTTGCCCTGCACGATCGGGAGCTGGCCCGAGGTGTAGACGTACACGCCGGACTGGACGGCCGGCTGGTAGGCGGCCAGCGGCGGCACGACCTCCGGCAGGGTCAGGCCCAGCTCGGCGAGCTTGGCCTCGACGGCGCCCTTCGCGGCCCCGCTCATCAGGACTTCTCCCGCTTCAGGTAGGCCACGAGCTGCTCGGGGTTGTTCGGCCCGGGGACGACCTGGACGAGCTCCCACCCGTCCTCGCCCCAGGTGTCCAGAATCTGCTTCGTCGCGTGCACGAGAAGGGGCACGGTCGCGTATTCCCACTTGGTCATGGAGCCGACTGTATCCGCTGCCACAGGCAGCCTCCTGCTTAGGCGGCCGCTCCAGTGGTTAGGCTCGAAGACGTGAGCAGGCTCCAGGTCGTCAGCGGCAAGGGCGGTACCGGTAAGACGACGGTCGCCGCCGCCCTCGCGCTCGCCCTCGCCACGGAGGGCAAGCGGACCCTCCTCGTCGAGGTCGAAGGCAGACAGGGCATCGCGCAGCTCTTCGAGACGGAGGCGCTTCCGTACGAGGAGCGCAAGATCGCCGTCGCCCCGGGCGGCGGCGAGGTCTTCGCGCTGGCCATCGACGCCGAGCGCGCCCTGCTCGACTACCTCCAGATGTTCTACAAGCTCGGAAGCGCGGGCCGGGCCCTGAAGAAGCTCGGCGCGATCGACTTCGCGACGACGATCGCCCCCGGGGTCCGGGACGTGCTGCTGACGGGCAAGGCCTGCGAGGCGGTCCGCCGGCGCGAGAAGCACGGCGGCTACACCTACGACCACGTGGTCATGGACGCGCCTCCGACCGGCCGGATCACCCGCTTCCTCAACGTGAACGACGAAGTGGCGGGCCTGGCGCGGATCGGCCCGATACACAATCAGGCGCAGGCGGTGATGCGGGTGCTGAAGTCCCCGGAGACGGCCGTGCATCTGGTGACCCTGCTGGAGGAGATGCCGGTCCAGGAGACCGCGGACGGCATCGCGGAGCTGCGCGCCGCCGAACTGCCGGTGGGCGGCGTCATCGTGAACATGGTCCGGCCGCACGTCCTCGACGAGGCGGCGGTGCGGGCAGCCTCCGGCGACCACCGGGACGCGGTGGCGCGGACCCTCGCCGCGGCCGGCATCCGCGGAGGGACGAAGCTGGTCGAACCGCTCCTGGAGCAGGCGGCCGAGCACGCGCAGCGCGTCGAGCTGGAGCGCGAGCAGCGGGCGGTGCTCATGGAGCTGGGCGTACCGGCGTACGAGCTGCCGTTCCTGGGGGACGGGGCGGACATCGCGGGCCTGTACCGGCTGGCGAAGGACCTGCGGAAGCAAGGGGTGGGCGTGTGACGGGTTCGGTGAACGCAGCGGCGAACGGTCTGGACTCCGTCCCCGTCCTGCACCTGGATCCGCTCATCGACGACCTGGGCACGCGGATCATCGTCTGCTGCGGCGCGGGCGGGGTCGGCAAGACGACGACGGCGGCGGCGCTCGGCGTACGGGCGGCGGAGCGGGGCCGCAGGGTCGTCGTCCTGACGATCGACCCGGCGCGGCGGCTCGCGCAGTCGATGGGGATCGACTCGCTGGACAACGTGCCGCGCGAGGTGGACGGGATCAAGGGGTCCGGCGCCGGGCAGCTGCACGCCATGATGCTCGACATGAAGCGGACCTTCGACGAGATCGTCGAGGCGCACGCGGACGCCGAGCGGGCCCGGGCGATTCTGGAGAACCCCTTCTACCAGTCCCTTTCGGCCGGTTTCGCCGGTACGCAGGAGTACATGGCGATGGAGAAGCTCGGGCAGCTGCGGGCCCGGGACGAGTGGGACCTCATCGTGGTCGACACTCCGCCGTCGCGTTCGGCGCTCGACTTCCTCGACGCGCCGAAGCGGCTCGGGTCCTTCCTGGACGGGAAGTTCATCAAGCTGTTGATGGCCCCGGCGAAGATGGGCGGCCGGGCGGGGATGAAGTTCCTCAACGTCGGCATGTCGATGATGACCGGGACGCTGGGGAAGCTGCTCGGGGGTCAGTTCCTGAAGGACGTGCAGACCTTCGTGGCCGCCATGGACACCATGTTCGGCGGCTTCCGGACCCGGGCGGACGCGACGTACAAGCTGCTCCAGGCCCCGGGCACGGCGTTCCTCGTGGTCGCGACGCCGGAGCGGGACGCGCTGCGGGAGGCGGCGTACTTCGTGGAGCGGCTGGCCGCGGAGGGGATGCCGCTGGCCGGGCTCGTCCTCAACCGCGTCCACGGCAGTGGTGCCGCCCGGCTCTCGGCCGAGCGCGCGCGAGCCGCGGCGGAAAATCTTGACGAGGGGCGCATTGTGGATCAGGGGCCCGGGAAGACTGGAGTGCGTGGCTCCCGGGCCACCACACCCGAGTCGTCAGACACCGAGCCGTCAGACACCACGACCGCCGCCGGAACCACCAGCACGACGACGAGCACCACCGTCGGCCCGAGCACGACCCCGAGCACTGCCGCCGCACCTTCTTCGCACGCCGAGGCTGCCCCCACAGCCGACGACGACGCACCAGACGACGCACGCGACATCCAGCAGCTGACCGCCGGCCTGCTCCGTCTCCATGCCGAGCGGATGCAGGTGCTCGCGCGCGAGCAGCGCACGCGCGACCGGTTCACGGCGCTCCACCCCGAGGTGGCTGTCGCCGAAGTGGCCGCCCTGCCCGGTGACGTACACGATCTGGCAGGGCTTCGAGCCATCGGAGACCGGCTCACGGCCGGCCGTATGCCGTCGGCCTGACCGGAGGCGGATGCCGCCTGACCGTCGGCGGAACACCCACACCGGAGGCGGTTCACCCGCGCCCGGTCATCCCACCGCCGCGTACGCCTCGTACGTCGCGTCGTCCTCCATGGCCACGGGCAGCAGGCCCGCTCCCCGCTCGTACTCCGTGCGCGCGGTCTCCAGCAGTCGCCGCCACGAGGTGACGGTCGGCCGCCGGCGCAGCAGGGCACGGCGCTCGCGCTCCGTCATGCCGCCCCACACGCCGAACTCCACGCGGTTGTCGAGCGCGTCGGCCAGGCACTCGGTCCGCACCGGACAGCCGGTGCACACCGCCTTCGCCCTGTTCTGCGCCGCTCCCTGCACGAAAAGTTCATCCGGATCGGTAGTGCGGCAGGCCGCCTGCGCACTCCAGTCAGCTACCCAGCCCATACCGGCGCCGTCCTCTCCCGAATCGAGGCTCCCCCACGGCGGTAGCGGCATATTCACCGCTGCCAGTTGGTGACGTTACGGAAGGTGGGCACAGCGCAACACCCCCTTCGGGCCCAATCTTGAATGGCCCGAACGGACTATGCGTACGCGGCAGATCACCCAGGGGAGTGACCGATGGACATGCGTGTCCAAACCGGCGAACCGGTACAGTTCGCCCGGCTGTGACGGAGCCACATGGGGCGTCGAGTGACGCACGGGGCGGAATCGGGCATGCCGTCCCCAGGTTCGGGTCCTGGGGAGTTCCTGCCGATGTCACGCCCGGGCTTGATGCTGAACCACACCGCTGTGACAGTTGGGAGCAGCTTAGGCCAAGGCCTGTACGCGTGTCCGGCGAATGGAGGCGTAGGTCCCCGGGCTGCCGGGATGTCGTCCGCGGGCTGCCCGGATGTCACGGTCTGGTACGCGAACGCTCCGAGAGGCCCCCGCTCCTGCGGAACGCCGGTCCCCACGGATTAGGCTGCCCCCCATGGCAAAGAAGCGCTCGGGCGGAGGTCTGACCGGGACCCAGCAGGCCGCCAAGTTCCTCGGTGTCAGTGTGCTCTCCGGAGCCGTGCTGGCGGGCATCGCCCTGCCCGCGGCCGGTGCACTGGGGCTCGCGGCGAAGGGCACGGTCGAGGGGTTCGACGAGATCCCGTCCAACCTGAAGACACCACCGCTCAGTCAGCGCACCACCATCCTCGACTCCGAGGGCGGCACCCTCGCCACCGTGTACTCGCGCGACCGGAAGGTCGTGCCGCTGGAGAAGATCTCCCCGTACATGCAGAAGGCGATCGTCGCGATCGAGGACTCGCGCTTCTACGAGCACGGGGCGATCGACCTCAAGGGCGTGCTGCGCGCGATCAACCGCAACGCCCAGTCGGGCGGTGTGTCCCAGGGCGCGTCCACGCTCACCCAGCAGTACGTGAAGAACGTCTTCGTCGAGGAGGCCGGTGACGATCCCGAGAAGGTCGCCCAGGCCACCCAGCAGACCATCGGCCGCAAGGTGCGCGAACTGAAGTACGCGATCCAGGTCGAGGAGGAGCTGGGGAAGAAGAAGATCCTCGAGAACTACCTCAACATCACCTTCTTCGGTCAGCAGGCCTACGGCATCGAGGCGGCGTCCCAGCGCTACTTCTCCAAGCCCGCCGCCGACCTCAAGGTGGAGGAGGCCGCGATGATGGCGGGCCTCGTCCAGTCGCCGAGCCGCTACGACCCGGTCAACGACCTCCAGGAAGCCACCAAGCGCCGCAACGTGGTGCTGCAGCGGATGGCCGACGTGAAGGACATCAGCCAGGCGGAGGCGGACCGGGCCAAGGCCACGCCGGTCAAGCTCAAGGTGAAGACCCCGAAGAACGGCTGCATCACCGCCGTGGACGGCGCCGGCTTCTTCTGCGACTACGTGCGCAAGACGATCCTCAACGACCCGGTCTTCGGCAAGACGGTCGAGGAGCGGCAGAAGCTGTGGAACCTGGGCGGTCTGACCATCCGGACCACGCTCGACCCGCGCGCGCAGGAGGCGGCCAACGAGGCGGCCGTCGCGAAGATCAACGAGGACGACAAGGTCGCCGCCTCGGTCGTCCAGGTCCAGCCCGGCAGCGGCAAGATCCTCTCGATGGGTCAATCGCGTCCGTACGGCCTGGACCAGAAGCAGCACCAGACCACGCTCAACCTGGCCGTCGGCAGCAGGATGGGCGGCACGACCTACGGCTTCCAGGTCGGCTCGACGTTCAAGCCGATCACAGCGGCGGCGGCCCTGGAGAAGGGGCTCAGCCCGGCGCAGAGCTTCTCCACCGGCTACGAGATCCAGGTGCCGGAGAACTCCTTCACGCGCTGCGACGGCAAGCCCGCGGGCTACGCCCAGTGGAAGGTCGGCAACGAGCTCAAGTCCGAGACCGGCACCTGGGACATGACCAGCGCGCTCGGCAAGTCCATCAACACGTACTTCGCCAAGCTGGAGCAGATGGCCGGCCTCTGCGAGACGGTCACGATGGCGAGGAAGGTCGGGTACGAGCGGGAGCTGGGCAAGCAGGTCAAGGAGAACCCCTCGATCACGCTCGGCGCGATCGAGGCCACCCCGCTCGACATGGCGGCCGCCTACGCGACCTTCGCCAACCGCGGCACCTACTGCACCCCGATCGCCATCGAGTCGATCAGGACCGCCAACGGCGAGAAGCTGAAGGTGCCTCAGACCGAGTGCTCGCGGGCGATGAGCGAGCGCACGGCCGACACGGTCAACCAGATGCTGAAGGGCGTCGTCGAGGACGGCACCGGTACGAAGGCGGGTCTGAGCGACCGCGACAACGCCGGCAAGACGGGTACGACGAACGACCGCAAGGACGCCTGGTTCGTCGGGTACACCCCGAACCTGTCCACCGCGGTGTGGGTCGGTGACGACGTCGGCGAGAAGCAGTCGATGTACGACATCACCATCGGCGGCCAGTACTACGACAAGGTCTGCGGTGGCTGCCTCCCGGGCCCGATCTGGAAGATCGCGATGACCGGGGCGCTGAACGCCTCCGAGACGCCGTCCTTCGCCCCCATCTCCGTACCGCGCGGCGAGAAGCCCGAGGACAAGGAGAAGGGCAGGGACAAGCCCAGGCCGGACGAGGACGAGAAGCCCGGGCGCGACAAGCCCGACTTCCCGGAGATCACCCTTCCGCCGGACCTGATCGGCGGCGGGAACGGCCGCGGTGGCGGCGGTGGCAACGGCCGCTAGGACGGCCACCGGGACAGCCGGCGGAACATGACCGAGGGCGCCTCCCCGCACGGGGGAGGCGCCCTCGGTCGTTCGTCGTCGGCCGTCCGGGCGGACGGTCAGCCCGCGAGCAGCTTCTTCACGACGGCGGCGACACGCCCGCCCTCGGCCCTGCCCGCGACCTTCGGGTTCACGATCTTCATGACGGCGCCCATGGCGCGCGGGCCTTCGGCTCCGGCGCCCGCGGCCTCGGCGACCGCCGCGGCGACGATCTGCTCCAGCTCGTCGTCACCGAGCTGCTTCGGCAGGTACGCGTCGAGGATCACGCCCTCCGCCTTCTCGCGCTCGGCCGACTCGGCGCGACCGCCCTGGGCGAAGGCGTCGGCGGCCTCGCGGCGCTTCTTCGCCTCCTTGGCGATCACCTTCTGCACCTCGTCGTCGGAGAGCTCGCGCTTGGTCGTGCCCGAGACCTCCTCCTTGGTGATCGCGGTGAGGGTGAGGCGCAGCGTCGAGGAGCGCAGCTCGTCGCGCTCCTTGATGGCGGCGTTGAGGTCGTCCTGAAGCTTGGCCTTGAGCGTGGTCATGTCCCCAAGTGTGTCAGGTGCCATGGCCCGACCGCCCGCGCATTTCCGCCCATCGGGTCTGCGACGATGGGGGGATGCGCGCACGCTACGGGATCCCCCTGAAGATCACGGCAGGCCTCACGGCGACGGCCGCGGCCGGACTCGTCTACGCGGCGGGCTTCGAAGCCCGCTCGTTCCGACTGCGCCGGGTGACCATCCCGGTGCTTCCGCGCGGGATGCGGGACCTGCGGGTCCTTCAGGTCTCCGACATCCACATGGTGTGCGGGCAGCACAAGAAGCGGAAGTGGCTGCAGTCGCTCGCGGGTCTCCGCCCGGACTTCGTCGTGAACACCGGCGACAACCTCTCGGACACGGAGGCGGTCCCGGAGGTCCTGGACGCGCTCGGGCCGCTGATGGACTTCCCGGGCGTGTACGTCTTCGGCTCCAACGACTACTACGGCCCGCGGCTGCGCAACCCCGCGCGCTACCTGCTGGAGAAGGCCCAGGGCCGCCACGGCCTCAACGGCAACAAGCCGGTGGTGGGCGCGGTGCACAACCCGTGGGAAGGGCTGCGTGACGCCTTCGACGAGGCGGGCTGGGTGAACCTGACCAACACCCGCGGCCGACTGAAGCTGCCCGGCCTGGACCTGGCCTTCACCGGCCTGGACGACCCGCACATCAAGCGGGACCGGTACGAGCGGGTGGCCGGCGGCCCGGACCTGTCGGCGGACTTCTCGATGGCCGTGGTGCACGCCCCGTACCTGCGGACGCTCGACGCGTTCACGGCCGACGACTACGGGCTGATCCTGGCAGGCCACACGCACGGCGGCCAGCTGTGCGTCCCCTTCTACGGCGCGCTGGTGACCAACTGCGACCTGGACACGGACCGGGTGAAGGGCCTCTCCACCCACACGGTGGACGGCCGGACCTCGTTCCTGCACGTCTCGGCGGGCTGCGGCACGAACCGGTTCACCCCGGTCCGCTTCGCCTGCCCCCCGGAGGCGACCCTGCTGACGCTGACCGCCCGCGCCTGACGTCCCCGGGCACCCCGCCCGACCTGCGGCGGGGGCCCGCGAAAACCGGATTTCGTCTCAGGGCGCGGGTGGGCTAAAGTAATCGATGTCGCCGCGACGTGAAGAACAGAGCAGTGACATCGGGGTGTAGCGCAGCTTGGCAGCGCGCTTCGTTCGGGACGAAGAGGTCGTGGGTTCAAATCCCGCCACCCCGACAGCTGAAACACCAGGTCAGGGGCCTGATCCGCGAGAGCGGGTCAGGCCCCTGAGTGGTTTCCGGGGGCGTCTGTGGGGGCCGGGGCGCGTGTGGGAAGTGGATCAAGCGGCTCTACCCTGATACCCGCATCGGTGCCGGACGGCGGAGTCGGCGACGCGTGCTTCCTCTCAGGTTGTCGACCGTCGAAAGGCTGGGTCTCAGGTGCTGGTCGCGGACCGATATCGGCTCCACATGTGTGTCGGCCGTGGCGGCATGGGCGAGGTGTGGCAGGCCACCGACGAGGTGCTCGGGCGGTCCGTCGCGGTCAAGTTGATGCTGGGCCACGAGACCGATCCCTCCGCCGCCGAGCGGTTCAGGCTGGAGGCGCAGACCGCCGCACGGCTGAGCCATCCGCATGTCGTCGGGGTCTTCGACTTCGGTACGTGGGACGGAAAGCTGTTCCTCGTCATGGAGTTGGTCGAGGGATCGAGCCTCGCCTCCGAGCCCGGCGGGCCGCCCCTGGTGCTGCCGGCGGAGCGGGTGGCCGTCGTGGCCGCCCATGCCGCCGCCGGGCTCGCCGCCGCGCACCGGGAGGGCGTGGTGCACCGGGACATCAAGCCCGGGAACCTGCTGGTCGACGACGACGGGACCGTGAAGCTCGCGGACTTCGGGATCGCCCGGTTCGTCGACGACCCCTCCGCCGCGCTCACGACCACCGGCCAGATCGTCGGCACCGGCCTCTATCTCGCCCCCGAGCGGGCCCTCGGACGGACCGCGTCGCCCGCGTCCGACGTGTACTCGCTCGGCTGTGTGCTGTACCAACTCCTCACCGGACGGCCCCCGTTCCAGGGCGACACCGCCACCTCCCTGCTGTACCAGCACATCGACACCCCGCCCGCGCCACCCCGGCAGCTCGGGGTGGGGCTGCCCGCCGCGTTCGAGGCGTACCTGCTCACGCTGCTGGCGAAGGAGCCGGAGCAGAGACCTCCGGCCCAGGCGATCTCGGACTGGTTCACCTCGGGGGCGTGGCGCGAGCACCCGCAGCCCCCGCACCGGCCCGTACCGCACGCTGCGGCCCCGTCCCGGTCCCAGCCGAGGTCCCAGTCCAGGTCGCAGACCAGGTCCCAGACCAGGTCGCAGCCTCGGTCGCAGTCCCGGCCCCAGCCCCGGCCCCAGCCCCGAACGCAGTCGCGGGCAGCCGCCGCCCCGCCCCGGCGGCAGGCGCGCCGGGGTGAGAGCGGGCTCGCGGCCCTCTCCCGGCGACGCCCCAGGAAGACCGCCGCCGTCGCCGGCGGCATAGCCTTCGTCGTCTTCATGCTGATCGGGATGGCCTGGCTGTCGTAGGCCCCGGCCTCGGAGCCTCCACGGACGCCCCGTGACCCGAACGGGGTCCGCCGAGTGGCCCTGTGCCCGGCGGTCCGGTCCCCTGGTGACATGCACCCCCTTCGGACAGTCGCCGAGGCGGCCGCAACCGTTCCTCCCGAAGTCGTCTCCGACTCCGGCCCGTCCGCGCTGGCCCTGGGCCTCGGCGCCGCCGCCGTAGCGGGCGCCGTGATCACCGCCGTCGTCCGCGGCCGGCTGTCGAAGACACTCGGCGCCCGGCGCCCGGACGGGCGCCCCGGACGGGGGCGGCGTCGGCCGGCTCCGGAGGCTGACCACCGGTTCGACGGGGCGTCAGAGGCGAGCGGTCGATAAGGGAGTTGTGGACCGCGGTCACGTCGTCGACGCACGAGGGCCGCTGTTCCGCGGGGGAGCGCGGACAATGCCGGTATGGAGTTCGCCGTGTTCGTGACGCTGCCCGGGCTGGTCATCCTGCTGACCGTCGTCGCCTTCGCCGACCAGATCCTGCGGCTGACCGGGCGCGGCCGACGCAGGGGTCAGGTGTCGTCGACCGGTTTCGAGCAGCTGCACGCCACGTTCTCGCGGGGCAAGCAGAACGAGCTCAAGGAGCGGCAGAGCGCCCTCGTGCTGCGGGACGACGAGGAGGACGGCGCGCCTCCGCACCGCTCGACGGTGGATCTGGCGGGCGGCTGTGCGGTGATCCGGATCGACGGGGTCCGCGGCCGATAGCGCCCGGAGTTATCCACAGGCTGCGGACGAGGCGAACGGATTGTCGGCGGATCGGAGCATGATGGGGGCCATGACCGAGAGCAACGAGATCACCGGCACCTCCGACGTCCCCGCCTGGGAGCAGCGGTTCAGGGCCGCGCGCGTGTCCCTTCCCGAGTGGGCCGAGGAGGCGCCCGACCGGTCGCTGTTCGTGTCCAACGCGACGGGGACGTACGAGCTGTACGCCTGGGACCGGGAGACGGGCGCGCAGCGGCAGGTCACGGACCGGCCGAACGGGACGACGGACGGCACGCTGTCGCCGGACGGCCGGTCGATCTGGTGGTTCTCGGACAAGGACGGGGACGAGTTCGGGGTCTGGATGCGCCAGCCCTTCGCCGGCGGCCCGGACGAGCCCGCCGTGCCCGGCCTCGCGCCCTCGTATCCGGCGGGGCTCGCGATCGGCCGTGAGGGCACGGTGGTCGTCGGCCGCTCCACGGACGAGGAGGGTTCGACGATCCATCTCGTACGGGACGGGGCGGAGCCCGTCGAGATCTACCGGCACCGGGAGTCCGCCGGGGTGGGGGACCTCTCGCACGACGGTTCGCTGATCGCGATCGAGCACACCGAGCACGGCGACGCCATGCACTCGGCCCTGCGGGTCCTGCGCGCCGAGGACGCCTCCCTGGTGGCCGAGCTGGACGACTCCAAGGGCGGCACGGAGGAGCTGGGCCTCGCGGTCCTCGGCTTCGCCCCGTTGGACGGGGACACCCGGCTGCTCGTCGGGCACCAGCGGCGGGGCCGCTGGGAGCCGTTGCTGTGGGACGTGGCGACGGGCCGGGAGACCGATCTCCGGCTCGAGCTGCCGGGAGACGTCTCGGCGGAGTGGTACGCGGACGGCACCGGGCTGCTGATCGTGCACAGCTTCGAGGCGCGCAGCGAGCTGTGGCGGTACGACATCGCGACGGGCGCGCTGGTGCGGGTCGAGACCCCCGCCGGGTCGGTGTCGGAGGCCACGACCCGCCCCGACGGCAGCGTGGAGTTCCTGTGGTCCTCCGCCGCCGAGCCGCCGCAGGTGCGCTCGACGGACGGCGGGGTCGTCCTCGACCCGCCCGGCCTGCGGGCGCCCGGGTCGGTGCCGGTGGAGGACGTCTGGGTGGAGGGCCCCGGCGGCCGGATCCACGCCCTGGTCCAGCGGCCGGCGGAGGGCGACGGCCCGTTCCCGACGATCTTCGAGGTGCACGGCGGGCCGGCCTGGCACGACAGCGATGCCTTCGCCTCGGGCCCTGCGGCCTGGCTGGACCACGGCTACGCGGTGGTCCGGGTCAACTACCGGGGTTCGACCGGATACGGCCGGGAGTGGACGGACGCGCTCAAGCACCGGGTCGGTCTGATCGAGCTGGAGGACGTCGCCGCGGTCCGCGCGTGGGCGGTCACGTCGGGGCTCGCCGACCCCGCCAGGCTCGTCCTGTCCGGGGGCTCGTGGGGCGGATATCTGACGCTGCTCGGGCTCGGCACGCAGCCCGACGCCTGGTCGCTCGGGCTCGCCGCCGTCCCCGTCGCGGACTACGTGACGGCGTACGAGGACGAGATGGAGGCCCTGAAGGCGCTCGACCGGACGCTCTTCGGCGGCTCCCCCGAGGAGGTGCCGGACCGGTTCGAGGCCTCGTCCCCGCTGACGTACGTCGACCGGGTCACGGCCCCGGTGTACATCTCGGCGGGCGTCAACGACCCGCGCTGCCCGATCCGCCAGATCGACAACTACGTGGACCGGCTGCGCGCCCGGGGCGCCGTCCACGAGGTGTACCGGTACGACGCGGGGCACGGCTCCCTGGTGGTGGAGGAGCGGATCAAGCAGGTCCGTCTGGAGCTCGCCTTCGCCGCGCGTCACCTGGGGACCCGGCCGGTCGAGGGGTGAGGCCGCTGCGTACCGTGGAGGGGTGTACCGGTTCCTGAAAACGCCCCGCTGGTGGGGGATCAACGTCTTCGTCCTGTTGGCGATCCCGTTCTGCCTCTTCATGGGCACCTGGCAGATGGGCAAGTTCGAGGACCGCGTCGACTCCCACCGGGAGGCGGAGCAGGCACCGGATCCGGGCACGCTGAGGACGGAGCCGCTGAGCGCGCTGCTGCCGGTGGACAAGGAGACCTCGGGCCGCCACGCGCAGGCGAGCGGGCGGTACGGGGAGCAGTTCCTGGTGCCGGGCCGTGAGCTGGAGGGCCGTGCGGGCGCGTACGTCCTGACCCTGCTGAAGACGGACGAGGGCAAGTCGCTCCCGGTCGTACGGGGCTGGCTGCCGGCCGGCGCGAAGGCACCTGCCGCGCCGTCGGGCCAGGTCACCGTGGTGGGCGCCCTGCAGGCGTCCGAGAACACGGGGACGAGGGGCGTCCACGCGGCGGGCGGTCTCCCGGACGGCCAGCTCGGCATGATCAGCGCGGGGTCGCTGGTCAACCTGGTCCCCGACGAGGTCTACGACGCGTGGATCACGCTCACGGACTCCCCCGCCGGGCTGACCCCGGTCCCGGCGGCGGCCGCGGCGGGCACGTCGCTCGACCTGAAGGCGTTCCAGAACCTCGGCTACACCGCCGAGTGGTTCGTCTTCGCGGGCTTCGTCGTCTTCATGTGGTTCCGCCTCCTGCGCCGCGAGGCGGAGGCCCACCGCGACGCGGCCCTGGGCCTGTAGACACGCGGGTGCCCGGGGGCCACGGGCAGGCAGGCCGCCCGAGCCCCCGAAGGGGCGCTACGACGCGTCCAGCACGCCCGTGCGGTAGATGGTGCCCGCGCACGCGTTGGGGATCGTGGTGGCCGCCTGGGGGCTGCCGGGCTCGGCGGTGTGGCTGATCGCGACGCTGCCGTCGGCGGGCGTCCCGTCCACGCGGAACTGCGGGGCCGCGCCGTCGACGGAGTCACCGTTGCCGGTCGAGCCCGAGGATCCCGACGTCTGGCCTTCGCCGTCCTTCGTCGGACTCGGGGTCGGGTCCACGGTCGGGCTCGGCTCGGGGTCCGGGGTCGGCTCGGGGTCCGGGGGCGTACCGGTGGCCGGGCACGTCTCCGCGGGGACCCAGGCGAACTTCACCTCGTACGCGCCGTCCGGCTTCAGGAGCAGCGTGGACGACGTCTGCGAGGGGTCGGGCAGTCCGCTCGCCGCGTCCCCGGCGGTGTGCGCCACGACCGAGATCCGGGCCGGGTCCGCCGCCCCGAGGGCCTGGAAGCCGACGCTGCCGTCGCCGCTGACCACGCACTCCTTGCCGGAGACGTTGGACACGCGGAACGTGCCGTAGACCTTCCCCTCGGCGTCCGGGCCGCCCGCCTGCGCCGAGCTGACGGCCAGCTGCGTCGCGTCGCACACGGGCGAGGACCCGGAGGGGGACTTCGAGCCGCTGCCGGCGCTCTCGTTCGCGCCGTCCTCGGAGGTCCCGCCCTCGGCGCCCTGGCTCGGCGGGGTGGTGCCGGTCGGCGTGCCGCCGCCGTTCCCGCCGGTCTCGACGCCGGTCTCGGAGCCCGTGCCGCCCTGCGCCTGCTCGCCGTGACCGGCGTTGACGGCCTGGTCGGCGGTGATGCCACCGGAGCCGGCGACGTGCACGAAGGCGGGCACCGCGGTGCCGAGCAGCACGGCGGCCGCGGCGAAGCCGACGACGGCCTGACGCTTGCGGGTACGCCGTGCGGGTACGGCGCGGCGCAGGTGGTCGAGAGCCCCGTCGGTGGGCTCCAGGTCCGCCACCGCGCCGTGGAGCAGGCGCCTCAGCGCCAGTTCGTCGCCGCCGAAGAGGTCGTCGTGGCCGTCGGCCCGCTCGTTGTCCGGCCCGTCGTTCACAATCCCGTGTCCCATGTCGTCGCGGTCGCCGTCGGGCAGCCCACTCGTACCGCCGCTGTTCGCCTCGCCGGAACCCGTACCGCCGGGCCTCGTGTCGTCGGTGCTCATGCCGTCGCCTCCATAGCGACGCGCAGCGCCGCGATGCCACGCGAGCCGTACGCCTTCACCGAACCCAGGGATATGCCGAGCGTCTCGGCCACCTGGGCCTCCGTCATGTCCGCGAAGTACCGCAGGACCAGCACCTCGCGCTGACGCCGCTGCAGCCCGCGCATCGCCTTGATGAGCGCGTCCCGCTCCAGCTGGTCGTACGCGCCCTCCTCCGCGCTGGCCATGTCCGGCATCGGCTTCGACAGCAGCTTGAGGCCGAGGATGCGGCGGCGCAGCGCGGAGCGCGAGAGGTTGACGACGGTCTGGCGCAGGTAGGCCAGCGTCTTCTCCGGGTCCCGCACCCGTTTGCGCGCGGAGTGGACGCGGATGAACGCCTCCTGGACCACGTCCTCGCAGGAGGCGGTGTCGTCGAGGAGCAGCGCGGCGAGACCGAGCAGCGAGCGGTAGTGCGCCCGGTAGGTCTCGGTCAGATGGTCTACGGAGGTGCCCGCGGACACAGCGCCTTCAGTGCTCTCGCGGGGCGAGGGGATGCCGTACACGCCGGTCGTCCGGGTCTCTGCGGGCACGGGGGCGATCACCGGCATCCCGCCGGCCGGACGCGGGCGCCTGAGCGGGCGCACCACGGAGCCCGCGGTGCCGCGTGCGGGAACGGTGAGCGTCCCTCGCGCGGGGACCACTGTCGTGCCGCGGAGCGGGACGACGGCTGCGATGTCGAGTACCTCTGCCACGCCTGTTGGACACGCTTCCCCCCGTCAGGGTTGTACGAGTACGCCACCGTTTTTGACGGTGCACCAAAAACCCTCATGCGTACCCGCTCTTCCCCAATGCCCCGTTTTCACAGCGCGTTTTCCGACACACCACATGGGTGCGCCAAGAGACGCATCCCACCCAACTACCGGTTGCGGTAAGGGGTGAAAAGCATCGTCGGACATGCCGTCACCCCAGTTCAAGGGGCATCTGACGCCGATTTGCTCACAGGTCGTCCACAGATCCTACAAAGTCGAACGATCAGCCGTGGTCGATTTCCGGACGCTCGGGGCGAATGATCGACTCCGCGATCTGCACCGCGTTCAGCGCGGCGCCCTTGCGGAGGTTGTCGCCGCAGACGAAGAACTCGAGGGTCCGCTCGTCGTCCATCGACCTGCGCACGCGCCCCACCCAGACGGGGTCCGTGCCCACGACGTCGGCGGGCGTGGGGAAGTCGCCCGAGGCCGGATCGTCGAAGAGCACCACACCGGGCGAGGTGGCCAGGATCTCGTGCGCCCGCCCGACGCTCACCGGCCGCTCGAAACGCGCGTGTACGGAGACCGAGTGCGCGGTCACCACCGGGACGCGCACACAGGTGGCCGCGACATGCAGCCCGGGGAGGTCGAGGACCTTGCGGGTCTCCTCGCGCAGCCGCACCTCCTCGGAGGACCAGCCGTCCTCCCGCAGCTCCCCCGACCAGGGCAGCACGTTGAGCGCGACCGGCCCGGGAAAGGGTCCGGTGTCGTCGCCGACGGCCCGCCGTACGTCACCGGGGTGCGTGCCCAGCTCGGTCCCGGCCACCATCGACAGCTGCTCGCGCAGGGCGGCGACACCCGCCTGCCCGCCTCCGCTCGCGGCCTGCTGGGCGGTGACCACCAGTTCGACGACCCCGAACTCGGCGTGCAGCGCGCCCACGGCCACGATCAGCGCCAGCGTGGAGCAGCCGGGGCTCGCGACGATGCCCCGGGGCCGTACCCGTACGGCGTGCGGATTGATCTCGGGGACGACCAGCGGCACGTCCGGGTCGGCCCGGAAGGCCGCGGAGGTGTCCACGACCACCGCGCCCTTGGCCGCGGCGATGGGCGCCCAGCGCGCCGCGATGTCCTCGGGCACCAGGAAGAGGGCGAGGTCGACCCCCTCGAGTACCTCCTCGCTCAGGGCGAGGACCTCGGTCTCCTCACCGCGCACGGCCAGCTTGCGGCCGGCCGAACGCGGCGAGGCGACGAGTCGGATCTCGCCCCAGACGTCCGCGTGCTGCGTGAGCATCTGGAGCATGACCGCACCGACGGCTCCGGTCGCACCGACGACCGCGAGCGTCGGCTTGGGGGTCATCGCCCGGTGCCTCCGTAGACGACCGCCTCGTCGGAGTCGCTGTCGAGACCGAAGGCGCTGTGCACGGCGCGCACGGCCTCGTTGACGTCGTCGGCGCGGGTGACGACCGAGATGCGGATCTCGGAGGTGGAGATCAGCTCGATGTTCACGCCCGCGTCGGAGAGCGCCCGGAAGAAGTCGGCGGTGACGCCGGGGTTCGTCTTCATACCGGCGCCGACCAGGGAGATCTTGCCGATCTGGTCGTCGTAGCGCAGCGAGTCGAAGCCGATCGCGCCCTTCGCCTTCTCCAGGGCGTCGATGGCCCTGCGGCCCTCGGCCTTGGGAAGCGTGAAGGAGATGTCCGTCAGGCCCGTGGAGGCCGCGGACACGTTCTGCACGATCATGTCGATGTTGATCTCGGCGTCCGCGACGGCCCGGAAGATGGCCGCGGCCTCGCCCGGCTTGTCCGGCACGCCGACGACGGTGATCTTCGCCTCGGAGGTGTCGTGGGCGACGCCCGAGATGATGGCCTGCTCCACCTTGCGGTCCCCTTGCGGCTCGTTGCTGACCCAGGTGCCCTGCAGCCCCGAGAAGGACGAGCGGACGTGGATCGGGATGTTGTAACGGCGTGCGTACTCAACGCACCGGTGCAGCAGCACCTTGGAGCCGGAGGCGGCGAGCTCCAGCATGTCCTCGAAGGAGATCCAGTCGATCTTCTTCGCCTTCTTCACCACACGCGGGTCGGCGGTGAAGACGCCGTCGACGTCGGTGTAGATCTCACAGACCTCGGCGTCGAGCGCGGCGGCGAGGGCGACGGCGGTCGTGTCCGAGCCGCCCCGGCCGAGCGTGGTGATGTCCTTCTTGTCCTGGGACACACCCTGGAAGCCGGCGACGATGGCGATGTTGCCCTCGTCGAGGGCGGTGCGGATCCGGCCCGGCGTGACATCGATGATGCGCGCTTTGTTGTGGACCGAGTCGGTGATGACACCGGCCTGGCTGCCCGTGAACGACTGGGCCTCGTGGCCCAGGTTTTTGATCGCCATGGCCAGCAGGGCCATGGAGATCCGCTCTCCGGCGGTCAGCAGCATGTCGAACTCACGCCCAGCAGGGATCGGGGATACCTGCTCGGCGAGATCGATCAACTCGTCCGTCGTGTCGCCCATCGCGGAAACCACGACGACCACCTGGTGGCCGTTCTTCTTGGCGTCCACGATCCGCTTGGCGACCCGCTTGATGCCCTCGGCATCGGCAACGGAGGAGCCTCCGTACTTCTGCACGACAAGGCCCACGTGCGCTCCTCGGTCAGTCTCTGCCGCAGTCATTACTGCGGTCGGCTCAGTTTAACGAGCGGCCCGGAATCGCCGACGTGATATCGCATCCTGAGATGTCCCGCTCAGTCAGTGATCACGCCCTGGGCCTACCGGACCGCCCGGTGGGTCTGCCTGCCCGGGAGAACCGGGGGTACGCGGGGACGGGCCGAGATGTGCGCGGGCTCACATCCCGCCGCACGGTGTGTGGTCGCTACTTCTTCAGCGCGCCCAGACCCAGCGGGCCGGCGATCTCCTCCGCCATGACGCGCCCCGCCTCCTCGGCGAGGTCGTCCTCGGTCAGGTCCTCGTCCGTGTCGAGGCCGTCCAGGGCCGCGAGGGGCTGGTCGAGCCGGACATGGGCGACGAGGGACTGCAGCGCACGCAGGGTCGCCGAGGCGGTCGGCCCCCAGTTGGAGAAGTACGAGAACTGCCACCACCACAGGGCCTCGCTGGTGCGCCCCGCACGGTAGTGGGCCAGTCCGTGCCGCAGGTCGGTGACGATGTCGGCGAGGTTGTCGGAGATCCGGGCCGGCACGGGCGCCTTGCGCGGCTCGTACGGGTCGAAGACCTCGGAGAAGACGTCCACCGGGTCGAGCATCGTCGCGAACCGCTCGCGCAGGTCGTCCACGTCCGGCTCCGGACCCGTGTCGGGTTCGTACCGCTCGTCCGGGAGGATGTCCTCGTGCGCGCCCAGACGGCCGCCGGCGAGCAGCAGCTGGGAGATCTCCAGGAGCAGGAAGGGCACCGCGCTGTCGGGCTCGTCGCCCTTGGCCACTTCCGTGGTCGCCACGATGAAGGACTCGATCGAGTCGGCGATCTGGACCGCGAAGTCGTCCGGGTCCTGCGTGATCGCGTGCAGTGTGGCATCAGACATCGCGGGTGCCTCCTTCGGGCGCGGACGCGCAGACCCTGTCGTCATACATCTAGCAGTCGCCGCCCCTCGAAGGCACGCCCCAGCGTGACCTCGTCGGCGTACTCCAGATCGCCGCCGACCGGCAGGCCGCTCGCCAGACGCGTGACCTTGAGGCCCATGGGCTTGATCATCCGCGCCAGGTACGTCGCGGTGGCCTCGCCCTCGAGGTTCGGGTCGGTCGCCAGGATCAGCTCGGTGACCGTCCCGTCCGCGAGCCGAGCGAGCAGCTCACGGATGCGCAGGTCGTCCGGGCCGACGCCCTCGATCGGGCTGATCGCGCCGCCGAGGACGTGGTAGCGACCGCGGAACTCACGCGTCCGCTCGATCGCCACGACGTCCTTCGGCTCCTCGACCACGCAGATGACCGACAGGTCCCGCCGCGGATCGCGGCAGATGTTGCACTGCTCCTGCTGCGCCACGTTGCCGCAGACCGCGCAGAACCTGACCTTCTCCTTGACCTCCAGGAGGGCGTGCGCGAGACGGCGTACGTCGGTCGGCTCGGCCTGGAGGACGTGGAACGCGATCCGCTGGGCGCTCTTGGGACCGACGCCGGGCAGCCTGCCCAGTTCGTCGATGAGGTCCTGAACCACGCCTTCGTACAACGCGAGCGCCCTTCTCAGAAGTGCTTGTTTCTTACGGTAGTGGCTGCGGGGGCGCCTTAGAAGCCCGAGCGCCTCAGAAGCCCAGGCCCGGCATGCCGCCCAGGCCCTGCGTCAGCGGGCCCAGCTTGTCCTGCTGGAGCTGCTGGGCGTTGTCGTTGGCGGCCTTGACCGCGGCCACGACGAGGTCGGCCAGCGTCTCGGTGTCCTCCGGGTCGACCGCCTTGGGGTCGATCACCAGACCGCGCAGCTCACCGGAGCCGGTCACGGTCGCCGTCACCAGTCCGCCGCCCGCCTGGCCCTCGACCTCGGTCGCGGCGAGCTCCTCCTGAGCGCGCGCGAGATCCTGCTGCATCTTCTGGGCCTGCTGGAGGAGCTGCTGCATGTTGGGCTGGCCACCACCGGGAATCACGGTCACTCCTGGCATTTCGACGGTATACGGATGACAACCGGACGACTGATGTGACGACTGACGTTCGGTACGGCCGAGCCTACGTGGTCCATGCCCGGCCTGCCGCCACAACTCTTTCGAGTGAGAAACTGCGGGCTCCTCTACCTGATCAAGACCCTCTTGCGGGCGGAAATCCCGGGATTCCGGGCCCACAGCCCACCATTCGGCGGTAGGAAGGGCAGGCACCACGTGCACCGCACGTCACAGAAGGACACGAGCGCTGAGCTGAACAGAGGAGTGCCCCGGTGAGCCAGCAGCCGGAGATGCAGCCGCCGCAGCCGCAGCCCGGGAAACCGGGACGACCGGGAGAGCCCGGGCGGCCGGCCGCGCGCCGCGATCTGACCGGGACACCGTTCCCGCTCGGCGACTGGGGCGAGCCCGCGGAGCGTCTGGACGAGCTGTACCGCTGGGTCGAGTCCCAAGCGCTCGACACGGCGGAGTGGTACCTCTCCGACCGGGTCTGGAAGCGCCGCTGCGCCCGGGCGCTGCGCCTCGGTACGGCGCTCGGCGTGGTCGTCGGCGCCGCGCTGCCGCTGCTCGATCTGACGGGCGCGGCGGACGGAGCGGTGGGCTGGGGGTACCTGTCCCTGCTGCTCGGCGCCGCGTGCCTGGCGTGCGACCGGTACTTCGGGCTGACGTCGGGCTGGATGCGGGACGTGGCGACGGCACAGGCGGTGCAGCGCAGGCTGCAGGCCCTGCAGTTCGACTGGGCGTCGGAGAGCGTACGGGAGGTCCTCGGGCCCACCGAGGGGACCGCGAGCGAGGCGGCCGAGCGGTGCCTCGGGGTGCTGCGCAAGTTCTCGGAGGACGTGACGGAGCTCGTGCGGGCCGAGACGGCGGACTGGATGGTCGAGTTCCGCTCCGGCCCCACGCCGCTGGCCCTGCAGTCGGCGGGCACGGGCGGGACCCGGCCCGAGGGCGGGCACCCGTCGGCCCGCTTCCCCCTTCCGCCGGGCACCCGCCCCAACATGCCGAGGCAGCGGCCGCCGGAGCCGCGCTGACCTCCGTACGGGCAGAACCGTACGTACGGGCAGGACGAGCGGGCGGGGCAGGGCAGGGCAGGGCAGAGCAGGGCAGGGCGAACGGAAGGAAGGGTGTCCCCGGGGCGGGGGCACCCTTCCTTCGTCCGTACGAACTGGGCCGACGTCAGCTCAGGATGATCATCGAGCCCTGGCCGAGGCTCCGGGTCGCCGCCGCGTGCAGTCCGAGCCACACATGGCGCTCGCGTGCGAACGGACTGTCCTCGTACGCGATCGGCCCGGCCGGCTCCTCCAGCGAGGTCGGCCGTTCCGGCGGCAGCGGCGCGGCGGGCGGATTCGCCGGATCGATCCCGATCGCGGGGGCGACGAACTCCAGCTCCCGCAGCAGCCCGTGGGAGGACCCCAGCGGACCGCCGCCTTCCAGGAGTTCGTCGTTGGAGAGCGGAGCCGGGAAGTCCACGGGGACGTACGCGCCGGCGTGGTCGTAGTGCCAGACGAGATGGGACTGCTGCGCCGTGGCCTCGAACATCTCCAGGAGCTGCTCGTAGTCCCCGCCGAGCTCGTCGACCGGCTCGACGGGCAGGCCGCACAGGTGCAGCAGATAGGCGCGGCGCAGGAAGTGCAGGGCGTCGTAGTCGAACCCGGCGACGGGCGCGACATCGCCGGACAGCCCCGGCATGTAGGCGTACACGGGAACGGTGGGCAGACCGGACGAGGTCAGGGCCTTGTCGTAGGCGGCGATCTCTTCGGCGAAGGGATTGTCGGGGCTGTGGCACAGCACGTCGACAAGCGGGACCAGCCACAGGTCACAGGCCAAGGGAGGCTCGCTCTCCGTCAGTTGCAGGGACGGCCAGGGTAGTCGGCGCGGTCCGCACCGCACACCCGGTGGTGACCTGCCCGTCGGCACGCCGCGCGACACCCGCGCGGGGCGTCAGCGTGCCTGGCGCTCCACGCGGTCCGCCCACTCCAGCGACTGCTGGTTGTACACCCGCACGACCTCGACCGCCGCGTCCGCGTCGCCGAGGGTCAGCGCGTCGACGAGGTCCACGTGGCCGCTCCACAGCCAGCCGAGGAGGTCCCGGTCGGAACGCAGGTACGGCACGGAGAAGACCCAGGCCTGGACCCGCAGGCGGTGCAGGAAGTCGGCGATGTAGTCGTTGGCGGAGACCAGCCGGGCCAGTTCGCGCCAGTAGCGGATGTCGTATCCGATGAGGATGTCGAGGTCGCCCGCGCGGGCCGCGCGGACCGCAGCCTCGCCCCGGCGCCGAATGGAGACGAGCGCGACCCCGCGCGAGACGTCGGGCCCGGGCGGGTGCACGGCCGGGTCGTGTCGGCGGAAGATGCCGTCCACGACGAGCATGCGGGCCTCGACCATGCCGCGGTAGTCGTCGATCGTGAACTGGTGGACGCGGAAGCCGCGGTGCTGGTCGGAGTCGAGGAGCCCCTGCGCGGAGAGGTCGACGAGGGCTTCGCGCACCGGTGTGGCGGAGACGCCGTACTGCTCGGCGATCTGTTTGACGGTGAACTCCTCACCCGGCTGCAAACGCCCGGCGAGCACTTCGTCACGGAGCGCGTCCGCGATCTGCCGCCGCAGGGTGTTGCGGGTGACAGCTCCGCTCGCGGGCATGGTTAGGCCCCCTCCGTCCGGCTCTGGGACACCCTAGACCAGACGGAGGGTCCGGCTCTGTGACGCTTCTGACGCCGACGGCGCGCGGGTGGTCCGCGCGCCCGGCCCGCTTTCTAGACGGTGTGCTCGTCGGCCACCGAGAGCGCCGCGTCGAGGGCGCTGAGGCCCTCCTTGGCCTCCGCCTCGGAGACGTTGCAGGCGGGGACGGCGTGGGTGCGGTTCATGTTGATGAAGGGCCACAGGCCGTGCTTCTTGGCCGCCGCGCCGAAGGCCGCCATGGGGGCGTTGGCCTCGCCCGCCGCGTTGTACGGGACGAGCGGCTCGCGCGTCTCCTTGTTCTTGACGAGGTCGAGCGCCCAGAACGTACCCATGCCGCGGACCTCGCCGACGGAGGGGTGGCGCTCGGCGAGCTCGCGCAGGCCCGGCCCGAGGACGGTCTCGCCGATGCGGGCGGAGTGCTCGACGACCTTCTCGTCCTCCATCACCTGGATGGTGGCGACGGCGGCGGCGCAGGCGAGCGGGTGACCGGAGTAGGTCAGTCCGCCCGGGTAGGGCCGCTTGTCGAAGGTCGCGGCGATCTTCGCGCTGATCGCGACACCGCCGAGGGGCACGTAACCGGAGTTCACGCCCTTGGCGAAGGTCATCAGGTCGGGCACGACGTCGAAGTGCTCGGCGGCGAACCACTTGCCGGTCCGGCCGAAGCCCGCCATGACCTCGTCGAGGACGAAGACGATGCCGTACTTGTCGCAGATCTCGCGGACGCCGGCGAGGTAGCCGGGCGGCGGGGTCATGATGCCGGCGGTGCCGGGGACGGTCTCCAGGATGATCGCGGCGATGGTGGCCGGACCCTCGAAGGCGATGGTGTCCTCGAGGTGGGCGAGGGCGCGCTCGCACTCCTGCTCCTCGGTCGTCGCGTAGAACGGCGAGCGGTAGAGGAACGGGGCCCAGAAGCGCACGACGCCCGCGGAGCCCGTGTCGGAGGCCCAGCGGCGCGGGTCGCCGGTCAGGTTGATCGCGGTGGAGGTGGCGCCGTGGTACGAGCGGAAAGCGGAGAGCACCTTGTGACGGCCGGTGTGCAGCCGGGCCATCCGTACGGCGTTCTCGACGGCCTCGGCGCCGCCGTTGGTGAAGAAGATCTTGTCCAGGTCGCCGGGGGTGCGCTCGGCGATGAGGCGTGCGGCCTCGGAGCGTACGTCGATGGCGAAGGCGGGCGCGAAGGTGGTGAGCTTCGCGGCCTGCTCCTGGATGGCGGCGACCACACGGGGGTGCTGGTAGCCGATGTTGGTGTAGACGAGGCCGCTGGTGAAGTCGAGGTAGCGGTTGCCGTCGTAGTCCCAGAAGTACGAACCCTCGGCGCCGGCGACGGCGAGCGGGTCGATCAGGCCCTGGGCGGACCAGGAGTGGAACACGTGCGCACGGTCTGCGGCCTTCACGGCCGCGCCGGCCTGAGGGTCGGGTTCGACATGAGGGGTCATGGATCCAGAGTAAGGACGCGCAGGTCGGAGCGGCCATGACCATCTTGTCCACCGAGACCGACACGGACCAGACACGTTGCCGTCCCCGGTCCGTAAGCCCTGCGGCGGCCCCCGCGGCTTCCCCTCGGCCATTGACAGCATCCTGTCGAACTGACAGTCTGCTGTCATAAAGACCGGCACCGACATCACGCTGGAGGCCCGAAATGCCCCGCACCGTCCACCTCGCCGTCTACGACACCCTCGCCGACTGGGAGACCGGACACGCCACCGCCTGGCTCGCCCGCTCCGGCTTCACCGTCACGACCGTCGGCCCCGTCGCCGAGAAGCCCGTCACCACCATCGGCGGGACGCGGATCCTCCCCGACCTCTCCCTCGCGGACCTCCGGCCCGAGGACAGCGCGCTCCTGGTGCTCCCGGGCGCGGACCTCTGGGACACGGGCGACGACCTCGCCCCCTTCGCCGCCGCGGCCCGCCGCCTCCTCGACGCCGGCGTGCCCGTCGCCGCCATCTGCGGCGCCACCGCGGGGCTCGCCCGCGAAGGCCTCCTCGACGACCGCGCCCACACGAGCGCCGTCTCGTACTACCTGGCGGCCACCGGCTACCGGGGCGGCGACCACTACGTCGACGCCGACGCGGTCACGGACAAGGGTGTCGACGGCTCCGGCGACCTCATCACCGCCGGGCCGACCGAGCCGGTCGCCTTCGCCCGCGAGGTGCTCGGCACGATGGGCGCCTTCGACGGCACCAGGCTGGACGCCTGGTACCGCCTCTTCCACGACTCGGACGCGGCGGCGTACGAGCTGCTCAACGCGGAGGACGAGCCGTCGTGAGCCGGGAGCAGCAGGACGCCCTCACCCGCACCGCGCTGGGCGTCTTCCGGCTCAACGGCCAGTTCCTCGCGGTCTCGGAGGAGCTGGCCCGCCCGGTGGGCCTCACCGCCGCCTGGTGGCAGGTCCTCGGAGCCGCGCTCCGCACCCCGCAACCCGTATCGGCCATCGCCCGCACCATGGGCATCACCCGTCAGAGCGTCCAGCGGATCGCGGACCTCCTGGTCGAGCGGGGCCTCGCGGTGTACGAGCCCAACCCGGCCCACCGGCGCGCGAAGCTCCTCGCGCCGACCCCCGAGGGCCTCGCGGCCGTCGAGCGGCTCGACCCCGGCCACGCCGACCTCGCGGCCCGGCTCGCGGACGCCCTCGGCGGCCAGGCGGAGTTCGACGAGACGGTACGGGTCCTGGAGCGGCTCTCCCGCGCGCTGGGGGAGGTCGGCGGGACCGACCCGGCTCCCCCGGTCGGCACATGGCCCCCTGTGCGTACTCCATCGCCCGAGTGAAGACGGGGTCCGTCGGCCGGCGGGCCGTCTCCTCCTCGTCGACGTATGTCGACGGCGGGCCCACAGTCGTCCGTGAGCCCGCCGTCGGGGTCGTGCCGTCGTTCGGGGAGCCGGGAGAACCGGCGACTAGCAGTACAGGTTCGCGCCCGTCGGCACGCCCAGGATCTGCGCGAACTGCTGGTACTTCGTCACCCGGCTCTGGACCTGCGCCGGGTTCTTGCCGTCGCACTCCAGCGAACCGTTGATCGAACGGATCGTCTGGCCGAAGCCGGCGCCGTTGACCATGGCGTTGTGGCCGGTCATCGTGCCGGGGCCGTTCTGGGTGTTCCAGTACCAGAGGCCGGTCTTCCACGCGACGGCCGACTCGCGCTCGACGCGCCAGGGGTCGGCCAGGAGGTTGATGCCGAGGGCGTCACCGGCGGCCTTGTAGTTGAAGTTCCAGGAGAGCTGGATCGGACCGCGGCCGTAGTACGCGGCCTGGCCGGCGGGGCAGCCGTAGGACTGGCCCCAGTCGCAGTAGTGCGGGTAGTTGGCGGTGTTCTGCTCCACGATGTGGACCAGACCGCCGGTCTCGTGGTGGACGTTGGCGAGGAAGGCGGCGGCCTCCTGCCGCTTCACCGTGTCACCGCCGGTGTTGGCGAAGGCGGGGTAGGCGCCGAGGGCCGCCGTGAGACCGCTGTACGTGTAGAACGAGTTCCGGCTCGGGAACATCTGGTTGAACTGGGCCTCGGAGACGACGAATCCGGAGGTGGGCGGCGGGGTGGTGCCGCCGCCGCAGGCACCCTCGTCGCGCCAGACGTCCGAGGTGCCGGGGCGCTCGTTCTGGGTCCACCACTTGGCGTACCAGTTGTGGCCGTTGTACGAGGAGGTCATCCCTCCCGTGTAGACGCTGGAGGAGTTCCAGGCGCCCACGCAGGCGGGTGCGGCACCGGCGGTGGTGGCAGGGAGGAAGACGGCCAGTCCGACGGCCGTACAGAGTGCGGAGACGAGAATCAGCAGACGTCGCAACATGCGCTCGCCCTTCGGTGGGGGAGAGCCCAGAGAAGCGTTCTTGGTCTGGACCTGTCAAGGTCTAGACCAACACTTGGGACGATGACCGCACTTGAGGCGATGGCCGGCCCTCCACGCTCGCGCCGCCCCCGCGCGGGGCGGCGCGATCCACGGGCGCGGGGACCGCTCAGCTTCGCAGCATGCGCTCCAACAGGCTGGTCAGAAGCTCCCGTTCGAGCACTGTCAGGCCGTCCATCAGCTCGTCCTGCGCCTCGGTCAGCACCTCGTCGAGGCGCTCAAGATGCCGACGGCCGCCCTCGGTCATGGTGATGACGTTGCGTCGGCGGTCGTCGGGATCGGGAGTCCGCTCGACATGGCCGCGCTCGGAGAGTTCGTTGATGACGGCGACGAGGTCGCTGCGGTAGATCCCGGTGCGCCGGCTCAGTCCGGCCTGGCTGGTCGCACCCCCGTCGTCGAGCGCGGCGAGGACCGCGTAGTGCCACTTGCGAGCGTCCTGCTCGGCGAAGCTCGCGGCGACCAGGCGGTCCGCCCGCGCGGCGGCCATGTTCAGGAGACGGCTGGGGAGGCCACGGAGGCGGGCGGGAGTCTGCCGCTCATCCATCTCGGCACCTTCAGCGCCATGGGGGCTCCCGGTGCTCCTTGCGCTCCCGGTGCTCCCGGCGCTCTTCGCAGCCCTGGCGGTTTCGGCGCCCGCGTCGTCCGTCGTCATGCGCGCAGATTACCCCTTGCGTTAGGGCGCCGAACGATATAGCTTCGTTAGTGACATAAACGTTAGCGGTACGAACGCAGCCGGGGCGGTCGCTGGTGCACGCGGACCGCCACGGCTGAGGTGAGGCTGGGGGGAAGGGTGAAAGTGAAAGACGCCGATCAGATCATCAGGATGATGCGGCCGGGCCGGTGGCCCGCCTCCGCCCTGCGGTGGGCTTCCGCCACTTCCTCCAGAGGCATGACGTCGGCCACCCGGGTGATCAGCTCCCGCGCCGCCACCTTCTCCAGGGTCTCCTTCAGGCGGGCGGCGTCGGGCCGGCCGCGCACCGTCTCGACCCGGATGTTCCGCTCGGCGGCGGGAGTCCGGTCGGCGGCGAGGGCGATGAAGGCGCCCCCGTCCTTGACGGCGGCGAGAGCCGGGGCCGAGTGGAACGCACCGTCGAAGCAGGCATCGACCCGCTCCGGGACGGCGGCGACCACCCTCGCGACCACGTCCTCCGGTGTGCCCCGCTCGACGCTGTGCTCCGCGCCGAGGAGTTTCAGCTCCCGCTCGTCGCCCTCGTGGGCGACGGCCACCACCCGGACGCCGGCCGCCGCGGCGTACTGGACGGCGAGACGGCCCACCACCCCGCTCGCGCCGGTCACGAGCAGCGTCGCTCCCGCCGGGAGCGCGAGGCGGTCGAGACCCTGCTGCGCGGTGGCGGAGGCCAGCGGGACGGAGGCGGCCACCGTGTAGTCCACCTCGTCCGGGATCGGGGCAAGCCACTCCGGGGCGGCCCGCAGGACCTCGGCGTAGGTCCCCTCGCCCGTCAGCTCCTCGAACCAGGGCACGAAGCCGGCCACGCGGGTTCCCTCGGGCATGCCGGGCACCGGGTCCATCAGCTTGCCCGCGAAGTCCGTACCGAGCACGAAAGGAGGCTTGAGATCGCCGACATGACCGGGGTACCGGCCGGCGCGGATCCGCAGGTCCGCCTGGTTCACACCGGCCGCCTTCAGACGCACGCGGACACGTCCCGGGACGTCCCCGGCCTCGGGCTCGGGCCGGCGGGCCATCCTCAGGACCTCAGGGCCGCCGTAGGCGGTCACTTCGACGACACGCATGGGGTTCCTCTCCGACGGGCCCCCTCGTGGCCATTACACCCACGGTCCACACCACCGGCAACAGATACGCGGCCAACCCGTAGCGACCTGAACGAAGGGAGAACAGCTGGTGGCGGGAGACGACCTCCCCCACAGAACCGCACAAGCGTCCGTACCGTCTCGCTCGTGGACTGGGTTACCGCAGAGAACGTCATCGCCGTGGTCACCGCGCTCCTCGGTGTCGTCGTCTCGGCCGGTGTCGTCGCCTACGAGCGCTTCCTCCAGCGGGGCAGGCGGCTGGGCTACCGCGTGCAGCTCAACACACCCCTGCACATGGCGGACGAGAGCGTGGGCGACCTGACGCTGCGGGACGGCGACCTCGGCGACGCCAACGGTTCCACCCTGGTCCTCCTCCGGATCGAGAACGACGGCCTGCGCGAGATCAACCACGGGGACTACACGCAGTCCAGCGAACGCGAGGGCCTGAAGATCACCTTCGGGAACAGAACGGTCCAGGCGGTCGTCGCCACGATCCCGCGAGCGTTCGAGCCGGTACGCAACGACATGGCGACCGGGCGCGGGCTGCGCAAGGACGGCGACTCCGTCGTGATGCCCAAGGTGTCGCTGGAGCGCGGGCAGTACTTCAAACTGCTCGTCCTGCTCTCCGGCAGTGTCTCCGAGCGCGCGATCCGGATCACCGGCACGCGGGATGTGGTGGACATCCACCGCAACGAGAGCATGAGCGTCGACGACAAGGCACCGACCTTCAGCCCCGCCGCCCGGAACATCACGCTCGTCCTCGCCGCCTGCGTGGTCACCCTCGCCACGATCATCGTCCGCGGCGACGACCCGCCGCCCATCGGCTGCGCCCGGGGCACCCTGACGGTCACCGGCTCCACCGCGTTCGCCCCGGCGGTGCGCGAGCTGGCGCGGAAGTACGAGAAGGACTGCGAGGGGTCCACCGTCGTGGTCGACGCCCACGGCTCGACGGCGGGGATCCGGGAGCTGGCGGCGGCGGGCGCCGGCGCCGGGAAGGGCTCCCCGGCCGTCGTCGCGCTCTCCGACGGCCGCAAGCCCGGCGGATACCCGCAGTTGCGCGAGAGCATGGTCGCCGTCTCCCTCTTCACCCTCGTCGTCCACGACGGGATACCGGTCGCCGACCTCACCCTCGACCAGGTCCGCAGCCTCTACCAGGGCCGGATCACCAACTGGAGCGAGATACCGGGCGGCCCGGACGTGCCGGTGCGCCTGGTCAGCCGGGATGCCAACTCCGGTACGCGGGAGGTCTTCCAGCGCCGCGTCCTCGGCCGGAACGAGCCGGGGAACTCCTCCCGCGACTGCCAGAACCAGGACGACCCGGAGTCCCCGGTCGTGCGCTGCGAACTCGACAGCACGGACCAGGTGCTGTCGACGGTCGCCAGGCTTCCGGGCGCCGTCGGCTACACCGAACTCCGCGCCGCGAGCGGGCTGAAGGGCCTGCACCGGGTCGCCATCGACGGCCGTGCGGCGCACGTGGACGAGATAGGCGAGTCGACCTACCCGTACCGCGAGATCGAGTACGCCTACACCTGGGGCGAGCCCCCGGCCGACTCGCTGACCTCCAGCTTTCTCACCTATCTGAGCCGGGGCAGCGGCCAGGACGTGATCCGTACCCACGGCCATCTGCCCTGCGCCACACCCAAGGGTCTGCGGATCTGCGGCGAAGGATGACGCCACACCTCCGAGGCCGTCTGGCATCCTCTTCCCACGTGGAGCCATTGAACGCGGAAGACCCGGTCAGCATCGGCCCGTTCCGTCTGCTCGGACGGCTGGGCGCCGGCGGAATGGGCCGGGTGTTCCTGGCCCGTTCGGCGGGCGGCCGGACGGTCGCGGTGAAGGTCGTGCACGCGGAGCTGGCCGCCCGGGACGAGTTCCGGCGCCGGTTCGCCCGCGAGGTCGCCGCGCTGGAACAGGTCGGCGGCACCGGCACGGCCCCGGTCCTCGGTTCGGACACCGCCGCCGACTCCCCCTGGGTGGCGGTCGGTTACGTCCCGGGACCGTCGCTGCGGGCCGTGGTGGGCGAGGAGTTCGGACCGCTGCCGACCGCGACGGTACGTACGCTCGCCTCCGGGCTCGCCCGGGCGCTCACCCATGTGCACACCGCGGGGCTCGTCCACCGCGATCTGAAGCCGTCCAACGTGCTGCTCACCGTCGACGGTCCGCGGATCATCGACTTCGGGATCGCCCGCGCCGTGGAGACGGTCACCGACGGCGGGCTGACCAGCACCGGGGCCGTGGTCGGCTCACCCGGCTTCATGTCACCCGAGCAGGTGCGCGGCGAGAAGCTGACCGCGGCCTCGGACATCTTCTGCCTGGGCTCGGTCCTCGTCTACGCGGCGACGGGCCAGGCTCCGTTCGGTACGGCGGACAGCGGTGTCCACGCCACGATGTTCCGCATCGCCCACGACGAACCCGACCTGGGGGACCTGCCGGCCGAACTGGCCGGTCTGGTCCGGGCCTGCCTCGCCAAGGACCCGGCCGCCCGCCCCACGGCCGCCGAGCTGGTGGAGACGATCACGGTCGCCGACCCGTGGCTCCCGGCGGAGGTGCTGGCCCGCCTCGGCCGTCACGCCGCGCGGGTCCTGGAGGCGGAGGCGACCACCTCGGCCGGCGCCGCGGACGGCACAGCGGAGGGCACCGCCGGGCCCGGCCGCCCCGGCGACCCCACTCCCCCGCCCGCCCCGAAGGCGCGCGGGCGGCGGCGCGGCGGCCTGATCGCCGCGGCGACGGCCCTCGTCCTCGCCGCGGCGGCCACGCTCACGTACGTCTTCTGGCCGGACCCGGGCACGGGCGGCGACGGGCAGAAGAACCGCGCCGCCGGACAGACGGGCGAGGTGTCCGCACGCCCGTCGGGAATCGTGGCGGCCGCGTTCCTCGGCGCCTGGGAGGGTGTCCGGAGCGGCTCGGCCGACCACCCCCGCGAGACCGCCCGGATCGAGATCGGCCAGGGAGCCGAGGGCTCCAAGGTCGCCGTCTACGTCCAGGTGAACGAGGAGCGGCTGTGCATGGGCCGTTCGCGGCTCGTCTCCGCCGACGAGGACAAGGTGGTCCTGGGCGAGTCCGACGTCACGACGAGCGTCCCCGCCCAGCGCTGCACCCCCGCCGCGCACCAGACGCTCACCCTGCGCTCCCCCGACGTCCTGGAGTGGTCGTCCGGGGCCGCGAAGGCCACGTTCCGCAAGGCGGGGACCGGCACCAGCGTCGTTCCGGAGCGGCTCCTCGGCCGGTGGAGGATGGAGAACGACCCGCTGATCTTCGGCGAGAACCGCGACCGTTACAGCGACGAGGTGACGATCACGCAGGGCCCCGTGGGCGCCGCCGTCTTCCGCCGGGTGCACGTCTACCCGCGCACCGACGACGAGGGCAACGAGACGTCCGAGTCGCTCGTCTGCACCTTCACGGCGATCCTCGCCGGCACCGGGACGCCGCTGGTCGTCGGCCCGGCGACATCGGTCCCCGAGGCCTCCGACCGCGGCTGCGAGCGGGCCGACATCTCCGGCTACCTGTCGGTCGACCGCTTCAAGGGACGGGAGCGCCTGCTGGTCTTCCCGATGATGGACGGCGAGCCGGGCGAGTACTACCGCGTCTGACCCGCCCCGGCCTCCGGAGACGGCTGTGCCCCGGTGCCGAGTCCGGCACCGGGGCACACCCGCAACACCTGAGCGCCTGAGCGCGCCTGGGCTCCTAGAGGAACGAGTTGATCTCGATCGTCTCGGTCCGGCCCGGGCCCACGCCGATCGCCGAGATCGGCGCGCCCGACATCTCCTCCAGCGCCTTCACGTACGCCTGCGCGTTCTTCGGCAGGTCGGCGAAGGTCTGGGCCTTGGTGATGTCCTCGGACCAGCCCGGCAGCATCTCGTAGATCGGCTTCGCGTGGTGGAAGTCGGTCTGCGAGTACGGCAGCTCCTCGACGCGCTTGCCGTCGATCTCGTACGCGACGCAGACCGGGATCTGCTCCCAGCCCGTCAGCACGTCGAGCTTGGTGAGGAAGAAGTCCGTCAGGCCGTTGACCCGGGTCGCGTACCGCGCGATGACCGCGTCGAACCAGCCGCAGCGACGGTCACGGCCGGTGGTGACACCCCGCTCGCCGCCGATGCGGCGCAGCGCCTCGCCGTCCGCGTCGAAGAGCTCCGTCGGGAACGGGCCGGCGCCGACGCGGGTCGTGTAGGCCTTGAGGATGCCGATGACCCGGCTGATCTTCGTCGGACCCACGCCCGCACCGGTGCAGGCGCCGCCCGCGGTCGGGTTCGAGGAGGTGACGAAGGGGTACGTGCCGTGGTCGACGTCCAGGAGCGTGCCCTGGCCGCCCTCGAAGAGCACGACCTTGTCCTCGTCCAGCGCGTTGTTGAGGATCAGGGTGGTGTCCGCGACGAACGGCTTGATCTGCTCCGCGTACTGGAGCATCTCCTCGACGATCTGCGCGGCGTCGATGGAGCGGCGGTTGTAGAGCTTGGCGAGGAGCTGGTTCTTGCCCTCGAGCGCCGCCTCGACCTTCTGGGTGAGGATCGACTCGTCGTACAGGTCCTGGACCCGGATGCCCACGCGGTTGATCTTGTCGGCGTAGGTCGGGCCGATGCCGCGTCCCGTCGTGCCGATCTTGCGCTTACCGAGGAACCGTTCCGTCACCTTGTCGAGGGTGACGTTGTACGGGGTGATCAGATGCGCGTTGCCGCTGATCAGGAGCTTCGACGTGTCGACGCCTCGCTCGTTCAGCCCGCTCAGCTCGGAGAGCAGGACCGCCGGGTCGACGACGACTCCGTTCCCGATCACCGGGGTGCACCCCGGGGAGAGGATTCCGGAAGGGAGAAGATGCAGCGCGTACTTCTGGTCGCCGACGACGACCGTGTGGCCGGCGTTGTTGCCGCCCTGGTAGCGCACTACATAGTCAACGGATCCACCGAGGAGGTCGGTGGCCTTTCCCTTGCCCTCGTCACCCCACTGAGCACCGAGCAGCACAAGTGCGGGCACAGGCGTACACCCCTTCCGGGTGGGGCATGTCCAAGGTCAGGGGCCGAGGCCGCCTCACCGGTGTGCCCCGGAATAGACGAAGCCCCTGGCGCAATAGCGCAAGGGGCTCTTGCACAAAGATGCTACCCGAGGAAGGACCGAGGTGTCGGCTCACGACCAGCTGCTGGTGGTCATCGACCCGGTCGCCCGCCGAAGTGACGGCGAGTCCGTACGGATCGCGAAAGATGTGTTGTGTGCGGGAGCGGAGACGAAGATCTGCCTTCCGGACAGCCCGGAGGAATTCTCCCGGGCCCTTGCCCGCCGGGGCTCCCGGCGTCCCGTCGTGGTCGGCGACGACCGTGCGCTGCTACGGACGGTGACTCTCCTGCACCGTGAGCGTGAGCTCGCGGACGGGGCGCTGTCACTGGTTCCGGTCGGCGCGCCCGACACCCTGGAAGTGGCGTACGCGCTCGGCGTGCCGCGGAGCACGGTGGCGGCCGCCCGGGCGGTGCTCGACGGGGCGGCGCACCGGCTCGACCTGCTCGTCGACGACAGCGACGGGGTCGTCCTGGGCGACCTGCGCATCCCGGCGGGGCGGCGTCCGCTCGTACCCGCGCCGGCCGCGCCGACCGTCTGGGACACCTGCCGGTCCCTGGTCCGCACGCTGGTCCACCCCGCCCCGGCGCAGGCCGCGGTCCGGGTCCACCGGCTGCGAGTGGAGGCGGACGGCGTCCTGCTCAGCGATGTGAGCGCGCCGGTGGAGGGGGTGAGCGTGCGGTCGTCCCTCACGGGTCTTGCCGCGATCACGATCCAGCCCCCGTCGGCGCCGCCCATCCAGACCGACGCCCGCACCCTGACGGTCTCGGGTCCCGACTTCCGCTACCGCGCGGACACGGTGGTGTCGGGCCCGGTCCGGAGGCGGACCTGGACGGTGCGGGAAGGGGCGTGGGGGCTGACCCTGCCCAAGGCCTGAGAGGTCCCAGAGGGCTGACACCGGAGGGCCGGGGGCCCCAGGCTCACGGCGACATGAGGCGCGAGGTTCCTTCTCCACTTGCCAGACCTATCGTTTATCAATAGATTCCCATCGTGACTCGATCGAAGGAGCGATGATGGGACAACTCGCGGTACTGGCCCTGCGCGCCGTGCTGGTGACGCTGCTCGCCGGCTCGGTGTTCGTGCTGACGGTGATCGTGCCGGCGATGCTCCTCGACACCGAGGACCCCAGCGGCGAACTCTCGCACCTGCGCGTGCCGATCATCGTGATCTTCGCCCTGGGCGTCGTGTGCGCCCAGACCGTCCTGGTCTGCGTCTGGCGGCTGCTCACGATGATGCGCCGCGGGACGGTGTTCTCCCACGCCGCCTTCCGGTACGTGGACATCATCACCGGCGCCTTCGTGGCCGCCGCGCTGCTGGTCTTCGCCCTGGGCACCATCCTGGCGCCCGGCGAGGCCGTCGCCCCGGGCGTGGTTCTGCTGCTCGGCGGGGTCGGCCTCGGGATCCTGGGCGTCGGGCTGATCGTCCTCGTCCTGCGCATGCTCCTCGCCCAGGCCGTCGCTCGCGACGTCGAGGCGACGGCGCTGCGGGCCGAGCTGGACGAGGTGATCTGATGCCGATCACCGTCGACATCGACGTGATGATGGCCAGGCGGAAGATGTCCGTCGGCGAGCTGGCGGAACGCGTCGGAATCACCCCGGCCAACCTGGCGGTCCTCAAGAACGGCCGTGCCAAGGCAGTGCGCTTCACGACGCTGGAGGCGCTCTGCGAGGTACTGGAGTGCCAGCCGGGGGACCTGCTGCGATGGGCACCGGGAGACACCGAACCGGACCACGGACCCGACACCGACGCGGCCGTCGAACCCGCCGACGCCGCCGAACCCGCCGCCGAGGCCCAGGCCTGAGCTCGGGGTCCGGCCGCCTGGGCTCAGGAGCTCAGGCCTGTGCGCGGGGCCCGGGCCTGAGCCCCGCCCCCGCGCCGCCCCCTCCTACGCCTTCGGTTCCTCCGCCGCCATGGCCGCCTTGTGGTCGCGCCAGCGGTCCAGCATGGCCAGCATCTCCTTCTGGAGGAACTCGAAGAAGGCCGCCGTCTCCGCCGTCCGGCGCCCCGCCTCCGTGTCCGCGCCGAGGATCTCGGAGCCGTCGCGGAGCACCTTCTCCCACCGCGTCAGGATCGCGTCGCGGCGGGTGAGCGACTCGTACCAGACTTCGTTGTGCAGGACGTAGCGGTCGCGGCGCGAGCCCGGGTCGCGTTCGCGGCTGACCATGCCGACCTGGCTGAGATAACGGATCGCCCCGGAGACGGCGGCCGGGCTGATCCGCAGCTGTTCCCCGAGTTCGGCGGAGGTCATGGACGCGCTCTCCGAGGCGAGCAGCGCCGCGAAGACGCGCGCCGCCATCCGCTGCATCCCGGCCTCGGTCAGCTCGGCGGCGAAGCGCTCGACGAAGCGCGACACCGCCTCGTCGCCGCCCGCCGCAGTGCCGTCCGCACTGCCGGTGGTCGTCATCTCGCTCATCCCCCAACTTTACACGGTTCCTTAACTTCACAAATTTGTGAAACTAGCGTACGTTCTGAATCATGACGAAGGCAATCACCGCGGTCGGGCTGCACAAGTCGTTCGGCCGCACACACGCGCTGGACGGCCTGGACCTCGCGGTCGAGGCCGGCGAGGTCCACGGTTTCCTCGGCCCCAACGGCGCCGGGAAGTCCACGACCATCCGGGTCCTCCTCGGACTGCTGCGCGCCGACTCCGGCGCCGCCCAGCTGCTCGGCCGGGACCCCTGGCACGACGCCGTCGAGCTGCACCGCCGCATCGCCTACGTCCCCGGTGACGTGACGCTCTGGCGCAACCTCTCGGGCGGCGAGGTCATCGACCTGTACGGGCGGCTGCGCGGAGGGCTCGACAAGGCCCGGCGGACCGAGCTGGTCGAGCGGTTCGAACTCGACCCGACGAAGAAGGGGCGGACGTACAGCAAGGGCAACCGCCAGAAGGTCGCCCTCGTCGCCGCCTTCGCCTCCGACGTCGACCTGCTCATCCTCGACGAGCCCACCAGCGGCCTCGACCCCCTGATGGAGGAGGTCTTCCAGCGCTGTGTGGCGGAGGAGCGCGAGCGAGGGCGGACGATCCTGCTCTCCTCGCACATCCTCAGCGAGGTCGAGACCCTCTGCGACCGGGTCAGCATCATCCGCAAGGGACAGACGGTCGAGAGCGGCTCGCTGGCCGAGCTGCGCCACCTCACCCGTACCAGCGTCACCGCCGAACTCGCGAGCGCCCCCAACGGCCTGGCTCACCTCCCCGGCGTCCACGACCTCGCCGTGCAGGGCCGCCGGGTGCGGCTCCAGGTCGACACCGACAAGCTCGACGCCGTACTGCGCTCGCTCACCGAGTCGGGGGTGCGCTCGCTCACGAGCACGCCGCCCACCCTGGAGGAGCTGTTCCTGCGCCACTACGCCGACGACGCGCGTACGGACGGGGTGACCGCGCGATGAGCACGCTCGCCGTCCAACTCACCGGGACC
This sequence comes from Streptomyces sp. NPDC013317, assembly GCF_055563155.1. Lineage (NCBI taxonomy): Bacteria > Bacillati > Actinomycetota > Actinomycetes > Kitasatosporales > Streptomycetaceae > Streptomyces > Streptomyces sp. NPDC013317. The sequence continues at coordinate 184,153 of NZ_JBVHDX010000008.1, forward strand.
GGGGCGCTCGCACGGCTCGCCCTGCGCCGCGACCGGCTGATGATGCCGATCTGGGTCGTCGTCACCGGCGGGCTCGTCGCCAGCGGGGTCGGCTCCCTGGAGGGTCTGTACGGGACCCGGGCGCAACGCGCCGAACTGGCCGCGTCGATGACCGCCAACAGCTCCATGCGCTCGCTGTACGGACCGGTGTTCGGCGACTCGCTCGGCGGGCTCGTGGCCTGGCGGTTCGGCACCTTCGCCGCCGTGCTCGCGGCCGTGATGAGCCTGATCGTCGTCGTACGGCACACCCGGGAGGAGGAGGAGACGGGGCGTCAGGAGCTGCTCTCCTCGGCCGTGGTGGGCCGGCGGGCCCCGCTGACCGCCGCGCTCCTCGCCGCGCTCGTCGCCAACGCGGGCGTCGCACTCCTGATCACCGCCGGACTCGCGGGACAGGGGGCGGGTGGTGCGCTCGCGCTCGGCCTCGCCGTCGGCGGTACGGGGATGCTCTTCGCCACGGCGGCGGCGATCGTCGCCCAGCTCACCGAGAGCGCGCGGCTCGCCAAGGGCCTGGCGTCGGCGGTGCTCGGCCTGGCCTTCGTCCTGCGGGCGGCGGGGGACGCGGGCGACGCCTCCGGTTCCTCGGCGCTGACGTGGCTCTCGCCGATCGGCTGGGCCGAGAACGTCCGCGCCTTCGCGGGTGAGCGATGGTGGGTCCTGCTCCTGATCGCGGTGGGCGTGCTCGTCCAGGCGGCGGTGGCGTACGAGCTGGCCGGCCGGCGTGACGTGGGCATGAGCTTCCTGCCGACCCGGCCGGGCCCGGCGGAGGGCCGGCTCGGCACGGCCGGGGCGCTGGCCTGGCGGCTGCAGCGCGGGACCGTGCTCGGCTGGTCGCTCGGCTTCCTGCTCGGCGGGCTCGTCTTCGGCGGAATGGTCGAGGGCGCGGCGGACATCGTGGGCGACAACGAGCAGGCGCGGGAGATCTTCGAGCGGATGGGCGGTCAGAGCGGTCTGACCGACGCGTTCCTCGCGACGATGGTCGGCATGTTCGGGATGATCGCGGCGCTGTACGCGGTCGGCTCGGTGCTGCGGCTGCACGGCGAGGAGACCTCGCAGCGGGCGGAGCCGGTCCTGGCGAACGCGGTCGGGCGGGTGCGCTGGGCGGCGGGTCATCTGGTGATCGCCTTCGGCGGCGCGGCACTGATCATGCTGCTGGCCGGGGTGGGCCTGTACGTCTCGTACGGCCGGGACCTCGGCCCGATCCTGGGCGCGTCGCTGGCCCAGCTCCCCGCGATCTGGACGCCGGCGGGTCTCGCGGTGCTGCTGTGGGGCGCGTTCCCCAGGGCGGCGGTGGCCGGCTGGGGGGTGGCGGGGCTCTGCCTGGCACTGGGCTGGATCGGCCCGGCGCTGGACCTGCCGCAGTCCGTCCTGAACCTGTCGCCCTTCGGCCACCTGCCGAAGCTGCCCGGGCAGGAGATGGCTTGGGCCCCGGTCTGGACGCTGACGGCCGTCGCGGCGGCGCTGGTGACGACAGGCCTCTGGCGGCTCCGGAAACGCGACCTCACGACGTCCTGACGCGGGGACCGGGCGGGGCCATGGCCCCGAATCGAGCCTGGAGGGCCGTCGTCCCGCGCCGCGGGGCGACGGCCCTCCGGCCGTGGCTACACCTCCACCAGCAGCTCGCTCACGCCCCGGATCACATAGCCGGGGTTCCAGCGCGGTTCCGCCGCCAGGCGCAGGCGGGGGGCCCTGCGGAGGAGTTCGCCGAAGCTCGCCGTCAGTTCCAGACGGGCCAGCGGCGCGCCCAGGCAGTAGTGGATGCCCGCGCCGAAGGTGATGTGCGGATTCTCCGTACGGGTGAGGTCCAGGACGTCCGGGGAGGCGAAGCGGGCCGGGTCGCGGTTGGCCGAGCCGAAGAGGAGGGCGACCTCCGAGCCGCGCGGGATCACGACACCGCCGACCTCGATGTCGTCGAGCACCCAGCGCTCGAACATCTGCAGCGGTGTGTCGTAGCGCAGCAGTTCTTCCACAGCTGTGGACAACATCCCGGCCGGATCGGCCCGGAGCGCGGCCAGCTGCTCCGGGTGGCGCAGCAGCGTCCACCAGCCGTTCACGGTCGTGTTCACCGTCGCCTCGTGCCCCGCGTTGAGCAGCAGCACGCACGTCGAGACCATCTCCTGCTCGGTCAGCTCCTCCACGGCGATCAGCGAGGAGATGAGGTCGTCCCCCGGGTCCTTGCGCCGCCGCTCGATCAGCTCCCGCAGATACGCCGAGAACTCGAGCGAGGCCTGGACCGCCCGCCGCGCCGTCTCCTCCGACGGGTTCAGCTCGAACATCCCGCAGATGTCCGACGACCAGGGCCGCAGCCGCCCCCGCTCCTCGTCCTCCTCCGGAATGCCCAGCATCTCCGCGATCACCGCGACCGGCAGCGGCTCCGCCACCTCCGCGAGCAGGTCGCCGCCGCCCCGCGCCACGAGACCCGCCACCAGGTCCGCGGCGAGCCGCTCCACCGTCGGCGCCAGGTTCTCCACCGTCCGCGGGGTGAAGGCCTTCGACACGAGGCGCCGGATCCGCGTGTGGTCGGCCGCCTCCAGGTCGAGCAGGCCGTGGTCGTTGAGCGTGTGGAACGGCTCGTGCGCGGCGGGCGGGGCCGAACGCCCGAACTCCTCGTGCGTGAACCGGTGCGTGTACGTGCGGCCCAGGCGCCGGTCCCGCAGCAGCGCCGACACGTCCGCGTAGTGCGGGATCAGCCATTGGCGGGTCGGCCCGTACCAGTGTGCCCGGCCCATGGCCCGCAGTTCGGCGTAGGCGGGGTACGGGTCGGCGACGAAGTCGGGCGACCACGGCTCGAAAGGAACGTCCATGACCGGACGCTACCGGCCCGCCCGCCGGCCCGCACCGGTCGCTACCCGCCGACCTGCACCAGTCTCGCCTCGTAGGCGAAGACGGCCGCCTGGGTCCGGTCGCGCAGGCCCAGTTTCACCAGGATGCGGCTCACATGCGTCTTGATCGTCGACTCGGCCACCACCAGGTGGTCGGCGATCTCCGCGTTCGACAGCCCCTGCGCGATCAGCACCAGGACCTCCGTCTCCCGCTCGGTCAGCTCCCCCACCTGCGACAGGGCAGGCGCCCTCGGGGTCTCCGCCGCCTTCGCGAACTCGGTGATCAGCCGCTTCGTCACGGTCGGCGCGAGCAGCGCCTCGCCGGCCGCCACCACCCGTACCCCGTCGGCCAGCTGCCGTGCCGAGGCGTCCTTCAGCAGGAAGCCCGAGGCCCCGGCGCGCAGCGCCTGGTACACGTACTCGTCCAGATCGAAGGTCGTCAGGACGAGGACCTTCGCGTCCGCGTCCGCCGCGACGATCTCGCGGGTCGCGTCGATGCCGTTCAGCTCGGGCATGCGGATGTCCATGAGGACCACGTCCGGGCGCAGGGCGGCGACCTGGGCTATCGCCTCACGGCCGTTGACGGCCTCGCCGACGACCTCGATGTCCGGCATCGCGCCGAGCAGCACCGAGAAGCCCTCGCGGACCATCATCTGGTCGTCGACGATCAGTACGCGGATCACTGGTCCATCTCCTCGCGGGTCACGGGGATGAAGGCCGTGACCTCGAAACCGCCGTCCTCGGTCGGTTCGGCCGTCATCTCGCCGTTCAGCATCGTCACCCGCTCACGCATCCCGGTGAGCCCGTGACCGGCGCCCGGGGAGGCCTTCACCAGGCCGCGCGCCGGACCGTTGACGATCCGCAGCCCGAGGCCGCCGAGGACATAGCTCACCTCCACCTTCGCACCGGCGCCGGGTGCGTGCCGCAGCACGTTGCTCAGCGCCTCCTGGATGATCCGGTACGCGGAGAGCTCCACACCCTGCGGCAGCTCACGGACCGCGCCGGTCACCGCCTGCTCGACGTCGAGCCCGGCCTCGCGGACGTTGCCGATCAGCCCGCCGAGGTCGGCGAGCGTGGGCTGCGGGGCGTCGGGCGCCTCGTAGTCCTCCGCGCGTACGACCCCGAGGACGCGCCGCAGCTCGGTCAGGGCCGCGACGGCGTTCTCGCGGATGGTGACGAAGGCCTGCTCCAGCTCCGGCGGCGGGTTCTCGACCCGGTAGGGCGCGGCCTCGGCCTGGATGGCGACCACCGACATGTGGTGGGCGACGACGTCGTGCAGTTCGCGGGCGATGGTGGTGCGCTCTTCGAGCAGCGTGCGCCGGGAGCGCTCCACGGCGGTCACGCTCTGCTGGGCGGTGACCGTCTGCTCGGCCTCGCGACGGACCTGGACGACGGTCACGAAGAGCAGGGCGAGCGCGGAGGGGAAGAGGACCGACAGGGCGTTGTCACTGCCTCCCCTGAGCGTGGTGGCGAAGAAGGCGTACACGAGGGTGACGAACCAGATCCAGGCACCGGTACGGGGCCGGGTGCGGGCGGCCACCACCGTCATGACGACCACCTGGGCGAAGCCCGAGGTCGGGCCCCACGGCCAGCCGAAGTCGTACGAGCCGAGGAGGGCCACGAAGGGGGCGGAGGCGAGCGACGTCCAGAAGGCGAGCACCGGACGGACCAGCGTCAGCAGCACCGCCACCGCGGGCATCGCGGCGAAGACGAGGGCGAAGACGCCGTTGCCGGAGGCGAGCTCCATCCCCATCGCGAAGACGAAGAGGGCGCAGGCGCCGACGATCGCGTGCGGGGTCCAGCGGACCTTGGCCCGTATGCGCCCGGGCAGGCGCCGGGTCAGCGGCCCGTCGACCGCCATCGGCCGCATGGGCCGGTAGTCGAAGGCGTTGTGGAAGAGGTCCTGTCGCAGCCCGCCGAGCGCGCCCTGGGCCAGGCGGAACTCGGGGCTGCGGCTCATGTCACGGGTGTCTGTCACGTCAGCAACGGTACGGGCGGCGACGGACGCGGTCGTCACCATGACGGCGGATCCTCCCGCGTCCGTCCCAGGTACTACGCGACCGGCGGCCTCGTCCTCGGACGGCTCGGCCGGCAGGTCAGAACGCCAGCTGGGCGATCTCCTCCGCCACCACCGCGCACGCGTCCGCCGCCGGGTCGATCAGGGGGAAGTGGCCGACGTCCTGGAGGAGCGTGAGGCCGACCGTCTCGCCCGCCTTCGCCGCCGCGTCCACGTAGGCGTCGGCGACGGCCTGCGGGACGACGACGTCGTCCCGGCCCTGGACGACCGTGGTGGCGATCCCCGTCGGCAGCAGCAGCGCCGGGTCGGCGTGCCGGGCCCGTACGTCGAACTCGCCCTCCCCGCCGAGGAACTGGGTCACCGCACCGCCGCACACCCCGAGTTCCACGGCCCGGTCGAAGTGCGCGATGGGCGCGAGCGCCACCACTCCGCGCAGTGCGGGCGGGGACGGCAGGCGCCAGGGCGCGTCCGGCGCGAGGACGTGCCGGGCCGCGGCCCAGAGGGCCAGGTGGCCGCCCGCCGAGTGCCCGGTGAGCACGATCCGGCGCGGATCGGCCTGCGGCAGATGCTCGGCGGCCAGCCGCGGTACGGCGTCGAGCGCGGCGGCCACGTCGTCGAGGGTCTCCGGCCAGCGGCCGGCGACCGGCCCCGTGCCGCCCTGCCGGGGCAGCGCGGAGCCCCGCCGGTACTCGACGTTGGCGACGGCGAACCCCCGGCGGGCGAGAAAGTCCACGAAAGGGGTCAGATGCTGCCGGTCGTACGGCGCCCGCCAGGCACCGCCGTGCAGCGCGACGACGAGCGGCGCCCGCTGCCGGCCGTCACGCGGAGCGTAGAAGTCGACGACCTGGTCGGGGTGCTCGCCGTACGCGGCGGACGCGTCCGGGGCGACGGCCGGGTGCGAGAACGCCGACGCTTCTTCGGCGGCGTCGCGCGCGGCGGGGTCCGGCATGCTGTTCCAACCTCTCGGGGACGGGGCCGAATTGGCCTGACCTGCGGGGACCGTATCAGGACTGACGCCCCCACAGATCAAGCGATCATCGGACCGTCCGACCTCAGCCGTCGAGGCCGGACCCCACCTCCGCCAGCACTTCGGCGAGGACACGCGCCGCCCGCTCCGCGTCGGCGAAGCCGACGTACAGCGGCGTGAAGCCGAACCGCAGCACGTCGGGGCGGCGCAGATCGCCCACCACCCCGCGCCGTATCAGCTCCGGCATGACGACGGGGGCGTCGGCGCACCGCAGCGCGACCTGGCTGCCGCGATCGCCGTGCGCCTCGGGCGTCAGCGACTCGACCCGGCCGGCCGGCACGTACTCCCGGACGCACTCCAGGAAGAAGTCCGTCAGGGCGAGGGACTTCGCCCGTACGTCCGCCATGTCGACGCCGTCCCAGACGTCGAGCGCGGCCTCCAGGGCCAGCATCGACAGGATGTCGGGCGTACCGACCCGGCCTCGCAGCGCGCCCTCGGCCGCCGCGTACCCGGGGGTCATCCCGAAGGGGTCCGCGTGGGAGGTCCAGCCGGGCAGCGGCGAGTCGAAGCCGGCCTGATGGCGTTCGGCGACGTACAGGTACGCGGGCGAACCGGGGCCGCCGTTGAGGTACTTGTACGTGCAGCCGACGGCCAGGTCGACGCCGTGCTCCTCCAGGCCGACGGGCAGCGCGCCCGCCGTGTGGCACAGGTCCCAGATCGCCAGGGCGCCCGCCGCGTGCAGCGCGGCCGTGATCCCGGGCAGGTCGTGGAGCCGGCCGGTGAGGAAGTCGACGTGGTTGACCAGCGCGGCGGCCGTGCGCGGCCCGGCCGCCTCCGCCATGTCGGCGGGGGCGACGGGTACGAGCCGACGGCCGGTCATCCGCGCCGCCGACGCGGCGATGTACCCGTCCGTGGGAAACGTCGTGGCGTCGACGAGGATCTCGTCCCGGTCGTCGGCGCAGAGCCGGGTGGCCGCGACGACCGCCTTGAAGACGTTCACGCTCGTCGAGTCGCCGACCACGATCCGGCCGGGGGCCGCGCCGACGAGCGGGGCGATCCGGTCGCCGATCCGCTCGGGCGCGGTCCACCAGCCGCTCTCGTCCCAGGAGCGGATGCGCAGCTGCCCCCACTCGCGGGTGATGACGTCGGCCATCCGGTCGGCGACGTGCGCGGGGAGCGCGCCCAGCGAGTTGCCGTCGAGGTAGACGGTCGCGTCGTCGAGGGCGAACCTCTCGCGCACCTTCGCCAGCGGGTCGTTCGAGTCACGGAGCAGCGCGTTCTCGCGCATCGCCTCAGACATGGCTGCGCGCCGTCCACAGCTCGGGGAAGACGTTCTTCTGCGCCCGCTTCTCCAGCCAGGCGACGCCCGCCGAGCCGCCGGTGCCCGTCTTGGAGCCCATGGCCCGGCGGGTGGCGACGAGGTGGTCGTTGCGCCAGCGCCAGATCAGCTCGGCGACGTCGCTCAGCGCCTCGCCCAGACGGACGAGCTCCCCGTTCTGGTCGGCGTCGGCGTAGATCCCGGCCCAGATCTCCTCGATCTCCGGCGACGGCTCGTACTTCTTCGCCAGATCACGGGCGAGCACGGCCTGCGGCACGGGCAGCCCGCGGCGGGCGAGGAGCCTGAGCACCTCGTCGTACAGGCTCGGCTCCTGCAGCGCCTTCTCCAGCTCGGCGTGCACGCGCGGCGCCCCGCGGTGCGGCACCAGCATCGACGCGGACTTCTCGCCGAGCAGGAACTCCATGCGCCGGTACATCGCCGACTGGAAGCCGGAGCCCTCGCCGAGGGCCGCGCGGTAGGAGTTGAACTGTGCCGGGGTGAGCTGGGCCAGCGGGCGCCAGGAGTGGTTCAGCGCCTCCAGCTCGCGCACGGAGCGCTTGAGCGCGTCCATCGCCACCGGGATGCGGTCCTCGCGCAGCGCGCGGCTCGCGGTCTCCCACTCGTGGACGATGACGGTGAACCACAGCTCCATGACCTGGGTGGTGACCAGGAAGACCATCTCGCCCGGGTCGTCGGAGCGGAGGTGCTGGAGGTGGGTGAGTACGTCCGCCTGTACGTAGTCCTCGTACGGCGTCGTGCCCGCGAAGTCGAGGTTCGGTGCTTCGACCGAACCGGCTCCGGAGGCATCGGGGAAGGTGGACATCGCTGTCTCCTCGATACGCAACTACCGGGTAGCGGTCCGCTCCTTCCGTGTGGCAAGTGGAGCCCCGGTCCCCTCGGGCCCGCGCGCTTCGTCGCACGCGGTCCCATGCGCATCATGGCACGATCGGACCCTCGATGTAGCTACCGTCTTCGTCATACGGATACGCGTTCGAACGACAGCCCTTGAGCCCCTTGATCTGCTGCATCATGACGGGCGCGGGCTTGCCGGAACCGGGACAGCTCATATGGCTCCGGATGCCGATCTCGTGCCCCACCTCGTGGTTGATGATCAGATGCCGGTACTCGGCGGGGGTCCCGGCGAAGGTCGGGGAGCCCAGCAGCCACCGCTTCAGGTTCACCACGACGCCGTCCGTGGTCTCGCAGTTCAGCTCGCCGTGCGTGTTGAGCCCCTGGGCGAGACAGAGCTTGTCGGCGGTCGCCGGGGTGGCGATCCGGATGACGAAGTCGGCGTTCTCGGAGACCAGCTGGAACCGGCCACGGCCATTGGCCGCCCAGCCGCGCGGATGGTCGAGGATCTGCTGGATCTCGGTGGCCACCTGGGAGGCGGAGAGGTCGATGCCGCCCTCGACCTGGACGCGGTAGCGGCGCAGGGAACCGCCCGTGCCGACGGCGTCGCCGGAGGATCTGGCGGTGGTGAAGCTGCCGGAGCCCTTGGCGGGCACCTTCGGCTTCTTGGGCGTGGCCGACGGCTTCGGCTTGGGCGTGGTCGGCTTCGGCTTCGGGGGCGCGGCCTTGGGAGTGGGGATCGCCTTCGTCGTCTCGGCCGCTGGGGAGGGGGTGGCGGCGACGGCGCCGTCGCCACCGGAGTCCTGGCCGCTGTGGTAGTGGGCGAGGGCTGCGCCGCCACCGAGGGAGAGCGTGACGAGCGCGAGCGCCGGGAGGGCCAGCCGTCCTATCGCGCTCCGCCCGGACCGGCCACGGGCGCGGCCACGGCCACGGCCTCCGCTCCGGCTCCGGCTCGGCGTTCGTCCCCGTCCCGCGGGTGCGGCGGCGCGCTTGCCCAAGACAGACTTCTCCCCTGCGTCGGCCGGTTGGGGGGAAGAGGGTGGGGCCTCGGTTCCGGCTGCTCTCGGTACAACGGTCCGAAGGATCGTAACCGCCGCTTCGAACGGCCTCGAACATTCCGGGGACGATGACCGGTTTCCCCCTGCCCCACGGGAGGAGGAAACCGGTGCGGTCGGCCCGGTGTCAGCCCAGCGTCTCCGCGGCCGTCTCCGAGGAGTCGCGCAGGAACGTCGAGCAGCGCTCGTACTCGTCCTTCTCGCCGATCTCGCCGGCGGCCCGCGCCAGCGCGTGCAGGGCCCGCAGGAAGCCGCGGTTCGGCTCGTGCTCCCACGGCACCGGGCCGTGGCCCTTCCAGCCGCTGCGCCGCAGCGCGTCCAGGCCGCGGTGGTAGCCCGTACGGGCGTAGGCGTACGACTCGATGACGCGACCGCCCTCGTACGCCTCGTCGGCGAGCTGGGCCCAGGCCAGCGAGGACGTCGGGTACTTGGCGGCGACGTCCGCCGGCGCCGTGCCCGCCGCGAGCAGCTCACGCGGCTCCGGGTCGTCGGGCAGATGGGTGGGGGGCGGTCCCCCCAGGAGGTTCTCGTGGATGGCCATGGGGCCAGTCTGCCTCAGCCGCCCCCCTCCCGTGCCGAGCGGTCCCCCGGGTCCAGCGGGGGTGCCGTCACCCCGCAGTGGACCTTGCACTCGGGGTGGCAGTCGGACGCCTCGGCCGGCTTCCGCACGGTCGCCCAGGCCAGGACCGCGCCCGCCACCATCAGCCCCGCACACATCGGCATCGCCCGCCGGAACGTGTCGCCGAACTCCTCCGCCGAGCGGTACGCCTCCGGGCCCATCCCGGCCAGCGTCGGCAGCGCCGCGACCGCGAGCAGGCCGGCCGCGCGCGCCGCCGCGTTGTTGATCCCGCTCGCCAGGCCCGCCCGCGCCACGTCCACCGAGGCCAGGACGGTCGCCGTCAGGGGGGCCACCAGGACGGTGAGCCCGAGGCCGAGGACCACCATCGCGGGCAGCACGTCCTCGACGTACGAGGCGTCCTCCCCGACCCGCAGCATCAGGACCATCCCCACCGCGCACAGCAGCGGCCCCACGGTCAGCGGAATCCGGGGCCCGATCTTCTCGCCCAGCTCGCCGGACTTCGCGGAGAGCAGCAGCATCAGGACCGTCGTCGGGAGCAGCGCCGTGCCCGCCGCGAGCGCCGAGTAGCCGGACACCACCTGGAGCTGGAGGGTGGCGAGGAAGAAGAAGCCGCCGAGTGCCGCGTACACGCAGAGCGTCACCAGATTGACCATCGTGAACAGCCGGGACGCGAAGATCGACGGGGGCACCATCGGCTCCGGCAGCCGTCGCTCCAGGACGACGAAGAACGCCCCGACCACCACCCCGGCCCCGGCGGCCCACCAGGCCTCGGAGATCAGCGCGTACGTGACGAGGGCGAGCGCGGCCGCGCCCAGGATGGCGCCGAGGACGTCGAACCGACCGTGGGCGGACTCGTCGCGCGACTCCGGCACATGGCGCAGCGCGACGGGCACGCACAGCGCGGCGAGCGGCACGTTGAGCAGGAAGACCCACCGCCAGCCGGGCCCGTCGACGAGCCACCCGCCGACGAACGGCCCGATCGCCGCACCGACCCCGCCGAAGCCGGACCAGAGCCCGACGGCCTTGGCCCGGTCGTCCGGATGGAAACTGGCCTGGATCAGCGCGAGCGACCCGGGGGTGAGCAGCGCGCCACCTATGCCCTGGAGAGCACGGGCGGCGATCAGAATGCCCGCGTTCGGCGCCAGCCCGCACAGCAGGGACGCGACGGCGAACCACACGATCCCGATCACGAAGACCCGCCGCCGCCCGTACCGGTCGCCCAGCGCCCCGCCGAGCAGGATCAGCCCGGCAAGGGTCAGCATGTAGGCGTTGACCGTCCACTGGAGCGCGGCCATGTCGGTGCCGAGGTCCTCGCCGATGTGCGGCAGGGCGACGTTGACGACCGTGGAGTCGAGCAGCGCCATCCCCGAGCCGAGCACGGTGGTGAGCACGATCCACCGGCCGGTGCCCGAGGCGAGCCTGATGTCCATGCCTGCCATGCTCCCCCCGTTACGCCCGATCGTCCCGCTGGGGCCTCAGGCCGTGCGGAGTCTCGTGGCGGCCCTCACCAAGGCCTCCACGCCGCGTTCCGCCTTCTTCCTCGGGCAGCCGACGTTCAGACGGACGAAGCCCGGGGCGCCGTAGACGCCGCCCGGCATGATCGCGACCTTCTCGACCTCCACCAGCTCCCGCTGGAGCGCCTCGTCGTCGATCCCGAGCGGGCGCAGGTCGATCCAGGCCAGATAGCCGGCCTGCGGAGGCGTCCAGCGGACGCCCGGCAGCCCCGCCGCGAGCCGCTCCTCGAGGAGCCGCATCGTCCCCGCCACATACGCCCGCAGCGCGTCCAGCCACGGCGCACCCTGCTGGTACGCGGCGACATGGGCGGTCATCGACAGCACCGCCGGCGAGGCGAGGCCCTCGCCCGTCTCCATCCGGCGGATGAACTCCGCCCGCTCGCCGGGGTCGCCGATGATCCCGTACGAGCCGGTCAGCGCCGGGAAATTGAAGGCCTTCGTGCCCGAGGTGATCAGGGCCCACCGCCGGCCGCGTCCCGGCTGCGTGAAGCGGAGCCACGGGAGGTGCCGCTGCCCGTCGGCCACCAGGTCCGCGTGGATCTCGTCGCTGACGACCGCGACCCCATGGAGCTCGGCCAGGCGCGCGAACTCCGCGAGCTCCTCCTCCCGCCACACGCGGCCCGTCGGGTTGTGCGGCGAGCAGAGCAGCAGCATCGTGCTGTCCGGCCGGGCCAGCTCCGTCTCCAGCGTCTCGGTGTCCCCGACCGGCACGCCCCTCAGCTCGCGCCCCAGACCGGTGACCGCCTTGCGGAAGCCGTCGTACGTCGGCGTGTGCACCACCACGCCGTCGCCGGGCGCGGTCCACATCTGCAGCAGCTGAGAGAGCTGGCTGAGCACGGACGGCGCGTAGACCAGCGCCTCGATGTCGAGCGCGGTGTCGTGACGGGTCGCGTACCAGTGGCGTATCGCCTCACGGAACTCGCCGATCCGCCAGTCCGTGTAGCCGAAGACCCCGTGCTCGACCCGGGCGCGCAAGGCGTCGAGGACCTCCGGCGGGGAGGCGAAGTCCATGTCGGAGATGGTGAAGGGGAGCAGCTCGCCGGCACCGAAACGGTCCGCGATGCCGTCCCACTGGACCGAGCAGGTCCCGCGGCGGTCTGTCTCACGGTCGAAGTCGTACGTCGTCACTCAGTCCTCCTGGAGCGCGGAAAGGCCCGACACCCCAGGGTGCCGGGCCTTTCCACCACTGACTAACGCTTATCTCACTTCAGCTTCGTGCCGGTCGAGCGCAGCGCCGCGCACGCCTCGGTCACCCGCACGGCCATGCCGGCCTCGGCGAGCTTGCCCCAGGTGCGCGGGTCGTAGGTGGACTTCTTGCCGACCTCGCCGTCGACCTTCAGGACGCCGTCATAGTTCTTGAACATGTGGTCGGCCACCGGACGCGTGAAGGCGTACTGGGTGTCGGTGTCGAGGTTCATCTTCACGACGCCGTTCTCCAGCGCGGTGGCGATCTCCTCGGCGGAGGAGCCGGAGCCGCCGTGGAAGACGAAGTCGAACGGGTTGGCCTTGCCGAAGCGCTCGGCGACGCCCGCCTGCAGGTCCTTGAGCAGCTCGGGGCGGAGCACGACGTTGCCCGGCTTGTAGACGCCGTGCACGTTGCCGAAGGAGGCGGCCAGCAGGTAGCGGCCCTTCTCGCCCAGGCCCAGGGCCTCGGCGGTGCGGATCGCGTCGTCGACGGTGGTGTACAGCTCGTCGTTGATCTCGTGGGTGACGCCGTCCTCCTCGCCACCGGTCGGGGTGATCTCGACCTCGAGGATGATCCGGGCGGCGGCGGCCTTGGCCAGCAGCTCCTGGCCGATGGCCAGGTTGTCGGCGAGGGTCTCGGCGGAGCCGTCCCACATGTGCGACTGGAAGAGCGGGTCACGACCGGCCTTGACGCGCTCGGCGGAGACGTCGAGCAGCGGACGGACATAGCCGTCCAGCTTGTCCTTCGGGCAGTGGTCCGTGTGCAGCGCGACGGTGATGTCGTACTTGGCGGCGACGATGTGCGCGAACTCGGCCAGGGCGACGGCGCCCGTGACCATGTCCTTGTTGTGCTGGCCGCCCAGGAACTCGGCGCCACCGGTCGAGATCTGGATGATGCCGTCGCTCTCGGCCTCCGCGAAGCCGCGCAGTGCGGCGTGCAGAGTCTGGGAGGAGGTCACGTTGATGGCCGGGTAGGCGAACTTGCCTGCCTTCGCCCGGTCGAGCATCTCGTTGTAGACCTCGGGGGTTGCGATGGGCATTCGTCCGCTCCTTGTGATGTGCGGGTGGGTGCGTTACTAGACCCTGACCTGGGGCGACGTCATCGTCGGGGCCCATCTTTCCAGACTCTTCCGCGGACACCAGGAGCAAGGGGCGGAGCGTTTCACGTGAAACACTCCGCCCCTTGCCAAAGTCGCAGGTCAGCGCCGCCGCCGGGCGGCTCCGGGACCTAAGTCACGACTTCGCCTCGATCACCCGGGGTCGATCAGGCGAGACCGAGCTCGTCGAGGGCGAAGGCGTAGAGGTACGGCACCCCCGCGGTGTTGCTGATCTTCTCGCCCGCACCCGTCGCCCGGTCCACGATCGTGGCGACCGCGACGACCTCGGCACCGGCCGCACGCGCCGCCTCGACGGCGGTGAGCGGGGAGCCGCCGGTGGTGGAGGTGTCCTCGACGATCAGAACCCGGCGGCCCTTGATGTCCGGCCCCTCGACCTGGCGCTGCATCCCGTGGGCCTTGGCGGCCTTGCGGACGACGAAGGCGTCCAGACGCTTCCCCTGGGCGGCGGAGGCGTGCAGCATCGCCGTCGCGACCGGGTCGGCACCGAGCGTCAGACCGCCCACGGCGTCGAACTCCAGCTCCGCGGTCAGGTCGAGCATGACCTGACCGACGAGCGGAGAGGCGGCTCCGTCCAGCGTGATCCGGCGCAGATCGACGTAGTAGTCGGCCTCCAGCCCCGAGGAGAGGGTCACCTTGCCGTGCACCACGGCCTTGTCCTTGATCTGCTGGAGCAGGTCAGCGCGTACGTCAGTCATGCTCATGAGCTTAAAGCCGCCGCCATGCCAGCGTGGCCGCGATCTCCAGCGGCTCGATCGGCGTCACGAGGTGCGGGAGGGTGTTGAGCCCGTTCGGCGGGCCCGACTGCGGCTCCACGCAGACCGCCGCCTCCTGCTCGTCGTAGATCACCACCCATTCGCTCCGGCTGGTCACCTTCAGCTCCAGCTGCTCCGGCCAGGTGAGGGTGACGTCGACGCCTCCGGGCATGCCGAAGCAGTCGTCCCAGGGGCCTGGAGCCGGGCCGATCCTCCGCCCGGTGGGGAGGTGGTCCTCGCCTCGCTCCTCCTGCCAGTCGGCCGTGAAGTCGATGCGTACGGGAGCACCGCCGTCGAGACTGCGGTTGAACCAGGGGTGCCAGCCGGCCTGCGCCGGGAAGGAGTCGGCGAGGGTCTCCACACCGAGCTGCACGGTGAGGCTCTCCTCGGTGAGGGCGAAGGTCTGCGTGACCCGGCCGGTGTACGGCCACGGGTCGCCCAGCTCGTAGGTGAACGCCGCCGCGCGTCCGTCCTCGTCCGCCGTCCGGGCGGGCTTCCACACGGAGTCGCGGCCGGTGCCGTGGATGGCGTGCGGCGGAGAGTTGAGGGGCATCTGGTGCTTCACCCCGCCGTTGCGGAACTGCCCCAGCTCGATCCGCCCGCACCAGGGAACCATCGGGAAGCAGCCGTACCGCTCGCCCTGGCGCAGCAGCTCCGTGCCGCCGATGCGCAGGCTCTCGATGCGGCAGCCGTTGTCGGGGTTGATGGTCAACTCGGCGTCGCCCGCCGTCAGTCGCGTCTGCTTGCTCACGCCCCGACAGTAGACGGGGATCAGCGCCGGCGGCGCAGCGCCCGGCCGACGACCACCGCCGAGGCGAGCGCGAGGGCGGCGGCGGGGGCGATCCAGCGCAGGGTGGCGCCGGCGCTGGTCGATTCCGGCGCGGGGACAGGGGCGTACCGGCCGCGCGGCGGGGCGTGGTCGACCTCCTCGGCGCTCCGTCCGATCATCGTCCGCCGGGCGTGGGCGGCCTCGGCGGCCGGGGGTTCGGCGGGGTACTGCACGGGGGCGTCCTCGAAGCCCCCGCCCTGGAACGGGTCGAGCGAGGGCGGGGGGACGGGCGTCTCGAAGACCGACGGGCGGTGGGGCTCCTCGACCCCGTCGTCGACACCGTCGCTGTCGCTGTCGGCCTCGTCGTCGTCGATCGCGTCGACGGCGTCGACGGCGTCGCCCACGGCCGGGTCCGCGGATCCGGCCGCGGACCCGGGCTCGGCGCCGGACTCGGGGCCCGGCTCGTCCCCGGGCCCGGCCGCGGTCCCGGCTTCCGTCCCGGACGGGTCGTCGGACTCCTTCGCCGCCCCGCCGTCAAGCGCCGCGCCGTTCAACGACCGGCCGTTCACCGCCCGGCCGTTCTCCGCCCGGCCGTTCTCCGCGCCGCCCTGCCGCGCGGCCGCGGCCAGGCTCTCCACGAACTTGCCGATCAGCCGCTGGGCCGCCGCCTCCCGGGCCTCCTCGGAGAGGTCGGAGAGCCGGCCCTCGCCCTTCACGGCCCCGGTGAAGGCGAGCGTCGTGCCGTCGGCCACCGGGGTGAGCGCGATCGTCAGCACGAGCTGCACCGAGCCCTTGCCGCGAACCTCGGTGCCCTGACCCTCGACGGCGACGCCGTCGCCCCGCTCCGTCAGCCGCAGCGCGCCCCGATAAGTGATCGTGTTGCCACCGGCCCGGATCTTCAGGCGTCCTGCGAGCGGGCCCACCTCCGCGTCCTGCTGGAGACCGGGGACGCAGCGCGCCACCCGTGCGGGGTCCGTCAGGGTCCCGCGGAGGACCTCGGCCGGTACCGGAACGAACACCTCATGCTCCATGGAAGCCGAGCCTACTCAGCCCGGGCGTCGTCGTCGCCTGTTTGTCCCGGGTCCGCTGCCGGCGGACCCCCGTGAGGTCAGCCGCCGTACCGCGGGTGGACCAGTGTCGAGGGCGGCGGCGGGGCGCCCCGGTCGTCCCGGGTCCGCTCGGCCGCCCGCGCTCCCGTCACCAGGGCGCCGGCCGTCAGCGACCGGAGCCGGGGCGCGTCGGCGGCGAGGCGCAGCTCGGGTGGGTAGGTGCCCGCGGCCGCGAGCAGATAGCCCCAGTCGCCCGTCCCCGTCGCCGTGCCCTCCGAGCGGTCGGCACGGTCGGGACCGGCGGCGAGGTGCGCCCCGCGGCCGTGCGCGCTGTAGGCGCGGGTGGCGAAGCCGGCCGCGCGCAGCGTGGAGTCCACCGTCCAGAAGGTGTGGGGGCGGGCGGATGCCGATCCTGCGTGCACGACGAGTCGTCCCTCGTCGGCGAGGACCCGGGAGGTGAGGCCGTAGAACTCCTCGGAGTAGAGCTTCGTCCCGGCCGAGATCCCGGGATCGGGCAGGTCCGAGATCACCACGTCGTACCGCTCGCGCGGGCCCTCGCCGGCCCCTTCGGGGCCGGTCGTCGCCGTCTCGCGCAGCCAGCTGAACGCGTCTTCGGAGGCCACCCGGACGCGCGGGTCGCGCAGGGCGTTCCGGTTGAGCGCGGCCAGTTCGGGGTGGCTCCGGGCGAGCCGTACGACTCCGGGGTCCTCCTCGACGACGGTGACCGCGCGGACTCCGGGATAGCGCAGCACCTCGCGGGCGGCGAGACCGTCGCCGCCGCCGATGATCAGCACCCGCGCGTGCGGCCCGTTCATCGCGGGGTGCACGAGCGACTCGTGGTACCGGGAGCCGTCCTCGCCCCCGGCCCGCAGCCGGCCGTCGACGAAGAGGTCGGGCGCGCTGCCCCGCTCCCCCGTCACGACCACCTCCTGGAGCTCGGTCCGTACGGCGACGCGCACGCTGTCTCCGTACACCGCACGGCGCGCGGCCCGCTCGAAGTCGTCCACGAGAACGGTGGCGGTGGCGAGGACGGCGAGGACGGCGAGGTTCGTACCGATCAGCAGGGCCCGGGAGCGGGCGGTCAGATCGCGCCGGAACAGCCACAGCACCAGCCCGCCGCCCGCCACCGCGTTCACCCCTCCGGTGACGAGCGCGCCGGTGACCTGGCCGAGCCAGGGCAGCAGGAGGAAGGGAAAGGCGAGCCCGCCGACGAGCGCGCCGACGTAGTCCGCGGCGAACAGGTCGGCGACGGTCCCGGCCGGATCGGCGGCCTTGTCCTTCTCCCGCACACCCGGGGAACGCGCCGACTCCGCCCGCTGGATCAGCGACATGAGCAGCGGGATCTCCGCCCCGATGAGGACCCCGATGGCCAGCGAGAACGCCACCAGGACGTACCGCGCCTCGCCCAGCCAGGCGAACGCCGCGTACAGCACGAGGGCCGAGCAGCCTCCGATCAGCGCCAGTCCGCCCTCGACGAGACCGAAGCCGACGGCGGCGCGGCAGCGCAGCCGCTTGGCGAGCAGCGAGCCGACGCCCATCGCGAAGACCATCACCGACAGCACGACGGAGGCGTGGGTGACGGAGTCGCCGATCAAGTACGAGGCGAGGGCGACCAGTTCCAGCTCGTAGACGAGACCGCAGGCGGCGCAGACGAAGACGACGACGAGGACCGGAAACCGCACCGCTCTCGGCCGCACGGGCAGCCGAGTCACCCTCTTGGGTGGCATGGTCAGGGGCGGATCGATCATGTTCGTAACGCTACGTCACACATCTGTCGCCGCTTGTCACCCACACGAGTGCACATGGAGCTCCCGGGCGGCGCGTTACAGCGGGGCGGGCATACGAACGCCGATCCGCGTCCGGGTGACCACCAACTGCCCTTCCTGTGGGTACGCGTGCCAGGTGCGCCACCGCACCTGGCCCTCGTGGCGCTGGGCCAGCATCGCGGTGAAGGCGTGCGGGGAACCGGGAAACGTCCCCGCGAGGCCGTTGGGATGGTCGGCGACGAGTGCGAGCAATTCCTGGGCACGGCCCGCGAAGGAGCCGTGCGAGAGCTTCTCGACACGGGCGGCGAATTCGTACTCCCAGCCGCCGATGCGCTTGGAGACGCCCAGCGGCAGCGGCGTACTGCTGCCGGGCATACAGGCGACGGTCTCCGAGCAGTTGTGCTGCTCTTCCTCCAGGAGCACCTGGTGGGAGGCGCCGAGCAGCCGCAACTGCAGCTTGGCGCCGGTCAGTTCGAGGTCGAGCACGGCGAGGGCGGGCAGCGGCTCGCGCCCGAGGGCCCAGGCCAGATCGGCCGCACGCGTATCGGTGTAGGAGGTCTTCAGGGTCGTGAGCATGGGTCGGCTCCGCAAACACGGTTTGACGGGTGGGCCGGGGGCGCCCCGGAGAAGGGTCCAACGGGAGTGGGGGATCGCCGACTCGGGTCCACACACGGTCCGAGGGCTGTCTTTATCAAGTGCGAGGGAATCATGGACTTCGAGCGACTCGCAGCGTTTTTACCCAACTTGCCGTGGTTTCCATCCCCTTCGGGGACCCCACAGTTCAATTGTTCAATCGGATTCGACGTACGGCTCCAACACGAAGGTGCCCGGCGGATGTTGGAGCGGCCGGGCACCTGGGTGAATCGCGAGGGCGACTGCCCCGTGTCAGTCGCCCCCGCCGCCACCCCCACAGCCGCCTCCGCCGCCGCAGGACGAACCGCCCCCGCAGCCGCCTCCGCCGCCGTCCGACCAGCCGCCACCACGCCGCGACCGGCCGCCACCGCGCCGCGACCGGCCGCCGATGGATGAGGCGATACCTGCCACCACGAACAGAATGACGACTCCGATGATCAGAGCTTCCATGAGTGACACCCCCGTAGGTCTTGTGTGACAGGGGGATGCCCCCCGCGCCCGCCGCCCAAAGCGCACTTGAGGAAGTCCAGAGCTTCACCGCAGGATGGCGGGCATGACACGACCGCTGCTCAACCGCCGGCTCGCCGAGTTCGGGACGACGATCTTCGCCGAGATGTCCGCGCTCGCCGTCCGGACCGGGGCGATCAACCTCGGACAGGGCTTCCCCGACACCGACGGCCCGGAGGAGATCCGGGAGGCCGCGGTCCGGGCTCTGCGCGACGGGCGCGGCAACCAGTACCCGCCCGGCACCGGTGTGCCCGAGCTGCGCACCGCCGTCGCCGAGCACCAGCTGAAGCGGTACGGCCTCGCCTACGACCCCGACCGCGAGGTCCTCGTCACGGTGGGCGCGACCGAGGCGATCGCCGCCGCGCTGCTCGCCCTCGTCGAGCCCGGCGACGAGGTGATCGCCCTGGAGCCGTACTACGACTCGTACGCCGCGTGCATCGCGATGGCAGGCGGCACGCGCGTACCGGTCACCCTCCGGCCGCACGAGGGCGCCTACCGGCTGGACCTGGACGAGCTGCGGGCCGCCGTCACCGACCGCACCCGGCTGATCCTGCTCAACACCCCGCACAACCCGACCGGCACCGTCCTCACCCGCGCCGAACTGACCGCGATCGCCGAGCTCGCCGTCGCCCGCGA
Organism: Streptomyces sp. NPDC013317; assembly: GCF_055563155.1. Classification (NCBI taxonomy): domain Bacteria; kingdom Bacillati; phylum Actinomycetota; class Actinomycetes; order Kitasatosporales; family Streptomycetaceae; genus Streptomyces; species Streptomyces sp. NPDC013317. Next base: position 203,726 of record NZ_JBVHDX010000008.1, read on the forward strand.
TCTGCTCGTCGTCACCGACGAGGTGTACGAGCACCTGGTCTTCGACGACGCCGAGCACCTGCCGATCGCGAGCCTCCCGGGAATGCGGGAGCGCACGGTCACCATCGGCTCCGCCGGCAAGACCTTCTCCTTCACCGGCTGGAAGGTCGGCTGGATCACCGCGAGCCCGGAGCTCACCTCCGCCGTCCGGTCCGCCAAGCAGTTCCTCACGTACGTGGCGTCCGGCCCGTTCCAGTACGCCGTCGCGGAGGCGCTGCGCCTGCCGGACACGTACTTCGACACCCTGCGCGCCGACCTGCGCGCCAAGCGCGACCTGCTGAGCGACGGCCTGGCGCAGGCGGGCTTCGAGGTCTACCGCCCGGCCGGGACCTACTTCGTCACCACCGACATCCGGCCTCTCGGCGAGTCCGACGGCTTCGCCTTCTGCCGTTCCCTGCCGGAGCGGGCGGGCGTGGTGGCGATCCCCAACGCCGTCTTCTACGACCACCGCGCGGAGGGCGAGCCGTTCGTCCGGTTCGCCTTCTGCAAGCGCGTCGACGTCCTGGAGGAGGCGGTCTCCCGCCTGAAGGGCCTCGCGGGCTGACGACGGGCTCCTGACGGCGGGGCCCCGGCGGCGGGGATTTTTCACCCGGTGGGCCCCGCGCCCGCGCGCGCTTCCTCCGTGCCACGCCGATGGTCGGGTAGACCGATTTGTCGGGCTGATCCCGGATCGCGGGGCGCTCTCGATTCCCGTGCGCACGGAGGTGCACCCTGTCCGCCGAGACTCTCGACCGCCGGGCCACGACCGCCGGCGCCCGGAGCGTCCCCCGTTGGCGGGCCTCGCTGTACCGGGCCGCCCCCGCGCTCGGACTGTTCGCCGCGGCCCGGCTGACCGGGATGCTGGTGCTCGCGGCCTGGGCCTGGCACATCGGGCGCTCACCGCGGGCGCTGCTCGCCACGTCCTGGGACTCGGACTGGTACACCCGGATCGCCGCGCACGGCTACGGCCACACGCTCCACTGGCCCGACGGCGTCGTCCAGTCCGACCTGGCGTTCTTCCCGCTCTACCCCGCCCTGGTACGCGCGGTCACCACGGTCCTGCCCGTCGAGGGCGGCACGGCGGGGCTGCTCCTGTCCTGGCTCTCGGCCGGAGTCGCGGCGTGGGGGATCTACCTGGTCGGCGAACGGCTCCACGGACGGCCCACCGCCGTCCTGCTCGTACTGCTCTGGGGCCTGCTGCCGCACTCGATCGTGCTCTCGATGGCGTACACCGAGCCACTGATGACGGCCCTGGCCGCCTGGTCGCTGTACGCGCTCCTCACCGGCCGCTGGCTGTGGGCCGGCTCGCTGGCCGCGCTGGCCGGCCTCTCCCGCCCCAACGGCGTCGCCATCGCGGCCGCGGTCCTGGTCGCGGCGGGGTGCGCGCTGTGGCGCGGGCGCGGGAGCGGAGACGGCCGGGGCGATCCACGGGTGTGGGCGGGTGCCGCGCTGGCACCGGTCGGCTGGCTCTCGTACCTGCTCTGGGTGGGCGCGCGCCGCGGGGATCTGCTCGGCGGCTACTTCGCCGTCCAGGACGGCTGGACCTCCCGCTTCGACCTCGGGCGCGGCGCGCTGCGCTTCGTCCTGGAGATGCTGCGGGGGCCGACGCAGTTCGGCTTCGCGATGGCGCTGCTGATCACGGGCGCGGGGGTGCTGCTCTTCGCGCTGCTCGCGCTGGCGGAGCGGCCACCGCTGCCCGTCCTGGTCTACACGGCGGTACTCGTGGTCATCACGGTCGGCGGCTCCGGCTTCTTCGAGTCCAAGCCGCGCTTCCTGCTGCCCGCGTTCCCGCTGCTCCTCCCGCTGGCGCGGGCCCTGACGAAAGCCCGGCCGAGGGCCGCGATCGTGGTGATCGCGGCGCTGGCCGGGCTGTCGTTCAGCTTCGGTGCGTACGCGTTGACGCTCGCACGCATGGCCCTCTGAGGGGCCGGGGGCCGAGGCCGGCCCCGTGGCGGCTCAGGCCTCGTCGCCGTCGGAGGACTTGTCCTCCGGGGACTCCAGGCCGAACTGCTCCACGAGCCACTTGTCGAACTCGATGGAGGCGCGGACCCAGCTGACGGTGGAGGACACGAAGTGCTCCAGCGCGACGCCGGTGCCGATCAGCATCTGCGCCTCACCGATGAGGCGGAGGGTGGCGGAGCCGTCCTCCTCCTCGTGCAGGTGGGTGTAGACCTTGGGCCACAGGGTGCGGCGGTTCCAGTCGTCGATCGCGTCGAGAACCTTGGCGCGGTCGTCGGCCGAGTGCGGGCGGTCGTAGAACGTCCGCACCGAGAAGACACGCTGGTCCTCCTCGCCGCGGAACATGAAGTACGTCCGGAACTCCTCCCACGGCGCCGCGAGGTCACCCTCGTCGTCGACGACGTACTTCAGCTCCATCTGGTCCAGGAGCTGCTTGACCAGATCCTGGTCGGGGACGACGGGGCCCGCCGGTCCTGCGGCCTGAGGCTGGGGCTGGCCCCCGAAATTCGGAATCGAGGACGGGTCGATGCTCACCGTGAATATCCCTTCGTACGGTTGACGCCATCCTCCCCCATGCCGGGCGGTACGGCGCAAGCCCCGGCTCCCGCGATCCGCTGCGGGCTGACAAGATCTGGTTCCTATGGGGGAAAAAGTGAGGCCGCGCGTGTCGACGTGGGTCTGGGTGTCGGTGCTGGTGTCGATCTTCTGCGGGGGCCCGGTCGCCTTGCTGGCCTGGGGTGCGATGGCCTTCGACGAGTCCACCGGAGCGAAGCCGGTCGACTGCGCGGACGCCATGGAATGGGCGCAGGCGACCTTGCCCAGGAGCGCCGCGGAGCCCCGGTGCACCCAGGCGAGCTGGCTGGACACCCAGGTCACGGCCGACTTCCGGATGCCTCGCCGCGAAGCCGCGCAGTGGCTCGCCGGGACCTACCCGGGCACGGAACCCGACGAGCCCCAGTTCTGCGACCACGACCTGTGCCTGAATGTGCAGTACGACGGTGAGGCCGAGCCCGGCGGCCCGGTCGCGGTCGACGTGACCGTGACGTACGAGGGCGAGTCCGCCCTCGTACATCTGCTGGCCTTCGACACCTGACCGCGTCCTGGCCACCGCGCCCCGCCTACTGCGCCGCGCCCACGATCAGCCCGTCCTCGAAGCGGTCCACCCGGACCGTGTCGCCGTCGCGGACCTCTCCCGCGAGGATCTCCTTGGCGAGCCGGTCGCCGATCGCCGTCTGGATCAGACGGCGCAGCGGCCGGGCGCCGTACGCCGGGTCCATGCCCTCGTCGGCCAGCCAGGCCAGCGCCGCCGGCGTGACGTCCAGCGTGAGCCGGCGCTCGGCGAGCCGCTTGGCGAGCCGGTCGATCTGGAGCTGCGCGATCCGCCCCAGCTCGGTCTTGTCGAGGGCCGAGAAGACCACCAGGTCGTCGAGCCGGTTGAGGAACTCCGGCTTGAAGGAGGTCCGCACCACCTCCAGGACCCGCTGCTTCTTCTCGTCCTCCCCGGTCAGGGGGTCCACGAGGTACTGGCTGCCCAAATTGGAGGTGAGGATCAGGATGGTGTTCCGGAAGTCGACCGTCCGCCCCTGGCCGTCGGTGAGCCGGCCGTCGTCGAGGACCTGGAGCAGGATGTCGAAGACCTCCGGGTGCGCCTTCTCCACCTCGTCGAGCAGCACCACGCTGTACGGCCGGCGGCGCACCGCCTCCGTGAGCTGGCCGCCCTCCTCGTAGCCGACGTAGCCGGGAGGCGCGCCGACGAGCCGGGCCACGGAGTGCTTCTCGCCGTACTCCGACATGTCGATGCGGACCATGGCCCGCTCGTCGTCGAAGAGGAAGTCGGCGAGCGCCTTCGCCAGCTCGGTCTTGCCGACGCCGGTCGGGCCGAGGAAGAGGAAGGAGCCGGTGGGACGGTCGGGGTCGGCGATCCCGGCACGCGTACGGCGCACGGCGTCGGAGACGGCCCGTACGGCCTCGGTCTGGCCGATGAGCCGCCTGCCGAGCTCGTCCTCCATGCGCAGCAGCTTCTGCGTCTCGCCCTCCAGGAGGCGGCCGGCGGGGATGCCTGTCCAGGAGCCGACCACGTCCGCGATGTCGTCGGGGCCGACCTCCTCCTTCACCATCGTGTCCTTGGCGACCTCCTGCTCGGCCTCCGAGGCCTCCTCCAGCTCGCGCTCCAGCGTCGGGATCTCGCCGTACAGCAGCTTGGAGGCGGTGTCGAAGTCGCCGTCGCGCTGGGCGCGCTCGGCGCGCCCGCGCAACTCGTCGAGCTGCTCCTTGAGCTCACCGACGCGGTTGAGGGACTGCTTCTCCTTCTCCCAGCGGGCGGTCAGCCCGCGCAGCTCCTCCTCGCGGTCGGCGAGGTCGCGGCGGAGCTTCTCCAGGCGCTGCCGGCTGGCGTCGTCGGTCTCGTTCTTGAGCGCGAGCTCCTCCATGCGCAGCCGGTCCACGGACCGCTGGAGCTCGTCGATCTCGACGGGCGAGGAGTCGATCTCCATCCGGAGCCGGGAGGCCGCCTCGTCGACGAGGTCGATGGCCTTGTCGGGGAGGAAGCGGGAGGTGATGTACCGGTCGGAGAGGGTGGCCGCGGCCACGAGCGCGGAGTCGGCGATCTGGACCTTGTGGTGGGCCTCGTACCGGCCCTTGAGTCCGCGCAGGATCGCGATGGTGTCCTCGACGCTCGGCTCGGCGACCAGGACCTGCTGGAAGCGGCGCTCCAGGGCGGGGTCCTTCTCGATCCGCTCGCGGTACTCGTCGAGGGTCGTCGCGCCGACCATGCGCAGCTCGCCGCGGGCCAGCATCGGCTTCAGCATGTTGCCGGCGTCCATGGCCGAATCGCCGCCGGCGCCCGCGCCGACGACGGTGTGCAGCTCGTCGATGAAGGTGATGATCTGGCCGTCGCTGGCCTTGATCTCGGAGAGGACGGTCTTCAGGCGCTCCTCGAACTCGCCGCGGTACTTGGCGCCCGCGACCATCGCGCCGAGGTCGAGCGAGACCAGCCGCTTGTCGCGGAGGGACTCGGGGACGTCGCCCTTCACGATCCGCTGGGCGAGGCCCTCGACGACGGCGGTCTTGCCGACGCCGGGCTCCCCGATGAGGACCGGGTTGTTCTTGGTGCGGCGGGAGAGCACCTGGACGACGCGGCGGATCTCCTGATCGCGCCCGATGACGGGGTCCAGCTTCCCCTCGCGCGCGGCGGCCGTGAAGTCCGTGCCGAACTTCTCCAGCGCCTTGTACTGACCCTCCGGGTCGGGTGTGGTCACCCGGCGTCCTCCCCTGCTCTTCTCGAACGCGTCCAGCAGCTTCCTCGCGCCGGCCCCCTGCTGGGCCAGCACCTCGCCCGCCTGTCCGCCCTTCGCCGCGATCCCGATGAGCAGGTGCTCGGTCGAGAGGTACTCGTCCCCGAGCTCCTTGGCCTGCCTGGCGGCCTCGGCGATCACGGCGAGCAGCTCACGGTCGGGCTGCGGCGGCGCGACCGTGGAGCCGGTCACGCTGGGCTCGGCGGCGAGCAGCCGTTCCGCTCCGGACCGTACAGCGGCCTGGTCCGCCTCGACGGCGGCGAGCAGGTCGACGATGTTCTCGTTGTCCTGACCGGCCAGAAGCGCGAGCAGCAGATGCGCAGGGGTCAGGTCGGGGTGTCCCGCGGACACGGCGCGGCCGGTGGCCGCGTTGATCGCGTCCCGGCTCCTGTTGGTCAGTTCGGCGTCCACGTGCGCTGTCTCCTCCTCGTCGTCCGGCTCCACACGGTCCATGACTCATCCAGCGTACACAAAGTTGAGCCTATTCCGCTCAAGGTGTCGCACGGACCCGTGCCACGGGTAGGTTCCGGGCATGGCGACTGACCCGAGGCACCCCGACGACGCGTATCTCAGCTTCTGGCGCGAGTACCACATGTCCACCCTGACGACCCCGCGCGCGGACGGCACGCCGCACGTGGTGGCGGTGGGGGTGACCTACGACCCCGAGGGCGGCGAGAACGGCATCGCCCGGGTCATCACCAACAAGCACAGCCGCAAGGTCGCCAACGTCCTGGCGGCGGGCGCGGACGGCGCGCGCGTGGCGGTCTGCCAGGTGGACAAGGGGCGCTGGGCGACGCTGGAGGGCGTGGCGCGCATCCGTACGGAGCCGGACGTCGTCGCCGACGCGGTCGACCGGTACGCGACGCGCTACGGCCGGGTCCCGGCGCCCAACCCCGACCGGGTCGTCATCGAGATCGCGCTGACCCGGGCCATGGGCCGGGCCTGACCCGGTGAGGTGCTCGGCGGCGCGCTCACCGGGTGGGGGGTTACGGGCACAGCACAACGGCGCCATCGCGTTTCAGGTCCGCGATGGCGCCGCTGTGTGGGGGAAGCACCTGAGCGATCTACAACGACGGGGGAACCGCTCAGGCACTGCGGGGGGTGGCGGTGATGGTCTCGGACTCGACGAGCTGGTGGTCACGCTGGTCGAGATTGACGAAGATCATGCCGTACCGGATGGCACAGCGGACGGGCTGAGGGGCGCCACGCGGCTTCCGGAGACATCGGTAGGCGCGAATATCCTCATCGTCCCCGCGCGTGATGATGATCGGCTCACCGAAGAGGGTGACCATCAACGAATCGCCACCGTGCGGCACGGCTGTGACGAGGTCGATGAAATGCCACCCGGAGCGGTAAGCGGCCGCCATCTCACGCCGGAATCGAGGATCTTCGGGAACCGTCATGCCCGCACGGACTCCCAACCAGGGTCGGAGTCGGCCGGCGCTGCTCCCCAGCCCGGGTCGCCCGCCTTGGCGACGACCTGCTGCGGAGCGAGGCCCCAGCCCGGATCATCGGTGACTGCCACCGCGCCGACCGCGGCAGCAGCTATGAACGCGACACCAACTACGGTGCGTATGAGCTTCTTGGCCATGACCGAGCAACCTCACTTGGTGTGTATCTCCTGCTCCCCCGCAGGCACGACGATGGCTCACTCCTCACGTTTCCACCACTGGCTCAATGCATCATGTTCCTGTATCGGAAAAGCCTGGGGGTGTACATATGCAAATAGAACCGGATAAAACGGGGCATCCTCATACGCACGCCGAGCTGTGCGAAGCGGGCACACGGGTCTATAAAGAGGCCCTGCGTACGGGACGTATCGCCCGGTCGGACATCGAGTCGACGCCCTGCCTGATGGACCTCGACCTCCTTCGGCCCGACCCCGACGACGTCCAGTGGCTCCGGCCGGTTCCCCCCTCGGCCGCGCTGGCCCGACTGCTGCTCCCGATCGAGAAGGAGATCCAGGAGCGTAGACGTCTCAGCATCGAACTCTCCGACGCGTTCGAGCCATTCATGTCGGTCAGCGTCCAGGACCCCACGACGACCCACGCGATCACCGTCCTGGAGGGCCTCACGAGGATCAACACCTCCCTGGACCGCGTGGTGGCCGAATGCTCCTCCGAGCTGCTGACCGTGCAGCCCGGCAGCGGCCGCAGCGCCCACACCTTCGGCGAGGCCCTGCGCCGCGTCAGACCGCTCCTCGGCCGCGGCATCCGGATGCGGACGCTCTATCAGCACACCGCCCGGCACCAGCCGATCACCCTGGCCTACCTCGAACGCATCGGCCCCGAGGTCGAGGTCCGCACGCTCGAGGAGATCATCGACCGGCTCATCATCGTGGACCGCAAGGTCGCCTTCGTCCCCGCCAGCCGGGACCGCCAGGTCGCCCTGGAACTGCGCCACACCGGCCTCGTCGAGTACCTCGTCGGCGTCTTCGAGCAGTTCTGGCTCCAGGCCATCCCCCTGGACAACCCCGTCACCTACGAGCCGCCGCTGGACGGCATCAGCGGCATCCAGCGCTCCATCGCCAAACTCCTCGTCGAGGGTCACGTCGACGAGGCCATCGCCCGCCGGCTCGGCATGAACGTCCGGACCTGCCGCGCCCACATCGCCAAGCTCGCCTCCGCCCTCGGCAGCGGCAGCCGGGCGCAGCTCGGCTACCTCATCGCCCAGTCCGGAATCCTGGAGCAGGAACACTGACCGTGTACGTACAGATCGACCTGGACGGCCCCGCGGGGACACTGCGCGTCTCCGGGTACGAGATGCCCACCGTGGAGCTGCTGCGGGCGCCGGGCGACGAGCCCGACCCGCTCATCCCCATCGGCACCCGCGCCGCCGGCCGGCTCACCCTCACCGTCGACGGCACGCCCGCGCGCATCCGGCCCGGCCGCGGGCGGCTCCTGCGGCGCTCGTACCGGGTCGACGCCGTGTTCTCCGGCATCCGCTACCGGCTCGTGCCCTGCTCGTACGTGGAGAGCCGACTGCTCCGCGACGGACGCCCCGTGGGCACCCTGGAGTCCTCCGGGGACGGCACGGTGGACGCCGAGTGGGCGCCCGGCACCGGACCCGAGCCGCTGGACCGGGCCGTCGGCACCGCGCTCGCCGCCGCCTTCGGCACGGGCGCGGCGCCCTGGTGGGACACGGCGACGAACATCGTGGCCGAACTCATCCCGTAGCCCGTACGACGACGAGGCCCCTCCACAGGAAGCGGAGGGGGCGTCGTCGGTCGTACGGAGCGTCCCGGCCGGGCTGCCCGGGCTCTCCCGGGAGGAGCGCTGCCCGGGGCTCTACTCGGGGCGCTTGGGGCGCCACACGACCAGCGCGCTCGCCTGCTGGACGTCCGTGTACGGCACCAGGTCGCGCCGGTACGAGGCGTGCACCTGCGCCTCGCGCTGGCGCATCGCCGACGCCGCGCCCTCGACGGCCGCCGACAGCTCGGCGACCCGCTGCTGGAGCGCCGCGACCTGGTTCTCCAGCTCGATGATGCGCTTGATGCCCGCCAGGTTGATGCCCTCGTCCTGCGACAACGCCTGCACCGTACGGAGCAGTTCGATGTCACGGGCCGAGTAGCGCCGGCCCCGGCCGGCCGTGCGGTCCGGCGAGACCAGACCGAGGCGGTCGTACTGACGCAGCGTCTGCGGGTGCAGACCCGACAGCTGGGCCGCCACCGAGATGACGTACACCGGCGTCTCGTCGGTCAGTTCGTACGGATTACGGCTGCGTCCCGGTCTGCTGTCCATCGGGTCATGCTCCCTTCGCGGCCTGGAACAGCTCTGCCCTGGGGTCCTCGCCCGCCGTCGCCTCACGGTAGGTCTCGAGGGCCTCACGGGCCTTGTCGTCGAGTTCCTTGGGCACCGCGACCTCCACCGTCACCAGCAGGTCGCCGCGCGTGCCGTCCTTGCGGACCGCGCCCTTGCCGCGGGCGCGCATCGTCCGGCCGTTGGGTGTGCCGGCCGGAAGCTTCAGCGTCACCGCGGGGCCGCCCAGCGTCGGCACCTTGATGTCGCCGCCGAGCGCCGCCTCGTCGAACGTGACGGGGACGGTGACGGTCAGGTTGTCGTCCCTGCGGCCGAAGACCGGATGGGCGTCGACGTGCACGACCACGTACAGGTCTCCGCTCGGGCCGCCGCGCTCGCCCGGAGCGCCCTTGCCGCGCAGCCGGATCCGCTGCCCGTCGGCGACACCGGCGGGGATGCGGACCTGCATGGTGCGGGAGGACTTGGCCCGCCCGCTGCCCTTGCAGACCTCGCAGGGCGTCTCGGCGATCAGGCCGCGCCCCTTGCAGTCCACGCACGGGTCGGTGAGCGAGAACGAGCCGCTGCCGCCGCGCGAGACCTGGCCGGTGCCGACACAGGTCGGGCACACCCGGGGTGTGCCGTTCTTGTCGCCGGTGCCCGAACAAGCCTTGCAGGGCGCCTGGGAGGACATCCGCAGGGGCACCGTCGCGCCGTCCACGGCCTCGGTGAAGCTGAGCGTCACCTCGGACTCGATGTCCTGGCCGCGGCGCGGCTGCGTACGCGTGCCCGCGCCGCCGCCCGCCCCCCGGTTGAACAGTCCGCCGAAGACGTCGCCGAGACCGCCGCCGAAGCCGCCGGCCCCGCCGCCCGCGCCGCCGGGGCCCTGGGCGCCGCCGAAGAGGTCGCCCAGGTCGAAGTTGAAGTTGCCGCCGCCCGGGCCTCCGGAACGGAAGCCTCCGTTGCCGAAGAGCGCGCGGGCGTCGTCGTACTCCTTGCGCTTCTTGGGATCGCCGAGGACGTCGTTCGCCTCGGAGATCTCCTTGAAGCGCGCCTCGGCGCTGGTGTCACCCTTGTTGGCGTCCGGGTGGTTCTCGCGGGCGAGCTTCCGGTACGCCTTCTTGATCTCGGCGTCGGTGGCGTCCTTGGGGACGCCGAGAACCTTGTAGTAGTCCTTCTCGACGAAGTCCTTCGTGCTCATCGACGTCCCTCCTCTCGGACGATCTTCGCGCTAGCCCTCCTCGGGGCCACCGTTCTCCTCGTCTGCCGACTTCTCTTCCTTCGTGGCCGGCGTCGCCCCGGGCTGGGGCTCGGCCACCGCCACGCGCGCGGGCCGGATGGTCCGCTCGCCGATCCGGTACCCAGGCTGCAGGATCGCCACGCAGGTCGTCTCGGTGACGTCCGGTGCGTAACTGTGCATCAGGGCCTCGTGGATCGTCGGGTCGAAGGGCTCGCCCTCCTTGCCGAACTGCTGCAGCCCCATCTTGGCGGCCACCGTCTCCAGCGACTCGGCGACCGACTTGAAGCCGCCCACCAGCTCGCCGTGGTCCCGCGCCCGGCCGATGTCGTCGAGCACGGGCAGCAGCTCCGTCAGAAGGCCCGCGACCGCGATCTCCTTGACGGTGACACGGTCCCGCTCCACCCGACGGCGGTAGTTCTGGTACTCGGCCTGAAGGCGCTGGAGGTCGCCCGTGCGCTCGCTGAGCGCGCTGCGGACCTGGTCCAGCTGCGCCGTCAGGCCGGCCGTCTGTGCGGCGTCCCCGGCCGGGGCCGCCGAGCCCTCTTCCGTGGAGGGGGCCTCGGCGGCTTCGGCGGCGTCCTCGGCGCCGGAGGGGACGTCGGGCTTCTCCTCGAAGCCCGGGGTCTCCTCCGTCATCAGGCAGCGCCGCCCTTCGGCTTCTCGTCGTCGACGATCTCGGCGTCGACGACGTCGTCGTCGGCCTTGGCCTCGCCCTGCGGGGCGTCGCCGCCCGCGGCCTGAGCGGCCTGCGCGTCGGCGTACATCGCCTGGCCGAGCTTCTGCGAGACGGCCGCGACCTTCTCGGTGGCCGTACGGATCTCCGCGGTGTCCTCGCCCTTGAGCTTCTCCTTCAGCTCGGCCACGGCGGTCTCGACCTCGGTCTTCACCTCACCGGGGACCTTGTCCGCGTTGTCCGCGAGGAACTTCTCCGTCTGGTAGACGAGCTGCTCGCCCTGGTTGCGGGACTCGGCGGCCTCACGACGCGCGTGGTCCTCGTCCGCGTACTTCTCGGCCTCTTCGCGCATCCGGTTGACCTCGTCCTTCGGCAGCGAGGAGCCACCGGTGACGGTCATCTTCTGCTCCTTGCCCGTGCCCAGGTCCTTCGCGGTCACGTGCATGATGCCGTTGGCGTCGATGTCGAACGCGACCTCGATCTGCGGGACACCACGCGGCGCCGGCGGCAGACCCGTCAGCTCGAACATGCCGAGCTTCTTGTTGTACGCCGCGATCTCACGCTCGCCCTGGTACACCTGGATCTGCACCGACGGCTGGTTGTCCTCCGCCGTCGTGAAGATCTCCGACCGCTTCGTCGGGATCGTGGTGTTCCGCTCGATCAGCTTGGTCATGATGCCGCCCTTGGTCTCGATACCAAGCGACAGCGGCGTCACGTCCAGAAGCAGGACGTCCTTGACCTCACCCTTCAGCACACCGGCCTGCAGAGCCGCACCGATGGCCACGACCTCGTCCGGGTTCACACCCTTGTTGGCCTCCTGGCCACCGGTCAGCTCCTTGACGAGCTCGGCGACGGCCGGCATACGGGTGGAGCCACCGACGAGAACGACGTGGTCGATCTCGGACAGGTTGATGCCCGCGTCCTTGATGACGTTGTGGAACGGCGTCTTGCAGCGGTCCAGGAGGTCCGCGGTCAGCTGCTGGAACTGAGCCCGGGTGAGCTTCTCCTCCAGGTGCAGCGGACCCTCGGCGGAGGCGGTGATGTACGGCAGGTTGATCGACGTCTCGGTGGAGGACGACAGTTCGATCTTCGCCTTCTCCGCGGCCTCGCGGAGACGCTGGAGAGCCATCTTGTCCTTGGCCAGGTCGACGCCGTGGCCGTTGGCGAACTGCTTCACCAGGTAGTCGACGACGCGCTGGTCCCAGTCGTCACCACCGAGGTGGTTGTCACCGTTGGTCGCCTTCACCTCGACGACGCCGTCACCGATCTCCAGGAGGGACACGTCGAACGTGCCGCCACCGAGGTCGAAGACGAGGATCGTCTGGTCGTCCTTGTCCAGGCCGTAGGCCAGGGCGGCCGCGGTCGGCTCGTTGACGATGCGCAGGACGTTGAGGCCCGCGATCTCACCGGCCTCCTTCGTGGCCTGACGCTCGGAGTCGTTGAAGTACGCCGGGACGGTGATGACCGCGTCGACGACCTTCTCGCCCAGGTACGCCTCGGCGTCGCGCTTGAGCTTCTGCAGGATGAAGGCGCTCATCTGCTGCGGGTTGAAGCTCTTGCTGTCGATGTCGATCTTCCAGTCGGTGCCCATGTGGCGCTTGACCGACCGGATGGTCCTGTCGACGTTGGTGACCGCCTGGCGCTTGGCGACCTCGCCGACGAGCACCTCACCGTTCTTCGCGAAGGCGACGACGGACGGCGTGGTCCTGGCACCCTCGGCGTTGGTGATGACGGTGGGCTCGCCGCCTTCCAGAACGCTGACGACGGAGTTAGTCGTGCCCAGGTCGATGCCGACCGCACGTGCCATTTCAATTCCTCCAGCTGACTGACTTGAGTGGATCTGACTCAAGGATGCATGACGACCCCCGACGCGTCAACAGACCTGAGTGAGGGCGACTCAACTCTTCACCCTGAGAGTCGCTCAAAGAGGCGCCGAAAGGCCCACCCGTGGCGCGTCATTCCCCGGTTGGGGGGCCTTCGTCATGAGAGAGTCCGGGGTGCCCCTGCCGGGCAAACCGGGCGTATCCCACGAATATCCCATGAATGTCACTCGAAAGGGTGTGGGGAATGACGGCCAAGCGCGCACTCGACCTCTTCGGCGGACTCGCCCTGCTGGCCGTCCTGTCCCCTCTGTTCGCCGCCGTCGCCCTCTCCCTCGCGGTCACGACCGCAGGCGTCGGCGGGGTGCTGCGCCGCCGGACCGTCGCGGGCCGGGGCGGTCGGGCTTTCACGATGCACACGTTCCGTACGAAGGGCCCGCTGGCCGGAATGCCCCTCCTGATCCATGTCGTACGGGGGGAGATGTCGCTCGTCGGCCCGTGCCCGCTCACACCCGGGCACCGCGAGTGCGTCGGCGAGTCCCGCCGCAGACTCACGGTCCGCCCGGGGATGACGGGGCTCTGGCAGATCAGCGGACGCTCGGAGCTCCCCTGGGAGGAGCGCGAGCTGCTCGACCTCCACTATGTGGACCACCACTGGCTCGGGATGGATCTGGCCATCCTGGCGCGTACGCTTCCAGCAGTCCGCAAGCGTCGCGCGGCGAGCGCCTCCACGGCGGGGGAGACCCGGTCGGCAAGGCTTGCCTGAGCGACACAGATCACCGCAGGCGCCGCTACAGCGCGGAGCCGTGACGGGGTAATCTCAGCACGGACTGAATAAGTTACCGCTTAGTAGCGCCAGGCTCGCCACACTGGGGAGTACAGGCGCTCCGCCTCGCAGGCCCGCCCGAGGAGCCCCTCATGCAACTCGCCGCGATCATCGTGTCGATCGCCATCACGGTGGTGGCCGTCGCGCTGTTCGGCCGCGCCATCGCGCAGATCTACCGCTTCGTGAAGCTCGGTCAGCCCGTGCCCGCGGGCACGCGCACCGGCGACCCCACACAGCGCACCATCACGCTGGTCAAGGAGTTCCTCGGCCACACACGCATGAACCGCTGGGGCATCGTGGGCGTGGCGCACTGGTTCGTGGCCGTCGGCTTCTTCTCGCTGCTGCTCACCATCGTCAACGCGTTCGGCCAGCTCTTCCAGGCCGACTGGCTGATCCCGATCATCGGCGACTGGCTGCCGTACGAGATCTTCACCGAGTTCCTCGGCCTGATGACCGTCCTCGGCATCGTGACCCTCATCGTGATCCGGCAGCTGAACCGGCCGGGCGGCGCGGGCCGCAAGTCCCGCTTCGCGGGATCGAAGACCGGCCAGGCGTACTTCGTCGAGGCGGTCATCCTGATCGTCGGCGTCTGCATCATGACGCTGCGCGCCCTGGAGGGCGTCCAGCACCACGTGACGAGCTGGGAGCCGGGCTTCTTCGCCTCGTACCCGCTGATCGCGCTGCTCGACGGGCTCGACCTGAGCACGATCCAGCACCTCACCTACTTCTTCGCGGCGCTCAAGATCGTCACGTCCTTCACCTGGATGATCACGGTCTCGCTGAACACCAACATGGGTGTCGCCTGGCACCGCTTCCTCGGCTTCCCGAACATCTGGTTCAAGCGGAACGCCGACGGCTCCACCGCGCTCGGCGCGCTCCAGCCGATGACGACCGCGGGTGAGGAGATCGACTGGGAGGACCCGGCCGAGGACGCCGTCTTCGGTGTCTCCCAGGTCGAGCAGTTCTCCTGGAAGGGCATCCTCGACTTCTCCACGTGCACCGAGTGCGGCCGCTGCCAGTCGCAGTGCCCCGCCTGGAACACGGGCAAGCCGCTCTCCCCGAAGCTCCTGATCATGTCGCTGCGCGACCACGCGCACGCCAAGGCCCCGTACCTGCTGGCCGGCGGCGGCAAGACCATGGAGGGCGAGGAGAAGGCGTCCGAGGAGCAGCTGGCCGGCGTGCCGGCCGCCGCCCTCGCGGAGGCGGAGCGCCCGCTGATCGGCACCGCCGAGGAGAACGGCGTCATCGACCCGGACGTCCTGTGGTCCTGCACCACCTGCGGCGCCTGCGTCGAGCAGTGCCCGGTCGACATCGAGCACGTCGACCACATCGTCGACATGCGCCGCTACCAGGTGATGATCGAGTCCGCCTTCCCGAGCGAGGCCGGCACGATGCTCAAGAACCTGGAGAAGAAGGGCAACCCCTGGGGTCTGGCCAAGAAGCAGCGCGTCGAGTGGACCAAGGAGGTCGACTTCGAGGTCCCGATCGTCGGCAAGGACGTCGAGGACCTCACCGAGGTCGACTACCTGTACTGGGTCGGCTGCGCCGGCGCCCTGGAGGACCGGGCCAAGAAGACCACCAAGGCCTTCGCCGAGCTGCTGCACATGGCGGGCGTCAAGTTCGCGATCATGGGCGGCGAGGAGAAGTGCACCGGTGACTCGCCCCGCCGCCTGGGCAACGAGCCGCTGTTCCAGCAGCTCGGCCAGGAGAACGTCGCGATGCTGAACATGGCGTTCGGCGAGGACGACGAGGACGAGTCGACGAAGAAGCCGAAGTCGGCGAAGAAGATCGTCGCGACCTGCCCGCACTGCTTCAACACGATCGCGAACGAGTACCCGCAGCTGGGCGGCGAGTTCGAGGTCATCCACCACACGCAGCTGCTCCAGCACCTCATCGACGAGGGCAAGCTGATCCCGGTGACGCCGGTCGAGGGTCTGATCACCTACCACGACCCCTGCTACCTGGGCCGCCACAACAAGGTCTACACGCCGCCGCGCGAGATCATGGACAAGGTCCCGGGCCTGCGCCAGCAGGAGATGCACCGTCACAAGGAGCGCGGCTTCTGCTGTGGCGCCGGTGGCGCGCGGATGTGGATGGAGGAGCGGATCGGCAAGCGCATCAACAACGAGCGCGTCGACGAGGCCCTGTCCCTCAACCCGGACATCGTCTCCACCGCCTGCCCGTTCTGCCTGGTCATGCTCACCGACTCGGTGAACGGCAAGAAGAACGAGGGCAAGGCGAAGGAGTCCGTCCAGGTGCTGGACGTGGCGCAGCTGCTGCTCGACTCGGTGAAGACGAAGCCGGAGGACTCCGAGGCGGACGCCCCGGAGTCGGACTCGGATGCGGAGTCGGAGTCGGTCTCGGCCGAGTAGGCGTCCGGCCGAGTAGCCGGTACGAACGAGGGAGCCGCCCCGCGCGAGATGCGCGGGGCGGCTCTCGTACGTACGGCTGCGCGCCCTCAGTCCCGGGGGACGGTGCCCTGGGGGCCATCGGCTCGGGGCACGTCGGCCCGGGGGATGTCGATCCGCGCGGCCGACGGAGGCGCCACGACGGTGGTCGGCTTCGTCGTGTGCTTCTCTGCGCGGTACTTCGCGACCAGCTTGCCGCGGAAGTCGTAGACCCAGCTGTTGCCGCCCTGCTTCGGGGTGTCGACGACGACGAACCGGTACTCCCCCTTCCCCACGACGACGAGCCCGTAGCTCCAGCCGTGGTGGGCGGTGGGGTGCTTCGGGTCGAGCGTGGCGAGGCTCCGGCCGTCGGGCTGGGAGATCACGACGCGAGGCCCGTGAGAGCCCTTGACGAGCTTGGCGATGCGTCCGTCGGGCGTGGTGAGGGTGACGGAAGGGGCGGCCTTCCTCTGGACCTTCTGGTCGGGGACGGGCTTCGGCTTCGGCTTGGGCTCGGGCTTCGGCGCGGGCCTCTCGCCCTCGGTCCAGGAGGCGACGCTCCCGTCGGGCTGCAGGACGACGTGCAGGCCGTTGTTCTGCCCGTAGGCGGGGCTTCCGGTGGTGGCGAGGGTGTCGATCAGCGTGCCGCCGGCCCAGATCTCGGCGGTGTACCGGTCCGACCCCGTCTGGTAGACCTTGGCGACCGAGCCGTCCGCGAGCCGGTACGACCGGATGACGGCGCGCTCGACGGGCGGGTCCGTCTGCGGCTGCTGCTGCTCGTCGGGGAGGACCTCGGGCTGGTCCGGCTCCGCGCCCTGGTCCGCCGTCGGCACGGGCGCCGGCACGGGCGCCGCGACGGGCGCCGGGGCCGGGTGGTCGGCGGCGAAGGCGCCGGCGGTCGGGACGGCGAGGGCGGCGATGGTGCCGGTGGCGATCGCGGCGGTACGGATGGTGCGACGGGTGACGCGCATGGAAAGTACCTCGTGATGTCGTTTTCGTACGTTTCGTCCTTCGACACCCGTAAAGCTACGGATGGGACGTTGAGGCGAACCATCGGCCTTGTAACAGTGGGCCCCGGGGCGGACGCCGACCTTGTAACGCCCTCCGGGCCCCCTAGGGGATGTCACAGCTCAGTGGCAAAGGAGCGCCCACACAGCGGAAACGGGTACGTTCAAGGCGTGGCTGGATTCAGGAACGGACGCGGCCGGGACAACCGCCCCCCGCAACAACAACCGCAGCAGGCGCCGTACGGGTACCCCGCGGCCCCGCCGCCCCACCCGCAGCAGCAGTGGGGCCGGCAGGCCCCGCAGGACGGCGGGTACGGCGAGCCGGAGTACTTCGGGGACCCGCACGGAGCGCAGCAGCATCAGCAGCAGCACTACGCGGCGAACACGCCGGGGCACACGCAGATGTTCAGCGTGAACGAGGACCCCTACGGCGACGCGGCGATGTACCACGCCGGCGCGGCCCCCGTCCCGACGGGCCCGCGGCTGCCGTGGAAGGCCCTGCTGAGCGGCATCGTGCTGCGACCGGCGCCGACGTTCCTGCAGATGCGGGACCACGCGGTGTGGGGACCGGCACTGGTCGTCACGTTCCTCTACGGCCTGCTGGCGATCTTCGGCTTCGACCAGGCGCGCGACGAGGCGATCGGCGCGACGCTCTCGACGGCGATCCCGTACGTGCTGATGACGGGCGCCGGCTTCGTCGTCGGTGGCCTGATCCTGGGCGTGGTCACGCACACCCTCGCGCGCCAGCTGGGCGGCGACGGCAGCTGGCAGCCGACCGTGGGCCTGTCGATGCTGATCATGTCGATCACCGACGCGCCCCGACTGCTCTTCGCGATGTTCCTGGGCGGCGAGAACAGCCTGGTCCAGGTCCTCGGCTGGGCCACCTGGCTGGCGGCGGGCGCGCTGTTCACGCTGATGGTGAGCCGCTCGCACGACCTGCCGTGGCCGAAGGCGTTGGGCGCGTCGGCGATCCAGCTGATCGCGCTGCTCTCGATCATCAAGCTGGGCACGCTGTAGCTGCTCTCGATCATCGAGCTGGGCACGCTGTAGCTGCTCTCGATCATCGAGCTGGGCAGGCTGCAGAAGACAGAAGGGAGGGCCCCCGCCGCAACCGGCGGGGGCCCTCCCTCGTTCCGTGCCAGGCTCTCGGCCTCTTCGCCTCAGGCGTCGAGGACCTGGCCCTCGCGCCGCACGACGGGCGGCTCGACGGACCAGGGGAAGTTGATCCACTCGTCGGTCTTCTTCCACACGTACTCGCACTTCACGAGGGAGTGCGACTTCTCGTAGATGACGGCGGAGCGGACCTCGGCGACGTGGTCGACGCAGAAGTCGTGGACGAGCTTGAGCGTCTTGCCGGTGTCGGCGACGTCGTCGGCGATCAGCACCTTCTTGTCGCTGAAGTCGATGGCGTTGGGGACGGGCGCGAGCATGACGGGCATCTCCAGCGTCGTGCCCACGCCGGTGTAGAACTCCACGTTGACGAGGTGGATGTTCTTGCAGTCGAGGGCGTACGCCAGGCCGCCGGCGACGAAGACGCCGCCGCGCGCGATGGAGAGCACGATGTCGGGCTCGTAGCCGTCGTCGGCGATGGTCTGGGCGAGCTCGCGGACGGCGCGGCCGAAGCCCTCGTAGGTGAGGTTCTCCCGTACGTCACTCATAGTTGTCACACCTGGGTCCGATGGAAGTTCATGTACGAGCGCGAGGCCGTCGGCCCCCGCTGCCCCTGGTAGCGCGAGCCGTACCGCTCGCTGCCGTACGGGAACTCGGCGGGCGAGCTGAGGCGGAACATGCACAGCTGCCCGATCTTCATCCCCGGCCACAGCTTGATCGGCAGGGTGGCGAGGTTCGACAGCTCCAGGGTCACGTGCCCGGAGAACCCGGGGTCGATGAACCCGGCGGTGGAGTGGGTGACGAGCCCGAGCCGCCCGAGCGAGCTCTTCCCCTCCAGCCGTGAGGCGATGTCGTCGGGGAGGGTGATGACCTCGTAGGTCGAGGCGAGCACGAACTCACCGGGGTGGAGGATGAACGCCTCGTCGCCCTCGGGCTCGACCTCGCGCGTCAGATCGAGCTGCTCGACGGCGGGGTCGATGTGGGGGTAGCGGTGGTTCTCGAACACCCGGAAGAAGCGGTCAAGCCTCACGTCGATGCTCGAGGGCTGCACCATGGATTCGTCGTACGGGTCGATGCGGACCCGTCCGGCATCGATCTCGGCCCGGATGTCCTTGTCTGAGAGAAGCACGCCCCCACGATACGCAGAGGGCGCGGACCTGCCCCAATCGGGAACCCGCCGCGCCCCGCGCCGGTCAGCGCCGCTCGAGCTCCACGGGCACCGCATGCCGCAGCCGCGCACAGCGCGGACACCGGATGAGCCGCCCTGGCCCGATCCGCCCGGCACCGAGCTGCTGCAGCGGGAACGAAGCGGTACTGAACACATGCCCTTCGGCACAACGAACGACGGTGCGCTCCATCGAACCCATCAAGTCCCTTCCCCGACAAGTGGTGGACGAGAGAGCCACATTAGAGGGGGACGGCACCCGCCTCCAGACGCCGCTCCGTCACAGGGAGGTACGCCTCGACTTCGCGATGGGGTACAGTGTCCGAGTCTGCGGTACCGATCAACGAACCGCCAGGCGGATGTAGTTTAATGGTAGAACATGAGCTTCCCAAGCTTATAGCGCGGGTTCGATTCCCGTCATCCGCTCTTGAGAGAAGGCCCAGGTCAGCGACCTGGGCCTTCTTCGTCGTCTAGACCTCTCGACTCTCGTCCGTCATGAGCGCAGTCCGACGGCCGTTCTGCGATCCGTCGGAGCCTCTGACCTCGCACATCACAGCACGCGGCGCGCCTTGCGGCGCGTCTACCCGGGGTGGGGTGGCGAGCTGCGCGGGGTCACCAGGCCGGCTTCGTAGGCGAGGATCACGAGCTGGGCGCGGTCGCGGGCGTGGAGCTTGGTCATGGCCCGGTTGACGTGGGTCTTCGCAGTCAGCGGGCTGATCACCATGCGAGCCGCGATCTCGTCATTGGACAGGCCGTGCGCAACCAGGACGACGGCCTCCCGTTCTCGGCCGGTCAGTTCTTCCAGCCCCGGCCCCGTGTCGGTGGGGAGCGGCTGGGTGACGTACCGGTTGATCAGTTTGCGGGTGATCGAGGGTGCGAGGAGGGCGTCGCCGCGCGCGGCCACGCGTACGGCGTGCAGGAAGTCCTCCGGCACGATGTCTTTGACGAGGAATCCGGCGGCGCCGGCGGACAGGGCGTTGAAGACGTATTCGTCCAGGCCGTAGTTGGTGAGGATGACGACGTGGACGCCGGTCAGGGCCGGGTCGGCCGCGATGCGCCGGGTCGTCTCGATGCCGTCGAGGACCGGCATCTGGATATCGACGAGTGCGATGTCGGGCAGGTGCTCTCTGGCGAGCGCCAGGCCCTCCTGGCCGTTGGCGGCTTCGGCCACGACCTCGATGTCGTCTTCGAGGTCGAGGAGCGCGCGGAATCCGCTGCGGATGAGCGGCTGGTCGTCGACCAGCAGGACACGGATCACGATGCTCGTTCCACGGGGAGTTCGGCCCGGACGGTGAAGCCGCCCTCGTCGCGCGGTGCCGCCCGGAGGCGACCGCCGAGGGCGGAGACGCGTTCGCGCATCCCGAGCAGTCCGATGCCGGGCACGGGGGCGGTGTCCGGCGCGGCCTTGCCGTTGTCGTCGACCTGGAGGGCGACGGCGTCCGGACGGTAGTCGATGTGGACCGATGCCGTGGTCGCGTCCGCGTGACGGGTGATGTTGGTGAGCGACTCCTGGACGATCCGGTAGACGGTCCGACCCACCGCGGCCGGCACGTCATGCGGCTGGCCCTGGGTCGTCAGGGTCGCCTGCAGACCGCTCTTGCCGTGCCGTTCCACCAGTTCGGGGATGTGGTCGAGGCCGTGCGGTGGGCTGGTGCCGTCGTCGCGCAGCGCCTCCAGGGTGGCGCGGAGTTCCCGGGACGCTTCCCGGCCGGCCTCCCGTATCGCCAGCAGGGTCTCCGGGACCGGTTCGCCGCGCTTGCGGGCCACGTGGACGGCGACTTCGGACTGCACCTTGATGACCGAGATCTGATGGGTGAGCGAATCGTGCAGCTCTCGCGCGATGTGCAGCCTTTCCTCGTCGGCACGCCGTCGCGCGCTCTCCTCGCGGGTGCGTTCGGCTTCGTCGGCTCGCTGCTCGGCCTGACGGAGAGCTTCACCGGCGGCGCCGGCGGCGATGAGCCAGGCGATTTGGAGGGCGCCCCGGGCCTGCGCGAACGCCTCGCCCTTGTCGTGCAGGCCCGATATCAGGGCCGCCAGGGGGAGGGAGGCCAGCACGGCCACGCTGGTCACCACCGTGATGAGGCGGTGGCCCGCCCGCATGGCCGCGTACACCGCGAAGAGGAACGCGACGGCCGCCACGTCGAACCCCGCCGCTTGATACCCCACCGCACACAGCCCGGTGAGGGCGAGGACGGGAACCGGAGCCCGCCGTCCGGCGGCGAGAGCCAGGCCGCCCACCGCCAGCAACACGTATCCGAGCAGGTCGCGTCCTGTGGCGGAGTGCTGCCCGGACAGCCCGGTGACCAGCAGCGCTGCCGCCACGCCTATGGCCATCAGCCAGTCTCTGACTCCGGCCCGAACGCGGAACGGTCCTTTGCTCATGGGCGCACCGTAGCCCGGGGCCGCCGCAGTCGAATCCTGCTCGCGGACGAGCACCCTGCTACCACGCACGCAGTAGCTCCGCAGCACGTGCCGCGTCCGTGGTAGCGCGAAGTGCCTGCGCCTGCTGGACGACCGGCCAGGGGCCCGGCCGACATGCTCGAAGTGCATCCAGTCGTGGGAAGAGAAGGAGCACCCTGATGTCCGCTCGTCGCCTGTTCGCCGCCTCCGCGACCGCCCTGCTCGGCGGGCTCGGTATGGCCCTTGCCACACCAGCGGCAGCGCACGCCTCGGTCCAGCCTGTCGCCGCCGGCGTCACCGACTTCAGCCTCGGGAGGCTCGGAGCCACCACCGGCGGGCTGCTGGGGCTGGCTGCCGCGGTCATCGCCGTACTGGCGCTGGCCCGTCCCGCCGGTCGTCTCGGCATTGCCAACGGGTCGCTCGGGGCCACGGCGGCGATAGCGGCGGGGCTGATCGCCATGGCTCTCGGCGGGCTGGTCGCGGCCACCGCTGACGGTGGACTCGGCACCGGCAACGGGCTTGGCGGCGCCTACGTGGCTCTGCTGCTCGGGCTGGCCGGCACCGTCCTGGGCGGGCGGGCTCTGACCCGCTCCCGCCGCGCCCGTTGACCACCGGGGATACGTGTTCGCGACGGTCACGCGCTGCGGGGTCGGCGCAGCCGACCACAAGTTCGGCCGGACCCGTGTCAGCGAGCAACAGTTCGGGCGTCACGTCCAGGTACAGGGTGTGGTCCCGCAGTCGTGTGCGGAACGCCGACGGATGGTTCAGCCCCAGCCCCCGGTGGTCTTCTGCGGTCGGGCGGTCCCGAGCGCGAGGATCGTGGCTACGAGGGAGAGGGCTGCGAGGAAGAGGAAGAGGTGCTGGTGTCCGCCGAGGGGGCCTGCGAGGACGGCGCCGGCCCACGGGGCGAGGGCGGCGGCGAGGTGGGCCGGGGCGCCGAGGAGCCCGGAGAGACGGCCGTACTGGGCGGTGCCCCAACGGTCGGTGACGGCGGTGGCCTGGAGGAGGGTGAGGTTGCCTCGGACGACTCCTGCCAGGACCGCGAGGATCACCAGGAGGGGTACGGGGCCGGGGATGAGGGCGAGGGCTGCGGTGGCCGCGCCACCGAGGGCGATGAGTGCGGCCGTGCGGGTGGTGACGGATGTGCGGGCGGACAGGCTCGCGTAGAGGGTGCGCCCGAGGGTCTGGCCCGCTCCGCCGAGCCCGAGGGCCCAGGCGGCTTGGAGAGGCGTGGCGCCGCGTTCGGTGAGGAGTGGGATGAGGCCCATGACGACGGCGTACATGGCGAAGCTGGAGAGGGTGAAGGCTGCGGCCAGGAGGATGAAGGGGCGGCTGCGCGGGATGGAGGTGTGACCGGTGGCGGGGGCCGGCGGTGGGGCGGTCGGCCAGGGGGCGCGTAGCGCCAGGGCGTGTGCGGGGATGGTGACCACGGCCAGGATCGCCGCGAGGACCGCGTACGTGGCCCGCCAGCTCAACTGCTCGGCGAGGGATGCGGTCAGCGGTGCGAAGACGGTGGAGGCGAGTCCGCCGGCGAGGGTGACGATCGTCAGGGCGCGGACGCGGTCGGGACCCCACCAGCGGGTGAGGGCGGCGAAGGCGGGCGGGTAGAAGGTGGCGGCCATGGCCACGCCCGCGAGCAGCCAACCCGCGCTGAATACAGCGAGATCGGGGGCGGCCGCGATCATCAGGAGGGCAAGCGTGCTGAGCACGGAGCCGGCGGTCATCACGGCTCGTGGTCCTCGGCGGTCGAGGATCCGGCCGATGGGGATGCCCGCCACGGCGGAGACGAGCAGGGCGCCGGAGAAGGCCGCGGTGGTGGCGGCCGGGGACCAGCCGGTGTCGGTGGTGATCCGGGAGCCCAGGACGGGGAAGGCGTAGTAGACGATTCCCCAGCTGGTGATCTGCGTCAGGCACAGGGCGGGCAGGGCGGCGCGTGGCCGCGACCGGACCCCCGTTCCGGTCGCCGCCACGCCGGCCCGTGTGTCGGGCACGGTGGTCAGCAGCCGCCGGAGACGGTGGCGGGGGCTCCGATGGTGAGGGTGGCCGGGGCGGCGCAGCAGCCGCCGCCGGTCTCTTCGGCGGCCTCGGGCTGGTCGAAGAGGCCGGCGCCGCCGCACACTCCGGTCTCGGGGAGGGTGAGTTCGACGCGCTCGGCTGCTTCCTGGTCGCCGGCCAGGTGGGCGGCGATGGAACGGACCTGCTCGTAGCCGGTCATGGCGAGGAAGGTCGGGGCTCGGCCGTAGGACTTCATGCCGGCGAGGTAGACGCCCTTCTCCGGGTGGGAGAGCTCGGCCGCGCCGTGGGGATAGACGGTCCCGCAGGAATGCTGGTTGGGGTCGATGAGCGGCGCCAGCTCGACCGGGGCCTGGAGGCGCTCGTCGAGGCCGAGGCGGAGTTCGTCCAGGAAGGTGAGGTCGGGACGGAAGCCGGTGAGGACGATGACCTCGTCGACCGGGTCCAGGCGGCGGCCGTCCTCGCCGACCAGGACCAGCCGGGCGTCCCCGTCGCGCTCGATGGCATCGGTGCGGAAACCGGTGACCGCATCGGCGTATCCGCCGTCGACCGCGGCCTTCGCCGCGAGGCCGAGAGCGCCGCGAGCGGGCAACTGGTCGGCTTCGCCGCCGCCGAAGGTGGAGCCGCTGATCCCGCGACGGAGGATCCAGGTGGCGTGCGTCCCGGTGCCGTCCTCGTCGTTCCTGGCGAGGTCGGCCAGGTAGGCCAGAGCCGTGAAGGCGGAGGCGCCCGAGCCGATGACGGCGGTGCGCTTGCCGGCGTACCGGGCCCGGACAGCCTGGTCCTTGAGGTCGGGGACGCGGTAGGTGATGCGGTCAGCCGCGCTCTTCTCGCCGAGCGCGTGCAGGCCGCTGCCGCCGGCCGGGCTGGGGGTGGACCAGGTGCCGGAGGCGTCGATGACGGCGCGGGCGAAGATCCGCTCCTCGCGGCCCTCGGGGCTGGTGAGGTGGACGACGAAGGGCTGGGTCTCGCGGTCGGCGTCGACGATGCGGTCGCGGCCGGTGCGCGAGACACCGGTGACGGTCGCGTTGTAGCGGACGCGGTCGCCGAGTACGTCGGCCAGGGGCTGGAGGTAGAGCTCGGCCCAGTCGCCGCCGGACGGGTAGGTGGCACCGTCCGGCTTCACCCAGCCGGTAGGGGCGAGGAGCTTCTCGGCCTCAGGGTCGACGACCTCCGACCAGGTGGAGAAGAGGCGTACGTGCGACCAGTCGCGCACGGCGGACGCGGCGACCGGTCCGGCCTCCAGGACCAGGGGTTCGATGCCCCGCTCGATGAGGCGGGCGGCCGCGGCGAGTCCGATCGGGCCGGCGCCGATCACCGCGACGGGCAGGGCTTCGGTGGATGCGTTCACGACGGGCTCCCCAATTGATTCGACGCTTGTCGATGTCCTGACGCCTCCAGAGTGGCCCCTGGATCGATATTCGTCAACATAGACATCCGTCGAAATTTTGCGGATGATGGGGGCATGACTACGAAGGTGTTGCCGCTGCTGGAGCCGGAGACCCTGGCCGCGTGCTGCCCGCCTCTGTCGGAGCGCCCGCTGACGGCCGATGAGGCCGAGCGGACCGCGGTCATGTTCAAGGCCCTGGGCGACCCGGTACGCCTGCGCCTGTTCTCGCTGGTCGCCTCGCACGAGGGCGGCGAGGCATGCGTGTGCGACATCTCGGATGTGGGTGTGTCCCAGCCGACGGTCTCCCACCACCTGAAGAAGCTGCGGGAAGCGGGGCTGCTGTCCTCCGAGCGGCGCGGCACCTGGGTGTACTACCGGGTGGAGCCCGCGGTGCTCGCCGCGATGGGCCGGCTCCTGACCCGCGCGGCCACCGCATGACCATCACGATCGCGTCGCTGACCGAAGTGCATGCCGATGAGGTCCTGGCGATCTACCAGGCGGGGATCGACGAGGGCAACGCCACCTTCGAGATCACCGCCCCCACCTGGCAGGCGTTCGACGCGGGCAAGCTGGCGGAGCACCGCTTCGCCGCCGTCGACGAGGACGGCAAGGTCCTGGGCTGGGTCGCGGCGAGCGCGGTCTCGGACCGGTGCGCGTACGCGGGCGTGGTCGAGCACTCCGTCTACGTCCACCCCGCCGCCCGAGGGCAGGGAGTCGCCATGCAGCTCCTTACCGCCCTGATCGGCTCGACGGAGGCCGCAGGGATCTGGACGATCCAGTCCGGCATCTTCCCCGAGAACCGCGCCAGCCTCGCCCTCCACCAGAGGGCGGGCTTCCGGATCATCGGCACCCGCGAGCGCATCGGCCGCCACCACGGCGTGTGGCGCGACGTGGTCCTGCTGGAGCGCCGCAGCCCCGCCATCACCTGACGGCACTGCGTTCTACCAGCTCAGCCGGCCGGCAGGGATGCGATCTCGCGGGCGGCATCGCGGGCGGCACGGCCGACGCCGATGAGGGTGGCCGAGGCGGGGCCCGTCCAGTCTCCGTAGCCGAGCAGGTGTAGCCGCGGGTCATCGACGGCCCGGGTGCCGACGGTCGCGATGTGGCCGCGGGTGCACCGCAGGCGCAGTGAAGCGAAGTGGGCGAGGG
Source organism: Streptomyces sp. NPDC013317 (assembly GCF_055563155.1). Lineage (NCBI taxonomy): Bacteria > Bacillati > Actinomycetota > Actinomycetes > Kitasatosporales > Streptomycetaceae > Streptomyces > Streptomyces sp. NPDC013317. Next base: position 229,910 of record NZ_JBVHDX010000008.1, read on the forward strand.
CTGGACGGAAGCCGGCGCACCAGATGACCGCGTCCGCTCCCGTGAGGGTGCCGTCGGCCCGTTCCACCGCGGTGGAAGTGAGGCGGGTGAACATCGGCTCCGCGTGCAGGAGTCCGGCGTCGCGGGCGGCGCGTACGGGCGGCACAGCCACGATGTCGATGGACCGAGTCAACCCACCCGCCGCGCTGGACCGGCAGCTCGTACCGCTTCCGCCCGGTGTCGTTCGGGCGTCGACGATGACGTGCTCGACGCCCGGGCAGCGCAGGCGGTAGCCGGCGGCGAGCCCCGCTTGGCCGCCGCCGATCACCACCACGTCCGTGCTGCACGTCATGCCGCGGGCCGCTCCGTGTCGCTCTTGCCGCGCATGAAGATGACCGCCACGAGCGCCAGCCCGACGATCGCGCCGACCAGCTGCATGCCGACGAACGCCGGGACCGAGGCGGGGGCGATGCCCGCGAACGTATCGGTGAAGGCGCGGCCGATGGTCACCGCCGGGTTGGCGAAGGACGTGGAGGAGGTGAACCAGTACGCGGCGCCGATGTACGAGGCGACCGCGACGGGCGCGAAGCGCAGCCGGTCGGTACGGGCCAGGCCGAAGATCAGCAGGATCAGGCCGGCGGTCGCGACGACCTCACCGAGGAGGAGGTTTCCGGCGGAGCGGTCGTGCGTGGACCACTTCACCAGCGGCTCGCCGAACATGGCATCCGCGAGGATCGCGCCCGCGACGGCGCCGACGATCTGCGAAGGCACGTACACCGCCAGCTCGCGGGCCGTGACGCCACCACCGCCCCGGCGGGCGGTCCACCACTCGGCCAGGGTGACGGCCGGGTTGAAGTGCGCGCCGGAGACCGGACCGAGCAGGGCGATCAGCACGCCGAGGCCGAACACGGTGGCGGTGGAGTTGGCCAGCAGCTGCAGCGCCACGTCCTGGGTGAGCTCGGTGGCCTGGATGCCGGAGCCGACGACGACCGCGACCAGGGCCGCGGTGCCGACGAGTTCGGCGGCGGCGCGGGCGATCAGTGGGGTGCGGGGCGGGGTCGCGCCGGGTGCGGGCTGGGGCACGTCGGCGGCTATGTCGCTCTCCGCCGCGGGGGCGGCGCCGAGGGGCTCGGTGGCGGTCAAGACAGGATCTCCTCGGGCAGGTGAGGCAGGCAGCGGGCTACGGGCAGGACCGCTTGAGGTTCGCTTCGGCGGTGGCACGCGCGGTCGTGGCGAGGTCGGCGAACTGACCGGCGAGGACTTCGATGACTTCCGGGCGCAGGCGGTAGTAGATGTACCTCCCGCATGGCTCCGTATCCACGACCCCAGCCTCGCGCAGCACCTTCAGGTGGTTGGAGAGGTTCGTCTGCTTGGCACCCGTCTCTTCCACGAGGTGGGTGGTGCACAGCGTCTCGCGGGCGAGCAGGGTCACGATCTGAAGCCTGAGCGGATCGGCCAGAACCCGGATCAGGTCAGTGTCGACTGACGTCATCATGTACTGATACTTTCACATCAGCAGCCGCTGACACCAGCTCCGGCTGACGCCCTGCCGACCGCGCTTCCCGCCCGCCCGAGAAGGGGCCCCTCGCATGACCTCCGCCAAGCCCTCCGTGCTGTTCGTCTGCGTCCACAACGCCGGCCGCTCCCAGATGGCCGCCGCCTGGCTGACCCACCTGGCCGGAGACCGCGTCGAGGTCCGATCCGCCGGATCCGCCCCGGCCGACTCGGTGAACCCGGCCGCGATCGAGGCCATGCGCGAGGTCGGCATCGACATGTCCGCCGAGACCCCCAAGATCCTCACCGTCGACGCCGTGAAGGCCTCCGATGTGTGCATCACCATGGGCTGCGGCGACGCCTGCCCCGTCTTCCCGGGTAAGCGCTACCTCGACTGGAAGCTCGAAGACCCCGCCGGCCAGGGCGTCGAGGCCGTCCGCCCGATCCGCGACGAGATCAAGAAGCTGGTCGAGGGCCTGATCGCGGAGATCGCCCCCGCCCCGTCCGCCTGACCGCTTGCGGGCGCAATCCCCGATGCCGGCGACCCGGATGACGCTCGTTCCCGCGGAGCGGGATGTCGGTCTGTCCGTCTGCTCGAGTCCACCGTGACGGGGGGCGTCCCTCGTCCCGCCGAGCTTCGCGGTCGTCGCCGGGGTCCGTTCCCTCGCCCGTTCGGCGAGTCGGACGGCATCCTCGATCTCGCTCAGCTTCGCGGAGGACAGGGCACCCGCCGGGGCGACGACCTGCATCACCCGGAGCCCGGACGACGCGCCGTCTCCCGACAGCAGTACGACCGGCCGTCGCTCGTCGAACTCGTCCCACCAGATCTCACCACGTTGCGCACGTCCTCCTGATACAGGGCGGCGGGTGGACATGCCGGACAGGCGCGGAAGTCAGCCCAGGGCGAGCCAGCGGATGCCGAGCTGTTCGACCTGCGCGGCCTCCGCCTCGTTCAGTGGCTCCCGGCCAGTGGCCTTGCGCAGGAAGTGGGGACGGTCCCACTCCAGCCTGTCGGCCGCCGTGGCGTGCTCCGGGCCGAGGAGCAGCTCCGTCACGGCGTCACCGGCCGCCGGGGTGAGCCATGCCTCGCGTCCGAGCGCGTCGGCCATGTCGAGGCCGTGGACGGCGACTTCCACGACGCGGGTGAGGAGGAACTCCGACAGGAGCATGGCATCGCCATGACGTGTACGCACGGTCCGACCGGCCGGCTGGACCGTGCACAGCCGGTCGACCCGCCGCCAGGTCGCGGCGAAGTCCTCGGCGAAAGCGGCGCCGTCGGCCGGTGCCGCCGCGCGGTGCTGGGCCAAGGCGATGCGCTTGCCGTTGGTCTGGGGTGAGAAGCGGTCGTCCGGGCGGTAGTACTCCACCGCGGAGATCTCCGCCTCGCCGGGCGCCGGGGCGTCCAGCATGGCCGGCAGCCAGTCGATCACCACGCATACGTGCCCGAGCAGGTCGCGTACGGTCCAGGGAGTGCAGCGTGTCGGGAGGTCCCGCTCGGCCTCGGACAGTCCGGCCAGGGCGGCGGTGAGGGCCCCGCATTCGAGCCGGAAGGCTTCGAGCACCTGGTCGTGGTCCACTCCGCGCCGCACTCCGTCCGTTCGCCGTCCCGCGCTCACTGCGCCGTCCCGCCGGTCCGCTCCGCGCGGAGCACCGAGTAGATCACCCGGTCGTTCCACTCCCCGCCCAGCCAGAGCGCGGAACGGAGCACGCCCTCCTCGACGAAGCCCGCCTCCTGATGGACGCCCCGGCCCTCCGGCCCGCTGAACTCCCTCTCGTACAGGTCGAGATCGTCGGCGGCGACAGGACGAAGGGTGATCTCATCCGACATGGAACGGCTCCAGATCCTCTTGGCCGGACGGCTCGAACCCTCGTGACGGCCCTACGGACAACGACTTCTCGCTTCGCGCTTCTCAGATCATCGACACGCGCCCCGAAGCGGTCCCGGTTGCAGACTGCCGGAAAGAGATCGCCAGGCAGCGACCTGCCATGCGGCGCTGCTGCTCCTTCTCTCCGATTCGGCACCCCGCCCGACCCGGCGTCCGTCGGAACGGTCCGGATCGATGACGCGCTCGGAGCCGCGTGCGAGTGCTTGGCGAACACATCAGGTCGATCCCGCTCTCGTCCCTGACGTCCACGCGGTCGTGAAGATGCGGTCCAGGTGGTGACGGAGCACCGCGACGGCCGACTCCGGACTCCGCTGGCCCACCAGGATGCTGGTGCCCATGGTCGCCGCCATCGCGAGCAGGCTGATCGCCTCCGTGCGCGCGTCGACGCCCGGATCGGCCAGGCCGGCCTCCTGCGCCTGCTCCAGGATCCCGGTCAGGGCGTTCTCCGCGGCGTCGGGGTTGTCGATGAAGGGCTGGGCGGCCAGCGCCTCATCGGTCACCGACAGGATCGCGTAGGAGCTGTACAGCAGGTGGAACGTGCGGCTCTCCTCGTCGGTCGGCAGCGAGGCCGACAGCAGCGCCTCCACCGTGGTGCGCGGGCCCGGGTCCGGGCCGGCGGCGGCGAGTCGGGCGCCCACCCTCGCGGTGAAACGGTCGGTCAGGTGCCGGAGGCCGTAGAAGAGCAGCTTCTCCTTGGTCTCGAAGTAGTACTGCACGAGCCGGAGCGACACACCGGCCTCCGCGGCCACGTCCCGCATGCCGACGGCGTGCAGCCCTCGCCGCCCCGCGACCTGGATGAGCGCCTCGGCGATCTGGGCGCGCCGCTCCTCGTGATCCACACGCTTCGGCATGTTCCCGTGTCTCCGCCCGTCGGTGGTGGGTTCGCGGTCCGCTCCCCGAACTCCTTCATGATACAGCCGTACCATGTTCGTGGTACGGTCGTACCACGAAGAACGGATCTTCACAGGAGGTGCCGCCGTGCCCGAGAACACCGCCCGCGTACGCCGCGATGTCGGCCGCTACGTCAACGACACCCTGCGCGACCGCTACTTCGCCGCCGACGACGTGCTCCACGCGATGGGGGCACCCGTCCGCTCCGAGACCGACGTGGAGACCGCCTTCGGCACCACGCACGTCTACCGGTACGGGCCCGCGGACCCCGCCGCCGACTCCAGGACGCCGATCGTCCTGATCCACGGCGCCGGCTACGGCTCGGCGATGTGGTACCCCAACACCCCCGGGCTCAGCCTCCACCGTCCCGTGTACGCCCTCGACACCCCGGGCGACGCCAACCGCAGCGTCCACCGCGAGCCCATGTGGCAGCCCGAGCGCGCCGCGCAGTGGATGGACGAGGTCCTCGACGCGCTCGGCCTCGACCAGGTCCACCTCGTCGGCTCCTCCTACGGCGGCTGGCTGGTACTCAACCAGGCCCACCTGCGGCCCGCACGGATCGCCTCCGTCACCGCCCTCGACCCCGGCGGCCTGGAGAAGGTCGGCCTGCGCTTCTTCGCCTGGGTCTTCGTGAGCCTGTTCGCCACCCTCGCCCCGAAGGCGCTGCGCCCGCGCCTCGCCGCCTGGCTGGACCAGCCGGTCCTCGCCGTACCCGAGATGCGCAAGTGGATCCAGCTCGGCGCCCGCGCGTACCGGATCCGCCGCCCCGCACCCCTGCCGCTGGCCGAGGACGAGCTGCGGTCCATCCGGACCCCGCTCTACGTGATCATGGGCAGGCACAGCCTGCTCGTCCACCCCAAGCGGCAGCTGGAACGCGTACCGCGCCTCGTCCCCGGAGCCCGCGCCGAGATCATCACCGCGACCGGGCACGGCCCGCAGATCGACCACCCCGACGTGGTCAACGCCCGGATGCTCTCCTTCATGGAGGACATCGACTCCCGTCAGCCCCGCGAGGTGCGGCACCCGGAGGGCACGAAGACGCCCTAGATGCGGGCGAACTTCTCGGTCTGGAAGACGAGTTCCTTGGCCATCGTGGCGCTGACCGTGGGCCTGGTCTCGTCGATCGTGCGCAGGTAGTCCTCGGTGGTGGGGCGGGCCCGGGCTCCGGTGTCGAAGGTGCGCTCGAACTGGACCTGGGAGACGGTCCTCGCCACATGGGCGATGTCGGCAGGGGTGAACCCCTCGCTGGCGGACGCCAGGGCCGCGCCATCGGCCTCCGCGCCGGCCCGGGTCAGGTAGCTCTCCCACAGGGCGGTCCTCGCGCGGTGGTCGGGCGGGCCGATCGGCAGCACGTAGTCGAAACGGCCGTGCCGCAGGAACGCGGAGTCGAGCGTGGTCACGTCGTTCGTGGCGCAGACGAGCAGCCGCCCGTCCTGACCCCGAAACCGGACGATCGCCTTCAGTAGTTCGTTGACGACACCGACCGCGGTCGCGTCCGCCCCGCTGCGGGTCCCCGCGATCTCCTCGACCTCGTCGATGAAGACCAGGACGTGGTCGAGCCGGGCAATCTCGTCGAAACGCCGGTTCAGCCCGCTGGCCAGCCCGTACTCGGCAGCCAGCCGGGCGGGGAACAGTTCGAGGAACGGCCATCCCAGGCGGCTGGCGATCGCGTGCGCGAACGTGCTCTTACCCGTTCCGGGCGGCCCGAACAGCATCACCGCCCGCGGCAGCTCCACCCCGTGCTGGGCTGCCAGTTCGGGATGGGCCAGCGGCAGGACCAGGCGCCGCTCGATGAGCTCCTTCTCCCTCTGCATGCCCGCGACCTTCTGCCACAGTCCTCCGGGGGGCAGCTCCGCTCCCAGCGACGCGAGCATGCTGACCGCCTTGGGGGTCACTCGCCCGTGCTTCTCGAAGAAGACCAGACCCGGGCGGCCGGCGAAGCCGCAGTTGTGCAGGGCGGTGGCACCGGTCTCGCTCTCGGGCAGGACCGCGTGCAGCGTCCGGACGCCGTCGGCGAACAGCCGGTGCTCCAGGGCCGTGATCAGGTCGCTGCCCAGCCCCTGGTGCCGCCAGGCAGGCGCGATGCTGATGCGCAGGATCCACGCCCGGTCGCCCTCCACCCTGCTCACCGCCGCGCCGACCACCTCCTCGTCGGCGGTGGCCACCACCGCCGGATGAAGAGCCTGGAGGGCCGCCACCGCGTCCGAGAGCGGAAAGAGAGGTGCCTCCTCGGCCGTGCCGCTCTCCGCATCGACTCGGAGCACCGCTTCGAGATCGTCCTGGGCGTAGTCCCTGACACGCCAACCCGTCATGGTCAGCTCCGCGTGCTCGGCCGTACTCCCCATCATCGCCCGATGTGCGCGGGACACGCACGCCGGACGACGGGACCTCGACTCACGGCGCCGCCCGGTGCTGGTGACCCACCTCGCGGGCGAGGTCCAGTCCGAGGACGCGGTCGAGAAAGGCGAACGTCTCGAACTTGGCACCGGCCGGTACGTCGGCGCGCTTCGCCAGGGTGACCAGCGTGTCCAGGACAGCGGGGACGCCGAGGTCCTCGGCCAGCTCGGCATGGGTGTGTCGCAGCGCATCGGCAGGGACCGGCCTGGACGGCTCCTCTGCCCAGTCGGCCACCAGCCGGCGCCAGTGCCCCAGCTTCCGCCGGGACTCTTCAAGGGCGGTACCGGTGACCGTGATCGGTGTGCGATACGCGTGGCCGAGCAGAAGCATCCTCACCGCCAGCGGATCCGTCCCCTCCGGGGCGAAGGCGTCCAGCACCCCCGGGGCCGGGAGCTGGGCACGGTCCGGAACGCCCTTCTCCCCGGAGGCCGTGCCGATCCGGCCCACGTCGACGCGGACCCCGTCTGCCGCGTCCTGGCCGGCGGTCCCGTACGCGCAGACGTGTACGTCGGCAGCGGCGCGGACTGTTCCGGTCGGATGGTGAGCACCGACGGTGGCGGGCGGATGGATCCCAAGAGCGGACATGGCGCCATCAAGTGCCTGGGCCTGCTCGTGCGGCAGGTCCGCCGTGGCGAGGAAGGTGCGGGACTGCAGGCCGTGCAGCTCCGCAGTGCGCGCCAGTACGTCCCCGACCAGGAGCGCCCGCAGATCCGTCATGCCGATCCCGGCGCCGCCGACGGGCAGGTGGACGCAGATGCTGAGCAGATGGCGGCTCACGGAGGGAATCTCCGCAAGGTGGCCGGTACGTGTGTCGACGATACGCAGCATGATGCGGAGGTTAGCCGTGGAAACCGTCACGCGCCCCGCTCCCCAGCTCACCGGAGCGGGCGGTGGCGGGCGGAGCGGCGGCTGCGCAGGGCCACGTAGAGCAGGTCTGCCACGAGTACCGCGATGCCGATGAAGAGCAGGAAGAGGAGTCCGTCGGCGACGGCGCCGATGAGGCCCAGAATGATCGCGACGATGATCAGGAAGAGGAAGAGTGTCATGGGGGCCGCCTCCCCGGCGGTCGGGGGGCTCAGCGTCGGGCCAGTTGGCGTTCGCCGTTCGCACCGGGTTCGTAGACGAGGTCGTAGTGACGGAAGACGGCTTCCTCGTCCTCGAAGGGCAGGACACCGTCCGTGCCGATCGAAGGGCTCCGTTTCACCAGTTTCCTGTCGTGGGCGACCCGGACGTACCCCGGCCCCACCGTCGCCCCCTCCAGGGGGACGAACACCAGGCGGTGCCGGGTGGGCAGGCCGACCCGGACCGTGGCCATCGCCGGTTCGTCGGTGCTGGTGTCGACGTAGACGGATTCCAGTTCGCCGATCTTGTGGCCGTCGGGGTCCACCACGTCCTGGTCGCGCCACTCGCGGATGTCCGCCGTCCGGATCATGCCGTTCCTCCCTGCTCGGTCGCCGGTGGGGGAAGCGCGGCGACGAGGAGCTCGGTGGCCGGCTTGATGTTGTCGGCGTGGACCGCGCGGGCCATGGCCGCGCGGGCGGCGTCGGGCTCCGTGTCCGGCGGCACCACCATCAGCGCGAAGTGGTCCTTGTCGCCGCGGGTGATCAGGGCGGTGTCGTCGCCGACCGGGAAGGAGTCGAGGTGGACGACACGGTCGTCGATGATCATCCGGGGCGGAATCCCGTCCCACGCGGTGGCGTCCAGGCCGACCCGGGTGATGGGTCCGAGGTGTTCGGTCAGGGCTTCCACCAGCGCGGGAACCTCCTGCTCCACGTCGCGGGTGCGCGGCCACCACACCCCGTCGAGGACGCCCTGCCGCGAGTGCGTCGTCTCGAGCCGGAGCAGGGCCGTACCGGGGCGCACCGCCTCGTGGATCGCGTCCGGCAGGAGCAACGGGGGCGGGGGCGGGGGCGGAATGTCTGGGTCGACCATGGTGCGTCCGCCCGTCTGCAGGTGAGCTGCCGCGACCCGTCGGCCGCGCCTGAGAGGCGACAGGCCGCCGACGGGGCGACTTGTGCTGTCCATTCACGGTAACCCCGGCTCGCGTATGTCCGCCCGTCGCCGCACCCGCGTTCGTGCGGCTCGGAAGTCTCTCCCCTTGTCAGGCCGAGAACGGGGTGTTCGGACGTAGGGTGGAGGTACCGGAAGTACTTCGAGCACCAGCTTCCACGCAGGTGTCGTTTCCGGGGAACACGAAAAACCGGGCTGCCGACGGGCAGCCCGGGGGCAGGTTCGCCGCCATGACCACCACCCTCGACAGGACAGCGAACCGCGCCCTCACCCCAGGACTTCCGGCCCGCTTGTCGCTCACCCCGAAGACCCCACTCGTCGGCCGGCTCGACGGCGCCTGGTGGCCCCGCTCACACGACCTGGCAGCCGAGCTGCCAGCGCTGGCCGACTCCCTCGAAGGACGCTGGGGCCGCATCACCCGCGTCCTGGTGAACCCGGGCCACTGGCCCGTCATCCCGCACAAGGTCGCCGCCACCGGCCATGTCCTGCACGTGGGCTGGTTCACCGAGCAGGACCCGGACAAGATCATCCTGCTGTCCTACACGACCGGCCGCTGCGACCTGCTCGTGATTCCGCCCGAGACGGAACCCGCCTCCGCGACCCGGCTGATGACCGCCGCCGCCCTCCCGGGCAGCGTCCTCACCGCGGGCTCGCTGATGTCCGGCGAGGCCGCGACCGGCCGCCGCATACGGGAGGCACGGAGCAGCGAAGACGCGTGGGAGACCGACGGCGGGGCCGCCCCGGCGCCCCAGCCGCACCCAGCGGCGCACCCGGTCGTCGGCGCTCGGATGATTCCGCTGCCGGGACGCACCGGGAGGTGAGGACATGGAGACCGTGATCACGCTCCTGGCAGTCGCACTTCTGATCGCGCTCGGCACACGCCTGATCCACCGGCTCAACGCCCAGCACGACGCACGCATAGCGGCCCACCACTTCGGCGACCCCTACCCCTCCCTCAGCCGTCCCCCCGGTCACGACAACCATCGCGGGCCTACGGGCACCTGGCCCTGACCTCAGACCACTCCTCCGACCGAAGGCCGCGGGTGGGGCACCCGACCCCAGGGACAACCCACCCGCCGGCCTCTCGCCTTGTCCCGAACGGAGCACGCCGTCTTGCACCCCACCGAGAACGAGCCCCTGCCGCAGGGGGGACACGCCGAGATTCGTATCGTCTCCGCCGCCCCCGAGGCCGCCCGTGCGGTCGCCGAAGTGATCCGCCGGTGCTTCGCCGGGGCCGAGCAGCGCAGCTATCCCATGCCGGGCGGCGGCACACGGCTCCACCTCACCGTCGACACCGAGACCGCCGCCGGGCCCGCCCGCACCTGGCTCGCCACCAGCAGACCTCCCACCGGCACCGGCCCCCACACCGAGGAATTCTGACCGGCCACGAACGACACCACACGACGACGGGACCACGCGGCGATGTCGACACTCCACGAACGGCAGCGGTACCGCCGACAGATCCTCCAGGCCCTCTACGCTGCCGCCGAAGGCAACCGCCTGCTCGGCGTCACCGGGGCCGCGCTCAACCACGACCTGCGCATCCCGGAGCAGGACCTCGCCGCCGCCTGCTCCTACCTCGCGGGCGAGGGACTGGTCTCCGTCGACTGGGAGCCGGGAAACACACCCGCGATGGTCTCGCTCACCCACCAGGGCATCCGCCTCATGGAAGCGGAGGAGGAAGAGGGCGACTGAGCGGGTTCGCCTCCGGACCCGGCTGGCTCGGAAGGCCCAGGGAGGGCGTCGCTGGCTCGGAAGGCCCAGGGAGGGCGGAAGGCCCAGGGAGGGCGTCGTCGGCCGCCTGCGGCCGATGCCCCCGCACGGGGGCCGGGTGGCGTGCCCTGCCTCCGAGAAGCATCCTGGAGGCCACGTCCCTGGTGCGGGCCGCTCCGGTACCCGATCGCGGCGCGGTCGCGGCACCCGACCCGTACGGCAGGACCGGACGAGGTCATCGCCGCTCGGTTGGAGGCAACGGGATGACCGTCGGACCGCGCAGGGAATCCGATCGCTCGGAGAGCTTCGACGAGGGGCTTCTGGGAACGATCCTGGACCAGGCGCACGAGCTGCCCCCTCACCGGGTCGGGCTGGTCGTCGCCGAGACGGTGGGCCGGTTGGGCGGCAGGAATCCGCAGATCCTTCTCCAGGACTATCAGCAGCAGAGGCTCGTCCCCCTGCTCTCCGAAGGACTGACGGGCGGCGAGACGCTGTCCATCGACGGCTCGGACGCCGGCAGGTGTTTCCTCACGTCGCTCCCTGTCGAGCTGGCGATGGCCGACGGAGTACGCGTCCACGCACCGCTGCTCGGCGGCGGCGACCAGGCCGGCGTCCTGGCCGTCACCCTGGACACGGTCGACGACGACGTCCGCCGCATCCTGCGCCGGATCGCGGGCCTGGTCGCCGACCTCCTCCAGACCAAGAACGACTACACCGACCTCTTCTTCCGCACCCGCCGCAGCGAGCCGTTGAACGTCGCCGCGGAGATCCAGTGGTCGCTCCTGCCGCCGCTGACCATGACCATGCCGCGCGTCGCCGTCGCCGGAGTCCTGGAACCCGCCTACGACGTGGCCGGCGACAGCTTCGATTACGCCCTCAACGGCGACACCCTCCACCTCGCCATGATCGACGCCATGGGCCACGGCCTGGACGCGGCCACCATGGCCACCGTCGCCATCGGCGCCTACCGGCACGCCCGCCGCATCAGCGTGGAGCTGTCCGAGATCTACCTCTTCATGGACCGGGCGGTGGCCGAACAGTTCGCCCCCGACCACTTCGTCACCGCCCAGATGATGCGACTGGACACGACCGTCGGCCGCCTGCAATGGGTCAACGCGGGACACCCCGCCCCCGTTCTGATCCGCGAGCACCGTGTCCTGGGCCGCCTGGACAGCCCCACCACCCTCCCCGTCGGCTTCGGAGGAGCACAGCCACAGGTCAGCAGTGTGACGCTCGAACCGGGGGACCGCGTCCTGTGCTTCACCGACGGGCTGATCGAGGAGCACGAGAGCGGGCAGGAGCAGTTCGGCGAGGACCAGCTGATCGACTGGGTGAACCAGCTGGAGAAGACGGACCGAGGAGTCCGCGCGGTGGCACGGGACCTGTCCCACACGCTCAAGCGAGCCCGCGGCGAAGCCACCTCGGACGACGCCACTCTCGTCCTGGTCGAGTGGCGTGGCTGATCCGCCGCCGTGCACAACCGCTCGGGGACTCCCCCGGGCTCCGACCCGCTGACGCAGGTTCCGATGACCTGCCGACAGCCCAGCCGGCCGACCGCCTTGCTTCCGGACCGCCGAATTCGGGGTGCACGAATACCTGTGTTCGCGGCCTGAGGTTTTAACCGCCGTCGCAGGCAGAGATTTTAGCGGCGCCACACAGGGTGAAATACTCGCGACACACAGGCGGCGGTGACGTGCTACTGTCGAACCCAGTTGCAGTTTTGGTACCCAAAAACTTCAAGCGTCTCCCGTCGGCCGCGTGCCACACGGAAGCGCTTTGTATTTCCGGTCATTTTCCGGGCAGGGCATCATCGCGGCGACACGGTATCCGTACGGTACGGATACCGTCGTACTGCCCAAGGAGATATGACATGGCTACTGGCACCGTGAAGTGGTTCAACGCGGAAAAGGGTTTCGGCTTCATCGAGCAGGACGGTGGCGGCCCTGACGTGTTCGCCCACTTCTCCAACATCGCCGCCCAGGGCTTCCGCGAGCTCCAGGAGGGCCAGAAGGTCTCCTTCGACATCGCGCAGGGCCAGAAGGGCCCGACGGCCGAGAACATCGTTTCCGCCTGACGCTGACGCGTAATACGTAGCTGGGGCCCGCATCCCTCGGGGTGCGGGCCCCAGCTGCATGCATTTCGCAGGGTTTTCGCGTGCACCTGCCGCATTTCTTTCGCTCGCCCGCTTGCGCCGACAATTCCTTTGTCTTGAGCCAGGCTGCCTGCTTTCGCATTTCATTCGGCCCGTGCCTGTGATTCCCAATGCTGTTCATCCGCTGCCGGGTCCTTGATACGCGCCGTATCAAGGAAGGTTCTGCATGAACCCCACACGCACGAACGGCCGTTCCGCCCGCACCCGCCGCAACGGCGGCCACGCGTACGACTCCTCCGCCGGAACGGGCCGGGGCGGTCGACCCGGTTCGTCCGCCGCGAGCCGGTCGGGAGGTCCCAGCCGGTCGGGCGGACGCGGCAAGCGTTCCGCCGCCGTGCAGGGGGAGTTCGCCCCGCCGAAGACGATCACTCCGGCACTGCCCGCCGTCGAGACCTTCGCCGACCTGGCCATGGACCGGCGCATCCTGGCCGCGCTCACCGCACAGGGCGTGTCCGTCCCGTTCCCCATCCAAGGCGCGACCCTGCCGAACTCCCTGGCGGGCCGCGACGTCCTGGGCCGCGGCCGGACCGGCTCCGGCAAGACCCTCGCCTTCGGCCTGGCCCTGCTGGCCCGCACCGCCGGACAGCTCGCCGAGCCCCGTCAGCCGCTGGCGCTGGTCCTCGTCCCCACCCGGGAACTCGCCCAGCAGGTCACCGACGCGCTCGCGCCCTACGCCCGCGCCGTGAAGCTGCGCCTTGCGACCGTCGTCGGCGGGATGCCGATCGGCCGGCAGGCGAACGCTCTGCGAAGCGGCGTCGAAGTCGTCGTGGCCACCCCAGGCCGCCTCAAGGACCTCATCGACCGCGGTGAGTGCCGGCTGAACCAGGTCGCGATCACCGTGCTGGACGAGGCCGACCAGATGGCCGACATGGGCTTCATGCCCCAGGTCACCGCGCTCCTGAACCAGGTCCGCCCCGAGGGCCAGCGCATGCTGTTCTCCGCCACCCTCGACCGCAACGTCGACCTCCTGGTCCGCCGCTACCTCACCGACCCCGTCGTCCACTCCGTGGACCCCTCCCGGGCCGCGGTCACCACGATGGAGCACCACATCCTGCACGTGCACGGCGCCGACAAGCATCGGCTGACGACGGAGATCGCGGCGCGCGACGGCCGGGTGATCATGTTCCTGGACACCAAGCACGCCGTGGACCGCCTCACCGAGGACCTCCTCCACTGCGGTGTCCGGGCCGCCGCCCTGCACGGCGGCAAGTCGCAGCCGCAGCGGACGCGCACCCTCACCCGCTTCAAGAGCGGGCACGTCACCGTCCTGGTCGCGACGAACGTCGCCGCGCGCGGCATCCACGTCGACAACCTCGACCTCGTCGTCAACGTGGACCCGCCGACGGACCACAAGGACTACCTGCACCGAGGCGGCCGAACCGCCCGGGCCGGCGAGTCCGGCAGCGTCGTCACCCTCGTCACGCCCCAGCAGCGCCGCGACATGACTCGCCTCATGGCGGCCGCCGGCATCGTGCCGGAGACCACCCAGGTCCGATCCGGCGAGGAGGAGCTCCGCCGGATCACGGGCGCCCAGACCCCTTCCGGCACCCCCGTGACGATCACCGCGCCGCCGGCCGAGCAGCGCGAACGCGGCACGGCCTCCCGCGGCCGGCGCGGGCGCAGCTCTTCGGCGAGGCGCGCCGGCGGACGGCGTTCCGTCGGCGACGCGGCGGCCTGAGCCGTACGTGATCCGGAAGCTGACCCATCTCTGCAGGAGGCACGTCATGACGCTGGTCCAGATGCAGCCCCGCCCGACGCACCCCGCCCCCGCGCACCTGACGGCGGCCGACGCCGTCGACACGGCCGGACCGCTGGTCTGCGACGACATGACCGTGGAAGTGGCCCTGGCCGTCATGGCCGGGGCCCACACCACGCACCTGCTCGTCTGCGACAGCGACGACCAGTGCACCGGCCTGGTCACCCGGACCCAGCTCACCACGGTCCGTGACAGCCCCGCCTACACGGACCGGATCCAGCTGCGCGACCTCTCCGGCGACGGCGGGCCGCTCACCTCGGCCACCGCTGTGACGATCGGGCGGGCCGTACGTCCCAGGGTCGTCGCCTCGTCCGGCGCGGGCGGACAGGACGACGCTCTGGGCGCCCTCGCGCCCGCCCTCGTCCTCGCGTGAACCGCCTCACCACGGCGGAACCATTCCCTTCCTCTCCCTGTGAGGCATCGTGCGCTGTGTCATCGCCCGTTTCCCCTTCGACCTCACCAAGAGCGGCGTCCTGGACTCCATGAAGGGCGTCAAGCCCGAGGAGGTCGTCGGCGAGTCCGTGATCATCGGTCGCCGCACCTACCCCGTCATGCAGGTCGGCCAGGTCATCACCCGCCAGGACCGCCGCGACTTCAGTGCGGGTGAAGTTCTCCGCGCCATGACCAAGCTCGGCTTCACCTGCCGCGGCCTCCCCCGGAACACCGCGCCCACCCACGCCCCCGACCCGTTCGAGCACGCCTCCGCGATGCTCGGCACTCCGGCAGCGGCCTGACCATCACCCACGGGCGAACGTGAGCTGACACTCAGGCAGCCGAGAGGGCCCGACCGGTCCGCCGACCGGGCCCTCTCGCGTAGCGGTGGACGAGTTCCCCAAGGGCTCGACGTCAGTGATCGGAG
The DNA here is from genome assembly GCF_055563155.1 of Streptomyces sp. NPDC013317. Taxonomy (NCBI): domain Bacteria; kingdom Bacillati; phylum Actinomycetota; class Actinomycetes; order Kitasatosporales; family Streptomycetaceae; genus Streptomyces; species Streptomyces sp. NPDC013317. The sequence goes on from NZ_JBVHDX010000008.1 coordinate 245,047, forward strand.
TAACGGAAGTCGCCCATGGTCCAGGCGCTGACATCCGCGATCGAGACGCGGTACATCCCGCCGGTCTCCGGGATCCCCACCGTGCCCTGAAGGATCCGCGCCATGTGGAAGTGCAGGTATGCGGGCGGTCCGTCCCTCCGCGTCGTAGCGGTGAAGACCGCGGAGAACTCTCCCAGGCGGGCGGAGTCCGCCAGAACCTCCGAGACCCGCTGCCTCCACACCGCTTCGGGCGCCAGCCGACCGGTGATGACAGCGCCACCGGTGACCACGGTCATGGACATCTGATTGCTCTGCCCGGACTCCACCAGCGTGGCGACGTCAACGAGCAACTCGTCAAGCTTCGACATGAGAGCCGATCCTATTCACGGGTAGCCCCGTCCCCTCAACCGGTCGGGCGACCGGGGGCGGCCTGGGCGACAGGCGGATCCGTCCCGCGCGGACCAGCCGGAAGGGCTCGCCAGCGGCTCCATACCGGAATCCTCCCAGGGAGACGGACAGTCGCCGTCTGACGCCGGCGAGGAGCACGACCATCTGTTCGGCCGACAGAAGGCCATACGGCCTCCGGACCAGAGGCCCGTCCCAGGCGCAGTCTGCCCCCTCCGATGGAACTTTCCCCTGATCGGGGATCGAAGCTGGTCACATGGGGTGAAAGGGCTGCCTGGCTCGTTTCCTGTCCCCGGGCGGGAGACGTTGGTGCGGATGTGAACACCACGAGCATCGTCCCCATAGTGGCCACTTCCCACGCAGCCCCTGCCTCTACCACCGTGCATGACTCGGGCGCGGACAGCGCGCCCGGCGTCATAGTCATCTCCTCCTGCACCACCCTCGGCACCACCCTGGTGGTCCGGCTCGCAGGCGAGATCGACCACTACAGTGCCGCCCCGCTGCGGGCATTGCTGGCCTCGGCCGCCGACACCGGCTGCACCGGCCTCGTCCTGGACACCGCCCGGGTCACCTTCTGCGACTCCGGCTTCCTTGCCATCCTCGAACGGTGGCCACGCCACGGACGCAGGCTCCGGCTCGTCAACCGCTCCCGGCCCGTGCAGCGTCTCCTGAACACCGCCACCGCGGCGCAGAAGCAGCCGCTCCGGACCTGCGCGCCGACGTCAGCAGCCACGCCAGGGCCTTCATACTCCTGACCGGTGTCACCATGCTCGCAACGGTTCGGGGGAGGAAGGCGGTTACCGTCTTTCCTCCGTTCGCCCGGCGGTGCCGCTCCGCGACCCCTCGCGTCACTGTTCGAGGCCGATTACCTATCCAGCGGACGCGCGAAAATCTATGTTGGCCGGAGTAGACATGCGGCTGTGGCGTGGCTATGGTTTCTCTCGTAGCCCAGAGAGACAACAGGGCTCGGCAGAGACGAACTGCCGGGCAGGCGTTACCAGCAACTACAGCTGGTTGCAGTTCGCAGGGCGGTGCGGCGGTGGAGTTTCGAAGCCAGGCTTTCGCAGGACGGCGACGGGACTGGCGGCCGGACCGGGTGGCCCGCAGTGATCAGGGGCCGCCGCAAGCGGGACCGCGGTCATGGCAGGTGCGGTACCCGTGTTCGCAGTGCGCAGTACCCAGCAGTGAAGTCGGCAAGCGGTACCCCTGGTGAAGGCGTCGGCTGCGGACGCGCGCACCGGGAAGTTCGGCAGTGGGGTTCTAAGCCAGAGCAGACGCAGGACGGGCAACGGGGCTGGCTGTCGAAGAGTGGCGCTGTCACAGGCCACTGAGCAAGCAGTACGCATCACCATGCAGTACCCGCAGTACGAAGTTCCCGTAGTAAGTAGTTGATCACCGAGGAAGAACGGAGGAACCCACGCCATCAGGATCGCCCGGGCGTACGTCTGAGCCCGGGTACCGCAGGACATCGATAGTGAGGTGGTCTCCGGTCAAGCAACCGCGATCCCCGCAGCCCCGACAGCAACCAGGTCGGGTGCGCGGACACAGAACGCCGGCGCAGTATCAGGGCCGGCAGGTGGTGTAGAAGTTCCTTCGGGGCCCTGGTGCCAGTACTGGCACCAGGGCCCCTCAACGCGTTTCCCAGAGAGGTGCAAATGACAGCAGATGACTCGTACGGCCGTCTCGACGACGATGACTACCCGGCCTACACGATGGGCCGGGCCGCCGAGATGCTCGGCACCACGCAGGGCTTCCTCCGCGCCATCGGCGAGGCCCGCCTGATCACCCCGCTGCGCTCGGCGGGCGGCCACCGCCGTTACTCCCGCTACCAGTTGCGCATCGCGGCACGCGCCCGCGAACTCGTCGACCAGGGCACACCGATCGAGGCCGCCTGCCGCATCATCATCCTCGAAGACCAGCTCGAAGAGGCCCAGCGCATCAACGCCGAATACCGCCGCGCCGCCGCATCCGACGGGCCGCCGGAATCGGCTTGAGGTGAGTCCGCCCGCCGTCGGCATCGACCGACGGGTGCAACCCCGGGGCCTGGCGGAGGACTACTCACGAGCAGATGCCCGCGCGGAGACCCGCCCCCAGGCCAGCACTACGAGTGGCCCGGTGGGCGCTGTGCGCCCGGCCTGCGCGTTCGTGTCGGGAGTTGCCCATCAGGCCGTGGATGCCTATGGAGACCGCCCCCGAGCGGTCCGGGAGAGTTCGTACTCGGCTTCAGGCCGTCTCCGGGCAGCCCGCCGACCAGATGCCGCAGCACGGCGTGCTCTCCGGTGACGGCTCGCTGTACCCGAGGCACACCGACGTCGTCGACCAACGGCGTCACCGCGGGCTCGATGTGGCCTTCGTCGTCGTCCGGGCATCCGGGCCTCTCCGTGCCCCGCGCGCCGGGCCGGCCGGGAGCGGTCAGAACTCCAGCACCTCGCGGTCGAGCGGGTACCGGGCGCGGTGGGGGCCGTCGTACGGCGAGGGGGTGATCGGCAGGACTCCGGTCGGCTGGAGGCCCAGGTTGTCGTCCCAGATCCGGGGTTCGACCTCTCCGACGACGCGGAACCGCCGGAAGGTGAACGGCGGGCTGTCGGTCGGGAAGAACTCGGGCGTGGTCATCACCTGGAAGTGCAGGTGCGGCGTGGTCGAGTTGCCGCTGTTGCCGATCAGGCCGAGGACCCGGCCGGGTTCGACGTGGTCGCCCTCCCGGACCCTGAGCGAGCCGGGCTTCAGGTGGGCGTAGAGCAGGTAGCGGCCCGGCGCGACCTCCACGGTGACGTGGTTGCCGACGGTCTCCTCGATCGGCGGGACCGGCGGGGTGACGGGCGGCGTGTTGTCCGGGATCCCGTCCTGGACCTCCACGACCCTGCCGCCGGCCGAGGCCACGACCGGCTGACGGTAGCTCAGGTAGCTGCTGAGCCGGGCGGGGTCGCCCTCCCAGGTCTGTCCCTGCTCGCCGACCCGGTACCAGTCGATCGCGAACCGCTGTGGCACGTAGAAGCGGCCGTTGATCGGACCGAGGCCGCGCCGATGGTGGGTGTTGCCGCAGCACGACTCGCTGGAGTACCAGGTGCCGGGGCGGACCGGCGCCTCCAGGTTCAGCGGCGCGGCGCGGTCGGTCGGGGTGACCTGGACCGTCTCCTCGAACGGGGAGGAACCGGAGGCGGTGAGGACCGCACCCGAGAGACGGTGTTCGAGGACCTCGGGCACCCGTCGGCCGCGGTCCAGGGCCAGGTCGATCCAGACGACCCACTGCTGGGAGCCCGGGATGACGGTCGGCGTCGGCCCCGGGGGCGCCGGGGTGTACCCGTCCGCACCCGGCAGGGGGTCACCCACCGGGTTGGCGGCATCGGCCAGCGCCTGGCCGCTCAGCGCGCCCACCACCCGGTGCGTGCGCGCGTCCCGGACCTCGACACGGTCGAGCCGCACCTGGGTGCTGCTGGACAGCGCGTTCGTGGTGAGCAGTTCGTACGAGAGGTGCGTCTTGCCGTCCGTGGCCCGGAACGGCGCCGGTTCGGTCATCACCGCCGCCGTCAACGGGGTGAACTGCGGTCCGGGGGCCGGCGGGGTCGCGCCGGCCCCGAATCCGGGTGCCGCCGCAGCCGTCAGCATGCCGACCGCGAGCACGGCGGCGGCGAGCCCGCGACGTAGCGGGTTGCGGCCGGTGCGGTTGCGAGGGTGGCGCTCTGCCATGGTGCTCTTCCAGTCGTCGGGTCCGGGCCCGTGAAGGGCACCGGCACGCCCCGCGCCGAGGCGCAGGCCCATGTAATCCGGCCGAGCGGCACTCCCGTCGGACGGCGCCGGAGTCGGGTACGAACTACACCCGTCCAGCCGCACCGAACCGCCGAGCGGGAGCCGGCACGTGCCCCATCCGCGCCCTCCAGGGCGGTGAACAGCGGTCACCACGGGTACGAGCAGAGCCTCCCGACGGGACCCGAGAAGAGACGTGTCCGCAGGTCAGAGCCGTACGGACGGCCAAGGCGGCGACGTTCTTCAGGACGTCGCCCCCAGCCCCGCCCGGCCTCGGCGGTCGGAGCGGCCTGTCACGGCGGCGATCACGGCGGTGACGGCGGTGGTCACGGCGAGACTTCCCATCATGACCATCACCACGCCGACCATGAAGAGGCCGCTGGCGTCGTCCGACCAGTCATAGAAGGCGGCGGCCGTCAGCCCGGCGGTGGGGCCAACCACCGCACCGACGACGTGGCGCCGGGATGCCGCCCAGGACACGGACGCCAGCAGAGTCAGCACCAGGCCGATCACCTGCCAGGCCTCGTAGGGGCCGGTCGTGGAGCCGTCGGGGTGCACGTCGCGGTGCTGGTCCCAGCCCAGCCAGGCGGCCCAGGCGGCCAGTGTCGTCAGGGCCAGCAGCAGGGTCACCAACGGCTGGTTGTCGAGCATCGGGAGTCGTCGTCGCATGGCCCAAGAGTCCCGGCTCTCCGCCGGGGGGAGCAGAGCGCAGATACTCACCGCACCCCGAGTACTTCAGCCACGTACGCCGGACGAGGTGCCTCCCGCCGGGTGATCTCGAACCGCGTGATCGACCTGACCACCGACAAGCCCGCCGTCTTCGCCGAGACCTTCCGCGCCCTCAAGCCCGGGCGCCGTATCGGCGTCTCGGACGTCGTCGCCGACGACACCCTCACCCCGCGACAGCGTGCCGAACGCGGCGCGCCGAACGGCGCGGTGGGAGAGACGTCGAGAACGCAGGTCGTGCGCCATCCGGGATCATGGGTCCGACAGATCGGCCGGCGGGTTGGTCGCCTCGTCGCGGCAGGGGGATCGCATGGGAGTGCTGGTTGCGTCGGATGCCGGCGTGGCGCGCGGGGACAGGTTCGAGTGGTTCTGCCAGGCCGTGTCCAGCGATGTGATGCCCGTCCTGCTCAGCACAGAGAGCAGGACCGACTTCCACGCCAGCATCGCGGAACTGGATCTCGGTGTGGTGCGGCTGTCCACCGTGGCGTGTTCGCCGGTGACTTCGCGCCGCACCTCGGTCCACGTGCGGCGCGGTGACCCCGAGCACCTGCAGCTGGCGCTCGTCACACAGGGCGCCTTCAGGATCTCCCAGCGGGGCAGCGAGTCCGTGGTGGCGGGCGGGCTCGTTCTCACCGACACCTCGCGGCCGAGCGAGGGGGCCAGTGTGGGAGGGCGGGTCGAGTCGGTCGTGCTGCAGATGCCCCGGTCCGCCCTGGCGCTGCGCGCCGACCGGGTGGACCGGCTCCTCGCACGGAGTCTGGCCGCCGACGCCGGGTCGGGGGCCGTCCTCGCCGGCTTCCTGAAGACGCTGCTCGCCCACGGCCCGCACTGTGACCCCGAGGAGCTGCGCGCGATGGGGTCCGTCGCCCTCGAACTCGCCACGGCGCTTCTCGCGCGACGGCTCGGTGACCCCGGCGAGGCTCCCGCCGAGGCGCGGGCGCAGGAGGCACTGCAGCGGATCCACCGTTTCATCGAGAACAACCTCGGGGACCCGGAGCTGACTCCTCAGGTGGTCGCCGATCGGCACGGCATGTCCCTGCGGAGTCTCCACACCCTCTTCCGCGACCAGCCCCTGACCGTCGCGGCGCACATCCGGCACAGCCGTCTTGAGCGCGCCCGTGCCGACCTCGCGCGCGGGGAACTGAGCGGTCAGCCCGTGCAACTGATCGCGGCGCGCTGGGGGTTCTCCAGCGCGACCGCGTTCAGCCGCGCCTTCCGTGAGGCGTACGGGATCACCCCGTCCGAACACCGGTCGTCCTCGGCCCCCACGGGACGCGGTGCACGCGGTGCGCGCGTTGGACAGAAAGTCTGCACGTCACGCACACCACCGCGCGCCGGGCGGACCTAGATTCTCCGCTGCCGGGGAACACCGCCGCAGCGAGAACGCGGCGGCGGTGGCCCGGCGATCTGCACGGGCCGAGACCTCAGGGGAAAGCATGAGCATGCGCAGGAAGATCGCCACGACCGTCGGAGCAACGGCACTGGCGTTCGCGGGAATTCTCGGCACCGCCGGTCAGTCCTTCGCCGGCTCCAACGGCCAGATGCTCCAGTTCTACGACAGGGAAGGTAAGACCTACTCCCTCTACGTCGTCGGTACGAATCAGAACGGCCAGCGGGTCGACGGCTGCTTCCAGACGCCCTCCACCTTCACCCTGCTCTCGGGCTATTGGTGGAAGGGGGCCGTCAGCTACATGGGCTTCGAGAGGGCGAACTGCACCGGCCCGACCACCGGCGCCGTCGACGGATGGGTTCCCGCGTACCAGGAGCACCAAGACATCTACACCATCAGCCTCTGACCGCCGCCACCCCGACAGAAGCCCCAGGTCCAACGGCCTGGGGCTTCTGCCGTGCGAGGGGCCGGTTCAGCGGAGGGTGAGCGGGGTCTCCGACTCCACGTGGGAGAGCTTCTCGGGGTTCCGGACGTAGTAGAGGCCCGTGATGCGGCTGTCCTCGACGTGGATCGCCATGATGCCGTCGAGCTCGCCGTCCAGGTGGACGAGGAGGGCCGGGCTGCCGTTGATCACCGTGAAGGCGACCTCCATGGGGAGCTTGTTCTTGCCGAGGCCGCCCAGCATGAAGCGGGTCACCTTGTCCGCGCCGGCGATCGGGCGGAGCGCGGCCTGCTTGATGCCGCCTCCGTCGCTGACCAGGACGACCCCCGGGGCGAGTACGTCGAGAAGGCCCTGCGGGTCGCCCGTCTCGAGCGCCTGGCGGAACGACTCCAGCGCCGTCCGGGCCACGCTCGGCGGGACCGCCTGGCGGGGGCGGCGGGCGTCGACGTGGCGGCGGGCGCGGTGGGCGATCTGGCGGACCGCCGCCGGGGTCCTGTCGACGGCGGCGGCGATCTCGTCGTAGCCCAGGTCGAAGACCTCGCGCAGGACGAAGACGGCGCGCTCGGTCGGTGCCAGCGTCTCCAGGACGAGCATCATCGCCATCGACACGCTCTCGGCGAGCTCGACGTTCTCGGCCACGTCGGGCGCGGTGAGCAGCGGCTCCGGCAGCCAGTTGCCGACGTACGCCTCCTTGCGTCGCTGGAGCGTACGGAGCCGGTTGAGCGACTGCCGCGTCGTGATCCGGACCAGGTAGGCGCGCGCGTCGCCCACCTGTTCCAGATCGACCCTGACCCAGCGCAGCCAGGTCTCCTGCAGCACGTCCTCGGCGTCGGCGGCCGAGCCGAGCATCTCGTACGCGACGGTGAAGAGCAGGTTCCGGTGGGCGACGAACGCCTCGGTCGCCGGGTCGGTGGCTTGCTCGTCCATGTGCATCCTCGTCAGGGTCCTTTACGTCGGGAGGTGTTCGCTCAGACTCCGGCCCGCCGGACCGGGGCGGGCGTGGCGGTCCGCGCGGCTGCCGCGGCCCGGAGCTGCCGCTCGCGGGTGGCCCCTCCCGAGGCGCGGTGCAGACGGTACGAGCCGGGCTTGCCCGCCTCGTCGGCCAGGTGCTTGACCACGCCCACGCACACGAGCTCCTTGAGCTTCGCGCCCAGGCGGCCGTCGACCTTGAGCCAGACGGCGACGTCGGTCCGCTTGGCGAACTGGAAGATGCCGTCGCCTCGGCCCAGGCTGATGCACTGCGCGGCGAACGACTGGTTGAGGGTCTCGGGCCGCTCCCCCGCGATCCGGCTGAGCACCGTGTCGGCGGCCCGGGCGCCCATCGGCATCGCGGCCTGGCAGCTCATCCGCAGCGGCAGGTCCGAAGGCGCCGCCGAGTCGCCCGCCGCGATGACGTGCTCGTCGTCGATGCTGGTCAGCGTCTCGTCCGTACGCAGACGGCCCAGCGCGTCGGTGCTCAGACCGCTGCGCGCGGCCAGGTCCGGAACGCCGAAGCCGACGGTCCAGATCGTCACAGCGCTCGGCAGCTCGCGGCCTCCGCTGAGCGTGACCGCGTCACGCGTCACGGCCGTCACTCTCGTGTCGGGGCCGTCGAGGACGGTCACCCCGAGCCCGGCCAGCCGCCTGGCGACCGAGCGCCGGCCCCTCGGGTGCAGGTACGGGCCGAGCACCCCGCCGCAGACCAGGGTGACGGCGCGGCCGGCCTCCGCCAGCTCGGCGGCGGTCTCGATACCGGTCGGACCGGCTCCCACGACGGTCACCGCGGCCGTCGCGGGCGCCGCGTCGAGGACCGGGCGCAGACGCCCGGCCTCCTCGAAGGTGCCGATGGGGTAGGCGAATTCGGCCGCCCCGGGGACGCTCGGGTCGGCGCTGCCGCTGCCCACCGCGTAGACCAGGTAGTCGTAGTCGACCCTGCCGCCCGACGCCAGCTCCACGCTGCGTGCGGCCGCGTCGATCCGGGTCACGGTGTCGACCACCAGCCGTACGCCCTCGCCCAGTACCTCCCGGTAGTCGACGACCGCGCCGTCCGTCCCTCCCACCAGCTGGTGCAGGCGGATCCGGTGGACGAAGCTCCGGCGCGGATTGATCAGCGTGACCGTCACGTCGCCGCGCCTCGTCAGGCGGTTGGCCGCCATGACGCCCGCGTACCCGCCGCCGATCACGACCACATCGGTGTTCTCGCTCATGGTGTGTCCTCCGCTTCAAGGGGTTCGACATCAAGACACCGACGACCCGGATTCTGTGACACGTACGGCCATGTGACCCGCACGACATTCGAGTTCACGCCAGTGCTGTCGTTGCACTGCTGTGCAGCGACTGCACGAAGATATACTTACGGCCTGAGGGGGCGTCAAGACCCCGCCGAACCGATCGCCCCGGGAGGACAGGGCACGATGAGCCAGGACGATCCCGCCCGCCGCGGCGGCCGCGAGGCGCAGCGCCGCCGTACCCGTAAGGCGATCGTCGACGCGGCGGTCCGGCTGAGCGCCGGCGGAGCGACGCCGTCCGTCGACGAGATCGCGGCCGCCGCCGACGTGTCACGCCGCACGGTCTATACGTACTTTCCGAGCCTCGACCACCTGCTGATCGACGCGACCGCCGGCGCGCTCAACGAGCCCCCGGTCGAGCAGGCGCTCGCCGATCCCGCGATCGCCGGCGACGCCGCTGCCCGGGTGGACGCCCTCATAAGGACGCTGTTGACGTACTCACCGCAGTCACTGCCCCTCGGCCGCCGGCTGATCCGCCTGACCGTCGACCTGCCGGCGGGCGAGACTCCGGATCCGCCCGCCCCGCGCCGCGGCCCCCGCCGGATCCAATGGCTGGAGCAGGCCTGCGAGCCGCTCCGCGACACCCTGAGCCCGGAGTCGTACCAGCGGCTGATCTCGGCCCTGACCATCGTGGTCGGCTGGGAGGCGCAGATCGCTCTGCGTGATGTCCGTGGCCTCGGCCCGCAGGCAGAGGAGGAGGCCATCACCTGGGCGGCACGAGCCCTGGTGGAGGCGGCGATCAGAGAACACGAAGCGGGCGCGCCCTAGGGGGTGTTGCGTCGATCAGGCCGGATCCGGGAGCGGGGGCATGGGGTCCCCCTGCTCGAGCGCAGCCGAGAGCTTGGGGGAGCGTGCGGTCGCAAGGCGGAGGAGGGAGCCGACGCGGAGCGTCGGCGACCGACGACAACGCGGCGTGGGGGTACCTCCCGTGCCCGAAGGGCTACGGGGGAGTGCGTGCCAGGCCCCGTGAGCCCGGCATGATCGGCGAGACACCCCCAGGGGGTGTGGCGAAGCTCCCGCCCGTCCCGCGACGCCCGACGAGCGCGCTGGGCGGGCCCCGCCGGCACCCGGGGCGGCGAAGAAGGGCGCTCTGTCCGCGTCGGTTCGCGGCATGCGGTGCCCTGGGCGGCGGCTCGGAGGCGGGTCAGGACGCGGTAGCGGGCGGAGTGTCGGTTCGGCGGCAGATTCGGCATCACGGTCGTCCGCTGACCGTCACACCGCGGGCGGAGAATCCCGGAACCCCGGGATCGAGTGGCTCCCGGCGCTCAGTAGTACTCGCGCATGATCTCGGTGGCCCAGTCCGGCTGCGTCACGGGCCCCCGGGGGCCGAACTCGGACAGGTACGGCTTGATGTCGAGGACCGGGGTGCCGTCGACGGCGTCGAGGCCCTGTACGTGGACGTCGCGTCCGTCGACGCGCAGCAGGCGGCAGCGGGAGACACCGAGCCGGTTGGGGCGGTTCTTGCCGCGCTGGGCGAAGATGCCGACCAGCGGCCAGTCGGTGTTCCCGCGCGGGTGCCGGGCTCCGGTCTCCACCTTCTCCGCCGGCACCCGGTCGAAGTGGTAGACGACCTCCACGTGCGAGAAGGAGTCCAGGCCCGCGAGCGCGTCCGGCCCGAAGCGCTCGTCCAGCCTGATCACCGCGGAGACCTCCCCCCATGCGTCGTCACGGACCTCCGTCCGCCCGCCGACCACTCGGCCGATCGGGTTCGAGACGACCTCGGCGGTGGGTGTGCGCTCCGACATGTGGTGCTCCGTTCGCGGGAAGGGAGTGGTCACCGCCCACGGTACGCAGCGGTTGACGGAGTTCTGTCACCAGGAGAGGCTCCTCCGACGGCCGTCAGGAATCGAGAAGCGGCGGGCCACGAGCCCAACTAGCGTGATGGGCATGGACATCACCATTCACACCACCGTCCTCCCGCACGACGACCCCGACGCCGCCGTGGCCTTCTACCGGGACGTGCTGGGCTTCGAGGTCCGCAGCGACGTCGGGCAGGGCAAGATGCGCTGGATCACCGTCGGACCCGTCGGACAGCCCGGGACCTCCATCCTGCTCGCGCCGCCCGCCGCCGACCCCGGGATCACCGAGGACGAGCGGCGCACCATCACCGAGATGATGGCCAAGGGCACGTACGGGTGGATCCTGCTGGCCACCCCGGACCTCGACGGCGTCTTCGAGAAGGTGCAGGTCGGGGACGTCGACGTCGTGCAGGAGCCCACCCGGCAGCCGTACGGCGTGCGGGACTGCGCGTTCCGTGACCCCGCGGGCAACCTCGTCCGCATCCAGGAAGTCCGCTGAGCCGTCCGGCTGAAGGGAGTTCCACCCATGTGCCATCCCGCGTGGAGGCATGCCCGCGTCGCGGCGCAGCACCTGAAGGACCTCGCACGGCTGCGCCGGGTCCGCGACCGGATCGACCGGGAGTACGCACGGCCCCTGGACGTCGACGCGCTCGCCCGTGACGCCGGCATGGCTCCCGGGCACTTCAGCCGCCTGTTCCGCCGGGCGTACGGCCGGTCGCCCTACTCCTACCTGATGGCCCGGCGCGTCGAGCACGCGACGGCGCTCCTGCGCCGCGGCGATCTCGGCGTCGCCGAGGTGCGTGCCCAGGTCGGCTGCTCCTCGTCCGGCGTCTTCGGCGCGCACTTCGCCGAGCGGGTCGGCATGGAGCCCGACGACTACCGGAGCCGGGCGGCGGACGCGTCGGAGCGGTCCGCCGGACCGGTCAGGAATCGAGAAGCGTCGGCGGCCCTGCCGTCACTAGCGTGGCAGTCATGAACTCCATCGACACCGTCACCCTGGAGGTGGCCGACACCGCGGCCGCCGAGCGCTTCTACACCGCCTTCGGTCTGGGCGACCAGGTCCGCCTGCGGGCCTCGGACGCCCCGACCACCGGCTTCCGCGGCTTCTCGCTGTCGCTCACGGTCTCCCGGCCGGCCGACGTCACGGCCTTCGTCGAGGCCGCCCTCGACGCCGGCGCCACGGCGCTGAAGCCCGTCTCGAAGTCCTTCTGGGGCTACGGCGGCGTCGTCCGGGCGCCCGACGGCACGATCTGGAAGATCGCCACGTCGGAGAAGAAGGACAAGGGCCCCGCCACCGGCCGGATCGACCAGATCGTGCTCCTGCTCGGCGCCGCCGACGTGACCGCGAGCAGGCAGTTCTACGTCGAGCACGGCCTCACCGTGACGAAGAGCTTCGGCCGCAAGTACGTCGAGTTCGCCGCGGGGTCCGGCCCCGTCAAGCTCGCGCTGTACGGCCGTCGCGCCCTCGCCAAGGACGTCGGAGTCCCCGTCGACGGCACGGGCTCGCACCGGCTCGTCCTCGGAGGCGGCACCGAGGCCCTCACCGACCCCGACGGGTTCGCCTGGGAGCCCGCCCCGGCCACCAGCCGGATCTGACCCGCAGCACGCCGATCCGACGAGTACGACGAGTACGACGAGTACGACGAGTACGACGAGTACGAACCAGCGCGACCAGCACGGAGAACCGCCCCGCCCCGACCCGCCCCAGCACCGCGAGAGGACCTGCCATGGAGAGCACCGACTCGGCCGCCACGTCGTACGACGGTTTCACGGAGGATGAGCGGGGCGCGATGAAGGAACGCGCCCAGGAACTGAAGAAGGCCGCCCGCCGCAGCCCGCGCGCGGCCAAGGCGGACGGAGAGAGCGAGGTGCTCGCGAAGATCGCCGAGATGCCGGAGGCGGACCGTGTCCTCGCCGAGCGGATCCACGCCGTCGTGAAGGCCGCCGCGCCGGAGCTCACGCCGAAGACCTGGTACGGGATGCCCGCGTACGCCAAGGACGGCAAGGTCGTCTGCTTCTTCCAGAGCGCGGCGAAGTTCAAGGCGCGCTATGCCACCCTCGGCTTCAACGACCCCGCCAACCTCGACGAGGGCACCATGTGGCCCACCGCCTTCGCCCTGACACGGCTCACCGCCGACGACGAGGCGTTCATCGAGGCGCTGGTCAAGCGCGCGGCGAGCTGAGGCACGTCCCTCAGCAGCTGCGGCCGTACCGTCGGCGCCCGTCCCGTCAGGGCGCCCGTCCCGTCAGGGCGCCATGCGGACGAAGGCCACCTCGAAGTGGTCCACCGAGACCACCCGCTGGCCCTCCCGCTGGGACGACTCGTGCCGTACCCGCGCCGCCGGCTCCTCGCTCTCCAGCATCGCCGCCTCGTCCTCCCACAGGGTCAGCGACCTCGCCTTCCCCGTCACCCGGTCCACGAGATAGAACGCGCCCCGGAACCCCGGCAGGTTCTCCACCTGCTTGACGATCACCTCCGACTTGGCTGCCAGGTCGCCCTCCGGCGGTACCGGTGACCCCTGGTAGGTGCTCAGCCTCGCGAACATCGGCGGACGTCCTTTCCCTCGGCCTTCCCCTGGGGCGGGCGGCTCAGGACCAGCCTGCGACGGCGGGGCCCGCGCCGCATGCCGGGTCGTCCGCACGGGACACGGGCCGCCCGCACAGGACACGTCGCGGGATCGCGGGAGAATGGGGGTACGAGGCACGAGGAGGCGGATGCCGTGGCGTCGTACATCGCCGTGACCGCCCTCAGCCACGCCGGGCTGATGCGCGAGCACAACGAGGACAGCCTCGTCGTCGGGCCCTGGACCCTGTGCGGGACGGTGACCGACACCCCCCAGACCCTGGCCTTCCCGCCGGACCGGCCGCTCCTCGTCGCCGTCGCCGACGGGCTCGGCGGCCAGCCGGCCGGCGAGGTGGCCAGTGCCCTGGTCGTCCGCCGGCTCGCGGGTCTCGGACCCGCGCTCGACGGCCCGGAGACGGTCGGCGAGGCGCTGGCCCTCTGCAACCGTGCCGTGTACGCGGCCGCCGACGGCCGTCCCGAGCTGGCCACCATGGGGACGACCGTCGCGGGCACGCTGGTCCTGGACGGGTCGCTGCTGTCGTTCAACGTCGGCGACAGCAAGGTCTTCCACGCGACCGGTGACGGGCTGCGCCAGGTCAGCGTGGACGACAGCCCGCCGCCCGCGCCCGGGCACCGGACCACGTCGGCCGTCACCCAGACCCTCGGCGGCAGCCTGACGTACAACCCGGTCGCCCCCCACATCGCCGCCTTCCCGCTCTCGCCGGGCGACCGCTATCTCGTGTGCAGCGACGGGCTCACCGACCCCGTGCCCGAGGGCGAGATCGAGGAGCTGCTGCGCGTCCACGACGACGGCAAGGCGGCCTTCGAACTGTGGAAGGCCGCCATCGACGCCGGTGGGCCGGACAACATCACCATCGCCCTCGTCCGAATCGGCGAGTGATCACGAACTCCCGCCGGTCCGAGCGGGGCCGTTCACGGGCCGTCAAGCGGGGTGTCGCAGCAGCGCGGGGCGGGGCCGGGGCCCCCGTCGTACGATCGGCCGGCCGCGCGATCATGGGGCCATGAAGCCGCGCTGTGCCGTACTCGACGACTACCAGGGCGTCGCCCTCTCCTCCGCCGACTGGAGCCGGCTCGCCGACCGCGTCGACGTACGCGTCCTGCGCGAGCACCTGACCGACCGGGACGCGCTGGTCGCGGCGGTCGGGGACTGCGAGATCCTCGTCGTCATGCGCGAGCGGACGCCGCTGGACGCAGAGCTGCTCGGGCGGCTGCCCCGGCTGCGGCTCGTGGTCACCTCCGGCATGCGCAACGCCTCCATCGACCTGGCGGCGGCGGCAGCCCTCGGGATCACCGTCTGCGGTACGGCCAGCAGCTCCGAACCGCCCGCCGAGCTGACCTGGGCGCTCATCCTGGGGCTGGCCCGGCAGGTCCCGGCCGAGGCGCAGGCGCTGCGCGAGGGAGGGCCCTGGCAGTCGACGGTCGGCGCGGACCTGTCCGGGCGGACGCTCGGGCTCGTCGGCCTCGGCAAGATCGGCGGCCGGGTCGCCCGGGTCGGGCTCGCCTTCGGCATGGAGGTCGTCGCCTGGAGCCCGAACCTGACGGCACAACGGGCGGCGGAGCACGGGGTCGCCCACGTGCCGGACCGGCGGGCGCTGATGGAGCGCGCGGACGTGGTGTCGCTGCACATGGTGCTCTCCGAGCGGACCCGCGGGCTGATCGGGGAGCCCGAACTGCGGGCGATGCGACCGTCGGCGTATCTGGTCAACACCTCTCGGGCGGGCCTGGTCGACGGCGAGGCGCTGCTGCGGGCGCTGCGCGAGGGCTGGATCGCGGGCGCCGGACTCGACGTCTTCGCCACCGAACCGCTCCCGGCCGACGACCCCCTGCGCACCCTGCCGAACGTCCTGGCGCTGCCGCACCTGGGGTACGTGACGCGCGGCAACTATGACCGCTACTTCGGGCAGGCGGTGGAGGACATCGAGGCGTACCTGGCGGGCACTCCCGTACGGACGCTGGGGGAGCGGTAGCGCGGAGGAGCGGTGGCGTCCGGGAGGGAGCGGTAGCGCGGGCGGCACGTCGACGGCGGCACGTCGGCGCCACGTCGGCGGCGGCACGTCGGCGCCACGTCGGCGGCGGCACGTGGTCGTGACGGCGGGGCGGCCGTATGGGACGGTGGACGTATGCCCGTACCCGTGATCCTCGACTGCGATCCCGGTCACGACGACGCGTTCAACATCCTGCTGGCTGCCGCCCATCCGGCCGTCGACCTGCTGGCCGTGACCACCGTGGCGGGCAATCAGACGGTCGAGAAGACCACCCTCAACGCCCGCCGGGTCTGCGCCGTCGCCGGGATCCGCGGGGTGCCGATCGCGGCCGGACGGGACCGCCCGCTGCACGGGCCGCCGCTCGTCGCGGAGAACATCCACGGCGGCTCGGGGCTCGACGGCCCGGGCTTCGGCGACGGCGAACCGGACGTCCCGCAGGACCCGCGCGACGCGCGCACACTGATCCGGGACACCCTGCTCGCGCATCCCGCGCCCGTCACGCTCGTACCGACCGGGCCACTGACCAACATCGCCACCTTTCTGCTCGCCCACCCGGAGCTGACCCCGCGCATCGAGCGGATCGTGCTGATGGGCGGCTCGACGGGGCGCGGGAACACCACCCCGGCCGCCGAGTTCAACATCCTCTGCGACCCCGAGGCGGCGGACATCGTCTTCTCCAGCGGGCTGCCGATCACGATGTTCGGGCTCAACGCCACCCACCAGGCACGCGCGACCGCCGACGTCGTCTCGCGGATCGCGGCGCTCGGCACGCCTCTGTCCAAGCTCTGCGTCGAGCTGCTGACCTACTTCGCCGGTACGTACCGCGAGGTGTTCGGCTTCGACGCCCCGCCGCTGCACGATCCGCTGACCGTGGCGCATCTGATCGACCCGTCCCTGATCAGCCTGGTGCGGGCGGCGGTGTCGGTCGAGCTGACGGGCACGTACACGCGGGGCGCGACGGTGGTGGACCTGCTCGGGGTGACGGGCCGCCCGGCCAACGCGGAGGTGGGTATGGAGGTCGACGTCGCGGGCTTCTGGGATCTGATCGTGGAGGCCGTGCGGGTGCTGGGCGAGCCCTCCCGGGACTGACGAGACGGAACGTCTTGCAAGCTGGCGAGCGAACCCTTATCGTCGGTCACACGAGACGATACGTATCGTCTTGAGTTCCTGCCCCTTGCCCCCTTGTCCTGTCCCTGTCCCTGTCCCTGTCCCCGACGCGAAGGATCCCCACTTGTTCCGAGTCCAACTCACCGACGTCACCAAGCGCTACGACGACCGGCTCGTCCTCGACCGCGTCTCCCTCACCGTGCGGCCCGGCGAGCGCGTGGGCGTCGTCGGCGACAACGGCTCCGGGAAGTCCACCCTCCTCAGGCTCCTCGCCGGCCTGGAGGCGCCCGACAACGGCACCGTCGCCGTCGACTCCCCCGGCGGTCTCGGCCACCTCCCCCAGACCCTGGACCTCGCGGGGACGGCGACCGTCGGCGACGCGATCGACCTCGCGCTCGCCGACGTACGAAGGCTGGAACGCTCGATCCGGAAGGCCGAGGCGGCGCTCTCGCGCACCGGCGACCTCGACGGCTACGCCGCGCTGCTCGCCGCGTACGAGGCGCGCGGCGGACGGGACGCCGACCGGAGGGTGGAGACGACACTCCGCCGGCTCGGCGAACGCGAACCGCTCGATCGCGACCGCGCCCTGGGCACCCTCTCGGGCGGACGGCGCTCACGCCTCGCGCTCGCCGCGACCCTCGCCTCCGACCCCGAACTGCTGCTGCTCGACGAGCCGACCAACGACCTCGACGACGAGGCCGTGGCCTGGCTGGAGGAGCGGCTGCGCACCCACCGGGGGACGGTCGTCGCCGTCACCCACGACCGGGCCTTCCTCGACGGGGTCACCACCGCCGTCCTGGAGGTCGACCACGAGCGGCGGACGGTACGCCGGTACGGCAACGGCTACGCCGGCTATCTGACCGGACGGGCGGCCGAACGGGCCCGGTGGGAGCGGGAGTACGAGGAGTGGCGGGCCGAGACCGCCCGCAGGTCGACGCTCGCCGACACGAACATCGACCGCTTCTCCGCCATCCCGCGCAAGGCTCCGGCTGCGTTCAGCGGGGCGGGCGCGTTCCGGGCCCGGTCACGGGCGCACGGCGCGATGAGCAGGATCCGGGCCGCCCGGGAGAGGCTCCACCGGCTGGACCAGAACCCGGTGCCGCCGCCCCCGGAGCCGCTGAGGTTCGCGGCCGACATCGAGGGCGACCCGGGTGCGGTCGCGCTGACGGACGTACGGGTGGAGGGCAGGCTGCGCCTGGACTCCCTGCATCTGGCCCCCGGCGAACGCCTCCTGGTCACCGGCCCGAACGGCGCGGGCAAGACCACGCTGCTCAAGGTCCTCGCCGGCGAACTCGCCCCGGACGGCGGGACGGTGACGGTCCCACCGCGGGTCGGCATGCTCCGCCAGGACGGCGCCCCACCGGACGACCCGCGCACGGTCGCGGCGGCCTTCGGCCCGGGCCGGGAGGAGGAGCTGCTCCGGCTCGGGCTCTTCGGAGCGGCCGATCTGAGCACGCCCGTAAGGGAGTTGTCGACGGGCCAGCGCCGCAAGCTGGAGCTCGCCCGTCTGGTCAGCCGCCCGACGGACCTGCTCCTCCTCGACGAACCGACCAACCACCTGGCCCCCGGCCTCGTGGAGGAACTGGAGGCCGCACTCGCCACCTACCGGGGCACGCTGGTCGTGGTCACCCACGACCGCCGCATCAGGCGGTCCTTCCCCGGCCGCCGCCTCGAACTGGCCCCGGCGCAGGCGGCCCGGGTGTAGACCGTCGGCCGTCGAGGCCCGGCGCCGGGGCCGCCCGGCCCCGGCGGAGGCCTCAGCCCTCGGCGCCGTCCTCCAGGTCGCCCTCCGTGTCCAGGAAGACCTGGCGCAGGGCGGCCAGGGTCTGCGGGTCCGGCTTCTCCCACATGCCGCGCGACTCGGCCTCCAGGAGGCGTTCCGCGATGCCGTGCAGGGCCCAGGGGTTGGCCTCCTTCAGGAAGGCCTGGTTCTCCGGGTCCAGGACGTACGTCTCGGTCAGCTTGTCGTACATCCAGTCGGCGACCACGCCCGTCGTCGCGTCGTAGCCGAAGAGGTAGTCGACCGTCGCCGCCAGTTCGAACGCGCCCTTGTACCCGTGGCGGCGCATCGCCTCGATCCACTTCGGGTTGACCACCCGGGCGCGGAAGACCCGCGAGGTCTCCTCGACCAGGGTCCGCGTGCGGACCGTCTCCGGGCGGGTGGAGTCGCCGATGTACGCCTCGGGGGCCGTGCCCGTCAGCGCGCGGACGGTCGCCACCATGCCGCCGTGGTACTGGAAGTAGTCGTCCGAGTCGGCGATGTCGTGCTCACGCGTGTCCGTGTTCTTCGCGGCCACCGCGATCCGCTTGTAGGCCGTCTCCATCTCCGAGCGGGCCGGACGGCCCTCCAGACCCCGGCCGTAGGCGTAGCCGCCCCACACCGTGTACACCTCGGCGAGGTCCGCGTCCGTGCGCCAGTCGCGCGAGTCGATCAGCTGGAGGATGCCCGCGCCGTAGGTGCCCGGCCGCGAGCCGAAGATCCGGGTCGTCGCGCGCCGCTCGTCGCCGTGCTCGGCCAGGTCGGCCTGCGCGTGCGCCCGTACGAAGTTCTCCCCGGCCGGCTCGTCCAGCGAGGCCGCCAGCCGTACGGCGTCGTCGAGAAGCCCGATGACGTGCGGGAAGGCGTCCCGGAAGAAGCCCGAGATGCGCAGCGTGACGTCGATGCGCGGGCGGCCCAGCTCCGCGAGCGGGATCGCCTCCAGGCCGTTGACGCGGCGCGAGGCGTCGTCCCAGGTGGGGCGGACGCCCAGCAGGGCGAGGGCCTCGGCCACGTCGTCGCCCGCCGTGCGCATCGCGCTCGTGCCCCACAGCGAGAGACCGACGGAGGTCGGCCACTCCCCGTTGTCGGAGCGGTAGCGCTCCAGGAGCGAGTCGGCGAGCGCCTGGCCGGTCTCCCACGCGAGGCGGGAGGGGACGGCCTTGGGGTCGACGGAGTAGAAGTTCCGGCCGGTCGGCAACACGTTGACCAGGCCGCGCAGCGGCGACCCGGAGGGCCCCGCCGGGACGAAGCCGCCGTTCAACGCATGGACGGCGTGGGCGAGTTCGTCGGTCGTGGCGGCGAGCCGCGGCACGACCTGCTCGCAGGCGAAGCGGAGGACGGCCTGGACGTCGGGACCGTACGCGGCGGCGACCGCCGGGACCGCGTCCACGGACCAGTCCGCCGCCTCCATCGCCTCGACCAGCTCGCGCGCCGTCGCCTCCGCCTCGTCGGCGGTGGTGCGGGTCGCGGCGGACTCGTCCAGGCCCAGGGCCTCACGGAGACCCGGCAGGGCCTGCGTGCCGCCCCAGATCTGCCGGGCGCGCAGGATCGAGAGCACCAGGTTCACGCGCTCGGGACCGGCCGGCGCCCCGCCGAGCACATGCAGACCGTCCCTGATCTGGGCGTCCTTGACCTCGCACAGCCAGCCGTCGACGTGCAGCAGGAAGTCGTCGAAGCCGTCGTCCTCCGGTCGGGCCTCCAGGCCCAGGTCGTGGTCGAGCTTCGCCGCCTGGATCAGCGTCCAGATCTGCGCGCGGATGGCGGGCAGCTTGGACGGGTCCATGGAGGAGATCTGCGCGTACTCGTCGAGCAGCTGCTCCAGGCGGGCGATGTCGCCGTACGAGTCGGCGCGGGCCATCGGCGGCACCAGGTGGTCGACCAGCGTCGCGTGCACGCGACGCTTGGCCTGCGTGCCCTCGCCCGGGTCGTTGACCAGGAACGGGTAGACCAGCGGGATGTCGCCGAGCGCCGCGTCCGGTCCGCAGGCGGCGGACAGGCCGGCGTTCTTGCCGGGCAGCCACTCCAGGTTGCCGTGCTTGCCGAGGTGGACCATCGCGTCGGCGCCGAAGCCGCCGTCCTCGGCGCGCGCCGCGATCCAGCGGTAGGCGGCCAGGTAGTGGTGGGACGGCGGGAGATCGGGGTCGTGGTAGATCGCGATCGGGTTCTCGCCGAAGCCGCGCGGCGGCTGGATGAGGACGAGGAGGTTCCCGCGCCGCAGGGCGGCGAGGACGATGTCGCCCTCGGGGTTGCGGGACCGGTCGAGGAACATCTCGCCGGGCGCCGGGCCCCAGTGCTCCTCGACGGCCTCGCGCAGCTCGGCCGGGAGGGTCGCGTACCAGCGGCGGTAGTCGGCGGCCGGGATGCGGACGGGGTTCTTCGCCAGCTGCTCCTCGGTCAGCCAGTCCTGGTCGTGGCCACCGGCCTCGATCAGGGCGTAGATCAGCTCGTCGCCGTCCCCGGAGACCAGCCCGGGGATCTCCTCGACCGGGCCGAAGTCGTACCCCTCCTCACGCAGGCGCCGCAGGAGCGCGACGGCGGAGGCGGGGGTGTCGAGGCCGACCGCGTTGCCGATCCGGGAGTGCTTGGTCGGGTACGCGGAGAGGACCAGCGCGAGCCTCTTCTCGGCGTTCGGGATGTGCCGCAGGCGGGCGTGGCGGACCGCGATCCCGGCGACGCGCGCGGCGCGCTCGGTGTCGGCGACGTACGCCGGAAGTCCGTCCTCGTCGATCTCCTTGAAGGAGAACGGGACGGTGATGAGCCGGCCGTCGAACTCGGGCACGGCGACCTGGCTCGCGGCGTCCAGCGGGGAGAGGCCCTCGTCGTTCTCCTCCCAGGCGGCGCGCGAGCCGGTGAGGCAGAGCGCCTGCAGGATCGGCACGTCGAGGGCGGCGAGCGCGCCCGCGTCCCAGGCGTCCTCGTCCCCGCCCGCCTGCGCCTCGGCGGGCTTGGTGCCGCCGGCCGCGAGGACGGTGGTGACGATCGCGTCGGCCGTACGAAGGGTGTCGAGCAGCTCCGGCTCGGGGGCGCGCAGGGAGGCGACGTACAGCGGCAGGGCACGCGCGCCCGCGTCCTCGATCGCCGCGCAGAGCGAGTCGACGAAGGCGGTGTTCCCGCTCATGTGGTGGGCGCGGTAGTAGAGCACGGCGACGGTCGGGCCGTCGGTGGCGCGCGCCTCCCGCTCCAGCGGGCCCCAGGTGGGCGCGGCGGCCGGGGCGTCGAAGCCGTGACCGGTGAGCAGCACGGTGTCGGAGAGGAACCGGGCCAGCTGCTCCAGGTTGGCCGGGCCGCCGTGCGCGAGGTAGGCGTGGGCCTCGGTGGCGACGCCGACAGGGACGGTGGAGGCCTCCATCAGCTGGGCGTCGGGAGCCTGTTCCCCGGAGAGCACGACCAGCGGCTTCTCCGTCGCCCGCAGGGCGTCCAGGCCGTCCTCCCAGGCGCGCAGACCGCCGAGGAGGCGTACGAGAACGAGGTCGGCGCCGTCCAGGAGCCCGGGCAGGTCGTCCAGGGCGAGGCGGGAGGGGTTGGCGAACCGGTACGCGACGGGGCCGCCGGCCGCGCGGGCGCTGAGCAGGTCGGTGTCGGAGTGCGACAGCAACAGAATTCGCATGCGTGCGCAGGCCTTCCTCGGGGTTGTCCGCGCCCCGGGTGGTCGTGTGGACGGCAGGAGTTCCTGACTCACCCGGCCCCTTCCGGGACCCGGCTCACAGTGGCGGGACCGCGCCGGATTCTCACCGGGCTTCCTCCCCGGGGTCCTGGGACCCCATGCCGATCTGCATAGTAGATCGTGCGCTCGGCGGCCCGGGGGGTCACCCGGATTCACGTGGGTATGCTCGCCGCCATGCCGCCCACCACGCCCCCTGCGCCCAACCAGGGCGAACCTCTCATACGGGACCGTGGCGACGCCTGCCCCGGGGCGCTCCGACTGCACCCCGCCGACGACGGTCGCCTGGCCCGACTGCGCCTGCCCGCAGGGTTGTTGACGTCTCGTCAGGTCCAGGTTCTGGCGTCGGCGGCGGAGTCCCTGGGCGACGGACGGGTGACGGTCACGTCCCGGGGGAACGTGGAGCTGCGGGGCCTCGGCGAGGGCTGCGGCGCGGAACTGGCGGACCGCCTGGCGGAGGCGGGCCTCCTCCCCTCGACCACCCACGAACGGGTCCGCAACATCGTCGCCTCCCCGGCGGCCACACTGGACGGACTCGGCCACGCGGACGTCCAGTTGTGGGCCCGCGAGCTGGACGCGCTGCTGTGCGCGACCCCCTGGACGGCGGCCCTCTCGGGCCGCTTCCTCTTCGCCCTGGACGACGGCCGCGGCGACGTGGCGGGGCTGGGCGGAGATGTGACCTTGATCGCAGAAGGCCCCCGGCCGGACGCCGACCGGACGGGCACGAGCCCGTCGCCCGGCGGAGCCACGGCGAGCGGGAGCGTCGGCCCCGCGCCGCGCGCCGCCGACGCCCTGCTGTGCGTCGGCGGACAGGCGTTCCGCGTCGCAGGTGCCGACGCGCCGCGAGCCGCGCTCGCCGCGGCCGACGCGTTCCTGCGGGCCGCACAGGACGCCGGAAACGGCGCGTGGCGCGTGAAGGAACTGCCGCGCTCCGGAGCGCCGGAAGCGGAAGCCACCGACGCCGCCGGCCCGAACGGGCTGCCGGGCGCCGACGGCCCGGAGGACGGGGCCGGCGCGGCGAACGCCGAGACCGGCCTCCTCGACCTCGCCGCCGCACTCGCGCGGGCCGGCGTCGACGCCCGCCCCGTCACCCCCGCACCGCCGCTGCCGCACCGCGCTCCGCCCGAGCCCGGAGCGCTCGGCGGGCGCGCGCTGCACGTGCTCGCGCCCCTCGGGCGGCTGACCGCCGCCCAACTCCGGGCGCTGTTGCCCGCCGACGAGGTGCGGCTCACGCCCTGGCGTGGTGCCGTCGTCGTCGGGGCCTCCCCCGAGCGACTGCCGGAGCTCGACGCGGCCGGCCTCATCACCCGGCCCGCCGACCCCTGGGTCGGCGTCGGCGCCTGCACCGGGCGCCCCGGCTGCGCCAAGTCCCTCGCGGACGTGCGCGCCGACGCCACTCCCGGCCGCGGCGGTCTCCCCGTCCACTTCTCCGGGTGCGAGCGTCGGTGCGGCCACCCGCAGGGCCGCGCCTGGGTCGACGTCGTCGCCACCGACGACGGCCACTACCTCGTGGACGGCCGCCCCACCCCCCGTACAGACCTTCCCCACGCCGTCGCGGCGGCCCGCACCCCAACGAGATGAGCGAGAGCAACAGGATGTTCGACTACGAGAAGGACGGCGCGGAGATCTACCGCCAGTCCTTTGCCACGATCCGCGCCGAAGCGGATCTGGCGGGTCTGCCCGCCGACGTCAGCCAGGTCGCGGTGCGCATGATCCACGCCTGCGGCATGGTCGACCTCGTCCGCGACCTCGCGTACTCGCCCGAGGTCGTCTCCCGCGCCCGCGCCGCCCTGCGCGCCGGCGCGCCCATCCTCTGCGACGCGCAGATGGTCGCCAGCGGCGTCACCCGCAAGCGGCTGCCCGCCGACAACGACGTGGTGTGCACGCTCTCCGACCCGTCCGTGCCCGCGCTCGCCGCCGAGCTCGGCACGACCCGCAGCGCCGCCGCGCTCGAACTCTGGCGCGACCGCCTCGAAGGCTCGGTCGTCGCCATCGGCAATGCCCCGACCGCCCTCTTCCGCCTCCTGGAGATGATCGAGAAGGGCGCCGGACGCCCGGCGGCCGTCCTCGGCATCCCGGTCGGCTTCATCGGCGCCGCCGAGTCCAAGGACGCGCTGGCCGACCAGACCCTGGGCCTCGACTACCTCGTCGTACGCGGCCGGCGCGGCGGCAGCGCGATGACCGCCGCCGCGATCAACGCCATCGCGACCGAAGCGGAGATCCAGGCATGAGCGCCACCACCCCCGGCAGGCTGTACGGAGTCGGCCTCGGCCCCGGCGACCCGAACCTGATGACGGTGGCCGCCGTGAAGGCGATCGCCTCCGCCGACGTGATCGCCTACCACTCCGCCCGCCACGGCCGCTCCATCGCGCGCTCGATCGCCGCCGAGCACATCCGCGAGGACCACGTCGAGGAGCGGCTGATGTACCCGCTCACGGTGGAGACCACGGACCACCCCGGCGGCTACCGTGGCGCGCTCGACGACTTCTACGAGGAGGCGGCCGCCCGTCTCGCCGCCCACCTGGACGCCGGCCGCACGGTGGCCGTGCTCGCCGAGGGCGACCCGCTCTTCTACGGCTCGTACCAGCACATGCACAAGCGCCTCGCGGACCGCTACGACACCACCGTCATCCCCGGTGTCACCTCCGTCAGCGCCGCCGCCGCCCGGCTCGGGGAGCCGCTGTGCGAGGCGGAGGAGGTCCTGACGATCATCCCCGGCACCCTGCCGGAGGACGAGCTGACGGCCCGCCTCGCGGGCACGGACTCGGCGGTCGTGATGAAGCTCGGCCGCACGTTCCCGACCGTGCGGCGCGCCCTGGAGCGGGCGGGCCGGCTGGAGGACGCCCGCTACGTGGAGCGGGCGTTCATGGCGGGCGAGCGGACGGCGGTCCTCTCCGAGGTCGACGCCGAGACGGTGCCGTACTTCTCGGTGGCCGTGCTGCCCTCCCGTATCGACGCCGTCGCCCCCGAGTCCCGCGAGACGGGCGGCGAGGTCGTCGTCGTCGGCACGGGCCCCGCGGGCGCGCCCTGGCTGACCCCGGAGTCGCGCGGCGCGCTGGTCAACGCCGACGACCTGGTCGGCTACACCACGTACCTCGACCGGGTCCCGGCGCTGCGTCCCGGCCAGCTCCGGCACGGTTCGGACAACAAGGTCGAGTCCGAGCGCGCCGAGTTCGCCCTCGACCTGGCCCGGCGCGGGCGCCGGGTCGCGGTCGTCTCGGGCGGCGACCCGGGCGTCTTCGCGATGGCGACGGCGGTCCTGGAGGTGGCGTCGGAGGAGCGGTACGCGGACGTTCCGGTACGGGTCCTCCCGGGCGTGACGGCCGCGAACGCGGCGGCGGCCGCGGCGGGCGCCCCGCTGGGCCACGACTACGCGACCGTCTCCCTCTCCGACCGCCTCAAGCCCTGGGACGTCATCGCGGCGCGGCTGCGCGCGGCGGCCTCGGCGGACCTGGTCCTGGCGCTCTACAACCCGGGCTCGAAGTCCCGTACGCACCAGGTGGCGGCCGCCCGTGACCTGCTCCTCGAACTCCGCTCCCCCGAGACCCCGGTGGTCGTGGCGCGGGACGTGGGCGGCCCGGAGCAGTCGGTACGGGTGGTGACGCTGAAGACGCTGGAGCCGTCGGAGGTCGACATGCGGACGCTGCTGCTCATCGGCTCGTCCCAGACGCGCGCGGTCCAGCGCGGCGACGGCCGCACGATCACCTGGACGCCCCGGCGCTACCCCGAGGCGTAGGCGGGAAGGGCCGCGACGGCCCCCGAGGCGTAGGCGGGAGCGGGGCCTTCACGCCCGCGGCGGAGGTGCCTCCGCCCGCCCCCGCACCCATGCGGCGGCCTCCTCCGGGGTCGCCGCCACCGGTACGCCCTGCGGGACCGGCGGGCGGCGGACGATGACCACCGGAATGCCCGCCTCGCGGGCCGCGGCGAGCTTGGGGGCCGTCGCGGCACCCCCGCTGTCCTTGGTGACGAGGACGTCGATGCCGTGGCGGGCGAGCAGCTCCCGCTCTCCCTCCAGGGTGAACGGCCCCCGGTCCAGGAGGACTTCGGTGCGGGCGGGCATCGGGGGCTCGGGGGCGTCCACCGACCGCACGAGGAACCGCTGCGGGCAGTCGGCGAAGGCGGCGAGCCCCATCCGGCCGGTCGTCAGGAACACCCTGCTCCCGAGCCCGTCCAGAGCCCGTGCCGCCTCCTCCAGGGAGGAGACCGGGTGCCAGTCGTCCCCCGCCGCCGGGACCCAGCCGGGGCGGCGCAGGGCGAGCAGGGGAACATGGGCGGTGGCGGCCGCCCGGGCCGCGTTGAAGCTGATGTTCTCCGCGAAGGGATGGGTGGCGTCGATGAGCACGTCCACGGCGTGCGCGCGCACCCACTCCACGAGCCCGTCCACGCCGCCGAACCCGCCGATCCGGACCTCCCCGACGGGCAGCCGGGGGGCGGCGACCCGCCCGGCGAGCGAGCTGGTGACCCGTACGGTGGCGTGGAGTCGCGCGGCGAGGGCGCGGGCCTCGGTGGTCCCGCCGAGAATGAGTACGTGCACGGGAGCCCTTTCATGAGCGCAGGCGGCGGGCGCGACGCCCAACTCAAGCACACCGGTCTGCGCCCCGGGTGGACGACCGGGGCGTGCGCGACGGCGGCGACGACGGCCGCGTACACGGCGCTCCTGACGGGCGACTTCCCCGACCCCGTGACGATCACCCTGCCGAAGGGCGGCCGCCCGGCGTTCGCGCTCGCGGCGGAGGAGCTGACGGCGGACCACGCCATGGCGGCGGTCGTGAAGGACGCGGGCGACGACCCGGACGTGACCCACGGGGCGCTGATCCGCTCGACGGTACGGCTCCTCCCGGCCGGCTCGGGCGTCGTGTTCCGCGCCGGTCCCGGCGTCGGTACGGTCACCCTGCCGGGCCTCCCCCTGGAGGTCGGCGAGCCGGCGATCAACCCGGTCCCGCGGCAGATGATGCGCGAGCACGTGGCGGAGGTCGCGGCGGCGCACGGCGCGGGCGGCGACGTGGAGATCACGGTCTCCGTCGACCACGGCGAGGAGATCGCCCGCTCGACGTGGAACCCGCGGATCGGGATCCTCGGCGGCCTGTCGATCCTGGGGACGACCGGGATCGTCGTGCCGTACTCCTGCTCGGCCTGGATCGACTCCATCCGCCGGGGCGTGGACGTTGCGCGCGCGGCGGGTCTGACGCATGTGGCGGGCTGCACCGGCTCCACCTCGGAGAGGACGGTGACGACGCTCTACGACCTTCCGGAGATCGCCCTGCTCGACATGGGCGACTTCGCGGGCGCCGTCCTCAAGTACGTCCGCCGCCACCCGGTCGACCGCCTCACCGTCTGCGGCGGCTTCGCCAAGCTCTCCAAGCTGGCCGCGGGCCATCTGGACCTCCACTCGGCCCGCTCCCAGGTCGACAAGGCCTTCCTCGCGGACCTGGCCCGCACGGGTGGTGCGTCGGAGGCCCTCGCCGCGGAGATCGCCGGGGCGAACACGGGCCTGGCGGCCCTCCGCCTCTGCGAGGCCGCGGGCGTGCCCCTCGGCGACCTGGTGGCCGCCCGCGCCCGCGACGAGGCCCTGGCGGTCCTGCGCGGCGCCCCGGTCGCGGTCGACGTCGTCTGCATCGACCGCGCGGGCACGGTGGTGGGCCGAGCGGAACCCGCCGGACCGTGACGGCGGCCGGGCTCACCGGCCGTGCGACACGGGATGCGGCCCCCGAGCTCCGAACCTAGGCTTGCGAGGGCAGTGCCCCCACGAGAGAGGGATGTGCCCCATGGCGAAGCGAGGCAACAAGAAGCGCGCCCGCAAGAAGAAGAAGGCGAATCACGGCAAGCGGCCGAACGCCTGACAGCCGGGGCCGGACACCCACCGGGGTGTCCGGCCCGGGCGCGTGGAGGGGGGCGGCGCCGGCCCACCGGCCACCGCTCCCCGTTCAGCAGGTGTGACGGTCCCTCGCCGGGTCGTAGAGGTGGCTGTCACGGAACTGCGAGGCCGCCAGCGTGCGGCCGACCAGGATCACCGCCGTCTTGGTGATCCCCGCCTCCTTCATCTGCCCCGCGATGTCCTCCAGCGTGCCCCGCAGCACGATCTCGTCCGGGCGGCTGGCCATCGCCACGACCGCGGCCGGGCAGTCCGCGCCGTAGTGGGGGAGCAGCTCGGCGACGACCCGGTCGACGTACCGGGCGGCCAGGTGGAGCACCAGGAGGGCGCCGCTGCGGCCCAGGGTCGCCAGGTCCTCGCCCTCCGGCATGGGCGTGGCCTGCTGGGCGATGCGGGTGAGGATGACCGTCTGGCCCACCGTCGGGACGGTGAGCTCCCGCTTGAGCGCGGCCGCCGCGGCGGCGAACGCCGGGACGCCGGGGACGACCTCGTACGGGATGTCCAGCGCGTCGAGCCGGCGCATCTGCTCGGCGACCGCGCTGAAGACGGACGGGTCGCCGGAGTGCAGCCGCGCCACGTCCTGCCCGGCCTCGTGGGCGCGGACGATCTCGGCGACGATCCGGTCCAGGTCCAGGTCCGCGGTGTCGACCAGCCGCGCGTCCGGCGGGCACTCGGCGAGCAGTTCGCGCGGGACCAGGGAGCCCGCGTACAGGCAGACCCCGCAGGAGGCGAGGGTGCGGGCGCCCCGCAGGGTGATGAGGTCGGCCGCGCCCGGGCCCGCTCCGATGAAGTAGACGGTCATGCTCCAGCTCCTGCCTTCGTTACGGACCACTGTGTGACCGGCATCGCCTGGCGCCAGCCGGTGAAGCCGCCCACCGGGACGGCCTGGGCGACGGCGAGCCGGACCAGCTCCCCGCCGTGCTCGCCGTACCACCGGGCGAGCAGCGCCTCGGACTCCAGCGTCACGGTGTTGGCGACCAGCCGTCCGCCCGCGGGCAGGGCGTTCCAGCACGCGTCGAGCAGGCCCGGCGCGGTGAGGCCGCCGCCGATGAAGACCGCGTCCGGGACGGGCAGGCCGGCCAGGCCGCCGGGCGCGGCGGCGGTCACGACCCGCAGCGCGGGGACGCCGAGGGCGGCGGCGTTGCGTTCGATCCGGGCGGCCCGCACGGGGTCCTTCTCCACGGCGACGGCCCGGCAGGACCGTTCCGTACGCATCCACTCGATGCCGATCGAGCCGGAGCCGCCGCCGATGTCCCACAGCAGCTCCCCCGGCGCGGGGGCGAGCGCGGCGAGCGTCGCGGCGCGAACGTACCGCTTGGTGAGCTGGCCGTCGTGCTCGTACGCCTCGTCCGGCAGCCCGGGCACGGCGCCGAGGCGCGGCGCGCCCGGCGAGCGGACGAGGTCGAGGGCGATCACGTTCAGGGGGTCGACCCGCTCGTGCGGCGGCCAGGCGTCGGCCGTGCCGTCGACGGTCCGCTCGCGGTCCGAACCGAGCTGCTCCAGGACCCGCATCCGGGTCGCTCCGAAGCGCTTCTCCCGCAGCAGCGCCGCGACCGCGCCGGGCGTCTCGGCGCCCTCGCTGAGGACGAGCACCCGTCGGCCGTCGTGCAGCGACGCGGAGAGCGCGGCGAGGGGGCGGCCCACCAGGGAGACCGTCTCCACGGTCTCCAGGGCCCAGCCGACGCGGGCGCAGGCGTACGACACGGAGGAGGGGTGCGGGAGGACCCTCAGGCCGGCGCGGCGCTCGGGGTCCAGCGTCTCCACGAGCGTCCGGCCGATGCCGTAGAACATCGGGTCGCCGCTGGCCAGCACCGCGATCCGCCGGCCCTCGTGGGCGGCGAAGAGTCCGGGGACGGCGGGCCGCAGCGGCGAAGGCCAGGCGATCCGCTCTCCGGGGCACTCGGCGGCGGGCAGCAGGCCGAGCTGACGGGGGCCGCCGATCAGGACCTCGGCGGCGCCGAGGACGCGGCGGGAGCGCGCGGGAAGGCCGTCCCAGCCGTCCGCGCCGATCCCGACGACCGATATCGCAGCTGGAGGAACGGTACTCACGTCGGCGAACTCTACGGGAGGCCCCTCCCGCACCCTGCTTCTGGGCGTTCCGGCCCACGTGGACGAGGAGCCGGCGACCTGGAGGGGGCCGGGAATGGGACGCGGGGATGCGCCGTTGAGCGAGATAGTTTACGATTCAACCAACAGCCCCCGAGGCGAGAGGTGAGCACGATGCAGTTCGGGATCTTCACCGTCGGTGACGTCACGACCGACCCCACGACCGGCCGCACCCAGAGCGAGCACGAGCGGATCAAGAACACGGTCGCCATCGCGCTCAAGGCCGAGGAGGTCGGCCTCGACGTCTTCGCGACCGGCGAGCACCACAACCCGCCGTTCGTGCCGTCGTCGCCGACCACCCTCCTCGGACACATCGCCGCGCGCACGGAGAAGCTGATCCTCTCCACGTCCACGACGCTGATCACCACCAACGACCCGGTGAAGATCGCCGAGGACTACGCCACCCTGCAGCACCTCGCCGACGGCCGCGTGGACCTGATGATGGGCCGCGGCAACACCGGCCCGGTCTACCCGTGGTTCGG
Organism: Streptomyces sp. NPDC013317; assembly: GCF_055563155.1. Lineage (NCBI taxonomy): Bacteria > Bacillati > Actinomycetota > Actinomycetes > Kitasatosporales > Streptomycetaceae > Streptomyces > Streptomyces sp. NPDC013317. The sequence continues at coordinate 275,355 of NZ_JBVHDX010000008.1, forward strand.
TCAGGACATCCGCCAGGGCATCCCGCTCGCCATCGAGAACTACGCCCTCCTCCACAGGCTGTGGAGGGAGGACGTCGTCGACTGGGAGGGCAAGTTCCGCACCGCCCTCCAGGGCTTCACCGCCACGCCCCGCCCGCTGGAGGGAGTGCCGCCGTTCGTCTGGCACGGCTCCATCCGCTCCCCCGAGATCGCCGAGCAGGCCGCGTACTACGGCGACGGCTTCTTCGCCAACCACATCTTCTGGCCCAAGCAGCACACCGAGAAGATGGTCCGTCTCTACCGCCGGCGGTACGCGCACTACGGCCACGGCACGGCCGAGCAGGCGATCGTCGGCCTCGGCGGCCAGGTCTTCATGCGGAAGAACTCCCAGGACGCCGTACGGGAGTTCCGCCCGTACTTCGACAACGCGCCCGTCTACGGCCACGGCCCGTCCCTGGAGGAGTTCACCCGCGAGACCCCGCTGACGGTCGGCTCGCCGCAGGAGGTCATCGAACGCACCCTGTCCTTCCGGGAGTACGTAGGCGACTACCAGCGCCAGCTCTTCCTGGTGGACCACGCCGGTCTGCCGCTGAAGACCGTCCTGGAGCAGCTCGACATCCTCGGCGAGGAGGTCGTCCCCGTGCTGCGCAAGGAGTTCGCCAACCTGCGGCCGGCCGGTGTCCCCGAGACCGCCCCGCTCCACCCCGCCGTCACCCGCACCGGCACCGACAACCAGGAGGCGTAAGTCATGCAGACCCTGAAGCTGGTGGCCGTGTCGGCCGGTCTGAGCAGCCCCTCCTCCACCCGGCTGCTCGCCGACCGCCTCGCCGGGGCGGCGAAGGCGCGGCTGACCGAACAGGAGTACATCGTCGAGGTCCGGGTCGTCGAGCTGCGGGACATCGCCGTCGACATCGCGAACAACTTCGTCACCGGCTTCCCCTCGGGGCAGCTCCAGGAGGCGATCGACACGGTGACCGGTGCCGACGGGGTGATCGCGGTGACCCCCGTCTTCACCGCCTCGTACAGCGGTCTGTTCAAGTCCTTCTTCGACCTGATCGGCCCGGTCGCGCTGACCGGCACGCCCGTGCTGATCGCCGCGACCGGCGGAACGGCCCGGCACTCCCTCGTCCTCGACCACGCGTTGCGCCCGCTCTTCGCCTATCTGCGGGCCCTGGTCGTCCCGACGGCCGTCTACGCGGCCTCGGAGGACTGGGGCTCGGGCGGCGACGAATACACCGACGGCCTCCCGTCCCGGATCGCCCGGGCGGGCCACGAACTCGCCGACCTGGTCGCGGCCAGGGGCCCGGCGGGCGACGCGGACGAGGACGAGGTCGTGCCGTTCGAGCGGCAACTCGCCGACCTGCGCCTGGACTGATCCGCTCTTACGTTGGCGTCGGGGGCAGATGTGCCGTACGACGAGCGGAGATCGACATGGCCGGCAGGATCGTGGTGGGCGTGGACGGGTCGGAGCCGTCCCTGAAGGCGCTGAAGTGGGCGGCCGCCCAGGCCGCCCTCACCGGGGACTCCCTCCAGGCGGTGATCGGGTGGGAGTACCCGGCGTCCTGGACGGCCGCGCCCGGGGTGCCGCCGGACTTCAACCCCGAGATGCTCGCAGAACAGTTCCTGGACGAGTCACTGGCCAAGGCGCTGGACCCGTCCGTCGCCGCCGGCGTCACCCGCACGGTCGTCGGCGGCAACGCGGCCCAGGCCCTGATCGACCAGGCCGAGGGGGCCACCCTGCTGGTCGTCGGCGACCGCGGCCGCGCCGGCTTCAAGGCCGCACTGCTCGGCTCGGTCTCCACCCGGGTGACCCAGCACGCCCCGTGCCCGGTGGTCGTGGTCCGGGGCGAATGAGCCGGTTGCCGTGCAACCGGCCGTCGGCGGGCGCATGATGCCCTCATGGACATCAAGCTGGAACTGATCGGCGTGCCCGTCACCGACATCGAGCGGGCCAAGGCCTTCTACGAGCAGGTGGGTTTCCATCTCGACCACGACTTCCCCGTCAGCGACGACATCCGCTTCGTCCAGATGACCCCGCCCGGTTCGGCCTGTTCCATCGCCTTCGGCAAGGGCATCACGGAGATGAAGCCGGGCTCCCTCGACAACATGCAGGTCGTCGTGACGGACATCGAGGAGGCGCACGCCGACCTCAAGCGGCGCGGGATCGAGACCAGCGAGATCGACGACCAGCCGTGGGGCTCCTTCGTGTACTTCGCCGACCCGGACGGCAACCGCTGGGCGGTCCAGCAGACCACCCCGCGAGGGCAGTGACCCCGCACGGCGGTGACGCCGTGCCGAGGTCAGCAGGTACGGCGGGCGGCACGTACGGCGGTCACCACGCGCGGCGGTGACTACTTGCGGTTGTAGAGCCGCATCGTGATCGCACCGAAGACGATCACGAAGAGCGCGGACCACCCGAGCGACCAGGCGATGTCCGCCGCCGGCCAGTTCCCGGCCATCAACTCCCGTACCGCCGTCGCCACGTGCGTCACCGGGCTGTTGTTCACGAACGCCTGCAGCCAGCCCGGCATCGTGCTCGGGTCGACGAACACGTTGGACAGGAACGTCAGCGGGAAGATCACCATCATGCTGACGCCCATGACCGACTTCTCGCTGCGCAGCATCAGTCCGAACATCGTCCAGATCCACGAGAACGCGAACGAGAACACCAGGAGCAGCGCGACCCCCAGCAGTACGCCGACCACACCGCCGTCCGCGCGGTAGCCGATGATCATGCCGACCGTGAGCATGACCGCCGACGCGATCAGATAGCGCACGACGTCACCGAGCAGATAGCCGACCATCGGGGCGGGCCGCCAGATCGGCAGCGTGCGGAAGCGGTCGAAGACGCCCTTCTCGATGTCCGTGTTGACCGAGACACCCGTGTACATCGTGATCATCACGACGCTCATCACGAGGATGCCCGGCAGCAGGAACTGGATGTACGCCGAGACCGAGCCGGCCAGCGCGCCTCCGAAGAGGTACGTGTACATCAGCACCATCATGATCGGGAACGCCGTCACGTCGAACAGCTGCTCCGGCACGTGTTTGATCTTCAGCATGGCCCGCCAGCCGAAGGTCATCGACGCGGAGAGCGCGCTTGGGCGCGGCGGACGGGTCCCGCCCACGAGGAGCGCCGCGAGTTCGTCCGCCTTCGGGGCGACGAAGTCGAGCGTGTCGGCCGCTTCCTTGCCGGTGGTGACGGTGGTCATGCCGTCGTTCCTTTCCTGTCCGTCAGCGCCAGGAACACCTCGTCGAGGCTGGGCTGGCCGAGCGCGAAGTTGTCGACCGTGATGCCGGCCCGCGACAGCTCCGCCAGCGCCCGGGCCGCCTGCTCGGCGGCGCCGAGGTCCGTGCCGTGGCCGTCGACGGTGGCGGTGAGGGCGACCGGGTCCGGGTCGAGCTGGACCGTGGCCTTCAGGGCGTCCCGCAGGACCCGCTCCGCCTCCGGGCGCTGCTCGGCGTCCCGGAGCCGTACGTGCACCGATCCCGAGCCGACGGAGGCCTTGAGCTCGCCCTTCGTACCCTCCGCGATCACCTTCCCGTGGTCGATGACGGCGATACGGGAGGCGAGCTGGTCCGCCTCGTCCAGGTACTGGGTGGTGAGGAGGACCGTGGTGCCCTGGGCGACGACCGCGCGGACGATGTCCCAGACCTGGTTGCGGCTGCGCGGATCGAGGCCGGTGGTCGGTTCGTCGAGGAAGAGCAGGTCGGGGGTGTTGAGGATGGACGCGGCGATGTCGATACGGCGCCGCATCCCGCCCGAGTAGTTCTTGATCTGCTTGTCGGCGGCCTCCGCCAGTCCGAACGCGGCGAGCAGCTGCTCCGAGCGGTCCCGTGCGGCGGAGCGGCTGTGGCCGAGGAGCCTGCCGAGCAGGACGAGGTTCTCGGTGCCGGTGAGGTCCTCGTCGACGGAGGCGTACTGACCGGTGAGGCTGACCCGGCCGCGCACGGTGTCGGCGTCCTCGACGACGTCCTTGCCGAAGACCCGGGCCCGCCCGCCGTCGGGACGCAACAGGGTCGCGAGCATCTTGACGGCGGTGGTCTTGCCCGCGCCGTTGGGGCCGAGGACGCCGTACACGGTACCGGCCGGAACCCGCAGGTCGACACCGTCGACGGCACGGTTCGTACCGAAGACCTTGACCAGGCCCTCCGTCTCGATGGCGAGGTCGGTCATGCGTGTGCCTCCAGGCTGCCGGATGCGGTCCGCTCCACCCAGTCTCCGACGGACGCGGCCCGTATGCCAGAGAGCGACCCGATCTCCCCCGTCCGGCGCAGAGAGCCGGGCCCCACCACGACAGGCGGAGCCGGGAGGCCTGTTCCTCGCCTCTACCGGCGTCTCGGGGCCTGGGCCCCGCCGTTCGCCGGCATCACGGTCGGGTGCTGGTGCTGGTGCCGGACCACGGCGCGCTCCACGGCCCCGACGTCCTCGTGGGTGTAGAGCCAGTAGAACGCGGCGATGATGGTCCCCCCGGCGACGACCAGGCCGAGGACGGTGGCCGAGTACACGCTCGGGCCCGAGAGGCTGAAGAGGAAGCCGACGGCGCAGCCGGTGAGCACGCCCCAGGCCGCCGCGTGCACCTCGCGCGGCAGGACGTGGCCCCACTGGCGCAGTGCGTACACGGCGCCCGCGAGCACGGCTCCGGAGACGATGCCGAGGACGACCTCGCCCCAGTCGATGATCCCTCCGTCACGGACGATCGCGGCCGCCCAGAAGCCGTAGGCGAAGCCCAGCGTGAGGGGCAGGACCAAGCCTTGGGTACTCAGATGCCTCCGGGCGGGCATCGCTGCGTGTGCGGCCATGGCAGGAGCTCCTTCACTCTCGCCCCCCTGCACCCTCTAGGTCACACCCGCAGCCCCCGCCGCCGCAACCGGGCGGGACGGGGGCAGGCGCCGGCCGGCGCTCGCCCCCGTCCCGTGCCGGCGTCGGCCGGCGCCTCGGGGCCGGTCGGTTCGGGCTGAGGCGGGGCCGGAGGCGGTCACACCGCCGGGCGGACCGCGACCGCGTCGATCTCGAAGAGCATCCCCGGCAGCGCGAGCGCGGCGACGCCGCTGAGCGTCTGCGCGGGCAGCCGGTCGCCGAAGGCGCCGTGCAGCGCCCCGCCGAGGACCTCCAGCTTCGCGAGGTCGTGGTCGACGATGTACGAGCCGAGGCGTACGACGTGCTCGAAGCCGAGCCCCACGCCCTCCAGCGCGCGCCGGAGGTTGGTGAAGGCCAGCTCGACCTGGGCGGCGAAGTCCCCGGGGACGGGGGCGCCGGTCTCGTCCGAGGCGTACTGGCCGCCGATGAAGACCAGCTCGCCGGGGGCGGAGACGGCGTGGCTGTAACCGAAGGGGGACGGGTCGTGGAGGGTCGCCGGGTTGGTGATCGTGCGCGCGTCGGTGGCCGTGACAGCCGGGATGGTGGTCATGAGCTGTGCTTCCTTCCGGAGGTTACGGCCGCCAGGCAGGCGGCCGGTGAGCGCGGCACCCGCGGAGAGCGGCGCGGTGAGCGCGGTCGCGTCGACGAGCAGCCCGACGAGGAGGGCGCCGAGTGACGGCCGCGACCCGGGCACGGCCCTCTTGCCGCGCCGCCCCCTTCTCAATCTGGATATCAAACATCCAGAATCACCCCCTTGAAAAGCCCTCCCGTCGAAGGGAGGGCGCGTCGAGAACGGCCCGGTGGGCACGTCAGGCGTTGGCGAACCAGTGGCGGATGCGCTCCGGGGCCGCGGGCGCCTGGAGCTCCGCCCGCTGCCGGACGTCGTCCAGGGTGCGGGCCGCCAACTCCCGCCGCCAGGCCAGCTCGGCCGCCCCCATCGCGCCCGCGATCGCGCACTCGGCCGCGTAGCTCCCGGCCGGTCCGGCGCCCGGCCCCTGCTGCCGGATCTCGGAGCAGCGGAACGCCTCCTCCGGGCCCTCGATCGCCGTGACGACGTCCATGAGCGTGATCCGGTCGAGCGGCCGGGCCAGCCGGAAGCCGCCCTTGGGGCCGGAGACGGAGCTGACGATCCCGGCCCGGGAGAGGGCCTGGAGCTGCTTGTTGAGGTAGGCCGAGGGCAGCTCGTGGTAGGCCGCGAGCCGCGCCGCCGTCACCGCCCGCTCCGGCCCGATCCAGGCCAGGTTGAGGCAGCTGTGCAACGCCCACTCGACGCCCTCGTTCATCCTCATATTCTGGATATTAAATATCCAGGATGCCGGAGGCAAGCCCGGAAAGCCGCCGCAGCGCGTCGTCCAGGACCGGCAGCGGGGGCGAGGCGAGCCCCACCCGCACCGCGCCCGCCGCGCCGCGACCCCCCGCCGCGAAGTCCGCGCCCGGGGTCAGCGCGATCCCGTGCTCCGCCGCCGCGGCCACGAAGGTCTCGGCCCGCCAGGGCGCGGGCAGCTCCCACCAGCAGTAGTACGCCTGCGGCGAGGTGCGGATCTCGTACCCGCCCAGATGCCGCCGCACCAGCGCGTGCCGGGCCGCCGCGTCCGCGCGCTTCCCCGCCGCCACCTCCGCCACCGTGCCGTCCGCCGCCCACCGGGTCGCCGCCGCGAGCGCCAGCCCGCCCGCCGTCCACGCGCCGGAGCGCAGCGCCCCCGCCAGCTCCTCCACCAGGCCCGCCGGAGCCACGAGATGGCCTACGGTCAGCCCGGGTGCGAGGCGCTTGGAGAGGCTGTCGACGAGCACCACCCGCTCCGGGGCGTGCGCGGCCAGCGGCGCCGGGGCGTCCGGCACCAGGAACGCCCACGTGGTGTCCTCGATCGCGGTCAGCCCCGACTCCCGCAGCACGCCCGCCAGTTCGGCCCGACGTTCCGGACCCGCCGTCACGGAGAGCGGGTTGTGCAGGGTGGGCTGGACATACACGGCGGAGAGCGATCGCGCGCGGACCGCCGCCGCGAGCGCGTCCGGCCGTATCCCCTCCTCGTCGAGCGCGATCGGCACCAGCCGCACCCCCAGCCGCTCCGCCACCGTCCTGACCAGCGGATACGTCAGCTCCTCCACGCCCAGCACACCCCCGGGCGGCACCAGCGCGGCGAGCGCCGCCGCGATGGCCTGGCGGCCGTTGCCCGCGAAGAGCACCCGCTCAGGCTCGGGCTCCCAGCCCCGCCGCGCGAGCACCCGGACGGCGGCGGCGCGCGCCTGGGGCGTCCCGGCTGCCGCCGCCGGGCCGTTCGTCGCGCCGGCCAGCACATCGGGGCGGGCCAGGGAGACGAGCGCCCGCGCCATCAGCTCCGACTGCCCCGGAATCACCGGGTAGTTGAGCTGGAGGTCGACCGGCGCGTGCCCGGTGGCCTCGGCGAGCGCGACCGCGGCCCCGGCCGACGGCGGAGCCGCCCGTACGAAGGTGCCGCACCCCACCTCCCCCACGACCAGACCCCGGCGCGCCAGCTCTCCGTACACCCGGATCGCGGTCGAGTTGGCGATCCGCTGCCGCCGGGCGAAGACCCTCTGCGGCGGCAGCCGGTCGCCGGGGCGCAGCCGCCCGTCCGCGATCCGCTCCGCGACACGGTCGGCGATCCGGCGGTACTCCTCCATCGGGCTCCCTCTCATTGCACCGAGAGCAAAGGATGTCATTGCACCGAGAAACGAGGACTGCCTAGCCTCTGACCATGCCTTCCGCAGAGCTCGACGGACTGACGATCCGCTACGAGGACGAGGGAGCGGGCCCCGCGCTCGTCCTGGTCCACGGCCATCCCTTCGACCGCACGATGTGGCGGCCCCAGATCGACCGCTTCTCCGCCACGCACCGGGTCGTCGCCCCCGATCTGCGGGGCTACGGTGCCACCACCGTCGTGCCCGGCACCACCCCGCTCTCCGCCTTCGCCGGAGACCTCGCCGCGCTCCTCGGCCACCTCGGCATCAAGGAGTTCGTCCTCGGCGGCCTCTCCATGGGCGGCCAGATCGTCATGGAGTGCTACCGCCTCTTCCCCGGCCGGATCCGCGGCCTGGTCCTCGCCGACACGTTCCCCGCCGCCGAGACCGAGGAGGGGAGGGCGGGCCGCCGCGCCCTCGCCGACCGGCTGGTCCGCGAGGGCATGAAGGGGTACGCCGACGAGGTCCTGGATCGGATGGTCGCCCCGTACAACACACACGCCGCGCCCCACGTCCACCGGATGATGTGCGCCACCGACCCCGAGGGCGCGGCGGCGGCGCTGCGCGGCCGGGCCGACCGGCCCGACTACCGCGAGCTGCTCACCACCGTCTCCGTACCCGCGCTGGTGGTCGTCGGCCGGGACGACACGTACACCCCCGTCACGGACGCGGAGGCGATGCACGCGGCGTTGCCGCACTCCACGCTCGTGGTCGTCGAGCGCGCGGCGCACCTGCCGAACCTGGAGCGGCCGGAGGAGTTCGACGCCGCGCTCGCCGCGTTCCTCGACACGCTCTGAGCCCGGGCCTCACCCGTACGGCCCAGCTGGACGTTCGCTCACGGACCGGCCGCCGCACGATGGGCCCATGAGCCAGCACACCGCACCCCCGCCCCCGCCCTCACCCCCGCCGCCGCGTCCGCCCCAGCCCTCGTCGAGCTCGGCCTGGGCCTCCAGCGGCACCCTGTTCGCCGGCGTCCTGATGCTCGTCATCGGCATCCTCGACGTCCTCCAGGGCATCGCCGCCGTGGCCGAGGACGACGTCTACACCCGCGTCGGGGACTACGTCTTCAAGTTCGACCTGACGAGCTGGGGCTGGGTCCACATCGTCCTCGGCATCCTCGTCGCCGTCGCCGGCGCCGGGATCCTCAAGGGCTCCGAGTGGGGGCGCATGGGCGGCATCACGCTGGCCTCCCTGAACGTCGTCGCCCAGTTCCTCTTCCTGCCGTACCACCCCTGGTGGGCGCTGTTCTCCATGGCGATCTCGATCTTCGTGATCTGGGCGCTGGCCACGGACGACACCTCCTTCGGCAAGGACAGGGCGGCCCCGGCATGACCGGCGCCGCCACCCGTCCCGGCGCCGCCCGCACCCGGACCCGCTCCGTCTGCGCCACCGCCCTCCTCGCACTGGCCGTGACCGTCACCGGCTGCACCGAGGAGAGCCAGCAGAAGGCCGGGGACATCGTCTCCTCCGCCACGGCGGCGGCCGCCTCGGCGGCCCAGGAGAAGATGAACCAGGTCAAGGACGGGGTGAACGCGACCGACAACGTGAAGGCCGGAGCGACGCAGACGGACGGCGACCGGGTCACCGCCGAGATCACCGCCACCAACCCCACGGACAAGAACGCCGACTACACGGTCTGGGTCAACTTCCGTGACGCCGACGGCAATCTGCTGGACGCCGTCGTCCTCAACATCGACGGCGTGGAGCCGGGCGGCTCCAAGACCGGTACGGCGCGCAGCAACCGCTCCCTCTCGGGGGAGCCGAAGGCGGAGATCCAGCAGGCGCTGCGACACTGACGGGGTGGAGCACGTCCTGGCAGAGCACCGGCCCTCCGGCCCCGCGTCCCCTCCGAACTCCCCCCGGCCCGGGCGGCGGCTCGCCACCTGGGCCGCGGCCCTGCTCGTGGCCGTACCGGCCGTGGTCGCCGGCTGCCGCCTCCTCGGCACCGACGCGGTCACCCCCGTTCCGCAGGCGCTGTCGTTCCTGCCCTGGCTCACCGTCCCGGCCGGCCTCGCCGCGCTGCTCGCGCTCGCCGCCCGGCGGCGGGCGCTCGCCGGCTTCGCGGTCCTCGCCCTCGCCGTCACGGCCTGGTTCACGCTGCCCTACGGGCCGGACACCACCACCGCCCGCGGCCCCGTCGTCGAACGGCTCCGGGTGCTCACCGCCAACGTCGAGTTCGGCCAGGCGACCGGGGCCCTCGTCGAGGCCGTCCGACGGGAGCGGCCGCAGCTCGTGTACGTCTCCGAGTGCGACCCCGCCTGCGCCCGCGCCCTGACCGCCGCCCTGGCCGTCAGCCATCCGCACCGGGCGGTCGTGGACGGCGAGGGCTCGACCGGCTCGGTCGTCCTGAGCGCGTACCCCCTCACCGCACGTCCCCCTGTCCCCGCCGCGATGGGCATGCCGGGCGCCTCCGCCCGGATCGGCGGCCGGAACGTGGAGCTGCGGCTCGCCCACCCGCTGCCGCCGCTCCCCGGACAGGTCGGCCTGTGGAAGCGCGAGCTGGGGCGGGTGGAGGCGTTCGCCGCCGCGCACCGCGACGGCGGCCCCGTGCTCCTGGCCGGGGACTTCAACGCCTCCCAGGACCACGCCGCGTTCCGCGCCGTCCTCGACGCCGGCCGACTGCACGACGCGGCACGGCTCGCGGGCGCCGCGCGGACGCCGACGTGGCCGCGGGAGCTGCCCCTGCCGCCGTACGTCCAGATCGACCACGTGCTGGTCAGCGACGACTTCCGGGTGCGCGACGTGCGGTTCCTCGACCTGGCGGGGTCGGACCACCGGGCCGTCCTGACCGGGCTCGACCTGCACGCCGGGCGCTGATCGGCGACGCTGGAACCATGGACCGGATGTACGACGACGAGCAGATCCTCACGAACATCGGCGCCCTCGTCGAAGAGGAGCGGGCCCTGCGGCAGCGTATGGGCGGCCTCCTCCCGGAGGAGCGGACGCGGCTCGCCGAGCTGGAGGTGCAACTGGACCAGTGCTGGGACCTGTTGCGCCAGCGCCGCGCCAAGGTCGAGTTCGGCGAGGACCCGGACACGGCGGCCGTCCGCCCGGCGGCGGAGGTGGAGGGCTACCGCAGCTGACCGCCTGCGCCTGCCCGCACGCGCCTGCGCCTGCCCGTACCCGCCTGCACCTGCCCGCAATCGCCCGCACCCGCCTGCCGGACGACTCGCCCCCGCCCACGTACCGTGAGCCCATGGCACGTCCCGCGCGGCTCACCCCACCGCCCTGGCTGACCGCCGGGCTCCGTCCCGCCCCCGCGCCCGTCCCCTGGGCGGCCGTCGCCCGCGCCTCCGTCGCACTGTCCGCCCCGCTCGCCGTCGGACTCGCCGTCGACCAGCCCGTCTACGGGGCCCTGGTCTCCATGGGCGCCCTCTCCGGGGTCATCGGCGACACCGCGGACGCGTACCGCATGCGGTTCTACAACATCGCCGTCCCCCAGCTCTTCGGCGCCCTCGGCGTCACTCTCGGCAGCCTCGTGTACGGCGAGGGCTGGCTCGCCGTCGGCGTGCTCACGCTGATCGCGCTCGTCTCCGGGATGATCTCCTCGATCGGCGCCGTCGCCTCCGTCTCCGGCCTGCTGCTGCTCCTCAACGCGGTGGTCGGCGCCGGACTGCCGATGCCCGACCCGTGGTGGAGACCGCCCCTGCTGCTCGGGCTCGGCGGGGCCGTCGTCCTCGCCCTGACCCTGCTCGGCTGGCCGCTGCGCGGCGGGGTCCCCGAGCGGACCGCCGTCGCGGGGACCTACCGGGCCGTCGCCGACGTCCTCGAAGCCGCCGGCACGGACGCGTACGACGAGCGGCGGCAGGACGTCACCGCCTCCCTCAACCAGTCGTACGACCTCGTCCTCGCCCGCCGCGCCCGCGAGCACGGCCGCGCGCCGATCCTCGTCCGGCTGCTCGCCCAGCTCAACGCGGTCATCGCGCTCGTGGAGGCCGCCCCGGCAGCCCATGTCGCCGCCCGCCGGTTCGGCCGCCCCCTGTCCCCGGCGGTCCCGGCCGCCGTGCGCGAACTCGCCGACGCGGTCGCGGAGGGCCGTACCGACGTCCCCGAACTCGACCTGCCCGCCGCCACGCGGCCCTCCGAGAGGGCCGTCGACCAGGCCCTGCGCCACGCGGCGAACGTCGTCCGCGCGGCGGAGCCGAACCCGTACAACGTGGACGACCGCCTCGGGCGCCCCGCGGCGCTGCGGGTCAGGACCCGCCGGACGGTCCGCGGCGTGCTGCTCTCCGAAGCCTCCTGGCGGTACGGGCTGCGGCTCGCGCTCTGCATCGGCCTCGCCCAGACGGTGGTCTCGGTGATCGACGTACCCCGCTCGTACTGGGTCGCCCTCACCGTCACCTTCGTCATGAAGCCGGACTTCGGCTCGGTCTTCTCCCGGGCCGTACTGCGCGCCCTCGGTACGGCCTTCGGGCTGGTCACCGCCGCGCTCGTGCTCGCCGAGGTGCCGCGCGGCTGGTGGTACGTACCGGTGATGGTCGTCCTCGCCGGGCTGATCCCCGCCTTCTCCGCGAAGGGGTACGCGTTCCAGACCGCGGCGATCACCCCCGTCATTCTGCTGCTCTCCGACCTCCTCAACCAGCAGGGCTTCGACCTCGTACTGCCCCGGTTCTACGACTCCCTCATCGGCTGCGGGATCGCGCTGGTCGCCGGCTACCTGCTCTGGCCGGAGTCGTGGCACAGCCGGGTCGGCGACCGGCTCGCGGACTCCGTCGCCGACTCGGCGGCCTATGTGGCGCAGGCGTTCTGCCCGCCGGAGGACGAGGACCCGGGGGCCCGGCTGCGGGCCCGGCGGAAGCTGTACCGCGATCTCTCCGCCGTACGCTCCGAGTTCCAGCGCGCCCTCACCGAACCGCCGCCGACCGGCGCCGTCGCCTCCGCCTGGTGGCCGCTGGTCGTCGCCGTGGAGCGGATCGTCGACGCGACGACGGCCGCCCGGGTCCGCGTGGACCACGGCGCCCCGCCCCCCGATCCGGAAGAAGCCGCGCAACTGGAACAGCAGTTGCGGGAACTCGCCGACGGACTGCGCGGAACCGACGTGCTCGTGGAGGTCCGGGCGGAGCTGGACGGCGACGAGGAGGGCGTCCTCGCCGCGCTCCGCGCCGAGGTGACGGCGGCCCGTGCGATCGCCACTCCCCGCGCGGCATCGGGCTAAACACCCCACCGGGGGCGTACGGATGCCCTTACCGGCGGTCACAGAACGGAACGTTCCATCCGCCGTTACCGGAATCCGTCAGGGCGACTACGATGCGCTCGATTCACCTTGATCCGTGCGCGGTCCGGCGAACAACTGACTCGGCGGCACGGTCACTTCGTCCTGCACCGCTCCCGTGCCCCCCAAGGACATCCGCCATGCGCACGACCACCGGCAGAGGGCTGCAGCCCAACGTTCTCGGGACGTTCGACACCATCGTCATGGCCGTCGCGGGCAGCGCGCCCGCCTACTCGCTGGCCGCGACCACGGCCGTGCTCTTCGGCGCGGTCGGCCTGGCGGGTCCCGCGGCGCTGCTCTACTGCGCGATACCCATGCTCGGCATCGTCCTCGCCTATGCGCGCCTCGGCCGGATCGACGTCAACGCGGGCGCCGGCTACTCCTGGGTGGGCCGCACCCTCCACCCCTTCCTCGGCTTCCTCTCCGGCTGGGCCCTCGTCGTCTCCGCGACGGTCTTCATGGTCGCCGGATCACTCCCCGCCGGCGCGCTCACGCTCTCCCTCGTCGACCCCGGCCTCGCCGACAACACCCCGCTCGCGGCGGCCGTCGGCGCCGGCTGGTTCCTGATGATGCTGCTCGTGGTCCTGGGCGGCGCCAGGCTCACCGTCCGGGCCCAACTGATCATGTCGGGCGTCGAGATGCTCGTTCTCGTCGCCTTCGTCCTGGCCGCGCTGCTGCACCGCGGACACGCGACCGCGTTCGACTGGTCCTGGTTCGGCTTCGGGCACTTCGACGGCCCGGCCGGCTTCGCCTCGGGCGCGCTGATCGCCGCGTTCTACTACTGGGGCTGGGACGTCACCAGCAACCTCAGCGAGGAGACCCGCGACAGCCGCCGCACGGCCGGGCTCGCCGCGCTGGTCGGCGTGGGCGTCGTCTTCCTGGTCTTCGAGGCGTTCACCGTCGCGGTCAACGTGCTGCTGACGTCGGGGCAGATCGAGTCGGCGGGCGCGAACGTCCTGGCTGTCCTCGGCCAGGAGATCTGGCCGGGCGTCGGCGGAAAGCTGCTGGTCGTGGCGGTGCTGCTGTCCACGGTCGCCACCCTGGAGACCACGCTCATCCAGGTGACCCGCTCGCTCTTCGCGATGGGCCGCGACCGCACGATGCCGGCCGCCCTCGGAACCGTGCACCGGCGCTGGAACACCCCGTGGGTGGCGATCGCCACCGTCGGCGGCGCCGCGCTGCTGATGTTCGCCGCGGCGGCGGCCGCCGGTTCGATGGGGCGGATCCTCAGCGACGCGGTGTCCGCGATCGGTCTGCTGATCGCGTTCTACTACGGCCTCGCCGGGATCGCCGCCGTGGTGGCCTACCGGGGGATGCTGCTGAGCTCCGTACGGAACTTCCTCGTCGGGGGCGTCTGGCCGCTGTTCGGGTCGGCGTTCATGCTGTGGGCGTTCGTCGAGTCGCTCGGCGAACTGTCCACGACATCACGGGTGATCGGCCTGGGCGGGCTGCTCGTGGGCGTGGTCCCTATGCTCGTGTACTGGCGCGCGGGCAGCGCCTACTACCGCCCGGCACGGCTCGACGCGGCGCGCGCGCTGGCGGCCGCGGGCCCGTTCGCGCCGAGCACGGCGCGGGCGCGCAGGACGGACGAGTCGCTGGCGACGGACTTCTGACGCCGGGCCGCGACAGGCCGCTCGACGGCAACTGGCTCGACAGCTTCTGGTTCCAGGGCTACTGGCTTCCGAGGGAGGATCTGGATGGCCGCTCTCCGCCGATCGGCGCGCTCGGCCCGTGCGGCGCGCTTCACCCCGGTCTTCGACCCGGACTTCGGCGACCGCGCGCTCACCGAGGCGCGGCACGACATCGTCATCGGCCGCTGGCAGGGCGTACGGGACCTGCTGCGGGACACCGGTGAGGACTGGGCGCGCCGGACGCACCGGGTACGGCTCCTCGCGCACGCCGCCGCGGGCAGTTCGTCGGTCGAGGCGTGGCGGGCGGCCGAGCCGGACAACCCGGACGGGGCGGTGCTGCGGGCGGCCACCGAGGTCGTACGGGTCTTCGACACGGCGATCGCGGCCGGCCGGGGCACGGTCGTGGACCGCGGGCGGGTCGACGCCACCGTCGACGCCTGTCTGCGGGCGACGGAGGCGGCGCCCGCGGACCCGATGCCGTGGGTCTCGCTGCTCTCGGTGGCCCGGCTGTACGAGGGCGGGGTGCCGCGCCGCGAGCTGCGGCAGTGGTTCGACGAGCTGCGGCGCCGCGACCCGTACAACACCGAGGGCCACGCCCAGGTGATGCGCTACCTGTCGGCTCGCTGGCACGGCACGCACGGAGCGATGTACGACTTCGCGCGGGACGCGGCGGGCGTGGCGCGGCCCGGGTCGCCGCTGCCGGTCCTGGTGCAGGTGGCGCGGGTGGAGGAGTACCGCTACATCGCGGACGGGGCGCTCGGCCGGGGGCCGGTGCGCGGCTTCGACCAGCACTGGAAGCACGAGCTCGCGGTGGACGAGCTGCGCCGTACGTACGAGCGCTGGATCGGCGGCCGCGAGCCGGGCGGCCCGGTTGCGCCCGAGGAGGTGCCGGACCTCAACTACCTGGCCCACGCGGCCTGCTACGCGGGCCAGGTGGAAGTGGCGCGCGAGGTACTCGGAATGCTGGGAGCGCGGGCGGCCTGGGTGCCGTGGGCGTACACGGGCGAACCGGAGGAGCAGTTCGTGCGGTTCAGGGAGGGTCTGGGAGTGGCGTGAGGGGCGGTGCCACGCCCCTCACACCACGTTTCAGGGGGCTCAGACGCCGATGTCGCGGCCGTCCTTGCGCCAGACGGAGACGACCGAGGGGCGGACGATCTTGCCGGGTCCGTCGGGCCACTCCGACTTCGGGTTCTCGACGGAGGCGCCGTCGAGCTCGCCCGGGTGCTGGACCGCGACGATGACGCGACGGTCCTGGATGATCGGACCGCAGGTCTCGGCGCCCTTGGGGACGGTCAGGAACTGCTTGATCTCACCGCGCCGCTCGCCCTGCGTGGCGACTCCGAACAGGCCGTCGTGCGAGCCGAGCTGGGCACCGTCGGTGGAGATCCACAGGTTGCCGTGCGGGTCGAAGGCGACGTTGTCCGGGCAGGAGATCGGGGAGACCTTGTCCTTGGGGAAGCCCGCGAAGTACGTGGCCGGGTCGTTCGGGTCGCCCGCGACGAGGAAGAGGCGCCAGGCGAAGCCGTCGGAGGCCGGGTCGTCCCAGTGCTCGGCGAGTTCCAGGATCTGACCGTGCTTGTTGAGGTTGCGCGGGTTGGCCTCGTCCGCGGGGGCCTTGCCGGCCTTGCCGCGGTCGGTGTTGTTGGTGAGCGCGACGTAGACGCGGCCGGAGCGCGGGGACGGCTCGACGTCCTCGGGGCGGTCCATCTTGGTGGCGCCCACCTTGTCACCGGCGAGGCGGGTGAAGACGTACACCTCCTCGGCGGTCATGCCCTCGACGTGCGAGACGTTGCCGGTGGCCAGCGGGATCCAGACGCCGGAGCCGTCGAACTCACCGTCGTTCGGGAGCTTGCCGGTGCCGTCGATCTGGGCGGCCGGGCTGTCGCCGGTCAGCTTGGCGACGTAGAGCGTGCCCTCGTCGAGGAGCGTGAGGTTGTGCGCGTGCGCGGCGCGGGAGCCGCCCTTCATCATCCGCTTCGACGAGACGAACTTGTAGAAGTAGTCGAAGCGCTCGTCGTCGCCCATGTAGACGACCGGGCGGCCGTCCGCGGTGAGGCGGGGCTGCGCGGCCTCGTGCTTGAAGCGGCCGAGCGCGGTGCGCTTCTTCGGGGTGGACTCGGGGTCGTACGGGTCGAGCTCGACGACCCAGCCCTGGCGGTGGACCTCGTTGGGCTCCTGCGCGAGGTCGAAGCGCTTGTCGAACCGCTCCCACTTGCGCTCGGAGGCGGCGGAGCCGATGCCGTACCGCTTGTCGGTGGCGCTGGAGCCGTTGGCGAAGTACTGGTTGAAGTTCTCCTCGCCGTGCAGCGTGGTGCCCCAGGGAGTGGTGCCGCCGGCGCAGTTGTTCAGCGTCCCGAGGACCTTGCGGCCGGTCGGGTCGGCGGAGGTCTTCAGGAGCGCGGAGCCGGCGGCGGGGCCGGTCAGCTCGAACTCGCTGGTGGTGTGGAGACGACGGTTGAGCGGGTGGCGCGTGACCGGCGTGAGCTTGCCGGAACGCTTCTCCTCCTGGACGACGACGACGGAGAAGCCGTGGGCGGCCCAGGCGACCTCGACCTGCTCGCGGGTCGGGTTGGCGGCGTCGTAGCCCTTGAACATCAGGATCTCGTCGGTGTACTCGTGGTTCGCGACGAGCACCTGCCGGTCCCGCTCCCCGGGGAGGGGGAGGAGGCTCAGGAAGTCGTTGTTGTAGCCGAACTGGCCGGCCTGCGCGGCGGCGGTCTGCTTGTCGGCGTCGAAGGCCGGGGCGCCGCGGAGGATCGGCTCACCCCAGCGGATGACGACGTTCTGCTCGTACCCGACGGGCACGGTGACCTTGTCGGCGGTGTTGGGCGCGACGGGCGTGAAGCGGAGACCACGCGTGCCGTCGGCGACGGGGCGGCCCTTGGCGGCGGCCGTGGCGGCGTCGGAGTTGGCGGCGGCGACGGCGGGGGTGGAGCCACCCGGGCCCACCACGGCGCTGCCGGCCGCGGCGGCGACGGTCACGACGGCGGCGGCGCGCACCATGGAACGACGGGAGAGGGCGCCGGCTATGACGTCGCCGACGTACTCGTTGTCGCTGGTGTTGGGCACCTCGTGGAAGCAGGCGTCACCACAACGGAACCGGCAGGTGAGGGCGGAACGGCCGCCTCCGTGCGGGTTGGTGCTCAGCAGCGGCAGCAGTTTGCGCACTTGGTCCTCCTCCGGCGCGTTTCTGCGCCGCCCCTTGGTCCCGACATGGTGTCGGGATTCCGTCCGGCGGTGACGTTATGTGCACACATCTGCACGGGGGCGGCGCGCAAGTGAACACCGAATGAATGAGCGGAAACGGGGGCTGGTTCGGGGGCGGTTGGGAGGGAGGAGGGGCCGCTCGGGGCGGGGCCGGCGGCAGGGATCCGCAGGGCCGTTCGGGGCCGCCCGAGGACCCCGGTCGCCGGTCCGCTTGGGACGGTCGGGGGGCGCGAAACCCGTGCTCCGCGGGGCGTACGGGTGCAGTGATTCCGGGTCCGGTTGGGGCGCCGGGGGCGACACACCAGGGGCCGCTAACCTTACGTGTCCGCCCTGGCCAGGGATGATTCCTCCCAGTACGGACATACACCGCACCCAACTCATGCGAAAGGCCTCGCCCATGGGCATTCGGAGCTTGCTGCGCAAGGTGTTCGGACGCGATCGTGCGGAAGGGCAGGCCGATACCCCGGCGACCTCCGTCCCGCCCCAGGCGTCGCCGTCCCGCCAGGAGGACGCCGCGCCGACGCCGTCCCCGACCCGGGACGAGGCCCAGCACGCGGCGGCCGACCTGGTGGCGGCGGCCTTCGACAACCCGAAGGTGCCGGCGGCGCGGACGGCCGAGAAGCCGGCCGCCGAGGAAGAGCCGCCGGTGGCGGACGTGCCCAAGCAGGCCACGCCGGAGGCGGTCGAGACGGCGGAGAAGCCTGCGGAGGCGGTCCAGGCCGCCGAGGTCACCGAGGAGCCCGCGGAGGCGGAGGCCGCCGCCGAGGCGACCACGGAGGCCGTCCCGACGGCCGAGGAGCCCTCGGAAGCCGTGGCCGTTCCCGAGGAGCCCGCCACGGCGGAGGCTGCCGAGAAGGTCGCGGCGGAGCCGCAGACCGGGGCGACGGACGTGTCGGAGCCGGAGGCCGGCGCCGCCGAGACGGCGGACGAGCCGCAGGCCGAGGCCGCCCGGACGGTGGACGCTCCGGCGGAGGAGGTCGTGGCGGAGGCCGAGACCTCGCGGGACGAGCCCGTCGCGGAGGAACCGGTCGCGGACGAGGCGGTCGCGAACGAGCCCGTCGCGGACGAGCCCGTCGCGGACGAACCGGTCGCCGCCGAGCCGGTCGCCGCCGAGGCGAAGGCTGAGGCGGCGCAGGACGAGCCCGTCACCGAAACGCCTGCCACGGATGTCGCCGAGACGCCCGAGCAGGTCGCGGCGGAGCGGCGGGCCGAGACTGCCGCCGAGACGGTGGAGGCTCCGGCGGAGGCCGAGGCCGCCCAGGCGCCCGTCACCGCGGAGCCGGACACCGTCGCGGAGGAGCCGGTCGTCGCCGAGGTCGCGGCGGAGCCGCAGGCCGAGGCTGCGCAGGAGCCCGCCGCCACGGAGCCCGAGTCCGGGCCGGAAGCCGCCGAGGCCGAAGCTCCCGCCGCCGAGGCGGTCGAGGCCGAGCCCGCGGCCACCCCGGCCGACGCCGAGCCGGTGGCCGCCGACGCCACCACCGACGAGCCCGAGGCCACCCCGGCCGACGAAGCCCTCGTGGACGAGCCCGAGGCCACCCCGGCCGACGAAGCCGTCGTGGACGAGCCGGTCGCCGCCGAGGCGGAGGCCGAAGCCGTCGCCGAGCCGGAGGCCGCCCCGGCCGCCGAGCCGGTCGCGGCCGAGGCGCCCGCCACCCCCGGACGCACCGTCCTCACCTCCGACGCGCCGCAGCTCGTCGAGGCGTACGACGCCGCCGCGGGCGCCCTCGCGGAGCGTGGGCTCGTCGGGGCGGGGCCGGTCGCCGTGTACCTCGTCGTCGACCGCTCCGGCTCGATGCGCGGGTACTTCAAGGACGGCTCCGTCCAGCGCATCGCCGAGCAGACCGTCGCCCTCGCCGCGCACCTCACCGAGGACGCCGCCGTCACCGCCGTGTTCTTCTCCACGGACATCGACGGCACCGCCGAACTCCGCCCCGCCGGCATCGAGGGCCGCATCGACGAGATCAACGCGGGTCTCGGCCGTCTCGGCCGCACCAACTACCACCGCGCCGTCGAAGAGGTCCTCGCGCACCACGAGAAGACCGACCCCACCCGCCCCGCCTTCGTCGTCTTCCAGACGGACGGCGCTCCCGAGTCCAAGACGGCCGCCACCCAGGCGCTCGCCGAGGCCGCCGGGCGCCCGATCCACTGGCAGTTCGTCGCGTGGGGCGAGGAGGACAACAAGGCGTTCGACTTCGTCCGGAAGCTCACCGCGCCCCGTACCGGCCACTACCTCGCCGGCCCGACCCCGGCCGAGACCGCCCACGCCGACTTCTACCGCGGGCTGCTCTCCACCTGGGAGGCCTGACCTGGACTCCCGGCGCGCCCGGGACTCCCGGCGCGCCCGGGACTCCCGGCGCGTCCGCCGGTGGTGACGGTGACCGGCAACGTCACCGTCACCACCAGGCCGCCCCCCTCCCGCTCCCCCCGGGCCACCGCGCCCACGGTCCCGCCGTGGGCCGCCGCGATCGACCGGACGATCGACAGACCGAGCCCGGCCCCCGGCCCCATCCGGTCACGCCCCGCCCCCCGCCGGAACGGCTCGAAGAGCCCGGCGACCTCGTCGGGCGCCACGACCGGCCCCGTGTTCTCGACGGTCACCACGCCACCGTCCACACGCACGTCCACGGACCCCCCGGGCACGTTGTAGGCGACGGCGTTCGCGACGAGGTTCCGTACGAGCTGCCCGAGCAGCACCCGGCTCCCCAGCACGACGGCCCCCTCACCGGCACGGCGAGCCCCGTCCCCGCCGGCACGGCGACCCCCGTCCACGCCGGGACGGCCACCCCCGACGGGACGGCCACCCCCGCCGGGACGGCCACCCCCGTCCCCGTCGCCACGGCACTCCACCCCGAACGCCTCGCACTCCTCCGCGACCACCTCCCCCAGCGGCACGTCCTCCCGCTCCTCGAGACCGCGCTCGCTCCTCGCGAGCACCAGCAGCCCCTCGATGAGCCGCTCACTGCGCCGGTTGCTGTCCAGCAGGACCTGTTTGACCTCGTTGCCGTCGTCGAGCCCGATCTGGATCGCGGCACGCTGCGTGGCCAGCGGGGTCCGCAGCTCGTGCGAGGCGTTCGCGATGAACCGCCGCTGGCTGTCGAACGCGGCCTCGAGCCGTCCCAGCAGCGCGTCGATCGTGTCGCCGAGCTCCTTCAGCTCGTCGTCGGGCCCGCTCGCGGCGATCCGCCCCCAGACCCCGGCCGGGGCGACCCCCACGCGCAGGTTCCGCTCCGAGAGCGCCCGCGCCCGCGCGATCATCTCGTGGACCGGCCGCAGGACCCGTCCCGCCGTCCACCAGCCCACCGCGACCGCGCAGAAGGCCATGACGGCGAGGGCCAGGCAGGACCACATGAGCATCTGCTCGCCGGCTGCCCGGCTGACGTCGTCGCTCAGCCGGTACGCGGTGACCGTCTCGAACGGCGCCACCACCCGTACCCGCGCCGCGATGGCGTCCGCCTCGCCCTCCGTACCGGCCCGGGAGAGCAGGTTGACGATCGTCAGCAGGCATCCGCCGAGGACGACGAAGACGCCTCCGTACACGAGCGCGATCCGGGTCCGGATCGTCGAGCCGGCGCCCAGCAGACCGGCGCTCACAGCGCGTACCCCACGCCCTAAACCGTGCGGATCAGCCCCGGCTCACCGAGCTTCGCGCGCAGCTTGCTCATGCAGACCCGTACCGCGCCCGTGAAGGGGTCGGTGTGCACGTCCCAGGCCCGCTCCAGGAGCTCCTCGGCGGAGACGGTCGCGCCGTCCACCTCCAGCAGGATCTGCAGCACGGCGAACTCCTTCGGCGACAGGTCGAGCGCCCGGCCGTCCCGCGTCACCGTCCGCCGTACGGTGTCCATGACCACCCCCGCACGGTCGAGGAGCGGCGGTACGGGCCGTGCGCTGCGGCGCCGCAGCGCACGCACCCGTGACACCAGCTCGGGGAACTCGAAGGGCTTGCCCAGGTAGTCGTCGGCGCCCAGATCGAGCCCTTCCACCCGGTCCTCGGTCGTGGCCGAGGCGGTCAGCATGAGGATCCGGGTCCGGGCGGTCCGGGCGACGAGCGCGCGGGCCACGTCGTCGCCGTGGACGCGGGGCAGGTCGCGGTCGAGGACGACGACGTCGTAGTCGTGCAGGCCCAGGTAGGCGAGGGCGGCATCACCGCTGTAGACGGTGTCGACGGCGAAGCCCGCCCGCCGCAGGCCGGTGGCGAGAAGCTCCGCGAGGACCTCCTCGTCCTCGGCGACTAGTACGCGCATGATCTCTTCCTCGCTGCCGGTCACGGCTCTTTCTAAGCCGCCCAACGTTTCGCGGACGTCTCCACGCTCCCGCCCCGTCCCACCCCTCGGTTATCGATGTGAGTGGATCTTGAACTGCCCGTTAGGATTTCGACCATGGCGGCCACTGGATCCGAGAAGCAGGGGGCGAAGGCGTACTACGTCTCGACCCCCATCTACTACGTCAACGACGCTCCTCACCTGGGCCACGCCTACACGACCGTCGCAGGCGACGTGCTCACGCGCTGGCACCGTCAGCGCGGCGAGAAGGTGTGGTACCTCACCGGCACGGACGAGCACGGTCAGAAGATCATGCGCACGGCCGAGGCGAACAACGTCACGCCCCAGGCCTGGTGCGACAAGCTCGTCGAGGAGGCCTGGAAGCCCCTCTGGGAGCACCTGAACATCGCGAACGACGACTTCATCCGGACGACGGAGAAGCGTCACACGGACCGCGTCCAGGAGTTCGTGCAGGACCTGTACGACAAGGGCGAGATCTACAAGGGCGGGTACGAAGGCCCGTACTGCGTGGGCTGTGAGGAGTACAAGCTCCCCGGCGATCTCATCGAGGCGGAGGACGGCACGAAGCTGTGCGCCGTCCACAAGAAGCCGGTGGAGATCCTCAAGGAGGAGAACTACTTCTTCAAGCTGAGCGAGTACGGCCCGAAGCTGATCGAGTTCTACGAGTCGAACCCGGGCTTCGTCCAGCCGGAGTCCGCGCGCAACGAGGTCGTGAACTTCGTCAAGCAGGGGCTTGAGGACCTGTCGATCTCGCGCTCGACGTTCGACTGGGGCGTCCCGGTCCCGTGGGACGACAAGCACGTGATCTACGTGTGGATCGACGCGCTCCTGAACTACGCGACGGCGGTCGGCTACAACGAGAACCCGGAGAAGTTCGACGAGACCTTCCCGGCGAACGTCCACCTCATCGGCAAGGACATCCTCCGCTTCCACGCGATCATCTGGCCGGCGATGCTGATGGCGCAGGGCCTGCCGGTCCCGGGCCGGGTGGCGGCGAACGGCTGGCTGATGGTCGGCGGCGAGAAGATGTCGAAGTCGAACCTGACCGGCATCAAGCCGCAGGACCTGACCTCGCACTTCGGCGTGGACGCGTACCGCTGGTACTTCCTGCGGGCGATCGCGTTCGGCCAGGACGGCTCGTTCTCCTGGGAGGACTTCACCGCCCGCTACACGAGCGAGCTGGCGAACGACTACGGCAACCTCGCCTCGCGCGTGGCGGCCATGGTCGGCAAGTACTTCGACGGCGCCCTGCCGGCCGCCACGGCCGACGGCGACGCGGAGAAGGCGATCCACGAGGGCCTGTCGAAGGCGGTCGCGACGGCCGACCAGAAGATCGGCGAGGAGCTGGACTTCCAGGGCGGCATCCTGGCGATCTTCGACTTCGTGAAGCAGGTCAACGGCTACATCACGGAGCAGGAGCCGTGGAAGGTCGCCAAGGACGAGTCGGAGGCGGGCCGCGCCCGCCTGGCGACGATCCTGTACACGGCGGCCGAGTCGCTGCGCGGTGTGGCGGTCCTGCTGAACGCGATCATGCCGGAGACCTCCCAGAAGCTCTGGGACTCCCTGGGCGCGGAGGCGTCCCTGGGCGCCCTGGCCGCCCAGCCGGTCCAGTCGGCCGGCGACTGGGGCCGACTCCCGGCGGGCACGACGGTGACGAAGGGCGCGGTGCTCTTCCCGCGCCTGGAGGAGCCGAAGAAGGACTGAGGCCCGATGACGACGAAGGAGGGGCCCGCCCGCGCGGGCCCCTCCTTCGTGCTTCCGTCCTCCGCGTGTCCTTCGTGCTTCCGTCCTCGGCGTTCTCCTCGCCTCGGCGTGGTTCAGAGGAACAACGGGATGAGGGACACGGCCAGGCCGATCACTCCCACCGCCAAGCCGGCAGCCTCCCAGGGACGGTCCCGGACCACCTCCCTGAAGCCGCGGCGGAGAGGTTCCGGAAGGCTGAGGGGCAGGCCCGTCAATCCGCCGGGGAGAGCGGTGTCGAGGTCGGACAGCGCAGTGACGTTGAGGGTCGCCCGCCCGACACGGAACTCGGGGTCGAGCAACCGGTCCTCGGCTGCCCAGTGGGCTCCGGGGCCCACCTGGAGCCGATCCGCGTCCGTCCTCAGCTGGAAGAACGTGACACGGTACCCGCTCACGGCGCCGACCGTGCGGGAGGGCTGGACCGCCTCGACAGTGCCCAGCTCGGTGAGCACGTCGCGGTCGGGCCGATGCTGGTAGCCGGCCAGTTCTTCCTCGAGTTCCCGGATCGCCGCAGCACGCCGATCGGTGTCCGAGGAGCGGACGTGGCCGCCGGGCAGCTGGTACTGACGGGCCCTCTCGTCGTACTGGAGGAGGTACTGCGCCCGTCCTCCCCGCCCCCGGTGCCGGGCCTTGACCACGACCTGGACCACCTCCACCTGCCTCAACGGCACGGCATCGGCGTCCAGGGCGAGACGACGGCTCTCGGCGAGATAGAGGAACTGAGGGCCGGCGAGAACCTGACCCTCGGTGTACGGACCCGCTTCGGCCCCCGTGCGCTCCCAGTTGTCCAGGATCGCGTGCCCGGCCCGCAGATAGGCGGCCGTGCTTCTCAGGAAGTAGGCCGCCTGTGGGCTGATCACCGCCACGGTGGGTGTGCCGTCGGGCTCCGCGTCGTGCCGCAGCACGCCGAACACACCCAGCAGCGCGACGACGGCGGGCACCACGGCCGCGGCGTCCTCGGTGGCCAGTCCGGCACGCCGGCCGAGCTCCGGGCCCGTCACGGGGCCGAAGCCCTGCTGAGCGGCGAGGCAGTCCAACAGCGCGGCGGTGGTCGTGCGCGACACCTCGGTCACCGCTTGTCTCCTTCGTCGCTCGGTTGCGGCACGGGTTCATCAGCCGGGGACGGCACCGGGGCACTGCCCTGGGACGGCACCGGATCACCGCCCTGGGGCTGCACCGGTCGGCGCAGGCACAGCACGTCCCGGCGGACCTCGACGACCTCCCAGCCGTGCTGAGCGGCGAGCTGGGGCAGCCGTCGTCCGGCAGTGATCCGCTGGTAGGCCTCGGAGCCCCAGCGCGTCCTCAGCCGGTTGCCGATGGTGGTCAGGGCCGCTTCCCTGCCCTGCGCCACGAGCGCCTCGACGGTCTCCTCGATGTCCGCGGCGATGTCAGGTTCACCACCGACGCTCCCAGGTTCGTCCGGAGAGGAAGCGAGCGGGGACGCGAGGGGAGCCGGTGCAGGCGCGGAGGCGCGGGAGGCCGCCCCCACCCGCCCCACGACCTCGTGGCCGGGGCGCTCCGCCGCCACCTCCCAGCCGGGCTGAGCCTGGACCCAGCGCTTGAGCGAGGCCCCCACGACGCTGCCGTAGTCGGATCCCAGCCTCTCGCGCAGGGTGAGACCGAGTACGGCGAGCGTCGGTTCCTTGCCCCCGGCCTCGATCCCACTCACGACCTCTCCGATGAGACCGCCCTTGCGCCGCACCCGGTCGGGCTGCGGCGGCTTGCCCGTCAGCTCCCAGCCCGGCTCTTTGAGGATCCGCATGCGCAGTGACTTCCCGCCGGACCGCCCGACGACCGTGCTGAAGTCCTGGCCGAGCGCGGACCGCAGGGCCTTCATGACCGCGCCGAACGTCGGATCCGTGCCGTCCTGATCCCGCAGGCCGTCGACCGCCGCCGCCAGGGCCTGGTCGAACCGGGGGAGCGGCGTTCCCGACCGTCTGGCCGGGGCCCCCGTCGCCTGGCCAGGCAGGCTCACCCGGCCGAACACCGCTGTCGTCGACAGCGACAGCGTGGGCGCCTTCCCCGCCCCGTCTCGACGGAGCCAGTCCAGCCCACTCCACAGCCCTGACAGGTCCGCCAGACCGAGCCGCTCGGCCAGTGGCAGGCACCCTTTGAAGCGGTCCTCGAGCCATTCGGTGATCGTCTGCTCGTCGACCCGGGGCGCGCCCCCCACGTGCAGCCTCTCCATCTCGTCCCGAAGGTCGCTCTCGACCCGTGCGCGCAGCCCGCTCTCCGGGACCAGTTCGTCGCCGACGACGGTGGCCGTCAGCGGCAGGAGCTCCGCCTCCCGGGCGATGCAGCCGCCCCGCTGGTCGAGCTCCCTCGCGATCCAGAGCAGCTGCCCGCGCCGGGGGACCTCCTCCGGCGGTTCTACGACGTCCTCGAACTGGAGGTTCGCCAACTGACCGCCGGCGTACGTCACCAGGACGCTGCGCTTGGACTCGTACACCTGGATCGCGCGCCCCAGGACCTTGCGCCCCTGATCGACGGTCGTGCGTTTCACCGCGGAGGGCTCGGCACGTGACACGGCGGTCCGTCTGCCGTTCGTATCGACCAGGCGGATCTCCGGGTCGTCGCCACCACCGATGTAGTGCACCTGGTCCGAGCGCTCCAGGAGGGATTCGATGTCGGCGCCGTCGTACCGGTACCGCGCCTTGACCCGCTGAGTGAGCCCCGAAAGCCTGGGTGTCTGGTCCACCTCCTGCCAGGCCCGCAGGAGGGAAAGGCAGAAGGCCAGCTTCTGGTCGTCCCGGATCTGCGCGGCGCGCGCCGACAGCACCTCGGTGGAGACCTGGACGGTCGCCTCGTCGGAAGTCTCGTCCGGGTCTTCCAGCGGCCCGATCACGTCCCGGGCGCTCACCGCGTCGGGAAGGTGGCCTTCGCGTACCTCCCACGCCCGCAGGCCGTCCGCGCTCATGCCGAGGAAGAAGTTGACCGGGGTGTTCTCGTCGCTGTTCGACGAGAAGTCGTCACGGCTGGGCACGAAGAACGCCGTCACCGGCCCGTCGAGCTTGATGGTGCCCACCCAGGGGCTGTGGATGACGTCGATGAGACCGTTGACCCGCTGCAGGGGCTCTGTGTTCTTCCAGAACACCTTCTTGCGGTCCCACTCGCCGAGGTCGCCGTCCGCGATCACCGGGTACCACTGCGGTCCCTTGGCGAGCCAGAGGTACGACCGCTGGGAACGGCCGAACACCAGCTCCCGGCTGAGCTGCTGGGCGTGCCGGAACGGCTCGACCTTGTTGGTGCGGCGGCTGAACCACAGGTGGAAGTGGAGACAGTAGCGGTAGTAGTGGGCGCGCCACGACGGGAAGCGCTCGGACCACAGCTGGAGCTGCGAGAGCGCCTCGTTGATGTCGAACTCGGGCAGCTGCTTGTACGCCTCGAACCAGAGCCGGTAGTCCTCCTCCCGGCAGTCGTAGCGGGAGAGGTTGTGCCGGGCCAGTTCCGCGATCCGTCGCAGCTCGGCGTGGCTGAGATTGCGCCAGCGACGCTCGCCGCGGGTGTAATACGCCTGGGCCAGCGCGCGCTGCACCATGGGGTTGGAACGCCGGCCGGTGACCGCGACCTCCCACATCTCGATCACCGCGTCCAGATCGCCGTACAGCTGCCGGATGTCGGCGCGGCAGCGCACCATGTAGCTGTCCTGGTCGTCGAGGGTGCCGTACGCCTGGGTCGCCTCGTGGAGCAGGGCGTTGGCCTCGCCGATCTTGTCGGCCACCCAGTCACCCGCGGCGGCGTCGAGCTCCGCGATCGACCTGACGCGAGCGGCCGCCTTCACCGTCTGGGCCACCGTCACGATCGTCTGCACATGCGTGATGTAGCCGTGCAGGTTCTCGCGGTTGAGGCGGCGTGAGGTGTCGAAACACTCCACCGTCTGTTCGAAGTGTTCCTCGACGACCTTCAGGACGGCCGCCACACCGTGCGGTTTGGCGCGCTTGAGCTCCTGCTTGAGGATGCCGCGGCGGGTGAGGCCGAGCGTGTGATGGTGGATGAAGTCGTTCTCGGCGAGGGCGACCGCGCGGGAGACGTACTCCTCCGCCTTGTCGTACTCCCGGTCCAGCCGGTACATCTGGTGACGGCCCAGGTGGTTCCAGAAGTGCGGCTCGTTCGGAATGTGCTTGGTCAGGGACCGCAGCACCTCGTGCGCCGAGTTCACGTCCAGCCGCTCGATGAGCGGTGCGAAGTAGCCCCGGTCCTCCACCCCCTCGACCGTTCCGCCCTGACGGTCCACGAACATCTGACGCAGCAGCACCCGCACCGGCTCGGACGAGACGTCGGTGGAATGGGCGAGTGCCTCGACGAAGCTGATCGAGAGATCCTTGAGGTAGTACTGCCAGTGCTCGTCGTTGAGGAGTTCCGCCAGGACCTGCTCGGCGATCAGCTGGTGCTGGAGACGGACCCTGCCCGAGCGGACGGTCACCAGACGCGCCGCCTCGGGACCCAGTAGGTCGGCGAGTTCGAGCTCCGGCGAGGCCGAGGAATGGCGCATCAGATGATGGACGAGCTCCCTCTGGAGGCCCGTGTTGGAGAAGATCGTCACCAGTGCCAGGTACTTCAGCACCTCGGCCGCCCTGCCCTTGACCCGCTCCAGATGGGTGCTCACGTAGTCGGAGAGTTTGGTGAACTTCCGCTCGAAGGTGACCAGGCCGTAGAAGAAGGGCGTGCGGTACTGCTCGTGCTGCTGCCTGCGCGACAACTGCCGCAGCTCGCCGATCCGGGAGGGCTCCAGGACGAGTTCGCTGTAACGCTGCTCGAAGTCGCGGCTCTCCGCGGCGTTGAGACGTTCGTCGACGGCGAGAGCTCCCGCCGCGGCATCGCCCACCCCGCGCCGCACGTAGAGCACGGTGACCCGTGCGCTCCGCTTCGCCAGCTCCTGGTACAGCACCTCGCGGTCGGCCTCACTGAGGTCGCTCGACTCGGCGACCAGCAGCACCGGCGCCTGTGTTCTGCTGTGCAACAGGTTGAGCCGGTCCGCGATCACCGGGATCCTGGCACGGTCCACGGTCACACCGTGCGGCAGCACGGCGACCGGGTACTCGTGGTGCAGGTCCCAGGCCGCCCGCAGGGCGACGGTGGTGCCTCCCGTACCCGGCTTGTGGTGCAGCAGCACGGTGCGCGTGCGATGCTGATCGAGCCTCTCTCGCAACGCGGTCACCAAGGACTCGGTGACCGTACGGGGGACGTCCCGGCCGAGGTCCAGATCGGCCCAGCTGATCAGTCCACCGCGCCAGAACTCGTCGTTGTGACGGACACCGGCGGGAGAGACCGTCAGCTCGATCCCGTCATGGAGCACGACGAGGTGTTCCCGCAACTTCTGCATGGTCTCGGGCGAGATCGCCGCCGTCCCCTTGCCCAGGGCCGGGACCGTGAAATCCGCCTGCTCCGGGGTGGCTCCGAGGGTCTCGGTCAGCCGGTCAAGAAGCGCCGGGAGCGGCAGCGGAAGCAGAGTCGTCTCCACCCGCGTGGCGAGAGCGGACTGGCCGACATGCAGAAACGTCCCGTGCCCCTGGAGCATCTCGTCCAGGGCCTCGACCGCCCGCAGAAGCCGGTCGCGCTCCAGGCCCGCCCCCTGCCGGCCGTCGCCCTCCACGACCACGACGAACACCGGGGTGTCCCCGACCGCCTGGCGGAAGCCCGCGGCCAACTGCCGGATCGCACCCAGGCGTTTGTACCCCCACGCACGGAGGTCGTCGGGCGGTTCGTTGCGCAGCACGGAGCCGACGGCGAGCATCCAGGCCGTCCCGCGCGCGTAGTCCACCAAAGGCTGATCACGCGTGTACAGATGGACCGCGCGCTGGGATTCGAGCACCGGTCCGGCTCGGTGGTACAGGCCCTCCCCGTCCGATCTCGGGTCCAGGTCGACGATCACGGACCAGGGGACGCGTCCCAGGGCCGCCACGGACGCGGTGTCGGGCATCCGTCCGGCGACCAGGATGTAGCGGGCCGCGTGAGGGGCGAATCCCGACGCCGCCTCCCACAGCGACTGCCACAGCTCCTGCTCGGCGTCCTCACGTGTGGGCAGGGCAGGGCCCTCGGACGGCTCGCGGTCCGGCCCGAGATCGTCGCCGAGGGACCTGCGGTAGCGGAGCGCGTACCAGCCCGCGTAGGCGAGGCAGAGGTGTGCCCGCTCGTCCTGCGCGGGAAAGCGGCGCGCCCAGAGCAGTCCGGCGATCATCCTCATCAGCAGGAACTGGGAGTTGAGCTGATCCACCCGGCCCTGCTGGGCTTCGATCCACTCCTGGATGCCCTGGCGGGACTCCTCGAGAAAGGCCATGAGCCAGTCGGTGTCGTCCGGCACCGAACGCACGACCGCGTCCTCGACGCTCTCCAGACACCGCGCGAGTACCGGCCCCCGGAGCTTGGGCATCAGATTGACGAGAACGCTGACCTCCAGGTACGCCAGGTCGAACCCGGTCGCCCCCTTCCTCGCCCGGGCGAGGTCGATGATCCAGTAGCCGGAGTCGGTGTCGGCCCGCTCGTCGACGGGGACGAGGATGTTGCCGGTGTTCAGGTCTCCGTGGCAGTGGCCACGCATCACCGGCACGAGCCCGGTGCGGCCCTCGCCGAGGATCTCGCGCGGGTCGAGGAAGGCGTAGCCACCCCGTTCCTCCGTTCCACCGCCGGGAAAGAACACCTCGGCGGAGTCGAGGCAGGCCGCGGCCCGGTCCTTCCCCACGAGGTCGGCGAGCAGCCCGTGAGGGGTCGTCATCAGGATGTCGCTGGGGTCCGACCACGCGGAGAGCAGGTCCCGGGACAAGCGCCGCGCCGAACGCCGCAGCCCGGTCGTGCGGGTGCGTGGGGAGACGTACTGCCGCAGTCCGCCCCCCGCGATCTCGTGCAGCGTGACCACGAGCCGGTCTGTCCCCGTACCCGTCGAGTGGATGTGCAGCAGCCGCGGGATGTGGTCCCGGGCGAAGTCCCTGTCGGCGGCTCGCAGCAAGTCGTGGGCCGCCCGGTCGTTGGGCTCGATCTGGCGGTCGTCGTCAGGTCCGACCCGCAGGAGGTAGACGCCGGCCTCGAAGTCGCCCACGTCTCCGCTGACGTCCACCCCGACGACTCCGGCCCCCGACCGGCCCTGGGGCACCTCTATGAAATGGAATGTCGCCTTGGGCAGCCAGAGTCGTAACGCCTCGTCAGCCGCAGCCTGCTGCGCCGCGTTCCCCAGTTTGTTCCCGTTGCCCACGCTTCCCCCGACAGATCCGAGCGAACACCGTGTATCGGTTCTACCACCGGCATTTTCCTCCTGCCCAGACGATCGGGAGATCTCCTCCGGATACGGTGAAGGGCCCGGGATCCGAAGATCCCGGGCCCTTCACCACGTACCGGTGGTTACCGCGCCGCGTCCGGGTGGACCGCGTCCGTGACCGGGCGGTCCGTCACCGTCTTCGTCTCGACCGGCTTGCGGAGCTGGATGTTCAGCTCCTTCAGGCGGGCCTCGTCGAGTTCCGTCGGGGCGCCCATCAGGAGGTCCTGGGCGTTGCCGTTCAGCGGGAAGGCGATCGTCTCGCGGATGTTCGGCTCGTCGGCGAGGAGCATCACGATGCGGTCCACGCCCGGGGCGATGCCGCCGTGCGGCGGGGCGCCGTACTCGAACGCGCGGAGCATGCCCGCGAACTCGTGCTCCACGGTCTCCTTCGAGTAACCCGCGATCTCGAAGGCCTTGAACATGATCTCGGGCTCGTGGTTCCGGATCGCGCCCGAGGACAGCTCGATGCCGTTGCAGACGATGTCGTACTGCCAGCCGAGGACGTCCAGCGGGTCCTGCGTCTCCAGCGCCTCGAGGCCGCCCTGCGGCATGGAGAACGGGTTGTGCGAGAAGTCGATCTTGCCGGTCTCCTCGTCCCGCTCGTACATCGGGAAGTCGACGATCCACGCGAAGCGGAAGACGTTCTCCTCGAACTGGCCGGCGCGCTTGGCGGCCTCGACCCGGACCGGTCCCATGATCTTGGAGACCTCGTCGAACTCGCCCGCGCCGAAGAAGATCGCGTGACCCGGCTCCAGGCCGAGGCGCTCGGTGAGGACCTTGACGTTCTCCTCGGTGAGGAACTTGGCGATCGGGCCGGTCAGGGCACCACCCTCGCCGACGCGGACCCACGCGAGGCCCTTCGCACCCAGGGAGACCGCGAAGTCGCCGAGGGAGTCGAAGAACTTACGGGGCTGGTCACCGGTGTTCGGGACGGCCAGGGCACGCACGTGCTTGCCCGCGAAGGCCTTGAACTCCGACGCCTCGAAGACGTCCGAGATGTCGACGAGTTCGAGGGCGGTCCGCAGGTCCGGCTTGTCGTTGCCGTACTTCAGCATCGACTCGCGGAACGGGATCCGCGGGAACGGGGACGTGACGTGGCGTCCGCCGCCGAACTCCTCGAAGAGCTCGGTCATGAGCTTCTCGATCGGCTGGAAGACGTCCTCCTGCTCGACGAAGCTCATCTCGACGTCGAGCTGGTAGAACTCGCCCGGCGAACGGTCCGCGCGCGCGTCCTCGTCACGGAAGCACGGCGCGATCTGGAAGTAGCGGTCGAAGCCGGAGATCATCAGCAGCTGCTTGAACTGCTGCGGCGCCTGCGGCAGCGCGTAGAACTTGCCGGGGTTCAGCCGGGACGGGACCACGAAGTCACGGGCGCCCTCGGGGGAGGTCGCGGCGAGGATCGGGGTCGCCATCTCGTTGAAGCCGAGGGCCACCATCTTGGAGCGGATGGAGGCGATGACGGCGGAGCGCAGCATGATGTTGCGGTGCATGCGCTCGCGGCGCAGGTCGAGGAAGCGGTACTCCAGGCGCCGCTCCTCGTTGACGCCGTCGTCGGCGTTGATGGTGAACGGGATCTGCTTGGCGGCGCCCAGGACCTCGACCGTGGCGGCCTCGATCTCGATCTCGCCGGTGGCGAGCTCCGGGTTGACGTTCTCCGCGCCACGCGAGACGACCTTGCCGTCCACGCGGACGACCGTCTCCTTCGTCAGCTTGTCGAGCACCTCGGCGGCGGCGGTGCCGGGCCGGGCGACGAGCTGCGTGATGCCGTAGTGGTCGCGCAGATCGATGAAGAGGATGCCGCCCAGGTCGCGCCGATTGTGCAGCCAGCCGCTCAGCCGGACGTCGGTGCCGACGTCAGAGGCGCGGAGCTCGCCGCAGGTGTGGGACCTGTACCGATGCATCGTCGTTCATCCAGTCTTCGGGATCTACGGGAATCAGGGGTGTGCGCCGTCGTGACGGGTCGTGACGGCAGACCCGTCCCAGCCTACCGGGCGACCCAAGATCGCATTTCGAATACGCTCAGTGGCGACCTGCTGCCCGATATTCATAAAGTAGGGCAATGCGCACCGAGGACGTCCTGGCCGCGATCGCGACCGGCCTGTGGCGCTGGGACAACGCTTCCGGGACCGTCACCCTCGACGCCGAGGCCGCCCGGCTCCTCGGCCTGCCCGCCGAACCGGTCGAACTCACGGAAGCGGCCGTACGCTCCCGGTTTCATCCCATCGACTGGAACGAGATCGACGGGGTCGTGAACCTCGCCGTCGCGGAAGGGACGCTCGCCGAGGCCCGGCTGCGGATCATGGACGGCGACGGGCGGGTGATCCGTACGGTACGGAGCCGGTCCAAGCCGCTCGTCGACGGTGACGACTACGAACTCGTCGGCACCCTTCAGGAGGTCGCCGAACCGCAGCCGGGCACCGCCGCCCGTACACCCGTCACCGGCGACTGGCGCCGCTCGCGCGAGGCGTTCCTGCTCGACGCGGGGCGCGCGCTCGCCGAAGCCCGGTCGACCGCCGAGGTGCTGCGGGTCGCCGCCTCCCTGTCCATGCCGGGCTTCTCGCCGGACGGACTCGCCGTCTTCGGGGTCGCCGGCGAACGGCTGACGATCATCGGCCACCACGGGCACAACGCGGGCGACGAGGGCCCCTTCACCTCGATGTCGGTGGACACCGACTACCCGGCGGCCGAGGTCGTACGGAACGGGCGGGCGATCTACCTGCCGACACCGGAGGAGTACCTGCGCCGCTTCCCGGTGACCTGGCCGCTGGCGCAGCGGTTCGGCCGGCAGTCCTGGGCGTACCTCCCGCTGATCGTCGCGGGGCGCACGATGGGCGCCTGGATGGCCGCCTTCAAGCATCCCGTGGCCTTCACGCCCGACGAGCGCTCCGTCCTCACCACGGTCGCCCGGATGCTCGCGCAGGCGCTCGCCCGCGCCGGGGTCGCCGAGTCCGAGCGCGAGCTGTCGCTCGGCCTGCAGCGCACGATGATGCCCGTCCTCGGCCCCGGCATCCCGGGGCTGCACGTCGCCGCGCGGTACGTACCGACCGGCGGCGGACTCCAGGTCGGCGGCGACTGGTACGACATGATCCAGCTGCCGGGCGGCCGCATCGCCCTCGTCATCGGCGACGTCCAGGGCCACGACGTGCGCGCGGCCGGGCTGATGGGCCAGCTCCGGATCGCCCTGCGCGCGTACGCCTCCGAGGGCCACCGGCCCGACGCCGTCCTCTCCCGCGCCTCGCGCTTCCTGTACGGGATCACCGACGGGGCCGACGAGGGGGATGCGGATGCCGCCGAGGCGACGGCGGACGCGGCCGTCCGCGGGGGCAGCCTCGGAGGGCACCCGAACGGTGGCCCACCGGGCGGCGCGCCGGGCCGAGGGCCGGCGCCGGGCGGACGCGTCGCGCCGCACGACGGGAAAGCGCCGGGCGGAGGTGTCGCGCCGCACCGGGGCACCGCGCGGGACGGGGGTGTCGCTCCGCACGGCGGGAAAGCGCCGGGCGGACGCGTCGCGCCGCACGACGGGACAGCGCCGGGCGGAGGTGACGCGCCGCACCGGGGCACCGCGCGGGACGGGGGTGTCGCCCCGAACGGGGTCTCTCCGGACGGGGACGGGCGGTGGCCGGACGGGCGGTCACCGAACGGGGCCTCTCCCCACGGGCGAGCGCAGGACGTGGGTCCGCGCTTCGCGACCTGCCTCTACCTGGAGATCGACCCGGTCACCGGTGTCGTGGACATCGCCCGCGCCGGGCACCCCGACCCGGCGGTCCGGATGACCGACGGAACGGTGCTGCTGCGTCCCACGGCCGGCGGCCTGCCCCTCGGCATCGTCCCGGACACCGACTACCCGACGACCCGGTTCACCCTGGAGCCCGGCGAGACCCTGATGATGTGCACCGACGGGCTCCTGGAGACCGGCGGCCACGACCTCGACAGCGGCTGGGAGCGGATCCGCGCACTCCTCGAAGGGCACGTCGAGGACTCCCTGGAGGACCTCGCCGACAGACTGGTCGAGGCCGTCCACGGGCCAGGCTCGCACCACACCACGGGACCGCTCGCCGACCGGCGCGAGGACGACATCGCCGTCCTGCTCGTCTCCCGCCAGGGCGCGGCCGTCCGCGAGGCGCCGCGCCGCACCATGATGACCATCGCGCAGGCGGAGCCGGAGCGGATCGCCGCCGCCCGCCGGCACGTGCGGCAGCTGCTCCACGACTGGACGGACGAGGAGCAGCTCGACTCGGCGGTCCTCATGGTCTCCGAGATGGTCACCAACGTCCTCATCCACACGGACGGCGACGCGCTCCTCGTCGCCGAGGTGACCTGCACGGGGGAGGCCCGCCGACTGCGCGTGGAGGTCTCCGACGGCAGCGACGAGCTGCCGCACAAGCGGCATCCGGGGGAGATGGCGTCGTCGGGCCGCGGCCTGGTCCTGATGGAGATGCTGGCGGACGCGTGGGGCGTGGACCCGCGGGGCGAGGGCAAGTCCATCTGGTTCGAACTGAACGAGCCCCCGTCGAAGGGGGGCGACGGCTCCGGGTAGCCAGCCCCGCGGCAAGGCCCCGGCAAGGCCCCGGCCGTACCCGCGCCGCGCGCTCCGCAGCGTCGCGGAGGAGACTGGTGTCGTACGCCCGCCGTCGCCGGGGGGACCACGGAGCACCCCATGGACACCCACAAGGTCGGAAGCGACACCACCGTTCTCGCCGACAGCCTCGAAGTGCCGGGCCTCGGCCACCTCCCCGTCAGCGCCTACGTCGTCACCGCATCGGAACCGGTCGTCGTCGACACCGGTGTCTCGATATCCGACCGGGACTTCGTCAACGCGCTCGGCTCGGTCGTGGACCCGGCCGACGTCCGCTGGATCTGGCTCACGCACCCCGACCGCGACCACACGGGCGGCATCTTCGACCTGCTCGTGGCCGCGCCCCGGGCGAAGGTCGTGACCACGTTCCTCGGCGCGGGGATCATGTCGACCGAACGGCCGCTGCCGATGGACCGCGTGTACTTCCTGAACCCCGGCCAGTCGCTCGACGTCGGCGACCGCATGCTGCGCGCGTTCAAGCCACCACTCTGGGACAACCCCGCCACGGTCGGCTTCTACGACGAGAAGACCCGGATCTGCTTCAGCTCCGACTGCTTCGGCGGGCCGATGCCCACCGCCGAGCTCGCCGAGAGCGGGCACGCCAACGACCTCAAGCCCGAGGAGCTCCGGCAGGCACAGCTGCTGTGGGCCTCGGTGGACAGCCCGTGGGTGCACATGGTGGATCCGGCGAAGTACGGGGTGACGATCCGGCCGCTGCGGGAGATGAACCCGGAGATCGTGCTGTCCACCCATCTGCCGCCCGCCGTACGGATGACGGGCCGGATGCTGGAGACGATCACGATGGCCACGGACGTGGAGCCGTTCGTGGGCCCGGACCAGGCCGCTCTGGAGCAGATGCTGGCGACCTTCGAGCCGGGCGGCATGCCGGCCGCGACCTGAGCCCCCCCGGGGTACTGGTGCCTGACTCCCTCGGGCACCTCGCCCGAGTCCGTCAGGCGTCTCCTCGCCCTGGCTCCCTCAGGCGCCTCGCCCTGGCTCCCTCAGGCGCCTCGCCCTGCCTCCCTCAGGCGCCGGGGACGGCATCGTCCCCGGGCCCGTACCGCCCGCGCAGCTCGCCGATCACGCCGAACGCCGCCGCCGTCAGCGGTACGGCGAGCAGCATGCCCAGGATTCCGGCGACGGACGCGCCGGCCGTGATGGCGAGCATGACGAGGGCCGGGTGCATCTGCACGGTCCTGCTCTGGATCATGGGCTGGAGGACGTTGCCCTCGATGACCTGCACGGCCAGGACGACGCCCAGGACCCAGAGCGCGATGACGAAGCCCCGGTCGGCGAGGGCGACGAGGACGGCGACGGCTCCCGAGAGGAAGGCGCCGAGGTACGGGATGTAGGCGGTGACGAAGACCAGCGCGCCGAGTCCGACGGCACCGGGCACCCGGAGGATCAGCAGTCCGATGGTGATCAGGACGGCGTCGACGAGGGCGACGACGGTCGTCCCGCGCATGAAGCCCTCGACGGCCTCGAAGGCGCGGCGGCCCATGGCCTCCATCGTGTCGCCGGTCGAGCGGGGTGCGAGGGAGCGCAGGACGCCGGCGGCCTTGTCGGAGTCCCGGAGGAAGAAGAAGATCAGCAGCAGGGCGAGGACGGCCATCGCGGCCACCTGTCCGACGACGCTCAGCCCCGAGATCACTCCGGACGCGGCGGTCCCGCCGAACTTCTCCAGGAGCGCCTTCGCGTTCCTGGCGAGATCGTCGATCGAGGTCCCGGCCGCACCCAGGTGGTCGGCGATGTCGACGGCGGCCTGCCGCAGCGAGGCGACGATCTGGTCGCCGGTCTCGATGAGCGCGACGACCACGATGTAGGTGGCGCCGCCGACGAAGGCGAGGACGGCGAGGACGGTGAGACCGGCGGCCAGGGACTTCTGCACCCTCATCTTCACCAGGCGCCGGTACAGCGGGCCGAGGAGCGCGGTGCCGAGGATGGCGAGCAGGACGGGCGTGACGGCGGTCTGGAAGACGACGCAGAGCCAGATCCCCACGGCGGCGACCCCCGCGACGAGCAGCAGGACGACGCACCAGGCGGCGACCCGGCGCGCGGCGTCGGGGAGGAGGGGGCGGGGGCTCGGCGTCTGCACCCGTCCACCGGACCACGGCGCCCGGCATGGCGTCCTGCGCTGCGGTCCGGACGAGTGACGCACCGTCAGAGCGAGTCCGCGGCCGCGCCGCGGGTACGGGAGCGGCGGCCCGAGTACGGGAGCTCCCCCGCGGGTACGGGAGCGGCGGCGCGCCCGCACCCGGACACGCGTACGGGGCCGAGCGCGTCGCGCCCGACCCCGTACCCGCGAGGCTTCCTGCCCGTACCGCCGTTACTCGCCCATCCCGTGCACCGCCGGGATCGTGCCGAGCCGGCCCGCCTGGAAGTCCTCGAAGGCCTGGCGGAGTTCGGCCTGGGTGTTCATGACGAACGGGCCGTAGTGCGCCATCGGTTCACGGATAGGCCGGCCGCCGAGGACGACGACCTCCAGGTCGGGCGTGTGCCCGTCCTGCTTCTCGTCGGCCCGGACGGTGAGTGCGTCGCCCTTGCCGAAGACCGCCGTCTGGCCCATGTGGACCGGCCTGCGCTCCGTACCGACGGAGCCGCGGCCCGCGAGGACGTAGACGAGCCCGTTGAAGTCCTCGCGCCACGGCAGGGTCGCCTCGGCGCCCGGCCGGATCGTCGCGTGGATCATCGAGATCGGGGTGTGGGTGATGCCCGGTCCGGCGTGGCCGTCGAGCTCGCCCGCGATGACGCGGATCAGCGCGCCGCCGTCGGGGGAGGTGAGCAGCTGCACCTGGCCGCCGCGGATGTCCTGGTAGCGCGGGGCCATCATCTTGTC
The DNA here is from genome assembly GCF_055563155.1 of Streptomyces sp. NPDC013317. Classification (NCBI taxonomy): domain Bacteria; kingdom Bacillati; phylum Actinomycetota; class Actinomycetes; order Kitasatosporales; family Streptomycetaceae; genus Streptomyces; species Streptomyces sp. NPDC013317. Next base: position 313,623 of record NZ_JBVHDX010000008.1, read on the forward strand.
GGACGCGGGCAGGTTCACCCAGAGCTGGAGGCCGTGGAAGAGCCCGCCGCTGACGACGAGGGACTCCGGCGGGGCCTCGATGTGGAGCAGCCCGGAACCGGCGGTCATCCACTGGGTGTCGCCGTTGGTGATGGTGCCGCCACCGCCGTTGGAGTCCTGGTGGTCGAAGGTGCCGTCGATGATGTACGTGACGGTCTCGAAGCCGCGGTGGGGGTGCCACGGGGTGCCCTTGGGTTCTCCGGGGGCGTACTCCACCTCCCCCATCTGGTCCATCATGATGAACGGGTCGAGGTACTGGTAGTTGATCCCGGCGAACGCGCGGCGCACCGGGAAGCCCTCGCCCTCGAATCCGGACGGAGCCGTGGTCACGGCGAGCACGGGGCGGGAGACGGCGTCGGCCGGGGCGGCGACGCGCGGCAGGGTGAGCGGGTTCTCGACAGTCACAGCGGGCATGGCGGGACCTCCTTGTGCGACCAGTTTAGTTGAACAATGAACTTCCTGCCACCCGGAACGCGGAACGCCCGGGAGGAATTCCTCCCGGGCGTTCTCCCACGCGTCCAGCCTGCGTCAGCCGTACATCCGCCGCATCGCGAAGTCGACCATCTGCTCGACGGCCTTCGCGTCGAAGACCATCCGGTGGTCGCCCTCCATGTCGAGGACGAAGCCGTACCCGGTCGGGAGGAGGTCGATCACCTCGGCGCCGGTGATCACGAAGTACTTCGACTCCTTGCCCGCGTACCGCCGCAGCTCCTTGAGCGACGTGAACATCGGGATGACCGGCTGCTGGGTGTTGTGCAGGGCCAGGAAGCCGGGGTTGTCGCCCCGGGGGCAGTAGACCTTCGAGGTCGCGAAGATCTGCTGGAAGTCCTCGGCCGCGAGCGACCCGGTCGTGAAGGCCCGCACGGCGTCGGCGAGAGAGGGCGGCGAGGGCTCGGGGTACAGCGGCGGCTGCTGACCGTACGGGGCGCCCTGCATGCCCGGCATCCCGCCCGCCATTCCGCCCGCCATCGGCTGCTGCGGCGGCGGGGCGTACTGCTGCTGGGCACCCGGGTTCTGCTCGTAGCCGTACATGGTCCCGAGCCTAGTGGTTCCCGGTGAGTACACGGTCCGCCCCGAGCGATTGTCGTCACAGATGACCGGATAGGGGTTGCTTCTTATTACCGGTGGGTAGCATCATCGGAGAGAGCATTGCGCTACTCGCTGGTACGTGTACGAGGAACCTGCCTCCCCGATCCTTACGGAGCCGTCGCCATGGGGCACTACAAGTCGAATCTCCGCGACATCGAGTTCAACCTCTTCGAGGTGCTCGGTCGCGACAAGGTGTACGGCACCGGTCCGTTCGAGGAGATGGACGTCGAGACCGCCAAGAGCGTCCTGGAGGAGCTGACCCGCCTCTCCGAGAACGAGCTCGCGGAGTCCTTCGCCGACGCCGACCGCAACCCGCCGGTCTTCGACCCCGAGACGAACACCGCCCCGGTCCCGGCCAGCTTCAAGAAGTCCTACAAGGCCTTCATGGACTCCGAGTACTGGCGCCTGGGCCTGCCCGAGGAGATCGGCGGCACCACCTCCCCGCGCTCCCTGATCTGGGCCTACGCGGAGCTGATCCTCGGCGCCAACCCGGCCGTGTGGATGTACTCCTCCGGCCCGGCCTTCGCCGGCATCCTCTTCAACGAGGGCAACGAGGCGCAGAAGAAGGTCGCGCAGATCGCCGTGGAGCGCCAGTGGGGCTCCACGATGGTCCTGACCGAGCCCGACGCCGGTTCGGACGTCGGCGCCGGCCGCACCAAGGCGGTCCAGCAGGAGGACGGCTCCTGGCACATCGAGGGCGTGAAGCGCTTCATCACCTCCGGTGAGCACGACATGGAGGAGAACATCCTCCACTACGTCCTCGCCCGCCCCGAGGGCGCCGGCCCCGGCACCAAGGGCCTCTCCCTCTTCCTCGTGCCGAAGTACCACTTCGACTGGGAGACCGGCGAGCTGGGCGAGCGCAACGGCGTCTACGCCACGAACGTCGAGCACAAGATGGGCCTCAAGGCCTCCAACACGTGCGAGATGACCTTCGGCGACCAGCACCCCGCCAAGGGCTGGCTGATCGGCGACAAGCACGACGGCATCCGCCAGATGTTCCTCATCATCGAGTTCGCCCGCATGATGGTCGGCACGAAGGCGATCTCCACCCTCTCCACCGGCTACCTCAACGCGCTGGAGTACGCCAAGGAGCGCGTCCAGGGCACCGACCTGGCGAACTTCATGGACAAGGCCGCGCCCAAGGTCACCATCACGCACCACCCCGACGTCCGCCGCTCGCTGATGACGCAGAAGGCGTACGCGGAGGGCATGCGCTCCCTCGTCCTCTACACGGCCACCGTGCAGGACGAGATCCAGCTCAAGGAGGCCGCGGGCGAGGACGCGAAGGCGCTCATCGGCCTGAACGACCTGCTGCTGCCGATCGTGAAGGGCTACGGCTCCGAGAAGGGCTACGAGCAGCTCGCGCAGTCGCTCCAGACCTTCGGCGGCTCCGGCTTCCTGCAGGAGTACCCGATCGAGCAGTACATCCGGGACGCCAAGATCGACACCCTCTACGAGGGCACCACGGCCATCCAGGGCCAGGACTTCTTCTTCCGCAAGATCGTCCGCGACCAGGGCGCGTCCCTGAACGCGCTGGCCGAGGAGATCAAGAAGTTCCTCGCGGTCGGCACCGGCGGCGAGGAGCTGGCCGGCGCCCGCGACGCGCTCGCCAAGGCGGCCGTGGACCTGGAGGGCATCGTCGGCACGATGCTCACCGACCTCACCGCGACCGGCGAGGACGTCAAGAACATCTACAAGGTCGGCCTCAACACCACCCGCCTGCTCATGGCCTCCGGCGACGTCGTCGTCGGCTACCTGCTGCTGAAGGGTGCGGCCGTCGCCGCCGAGAAGCTGGCCGCCGGCGCCTCCGCCAAGGACCAGTCCTTCTACGCCGGCAAGATCGCGGCCGCGAAGTTCTTCGCCGCCAACGTCCTGCCGGGCGTCGGCGCCGAGCGCGCGCTGGCCGAGGCCGTCGACGGCTCGCTGATGGACCTGGACGAGGCAGCGTTCTAGCAGCGCATCTCGTTCATCGAGGAACGGCTCGCTCCCGGGGAGGGGAGCGGGCCGTTCCGTCTTTCGGGGTCCCGGCGCCGCATTCCGGGGCGTGCGTAAGGTGAACCCATGACGAGCACCGCCCGCTTCGACCGCGGCCACACCGACGACCTCATGACCTTCCTGGCGGCCTCCCCGTCGCCGTACCACGCCGTGGCGAACGCCGCCGAGCGGCTTGAGAAGGCAGGCTTCCGGCAGGTCGAGGAGACCGCCGCCTGGGACGGGACGACCGGCGGGAAGTACGTGATCCGCGGCGGCGCGCTCATCGCCTGGTTCGTACCGGAGGGCGCCACCGCCCACACCCCGTACCGGATCGTCGGCGCGCACACCGACTCCCCCAACCTGCGCGTCAAGCCGCAGCCCGACATGGGCGCGCGGGGGTGGCGCCAGGTCGCCGTCGAGATCTACGGCGGGACGCTGCTCAACACCTGGCTCGACCGCGACCTCGGCCTCGCGGGCCGTCTGACCCTGCGGGACGGCAGCCACCACCTGGTCGACGTGGACCGCGCGGTGCTGCGCGTCCCGCAGCTCGCGATCCACCTCGACCGGCAGGCCAACGAGGGCCTCAAGCTCGAACGGCAGCGCCACATGCAGCCGATCTGGGGCCTCGGCGAGGTGCACGAGGGCGACCTGATCCGCTTCGTGGCCCAGGAGGCGGGCGTCGACGCGGAGGACGTCGCCGGCTGGGACCTGATGGTCCACGCGATCGAGGCCCCCTCCTACCTCGGCCGCGACCGCGAACTCCTCGCCGGGCCGCGCATGGACAACCTGATCTCCGTCCACGCCGGCGTGGCCGCGCTCGCCGCCGTCGCGGGCCGCGCCGACCTCCCGTACATCCCCGTCCTCGCCGCCTTCGACCACGAGGAGAACGGCTCCGAGGCCGACACCGGCGCCCAGGGCCCGCTCCTCGGCAACGTCCTGGAGCGCTCCGTCTACGCCCGGGGCGGCGCCTACGAGGACCGCGCCCGCGCCTTCGCGGGATCGATCTGCCTCTCCTCCGACGTCGGCCACGCGGTCCACCCCAACTACGCGGAGCGCCACGACCCGACGCACCACCCGCGCCCCAACGGCGGCCCGATCCTGAAGGTGAACGTCAACCAGCGGTACGCCACCGACGGCAGCGGGCGCGCGGTGTTCGCCGCGGCCTGCGAGAAGGCGGGCGTGCCGTGGCAGACCTTCGTCTCCAACAACGACATGCCCTGCGGCACGACCATCGGACCCATCACGGCGGCCCGTCACGGCATCAGCACCGTCGACATCGGCGTGGCCTGCCTGTCGATGCACAGCGCCCGCGAGCTGTGCGGCTCGGAGGACCCCTACCTCCTGGCGAACGCACTCGTCGCGTTCCTGGAGGGGTAGCGCGCGGATACCCGGGTACCCGATCCGAACTACCCCACTAGGGAGGCGGGATTCATGGGCCTGGGAGGCTGCATCATCCTCATAGCCGTGGGCGCGATCCTCACGTTCGCCACGGACTGGGAGCTCGACGGCGTCAACCTCGACCTGGTGGGACTGATCATGATGGCGGTCGGTCTCATCGGCGTCGCGACCTTCACCAGCATCGCGCGCCGCCGGCGGGTCGTCGTCCCCCCGGCCGCCCCCACGGTCGTGGAGGAACGGCGCGACCAGGGCTACTGAGCGGCGGTCGTGAGGGCCCGGCGGACCACGGCCGCTGAGCGGGCGCCCGGAGCGGCGAAACATCCGGGAAAGGCGACCCCTGGCACCGTCGGATCTCATGGATCGTCATGAGGGCCCGCCCCGGGGGAAGTTCGTCGCCTGCCTCACCACGGCCGTGCTCATCGGCACGGCCGTGGCGGGCTACGGCATCGCACGGTACGACGAACGCCCGCCCTGGGGCACCGACATCGCCTACGAGGGCGGCTATCTGCAGGCCGTCCGGATCCGGAAGGCGGACCCGACCGGGGAGCGCGGCCGGGCCCTGCTGTCGGGCGAGTGCGCGCAGATGGAGCGCATGGGCATGGGCGGCGGCCGGGCCGTGCACGACCCGGCCGCCTGGGTCACCGGCTGCCTGGACGGCGCGGCCGGCCGGCCGTCGCAGAACCAGGGGCTGGTGCACTAGTCGCTGGCGTCCATGCCCGCCAGGATGAGCGGGAGGCGGGCGGCGCCCTCGGGCGTCACCTTCACCGGGACTCCCCAGTCCTGCTGGTGCACATGGCAGGCCGGGTACTCGTTGGCCGGATCGTCGTCGCAGGACGCGGCCATCGCCGAGACGTGCAGGACGCCCTCGGTCACCTCCGGGGCGAGGTCGAGCTCCCGGAACAGGTCCGTCCCGGTGCCCGAGCCGCCGAGCAGCAGCTCCGGCGGAGTCGAGGAGACCAGGAGCCGGGTGGAGGGGCCGTAGCGCTCGTCGAGCTTCTGGCCCGTCGGCGCCTGGAAGACCACGTCGAGCCGGAGCCGGCCCGGCGCGACCTCGGTGGCCTCGCGCTGCGTGCGGTGGGCGACCGCCTCGACCTGGACCGCCTCCTCGGGCAGCCGCAGCCGGGTCAGCCGGTGCCGGGCCGACTCGACGACCACGATCTCGTCGCCGACGAGCACGGCGTCGCTCGGCTCGCGCAGGTCGGTCGCCAGGGTCGTCACCTCGCCGGACGCCGGGTCGAAGCGGCGCAGGGCGTGGTTGTACGTGTCGCAGACCGCGACCGAGCCGTCGGGCAGGGCGGTCACACCGAGCGGGTGCTGGAGCAGCGCCTGGCCGGCGTCTCCGTCGCGGTGGCCGAAGTCGAAGAGCCCTGTGCCGACGGCCGTGTGGACGACGCCCTCGGTGTCGATCCAGCGCAGGGCGCTCGTCTCGGAGTCGGCGATCCACAGCCGGTCCTCGGTGGCGGCGAGCCCGGAGGGCTGCGCGAACCAGGCCTCGGCGGCCGGCCCGTCGACGAGCCCCTCGTTCGTCGTGCCGGCCGCGACCGCGACGGTCCGCGTCTCCGGGTCGTACGTCCACAGCTGGTGGACACCGGCCATCGCGATCCAGACCTTGCCCTGCCACCAGGCCACGTCCCACGGCGAGGAGAGGTCCACGTCGAGGGCCGGGCCGGAGGTCGGCGATCCCTGCCACCACTGCGTGCCGGTGCCGGCGATCCGCTCGATCACGCCGGTGGCGGGGTCGTACGTGCGCAGCGCGTGGTGCACGGTGTCGGCGACGACGACCCTGCCGTCGGGGAGCACGGTGAGCCCCTGCGGCTCACGGAACTCCCCGTCCCCGATCCGCCGCACCACGGTCTCGCCGTCCGGCTCCAGCTCGACGAGCTGGTGACGGGTGGTGTCGGAGACGAGGAAGTTCCCGGTGGGGAGGAGGACGGCCTTGCCGGGGAAGCGCAGGTCGGTCGCGACCGGCTCCGGCGGGACGTACGGTCCGTCCCCGCGCCGCAGCGTGCCCTTGGCCTCGTGCTCGGCCTCCAGCTCCTCGACGAGCGTCCGGATCGCGTTCGCGTGCCCCTCACCGGCGTGCTGGGCGACGACGTACCCCTCGGGGTCGATGACGACGAGCGTCGGCCAGGCCCGTACGGCGTACTGCTTCCAGGTCGCGAGCTCGGGGTCGTCGAGGACGGGGTGGTGCACCTCGTACCGCTCGACGGCGTCGACGACGGCCTGGTGCTCGGCCTCGTGAACGAACTTCGGCGAGTGCACACCGACGATCACGAGCGTGTCGCGGTGCTTCTCCTCCAGGTCACGGAGCTCGTCGAGGACGTGCAGGCAGTTGATGCAGCAGAAGGTCCAGAAGTCCAGGATCAGGATCTGTCCCCGGAAGTCGGCGAGCGTCAGCTCCTTCCCGCCGGTGTTGATCCAACCACCCTTGCCGATCAGCTCGGGGGCACGGACACGGGCACGCTTGCGGGGCGCGGGCGCGGGGGTGGGCGCCGGGGCAGCATCGTTCATCCTTCAAGCTTGCCATCCGGCTGTGAACGGCGGATCACCCGTACGTCATGGCCTGCCGGGGAGCCGGGTCGGCTCGGTGAGCCCTGGGAGCGGCGCCCGGGCGGGCGCACCCCCACCGGGCTGCGCTCCACCACACAGCCGCAATCCGCCGGCCACGCCCCGTTCACGCCCTCTACCGACCATCCTGTTCCGTGACCCGGCGAAGCCCGTGAAGATCACGTCCGTCCGTCTGTCGGCCTACGGCACCGGCGCGGTCACCAGCGTGGACGCCCGGCACGGGCTGATCGCCGCCGCCGTGGAGTCCGCGGACGCCGCCGAGCGCGGCACCGTCGTCCTGATGCGCCCGGACGGCACCGTGCTCAAGGCCGTCACCGTGGGGCACAGCCCCGACATGGTGACCTTCACCGCCGACGGGCGCAGCCTCCTGGTGGCGAACGAGGGCGAGCCCGTCGGCTACCAGCCCGGCGAGGCCGACCCCGAGGGCAGCGTCAGCATCGTCGGCCTGGGCCGGGGCGTCGCCCGCGCCACCGTGCGCACCGCCGAGTTCCGGGCCTTCGACCACCGCCGCCTGCCCGACGGCTCCGACCGCTCGCTGCTCGCCGAGAGCGGGATGGGCCGGCTGACGGTGCTGCGGCGTCGGGACGAAGGGCTGACACCGCCGGATCGCGGAGTGAACCGGGATCCGGCGGGGAACGCGTCTCGGTATGAAATATCTCGTACGGGACAAAATCTTCGCCATCGGTGACGACTACTGGATCGAGGACGAGCACGGCCGCCACGCCTTCCTGGTCGACGGCAAGGCCCTGCGGCTGCGCGACACGCTGGAGCTGAAGGATCCCACCGGGCATGTCCTGGTCACGCTGCGACAGAAGATGTTCAGCCTGCGGGACGCGATGACGATCGAGCGGGACGACCGGCCGCTCGCCACCATCCGCAGGAAGCGGCTCTCCCTGCTCCGCAACCACTACCGGGTCACGCTCGTCGAGGGCACCGAACTGGACGTCAGCGGGCGGATCCTGGACCGGGAGTTCACGGTCGAGTACGACGGTGAACTCCTCGCCCACATCTCCCGGCAGTGGTTCCACGTCCGGGACACCTACGCCGTGAACGTCGTCCGCGAGGACGCCGACGCCCCGCTGCTCATCGCGGTCGCCGTGTGCGTGATCCGGATGGCGGAACGGGAGGACTAGGGCGCGCTCCTGGTGGGGTGCACCACGCCCGTACGCCTCCTCCCGTAGGCCCCGGGCCTCCCGTAGGCCCCGGTCCCGCACAACCCGGTCCCACAGGACCCGGTCCCCCAGAGCTCGGTCCCAACAGAGCCCGGTCCCACAGCACCCTGTCCTACAGCACCCGGTCCTTCAGCGCCGGGAACTGCTCCCTCGTCGTGGTCACCCGTTCCGCGTCCAGCTCCACCCGCAGGATCTCCTCGCCCGGGCCCGCCTCGGCGAGGACCTCGCCCCACGGGTCCACGACGATCGAGTGACCGGCCTGCTCCACGCCCGCGTGGGTGCCGGCGGTGCCGCAGGCCAGCACGTACGCCTGGTTCTCCACCGCCCGCGCCCGTGCGAGCAGCGTCCAGTGGGCGCGGCGGCGGGCCGGCCAGCCGGCCGGTACGACGAAGGCCTGGGCGCCCGCGTCGACCAGGCCCCGGAACAGTTCGGGGAAGCGCAGGTCGTAGCAGGTGCCGACGCCGATCGTCAGCTCCGGCAGGTCGACCGTCACCAGTTCGTCCCCGGCCGCCATCATCACGGCCTCGCCCTTGTCGAAGCCGAAGCGGTGGATCTTCCGGTAGCCGGCGACGAGGTCCCCCGAGGGGGAGAGGACGAGCGAGGTGTTGAAGAGCGCCCCCTCGGCCGCCTCGACGATCGATCCGGCGTGCAGCCAGACGCCCGCGTCCCGGGCGGCCGCCGCCATCGCCTCGTACGTGGGGCCGCGCAGCGGTTCGGACTCCGCCGCGAAGGACTCGTACGCGAACGCTCCCATCGGCCACAGCTCCGGCAGGACGACGAGATCCGCGGCGCCGCGCTCCGCGCGCACCAGCTCCGCCACCCGCGCACGGCGGGAAACGACCGGTTCGTCCGGGTCTACTGCGATCTGGATCAGCGAGGCGCGCACACTACCACCGTCCTGGCATTCGAGCCGTCAACACGGGCCTACGATCGTCACACGAAAGCACTGCCGGGGTGCCTTCGGGCAGCGTAACTTAGCGTCCGAGCCTCCCACGCAGTCTTGTCTCCAGCCCGCCTGTCCGCTCGATCGTCAGCCCGTGCACCGCAGAACCGCCGAGGGGTCCCGTGACCGTCCATCCCAGCCTTCAGACCTACGCCGACGCCTGGACCCACTCCATCGAAGCGATATCCGAGCTGGTGCAGCCGCTCGTGGAAGGCGAGTGGAACCGCGCGACACCGTGCCCGGGCTGGTCGGTGCGCGACATCGTGTCCCATGTGATCGGCCTGGAGTGCGAGATGCTCGGCGATCCGCGCCCCATCCACTCCCTGCCCCGCGATCTCTACCACGTACGCAGTGAGTTCGCGCGCTACATGGAGATGCAGGTCGACGTGCGGCGGCACCACACGGGCCCCGAGATGACCTCGGAGCTGGAGTACATCCTGATCCGCCGCGCCCGTCAGCTGCGCAACGAGAACCGGCAGCCGGACCATCTGATCCGCGCCCCGCTGGGCGCCGAGCAGACCCTCGAAGTGGCGTACCGGATGCGGGCCTTCGACGTCTGGGTGCACGAGCAGGACCTGCGGATCGCCCTCGGGAAGCCGGGCAACCTGGACTCCCCCGGTGCGCTGGTGACCCGGGACAACCTGCTCGCCGCGCTGCCGAAGGTCGTCGCGAAGGACGCGGGCGCGCCGCCGAACTCGGCGGTCGTGGTGGACGTGCACGGCCCGGTGGAGTTCCTGCGGACGGTACGGGTCGACGCGGAGGGCCGCGGGTCGGTCGACGGGGCCCCGTCGCTGGGTCCGGCGGTGACGCTGGCGCTGGACTGGGAGACGTACGTACGGCTGGCCTGCGGCCGGGTCCGTCCGGCGGCGGTCGCCGACCGGATCAAGATCGAGGGCGACACGGACCTGGCCCAGGCCATCCTGGACAACTTCGCCGTCACTCCCTGACGGCGTCCGGGTCACGCCGGTACGTGGACCGTCTCGACGCGGCTGGCGACGAGGCGTTCCTTCTCCCGGCGGGCCGTACGGGACTTCAGGCGCAGGATCTGCACGACGCCCAGCGCCTCCAGGACGAACACGGACGAGAAGGCGATCCGGTAGTCGTCGCCGGTGGCGTCGAGGAGGATGCCGACGGCGAGCAGGGTCGTCATCGAGGCCGTGAAACCACCCATGTTGACGATCCCCGAGGCGGTTCCCTGACGCTCCGGCGGGTTGGCGGGGCGGGCGAAGTCGAAGCCGATCATCGAGGCGGGGCCGCAGGTCCCGAGGACCGCGCAGAGGGTGATCAGCAGCCACATCGGGGCGCGGTCGCCGGGGTACGCGAGGGTGGCGGCCCACAGGAGCGCCGTCGCCCCGACCGTGCCGAGGGCGAGCGGAGCTCTGGCCGCGTGGTGCCGGGCGATGATCTGCCCGTACGCGAGGCCCACCACCATGTTGGAGAGCACGACCAGGGTCAGCAGCTCGCCCGCGACGCCCCGGGAGAGCCCCTGGGCCTCGACGAGGAACGGCAGCCCCCACAGCAGCAGGAACACCATCGCGGGGAACTGGGTCGTGAAGTGCACCCACATGCCGAGCCGGGTGCCGGGCTCCCGCCAGGACTCGGCGATCTGCCGGCGGACGAACACGGCGCCCGCGTGCGCGGCGGGCGGCGGCTCGTGGCCCTTCGGGTGGTCCTTGAGGAAGACCAGCAGCAGGACGAGCACGAGGACGCCGGCGAGTGAGCTGCCGACGAAGGTGGTCGTCCAGCCCATGCCGTGCAGGGCTCGGGCGATGACGATGGTGGAGACCAGGTTGCCCGCCATGCCGAAGAGCGCGGCGACCTGGCCGATGAGGGGCCCGCGCCGGGCGGGGAACCACCGGGTGCCCAGGCGCAGCACGCTGATGAAGGTCATCGCGTCGCCACAGCCGAGCAGCGCGCGGGCGGCGAGCGCCATGCCGTACGAGGGGGCGAGGGCGAAGCCGAGCTGGCCGATCGTGAAGAGCACGACGCCGATGGTCAGCACCTTCTTGGTGCCGAGCCGGTCGACCATGAGCCCGACCGGTATCTGCATCCCGGCGTAGACCAGCAGCTGGAGTATGGAGAAGGTGGAGAGGGCCGAGGCGTTGACGTCGAAGCGGTCGGCGGCGTCGAGTCCGGCGACGCCCAGGGACGTACGGAAGATGACGGCGACGAAGTAGACGGCGACGCCGACGCCCCAGACGAGGGCGGCGCGCCGGCCTCCGGGCGGGTCACCGGGGAGGGTGACGGCTGATCCGAACCCGTCGCGGCTCACCTGTCCTCACCCCGGACCAGGACCTTGACCCAGCTCAGGTGCTGACGGACGCAGCTCGCCGCGCCCTCGACGTCACCCGCCCTGATGCGCTCCAGGATCTCGGCGTGCTCGGTGATGTTCTTGGCGATCCGGTCGGGCTGGGACTGCATGACGGCGACGCCCATCCGCAGCTGACGGTCGCGCAGCTGGTCGTAGAGGCGGGCGAGGATCTGGTTGCCGGCGTACTTGACGATCTCGGCGTGGAAGCAGCGGTCGGTGACGGCGACCTCCGCGAGGTCCCCGACCTCGGCGTGCCGCTTCTGCTCCTCCAGGAGCTCTTCGAGCCGCTCGACGAGCGCGGGAGAGGCGGGGACGGCGCGGCGGACGGCGAACTCCTCGACGAGCAGCCGGGTCTCGACGACATCGGCGATCTCCTGCGCGGAGACGGCGAGGACGAGGGCGCCCTTCTTCGGGTAGAGCTTGAGCAGCCCTTCCATCTCCAGCTTCAGCAGGGCCTCGCGCACGGGGGTCCGGGACACCCCGACGGCCAGGGCGAGTTCGCCCTCGGTGAGCAGCGTGCCGCCCTCGTAACGGCGGTCGAGGACAGCCTGCTTCACGTGCATGTAGACGCGGTCGGCTGCTGGGGGTGCGGATGCCATGCGCACAGCTTAGATACAACAGGGGTGCATCAGGTGCCCCTGTCCGCGATGCGGACGACCTCGGAGGGGAGCTCGGGGACGGACCCGGAGAACAGACCCGGCCGGGGGCGTTTGCCCCCGGCCGGGTCTGTTTCACGTGAAACAGCGCAACTCGGGCACCGAGTCAGCGCCGGGCCTGGTTCCCGGCCCGGTCCCGGCCCGGAACCGGGCCGGGACCGGGCCGGGACCGGGCCGGGACCGGGCCCGCTGGTTCAGGACCAGGTCATCAGGCGCTTGGGCTGCTCCAGGATCGCCGCCACGTCCGCCAGGAACTTCGAGCCCAGCTCGCCGTCCACCAGGCGGTGGTCGAACGACAGGGCCAGGGTGGTGACCTGACGCGGCTTCACCTTGCCCTTGTGGACCCACGGCTGGAGCTTGATCGCACCGACCGCGAGGATCGCGGACTCGCCGGGGTTCAGGATGGGCGTACCGGTGTCGACGCCGAAGACGCCCACGTTGGTGATGGTGAACGTGCCGCCCTGCATCGCGGCCGGGGTCGTCTTGCCCTCGCGGGCGGTGGCGACCAGCTCGCTCAGGGACGTCGACAGCTCCGGCAGGGTCTGGGCGTGCGCGTCCTTGATGTTCGGCACGATCAGACCGCGCGGGGTGGCCGCGGCGATGCCCAGGTTGACGTAGTGCTTGAGCACGATCTCCTGGTTCGCCTCGTCCCAGGCCGCGTTGATCTCCGGGTTGCGCCGGACGGCGACCAGGACGGCCTTGGCGATGAGGAGCAGCGGGTTGACCCGCAGGCCCGCCATGTCCTTGTCGGCCTTGAGCTCGTCGACCAGCTTCATCGTGCGCGTGATGTCGAAGGTGACGAACTCGGTGACGTGCGGCGCGGTGAAGGCCGAGCCGACCATCGCGGCCGCCGTGGCCTTCCGTACACCCTTGATCGGGACACGCGTCTCACGGGCGTCCGTGGACACCGCGGGCGCCGCGGCGGGCGCCGCAGCCGGAGCCTGGGCCGGAGCCATGGCCACGGGCGCGGGAGCCTCGACGGCCGGCGCCGGGGCGGCGGCCGCGTGGACGTCCTCGCGGGTGATGATCCCGTCCGGACCGGTCGGGACGACCGTCGCCAGGTCGACGCCGAGGTCCTTGGCCAGCTTCCGTACCGGAGGCTTCGCCAGCGGACGGGTGGCGGTCGCGGTGGCGCCGCCGTGGCCGTTGAGCTCGCCCTGGATCGCGGCGGCGGCCTGGGCGGGCGCGGCCTGCGCGGAGGCGCCCTGGGCGGGGACGCCCGCACCCTTGCGGGCGCGGCGCTTGGTCGGGCTCGCGGCCACGCCGTAGCCGACCAGGACGGGCTGACGGCCCTGCGGCTCGCCCTCCTCGGCCGGCGTCCCGGCGGCGGGAGCGGGGGCAGGAGCCTCCACGGGCGCCTGGGCGACCGGTGTCTCGGCCGCCGGAGCCCCTCCGCCCACGTTCACCGAGATGATCACCTGGCCGACGTCGACCGTCGTGCCCTCGGGGAAGAGCAGGTCGTGGACCGTGCCGTCGAACGGGATCGGCAGCTCGACGGCCGCCTTCGCCGTCTCGACCTCGCACACGACCTGACCGTCGGTGACCGTGTCACCGGGCTGGACGTACCACTTGAGGATCTCGGCCTCGGTGAGGCCCTCGCCCACGTCGGGCATCTTGAATTCGCGGATCGTCACGGTGCTCTCCTCAGTACGCCAGCGAGCGGTCGACGGCGTCGAGCACGCGGTCCAGGCCCGGCAGGTACTCCTCCTCCAGGCGCGCCGGCGGATACGGCGCGTGGTAGCCGCCGACCCGCAGGACGGGGGCCTCCAGGTGGTAGAAGCAGCGCTCGGTGATTCGGGCGGCGATCTCCGCTCCGGAGCCGAAGAAGACCGGGGCCTCGTGGACCACCACCAGACGGCGGGTCTTCTCGACCGAGGCCTGGACGGTGTCGAAGTCGAGCGGGGAGATCGAGCGCAGGTCCACGACCTCGACCGACTTGCCCTCCTCGGCGGCGGCCGCGGCGGCCTCCAGGCAGGTCTTCACCATCGGGCCGTACGCGACGAGCGTGAGGTCGGTGCCCTCGCGGGCGACCCGGGCCTTGTGCAGCTCGCCGGGGATGGCCTCGGTGTCGACCTCGCCCTTGTCCCAGTAGCGGCGCTTGGGCTCGAAGAAGATCACCGGGTCGTCGCTCTGGATCGCCTGCTGGAGCATCCAGTAGGCGTCGGAGGAGTTCGCCGGGGTGACGACCTTGAGGCCCGCGACGTGCGCGAAGAGCGACTCGGGGGACTCGGAGTGGTGCTCGACGGCGCCGATGCCACCGCCGTACGGGATGCGGATGACGACCGGCATCTTGACCGTGCCGAGCGAACGGGCCCGCATCTTCGCCAGCTGCGTGACGATCTGGTCGTACGCCGGGAAGACGAAGCCGTCGAACTGGATCTCCACGACCGGCCGGTAGCCGCGCAGCGCGAGGCCGATCGCGGTGCCGACGATGCCGGACTCGGCGAGCGGGGTGTCGACGACACGGTCCTCGCCGAAGTCCTTCTGCAGACCGTCGGTGATCCGGAAGACACCGCCGAGCTTGCCGACGTCCAGGCCCATGATGACGACCTTGGGGTCGGTCTCCAGGGCCTTGCGCAGCGACTCGTTGAGCGCCTTCGCCAGGGGAAGCTTCTGAACAGCCATGGTTACTCGGCCTCTCCGCCCGTGAAGGACGCCTGGTAGGCGGCGAACTGCGCGCGCTCCTCGTCGACGAGCGCGTGCCCGTCCGCGTACACGTTGTCGAACATCGCCATGTGCTCCGGGACGGGCATGGCGCGGACGACCTCACGCACGCTCTTGCCGAGAGCCTCGCTCTCCGCCTCGAGCTCCTCGAAGAAGGCCGCGTCGGCGTGGCCCGCGTTCTCCATGTACGCCTTGAGGCGCAGGATCGGGTCCTTGGCCTCCCACGCCTCGCGCTCGGCGTCGCGACGGTAGCGCGTCGGGTCGTCGGAGGTGGTGTGGGCGGCCATGCGGTAGGTGAACGCCTCGATGAGCGTCGGACCCTCGCCGCGGCGGGCACGCTCCAGGGCGGAACGGGTCACGGCGAGACACGCGAGGACGTCGTTGCCGTCGACGCGGACGCCGGGGAAGCCGAAGCCCTGTGCGCGCTGGTAGAGCGGGACGCGGGTCTGCTTCTCGATGGGCTCGGAGATCGCCCACTGGTTGTTCTGGCAGAAGAACACGACCGGGGCGTTGTAGACCGCGGAGAAGACGAACGACTCGTTGACGTCGCCCTGGCTGGAGGCGCCGTCGCCGAAGTACGCGAGCACGGCGGAGTCCGCGCCGTCCTTGGCGATGCCCATGGCGTAGCCGGTGGCGTGCAGGGTCTGCGAGCCGAGGACGATCGTGTACAGGTGGAAGTTGTTGGTGCTGGGGTCCCACCCGCCGTTGTTCACACCGCGGAACATGCCGAGGAGGTTGGTCGGGTCGACCCCGCGGCACCAGGCGACGCCGTGCTCCCGGTAGGTCGGGAAGACGTAGTCGTCGTCGCGCAGCGCGCGGCCGGAGCCGATCTGGGCGGCCTCCTGGCCGAGCAACGACGCCCACAGGCCCAGCTCGCCCTGGCGCTGCAGGGCGGTGGCCTCGGAGTCGAAGCGGCGGGTGAGGACCATGTCCCGGTAGAGGCCGCGCAGCTCGTCGGCGCTCAGGTCGATGTCGTACTCGGGGTGCTGGACGCGCTCCCCTTCGGGCGTCAGCAGCTGAACGAGCTCGGGCTCGGAAGTCTGGGACTTCTTGGCGCTCGCGCTGGCAGTGCGCTTGGTGCCGCTGCTGCGTCGCGTCGTCTTGCGCGCGGCAGTGCTCTCCACGGTCACGTGCGTGCTCCTCCGTCGGTCCGGCCCCCGGGGTTGCCGGGAAAGGCCAGTGCGGCTCGCCTGAATCCGTACTCGCGCACGGGGTGGGTGCGACTCGGCCGGGCCAGGCGTGACAGGTGCCCCGGCGAGCGCCCTGTCATAGGCACGTTACCCACTGCCGCGCATTCCTGCGAAACCCCATTTGACCTGCGATTTTGCTTGGATTTCCAAGTAAATCGAGAAAAGTGGGAACAGTAGCTGGTCAGCGCACTGGCAACGGCCTGGCAGGCCGCCGGAACACGGGGCACGTTATCCCGCGCACCCCGGGCACGGGAAGAGCCAATATGTGAGACTGGGCGGGTGCGCGAAGATGGAAAAATCCGGGTATTTCTGCTGGACGACCACGAGGTCGTGCGGCGCGGCGTCCACGAGTTGCTCTCCGTGGAGGACGACATCGAGGTGGTCGGGGAGGCCGGCACGGCGGCGGACGCCCTGGTCAGGATCCCCGCGACGCGCCCCGACGTGGCGGTGCTCGACGTGCGGCTGCCGGACGGCAGCGGTGTCGAGGTCTGCCGCGAGGTGCGTTCGCAGAACGAGGACGTCAAGTGCCTGATGCTCACCTCGTACGCCGACGACGAGGCGCTCTTCGACGCGATCATGGCCGGGGCCTCGGGTTATGTCCTCAAGGCCATCCGGGGAAACGAGCTCCTTTCCGCCGTTCGTGACGTTGCTGCCGGAAAGTCGCTGCTCGATCCGGTCGCGACCGCCCGCGTTCTGGAACGGCTACGCGACGGAAACAATCCGAAGGGTGACGAGAGGCTCGCCAATCTGACGGAACAGGAGCGCAAGATCCTCGACCTGATCGGCGAGGGCCTGACCAACCGGGCCATCGGCGAACGGCTCCACCTCGCGGAGAAGACGATCAAGAACTACGTCTCCAGCCTGCTGTCGAAACTGGGCATGGAGCGCCGGTCCCAGGCCGCGGCGTACGTCGCGCGGTTGCAGGCCGAACGGCGCTGAGGCTTCGAAACGACGCCGAGGCCCCGATTCGGGACCTACGTCCCGGCGCACCGGGGCAGGCGTCCCTTCCGGCACAGTGCCGGGTGGCGGGAGAGTGGAGGCCATGTCCACCGAGGAGATCCGCGCCATCGAACTGCTGGGCAGCGTCTCGTACGGACGGGTCGCGACCAGCATGCGCGCCATGCCGTTCGTCGCCCCGGCCCGGCACGTCGTGGACGAGGGCTGTGTCCTGCTCCGGATGCACCGCGGCCTCGGCTACCACCGCGCGTGCGCGGGCAGCGTCGTCGCCTACGGCGCGGACAACTTCAACTCCGGCGCCGAGAACCTCTGGTCCGTGCAGTTCACCGGCACCGCGGAGGTCGTCGAACCCACCGAGGAGCAGCTGGCCGCCTTCGGCCCCACCCCGCAGGTCGTGGACGGGGAGCCCTTCGATCCGGTCTTCATGCGGATCGAGCCCCAGTTCGTGACCGTGCACCAGCTCGACTACACCACCGCGCGACATCTCCAGCACGTAGCGTGATCTAACATCTGGGGAGTGCCGCGCTCATCTGAAACGCTTGCTCCGCCCGTCGGCGTCCTGCTGCGCCGCTACCGCGAGGCCGGCGAGCCGCTCTCCTGCGAACCCGTCACCCAGGGGCTCCTCAACCGCGGCTACCGCCTCCGCACCACCCGCGGCGCCTACTTCCTCAAGCAGCACCTCGACGCCCCGACCGCCGACCGGGACACCATCAGCCGTCAGCACCGCGCCACACAGCGCCTGCACGCCCTCGGCCTGCCCGTCGCCCCGCCGCTCGCCGACTCCGACGGCCGTACGGTCGCCGTCATCGGCGGCCGCTGCTACGCCCTGCACCCCTGGGTCGACGGCCGCCACCGCGACGGCGCCCAGCTCTCCGCCGGCGGCTCCAGGCGCCTCGGCGCGCTCCTCGGGCACGTCCACACCTGTCTCGAGCAGGTCATGGAGTCCCCGCCCCCGGGTGAGGGCCACGAGAGCGCCCGCACCGAGGACACCCTCCGGGTCATCGACGAGCTGCTCCGTCTGGCCCGCGCCCACCGACCACGCACCGGCTTCGACGCGCTCGCCGAGCACCGGCTGCTCGAACGCCGCGGGCTGCTCGCCGAGCACGCCCATCGCCGACCGCCGCCCGCCACCGCGGCGGGCTGGGTGCACGGCGACTTCCATCCGCTGAACCTGCTCTACCAGGGGGCCGAGCCCGCCGCGATCGTCGACTGGGACCGCCTCGGGGTCCAGCCCCGTGCGGAGGAGGCCGTCAGGGCCGCCGCCATCTTCTTCGTACAGCCGGCGGGCGAGCTGGCCCTCGAGAAGGTGCGTGCGTACGCGCGCGCCTACCGGCGCGCGGCCGGCGCGGACGGGGCCGAGCTGGCGTCGGCGGTGCACCGGGTGTGGTGGGAGCGGCTCAACGACTTCTGGATACTGCGCTGGCGCTACCAGCTCCACGACCGAAGGGCCGACCCGCAGTTTCCCGCGGCGTCGGCCCTGGCGGTGTGGTGGACACGTGAGTACGAGGCGGTACGCGACGCCTTCGCGGGCTGACGGGCCCGGCTTCCGGCGTCAGCCGCTCTCCGGGTCGGCCTCGGGGCCTCTAGGCCCCTAGGCCCCTAGGCCCCTAGGCCCCTAGGCCCCTAGGCCCCTAGGCCAGGATCGGATCAGGGGGTGGTGCCGGGGCCACCGGTCGGCGGATCCGTCACCGGGTCTGTGGGGTTGCCCGTCGGCGGGTCGGTCGGCTCGTCCGTCGGCTCGCCCGTGGAGCCGCCGTCGTCGGAACCGTCGTCCGTCGGCTTCGTCGACGGGGTGGTCGGCGGCGTCGTCTGCGGCGTGGTGGGCGGCGTGGTCGACGGGGTGTACGACGGCGTCCAGGGCTGCTGGTTGCCGCCCGTCGACGTGTCCGGCTCCTGGCTCTCCTCGCTCGGCGGCGGGCTCTCCTGGCTCGGCTCGTCCGACGGCGCCGACGAGGAGTCGGTGACCACCGGCGTCGTGGGCTTGTCGTTGCCCTTGTCACCGGCCTTGTCCAGGGCGTACGCGACACCCGCGACGATCGCGATCAGCGCGAGCGCCACGAAGAGCATCGCCTTGGCGCGGCCGCCCTTGCCGCTCTTCCCTCCGTGGTGCGAGCCGTAGCCGTTCTGGCCGTAGCCGCCGTGCCCGCCGTCGTATCCGCCGTCCTCCGGGTTCATCGGCGGCAGGATCGGGCCCTGCGAGGTCTCGTGGTGCATCGGGTGGCCCATCGCGGCCGTCGCCGCGACACCGCCGACCGGCGTGTGCGCGCCCTCGTGCACCTCCACCGGGCCGGTGTTCCACGTGCCGGTGTGGCCGCCCGCCTGCTGGAGCATCTGCAGGCCGTACTGGATCAGCCCGCGCATCTCCTCGGCGCTCTGGAACCGGTCGTCCGGATCCTTCGCCAGCGAGCGCATCACCAGTCCGTCCAGCTCCGGCGGCGCGTCCTGGGCGACGTCGGACGGCGGGACCGGGATGTCCTGGACGTGCTGGTAGACCACCGAGAGCGGCGTCTCGCCCGTGAACGGGGGCCGCAGCGCGAGGAGTTCGTAGAGCAGACAACCGGTGGCGTACAGGTCCGAGCGGTGGTCCACGGCCTTGCCGAGAGCCTGTTCGGGGGAGAGGTACTGCGGCGTGCCCATGACCATGCCGGTCTGGGTCATCGTCGACTGCGCGCCGTGCAGGGCGCGCGCGATGCCGAAGTCCATCACCTTCACCGCGCCGGCGTGCGTGATGATGACGTTCGCGGGCTTGATGTCACGGTGCACGATGCCGTGCTGGTGCGAGTACGCGAGCGCCTCCAGCACACCGGAGACGATGATCAGGGCCTGCTCGGGACCGGGCGCCTCGGCGCTGATCAGCAGGTCACGGATGGTGCGGCCCTCGACCAGCTCCATGACGATGTACGGCACGGACTGGTTGCCGACGACGTCCTCGCCGGAGTCGTACACCGCCACGATCGCGTGGTGGTTGAGGCCGGCGACCGACTGGGCCTCGCGTGTGAAGCGGGCCTTGGAGACCGGGTCCTCGGCGAGGTCGGACCGGAGCAGCTTCACCGCGACCGTGCGTCCCAGGCGGACGTCCTCGGCCGCGAACACCTCGGCCATGCCGCCGCGGCCGAGGCGGTGGGTCAGGCGGTACCGGCCGTCGCCGACCACTCCGCCGATGCCCCAGGACTCCGCGGCAGCGCCCGACAGGCCGCCGCCGCCTGCTTCGGATTCGGGTGCCATCAGTCCTCGCCGTCATGTGTCCGTCGTGTGGTGCCGTACCGCCGTCACGCTACAGGCTTCGTCCGACACCACGGTCCGAGTGGACCGGCCATCCAACCCTCTTCGCGTGTACCGATGCAAATTCCGGCCTTTTCGTGTAACGCTTCCGAGACGCTTCTTACGCGGACGGTCACGGAACGGGCACCCGGCTTGACGTGTCGGTGCCCTGGGGCAGACTTGGCCAGGAAATTCCGGATCAGCGCCGCCACGCGCGCGTAGGGGGAGCACGAATGAGCCAGGACGGCGCACAGGGCCGCTATGCGGGCGGTTCGGTCGCGAACGGCCGGTACCAGCTTCGCGACCTGCTCGGCGAAGGCGGGATGGCCTCCGTCTACCTGGCGTACGACAGCGCCCTGGACCGTCAGGTGGCCATCAAGACGCTGCACACGGAACTCGGCCGGGAACAGTCTTTCCGTGAGCGGTTCCGGCGTGAAGCGCAGGCCGTCGCCAAGCTTTCGCACACGAACATCGTGTCGGTCTTCGACACCGGTGAGGACACCCTCGACGGCGCCGTCATGCCGTACATCGTCATGGAGTACGTCGAGGGCCAGCCGCTCGGCTCCGTACTGGCCTCCGACGTGCAGCAGTTCGGCGCGATGCCGGCGGACAAGGCGCTGAAGGTGACCGCCGACGTCCTCGCCGCGCTGGAGACCAGCCACGAAATGGGCCTGGTCCACCGGGACATCAAGCCCGGCAACGTGATGATGACCAAGCGCGGCGTCGTCAAGGTGATGGACTTCGGCATCGCCCGCGCCATGCAGTCCGGTGTCACCTCGATGACGCAGACGGGCATGGTCGTCGGCACTCCGCAGTACCTCTCCCCCGAACAGGCCCTCGGCCGTGCGGTGGACGCCCGTTCCGACCTGTACTCGGTCGGCATCATGCTCTTCCAACTCCTTACGGGGCGCCTGCCGTTCGACGCGGACTCGCCGCTGGCCATCGCGTACGCGCATGTGCAGGAGGAGCCGGTCGCGCCCTCTTCCATCAACCGTTCGGTCACTCCGGCGATGGACGCGCTCGTCGCCCGCGCGCTGAAGAAGAACCCGAACGAGCGGTTCCCGAGCGCGGCCGCGATGCAGGACGAGTGCCTGCGGGTGCTCTCGGCCGGACAGACCGGAGCGCCGGTGATCGTGGCCGGCGGGCCCGTCAGCAGCGGTTCCGGTGTGGGCTCGGCGGTCTTCCCGCCGGTCGGTCAGACGCCGCCGCCCTCGACGCACGGTGTCCAGCAGCCGTACCACCAGCCGACGCCGCAGCCGGGTCCGTACGGTCCGCCGACGCCCGCCCCGTCGTACGGGTACCCGCAGCAGGCGCAGACCCCGCCGCCGTCCCCCATGTACCAGACGCCCACTCCCGGGCCGTACCAGATGTCGCCGCAGACCCCGCTGAGCACGCCCATGCACAACGGATCCGGTGGATCCGGCGGGTCGGGCGGCTCAGGCGGCTCCGGGCGGAACATGCCGGTGGTCGTGGGGTCGATCGTGGTCGCGCTGCTGGCGATCGGCGGTGTGATCACCGCGATCTCGCTCAACAAGGACGACCCGGAGGGCAAGGCGGACGGCGACCCCGGCCAGAGCCAGTCGGCCGCGCCCGGGCACAAGGGTCCGGACCTCACCAAGACCATCGACGTGAAGAAGTGCACCGAGCCGAGGGAGTCGAGCGACGACCCGTCGAAGTTCGAGATCCCCGACTTCACGTACAAGAACATCCAGTCGGTGAAGGACTGCCTCCAGGCCGCGGGCTGGAAGATCACGAAGCAGACCCCGGTGGACGAGGCGACGTACGGCGAGGGCACGGTCCTCAGCCAGTACCCGCCGGCCGGTGCGGACGCGTCGAAGGACGACGCCGAGTTCACCCTGGAGATCTCGACGGGCAACCCGGGGCAGTAGCCCCTCTCACCCCTCTCACCCCACCAAGAGGCCGAAGGGCGCGGCGTCCCGTCGCGCCCTTCATCCGTGCGCGGGTGCCCGGATGCCGGAAATGTCCCCCCATGTGACGCTGAGTGGGAAACCTCGGCGGTTCGGTACGGGAGGGGGGTCACCCGGTGACTCCAGGACTCCGCGACGCGCGGACGCGGGCACTTCGGTGGCGGGCACTTCGGTCGCGGGCCCTTCGGTGGCGGGCATCACGGTGGCGGGCACCCCTTCCGGGCAGGCCGCTACGGCGGGCGCTTCGGCGGGGCGCGCCGCGGCGGGCGCTTCGCCTGCGGGCGCTCGGCCCGGTGGCGGCGTGCTGGCTGGTGGTGGGCGCCGTACCGATGGCGTACGGACACGAGCACCCCGCCCCCGCCCCCTCGACGACGACGGCGCCGAACGGCGGGCCCTCCAGGCAGTGGAAGCACGGGCCGTCCCCGTGGGCCACTCCGTCCCCCTCGGCCTCGGCCCCGACGAGCGGCCCGTCGGGCACCCCCGGCGCGTCAGGCCCTCCGGGGCGGCGGCCCCCTGGCGTCGCACCCTCCTCCCCGGCGGTGTCGCGCCCCGCGCCGGCACCGCCCGCCGAGGCTCCCGGGCCCACCCCGTCCCGCTCGCTCGCCGGCCGCCCCGCCGGGGAGGGCCGCGAACGGCCCGGCCGGCCCCCCGGACCCCCGAAACCGAGCGGCACGGACGCGGCGGCCGACCCCGCACGTACCAGAACCGCAACAGCCGAGGAGCCGCCGGACGCGGTGGACGAAGAGACCGACGAGGCGGGCGAGGTCCCCGAAGCGGTACCCGAGACGGAGGCCACGCCCTCCTCTCCGGCGCCCGCGAGCGTGCCCGCCGCGGCGCCGCGGCTCGGCTCCCGGACCGCCACCACCGCCGCTGACCGGCAGATTCCCGTACTCACGCTGGGCGCGGGGCTGGCTCTCATGGGGCTCGGGATCGGTTTTCTCGGCGTCAGGATGCGGCGCCGCTGAAGTCTCGGCTCCCTCGCCCGACCCGGGGTGTCCTCCTTGAGACGGACGGCCGTGTTCCGTCTCAGGTCGCTTGTCCGCCTCGGCATACTCGGTATACATACTGAGTATGTCGATCCGCCACGGGCTTCTCGCCCTCCTCGAACGCGGGCCCCGCTACGGCTCGCAGCTCCGTACGGAGTTCGAGTCCCGCACAGGCTCCACCTGGCCCCTCAACGTCGGCCAGGTCTACACCACGCTCAACCGTCTCGAACGGGACGGGATGGTCGCCCAAGGCGGCGAGGACGAGGCCGGCCACGCGCTCTACGCGATCACCGACAGCGGTCGCGAGGAGCTCAGGGCCTGGTTCGAGAAGCCGGTGGACCGCACCAGCCCGGCCCGTGACGAGCTCGCCATCAAGCTCGCCATGGCCGTCGGAGCGCCCGGAGTCGACATCCGCGCCGTCATCCAGTCGCAGCGCCGCCACACCGTGAAGGCGATGCAGGACTACACCCGGCTCAAGGCCCAGGCGCTCGCCGCACTGGAGAGCGGGGCGTCCCGGGAGCGCGACGACGTGGCCTGGCTCCTCGTCCTGGAGCAGCTCATCTTCCAGACCGAGGCCGAGGCCCGCTGGCTCGACCACTGCGAGGCCCGGCTGATCCGCCTCTCGACGGCCGCCGTCGTCCCGGGGGACCCACGGGCCCCCGAGCCCGGCGAGGCCGACGAGCCCGCCCGGACGCCCACGTCGGGCTCCCTGCCCGAATCCGCGTCCTCGACCGCGCCGTCGACCGCCTCGCGGTCCAGGTGGTCGTCCACGTAGTTCACCCGCGCAGACGACCCCCGCGGCCCAGCACGGCGCCGCACCTCCCGTTCCCGCCCAGGCGCCCCGCGCCTCCCGCACCGCCCGCACCGCCCGCTCCCACCCGGCGCCCCGCGCCCTCCCGCACCACCTCTCCATCCGCTCCGTACGTGTGTCCCGACCGCGTTCGTACGTCCAAGGGGGACCCCTCCATGTCCACAGCGCAGCCCGTGCTGCAACTCCAGAACCTGACCCGCGTCCATGGCACCGGCGCCACCGAGGTGCACGCCCTGCGCGGCATCGACCTCGACGTGTTCCCCGGTGAACTCGTCGCCGTCATGGGCCCGTCCGGCTCCGGCAAGTCGACCCTGCTCACCATCGCGGGCGGCCTCGACGCCCCCACCTCCGGCCGGGTGATCGTCGAGAACACCGACATCACCACCGCCGGCCGCAAGGCCCTCGCCGCCCTGCGCCGCCGAAGCATCGGTTACGTCTTCCAGGACTACAACCTCATCCCGGCCCTCACCGCCGCCGAGAACGTAGCCCTGCCGCGCGAGCTGGACGGCACCTCAGCCCGCAAGGCGCGCGTCGAGGCGCTGGCCGCGCTGGAGGAGATGGACCTCGGGCACCTCGCCGACCGCTTCCCGGACGAGATGTCCGGTGGTCAGCAGCAGCGCGTCGCCATCGCCCGCGCCCTCGTCGGCGACCGGCGTCTCGTCCTCGCCGACGAGCCCACCGGCGCGCTCGACTCCGAGACCGGTGAGTCAGTCCTCGCCCTGCTGCGCGCGCGGTGCGACGCCGGGGCCGCCGGCGTACTCGTCACCCACGAGCCGCGGTTCGCCGCCTGGGCCGACCGCGTCGTCTTCCTGCGGGACGGCGCCGTCGTCGACCAGACCGTGCGCAGCGAGGCCGATTCGCTCCTGACCGGCCAGGCGGCCGAACGGTGAACAACTGGCTCCATTCCTGGCGTGCCGCGACCCGTATCGCCCGCCGTGACGCCTGGCGCTCCAAGGGACGCAGCTTCCTCGTCCTCGCGATGATCGCCCTGCCCATCCTGGGCGTGAGCGCCGCGGATCTGACCCTGCGCAGCTCGGAGCTCTCCACCGAGGAGAGCCTCTCCCGGTCGATCGGCGCCGCCGACGGCCGATTCGTCGACGCCTCCGTCGAAGGCGTGCCGATCCTCCAGGATCCGTCCGGCGAGATGAACACGACGGCCAAGGACTACGGCGACACGGCCTGGCCGAGCGGACCGACCGACGTCACCAAGACCTTCCCGGCCGGCGCCACGTTCCTCACGGACGCCACCGGAAGCGCCAAGCTCACCACCAGCCACGGGCTGCTGCAGAGCGAGATCCGTGAACTGAAGGCCGGCGACCCCTTGGCCCGCGGGATCATGACCCTCCAGGAGGGCCGCTTCCCGCAGAAGGCCGACGAGATCGCCGCCACCTCGCACTTCCTGGAGACCAGCGGGCTGAGCATCGGCTCCACCCTCTCGGCGCGCGGCGACGACCGCGTGTTCCGGATCGTCGGCTCGTACGAGCTCCCCAACGACCTCAAGACCGACCAGGTCAACGCCCTGCCGGGCGCCTTCCTCGCCCCGTACGCCAAGGCGGCCGAGAAGGCCGGGCTGAGCGGTTCCGACATCTCCACCACGTACCTCGTGAAGGCCCCCGGCGGTTTCGGCTGGGACGCGGTCCAGAAGGTCAACACCAAGGGCGTGACCGTCACCTCGCGGGCCGTGCTCCTCGACCCGCCCGCCAAGTCCGACGTACCGCTGTACGAGAAGGAGGGCTGGGGCGACTTCCAGGCCAGCCCCGGCGCCCGGGCCGCCGAGCTCGCCGCCGCCGGCACGATCGTCGGCCTCGCGATGCTGGAGATCTGCCTCCTGGCCGGCCCCGCGTTCGCCGTGGGCGCCCGCCGTTCACGCCGTCAGCTCGGACTCGTCGGCGCCAACGGCGGCGACCGTCACCACATCCGCGCCATCGTGCTGAGCGGCGGCCTCGTCATCGGCGTCGCCTCGGCCGTCGTCGGTACCGTCCTCGCCCTGATCCTGACGTTCGCCCTGCGCCCGCTCCTCGAAGACGCCATGGGCCAGCGGTTCGGCTCCTTCGACATCCGCCCGCTGGAGCTGTTCGGCATCGCGATGATCGCCGTGCTGACCGGCCTCCTCGCGGCGATCGTCCCGGCCGTCACCGCCTCCCGCCAGACCGTTCTCGCCTCGCTCACCGGCCGTCGCGGTGTCCGCCGCAGCAGCCGCGTACTGCCGCTCGTCGGCCTGGCTGCCCTGCTCCTGGGTGGTGCGATCGCCCTCTACGGGTCGGTGATCTCCGACCAGTTCGTCATCGTCGCGGGCGGCAGCGCCATCGCCGAACTCGGCGTGGTCGCCATGACCCCCGCCCTGGTCGGTCTCTTCGGCCGCACCGGCCGCTGGCTCCCGCTCTCACCGCGCCTCGCCCTGCGGGACGCCGTGCGCAACCGGGGCCGCACGGCACCCGCCGTCGCCGCCGTGCTCGCCGCGGTCGCCGGAACGGTCGCCGTCTCCACGTACGCGGCCAGCCGCGACGCCCAGGGCGAGGCCGGATACACGGCGAAGCTGCCGCACGGCGCGGTCTCCGCGTTCGTGATGGAAGAGGGCGGGCGGGACGTTGCGGCGGTACGCGACGCCGTGCAGCGCCTGGTGCCCGTCGACACCCGCGCCGATGTCCAGCGCATCCTCGTCGGCAAGCCGAGCTGCGCACCGTACAGCGACAGCGCGGGCTGCGGCCGCTTCGAGATCGTCATCCCGGAGGCCAACGACTGCCCGCTGTGGGGGACCTTCGAGGAGGGCGAGGACCCGTCGACGAAGTTCACCGTCGAGCAGCGTCGCACGTTGGCCGAGGACTGGCGCTGCAAGGACAGCCGCGGCGGTGAGCTGGGCGGCGGAGTCTTCGTCGAGGGCGGACTGGTCGTCGGTGACGCCTCCCTGCTCAAGGTGCTCGGCATCAAGGACGCCGACGCGGAGAAGGCCCTCGCGGAGGGGAAGATCGTCTCCTTCGTCAAGGCTCCCGTCGACGCCTCCGGGAAGATCGGCATCAAGCTGGTCACCGACAACAAGAAGGCGCAGCAGGCCGAGCAGGACGGCAAGCCCGTCCCCGGCGAGGTCAAGACCCTCCCCGCCCACCTGGTGACCGGCGAGAACGCCTACGGCGTGGGGGCGATCCTCACCCCGGCCGCCGCGAAGGCCGCCGGCCTTCCGACGGTGCCGTTCGGCTCGTTCTTCTCCACCGACTCCCTGCCCACCGCCGAGCAGCGCCAGAAGCTCGACGGCGAGCTCGCCAAGATCGGCAGCGACACCGGGCTCTACGTGGAGGAGGGCTTCGTCAGCGACACGAGCATCGTCCTCCTGGCACTCACCGTCTTCGCCGGCCTCGTCACCATCGGCGCCGCGGGCATCGCCACCGGCCTCGCGCAGGCCGACGCCGAGGCCGACCTGAAGACGCTGTCCGCCGTCGGCGCGCCCCCGCGAGTCCGCCGCACGCTCAGCGGCTTCCAGTGCGGGGTGGTCGCCGCGATGGGCGTGATCCTCGGATCGGCCGCCGGTGTGCTTCCGGCGATGGGCCTTCGGCTCACCGAGGAGCGCCAGGAGCTGCGCTTCTACCAGGAGAGCCTCGACCAGGGCTGGAGCACGTCGGCGGACGTGCCGTACGTCCCGATCGTCGTCCCCTGGGAGACGCTCGCGGCGCTCCTGGTCGCCGTACCGCTCGGCGCCGCGCTTCTCGCGGCCCTGGTGACCCGCTCCCGCGGGGCCCTGGCCCGCCGCGAGGCGACCTGACCGTCCTGACGGGTGCCGGCCTGACCGGGCCCGAGGGGTCCGGCCCTGACTGACCTGAGCGGCGACCGTTGCCGTCCTGTGCCCCCGGAGAAGGGTGGATCACCCTCCTCCGGGGGCACACCGTGTGGTGAGGCACGTGTGCGAGAGAATGGCGGCATGGAGATGCCGAGGAATGAACGGTCGCAGGAGACTCCCCAGGTCCTCATCGTGGGACAGGACGGGATGGCGCTCGGCGGCACTCAGGGTGACGACGAATCCCGCGAGGTCCCGGTGACGGAAATGGTCGAGCAGCCCGCGAAGGTCATGCGCATCGGCAGCATGATCAAGCAGCTCCTGGAGGAAGTACGCGCGGCACCTCTCGACGAGGCCAGCCGTGTCAGGCTCAAGGACATCCACGCCAGCTCCGTGAAGGAGCTGGAGGACGGGCTCGCGCCCGAACTGGTCGAGGAACTGGAGCGGCTCTCCCTGCCGTTCACCGACGAGGCCATCCCCTCGGAGGCGGAACTGCGGATCGCGCAGGCCCAGTTGGTGGGCTGGCTGGAAGGCCTCTTCCACGGCATCCAGACGGCGCTGTTCGCCCAGCAGATGGCGGCCCGCGCCCAACTGGAGCAGATGCGCCGGGCACTGCCGCCCGGTGCGTCGCACGAGGACGACGACGACCAGGGCCACGGGCACGCGATTCGCTCGGGACCGTACCTGTAGGGCGTAGGAGAGGGCCCGGCACACCTCGGGGGTGTGCCGGGCCCTTTCGCATGGCGGCGCGGCCTCTTGGTCAGCCCGCCTTGGGCGCCGTCAGCAGGACCTTGCCGACGTGGGTCCCGGATTCCAGGGCCCGGTGCGCCTCGGCGGCGTCCGGCATCTCCACCGTACGGTCGACGACCGCGCGTACCGTCCCCGATCCGATCAACGGCCAGACGTGCTCGCGCACCGCCGCGACGATGGCCGTCTTCTCGTGCAGCGGACGGGCCCGCAGGGTGGTCGCGGTGATCGCTCCGCGCTTGGCGAGCAGTGCGCCGAGGTTCAACTCGCCCTTCACACCGCCCTGCATGCCGATGATCGCCAGCCGGCCGTTGACCGCGAGCGCCTTCACGTTGCGCTCCAGGTACTTCGCTCCGACGATGTCCAGGATCACGTCCGCCCCGGCTCCGTCCGTGGCCTTGCGCAGCTCCTCGACGAAGTCCTGCTCGCGGTAGTCGATCAGGATGTCCGCGCCGAGCTCGGCGCAGCGCGCGAGCTTCTCGGGGCCACCCGCGGTGACCGCGACCTTCGCGCCGACGGCCTTGGCGAGCTGGATCGCCATCGTGCCGATGCCGCTCGCGCCGCCGTGCACCAACAGCGTCTCACCGGGCCGCAGATGGGCGATCATGAAGACGTTCGACCAGACCGTGCAGGTCACTTCGGGCAGCGCCGCGGCCGTGACGAGGTCCACCCCGTCCGGTACGGGCAGCAGCTGGCCGACGGGAACGACGACCTTCTCCGCGTACCCGCCGCCGACGAGCAGCGCGCACACCTCGTCCCCCACCGACCATCCGGAGACACCCGGCCCCAGCGCGGCGATCCGGCCCGAGCATTCGAGGCCCGGGTACGGGGACGAGCCGGGCGGCGGGTCGTAGAAACCCTGCCGCTGGAGCAGATCGGCGCGGTTGACGGCGCTGGCCGCCACCTCGACGAGCACCTCGCCCTCGGCGGGCACGGGATCGGGCGCCTCGGCCCAGACGAGGGCCTCGGGACCACCGGGTTCCGGAATCGTGATCGCATGCATGGCGGCGAGGCTACTCGGGCGGCGGCGACAGCGGGGTGACGGGCGCCGCCCGCACGATGGTGATCACACGGTCCGTCAACTGCAGCGGGCTGGCCGCCGGATCGTCGTAACCGAGCAGCCGATGCCCGCGCAACACGCTGACCACCAGGTCCTCGGTCTCCCGCACGTTCTTGCCGACCTCGGACTTTATGACCGGCCGCTCCACCAGATCGAGGCCCGAACCCTGCTGGATCAAGTCCTCCATGACCGTGCCGGCGCTGGGGCTGAGCACCGAGAGCCCCAGCAGCCGTCCGGCGGCGCTGGCGCTGGTGATCACGGCATCCGCGCCGGACTGGCGCAGCAGCGGCGCGTTCTCCTCCTCGCGTACGGCGGCGACGATCTTCGCGCCCCGGTTGAGCTGCCGCGCGGTGAGCGCCACCAGAACGGCCGTGTCGTCGCGCTGGGTGGCGATGACGACCTGCCGGGCCTTCTGGACCTCGGCACGGAGCAGGACGTCGCTCCGGGTCGCATCGCCCACCACGCCGACGAATCCGTCCGCGTTCGCCGTCTCGATCACCTTGGTGGAGGGGTCGACGATGACGATCTGGTCCTTCCGCAGCCCGGTCGCGCAGAGCGTCTGGATCGCCGAACGGCCCTTGGTGCCGAAGCCGACGACGACGGTGTGGTCACGCAAGGTGGACCTCCAGCGGTTCAGCCGCCACTCCTCCCGGGTCCGTTCGGTGAGGACCTCGAGAGTGGTGCCGACCAGGATGATCAGGAACAGTACGCGCAGCGGCGTGATCACCAGGATGTTGATGAGCCGGGCCGAGTCGCTGTACGGGACGATGTCGCCGTATCCCGTGGTGGAGAGGGTGACGGTCGCGTAGTAGGCGCAGTCGAGGAAGTCGAGGGTCTCGTTGGCGTTGTCGTGGTAGCCGTCGCGGTCGGCGTAGACGATCAGGGTCGTGAGGGCCAGCACCCCGAGGGCCATCAGCAGCCGCTTGGTCACCTGCCGCAGGGGCTTCTCGACGACACGCCGGGGCATCCGGATACGGGAGGGGGACGTCTTCTCGTCCGCTTGGCGGGCCATGACGTCACGGCTGGGAAGTTTCACGTGAAACATCCTCCCTGGGAAGCCCCCAGCGAGGGAGCCATCGGCCACGGAAGATCGAGAATCTCCAGGGCCTCTCCACGCCGTGCTCCGCCGGGCGCCACGACGGCCATCCCGTCCGCGGCGGCGATGCCACGGAGCATCGCCGGACCGTTGTAGTGCAGGGGTACCGCCTCCTCGCCCGCGTGGACGACGGGGACCAGCCGGGTGTCGTGCGGATGCCCCTGGATCTCGTCCCGTACGGAGACGCGGTACGGCTGGGGCGCCGGGGCCCCGGCCAGGGCGCGCAGCAGCGGTTCGGCCAGGGTGAGCAGGCCGGAGACGGCGGCGAGCGGGTTGCCGGGCAGTCCGACCAGATGGCGGCCGGCGTCGAGGCGCGCGAGCAGCATGGGATGTCCGGGGCGCACCTTCACCCCGTCGACGAGCAGCACGGCGCCCGCCTTGGCGAGCACGGGGTGGACGTGGTCCACGGGACCGGCGGCCGTGCCTCCGGTGGTGATCACGAGATCGGCGGGGGAGCCGGTGACGGCCGCCGCAAGTGCGTCGGCGTCGTCGCCGATCCGGCGGGTGGCGAGCACCTCGGCGCCGAGCGCGTCGAGCCAGGGGCCGAGCATCGGTCCGAGGGCGTCCCGGATGAGCCCGTCGTGGGGGAGTCCGGTGGTCAGCAGCTCGTCACCGAGGACGAGGACCTCCACCGTCGGGCGGGCGAGCGTCGGCAGCACGTCGTATCCGGCCGCGGCGGCGAGGCCGAGGACGGCGGGCGTCACCCGGGTCCCGGCGGGCAGCAGCCGGTCGCCAGCGCGGCATTCCTGGCCCCGGGGCCGGATGTCCTGGCCGGGGACGACCTCGCGCCGGGCGTGCAGATGGCCGCTCGCGTCGGTACGGGCGTGCTCGCTGCGGATGACCGCCGTGGTCTCGTGCGGGACCCGGGCACCGGTGGCGATCCGTACCGCCGTGCCGTCCGCCAGCGGGGCGGCGGGGGCGTGCCCGGCGAGAACGGCGCCTTCCGCGCGGATCTCCCAGGGGCCGGGCCCGGCGACGGCCCAGCCGTCCATGGCCGAGGTGTCGAAGGACGGCAGATCGGTGAGCGCGCGGAGCGGCTCGGCGAGCACATGGCCCATCGCCTGCCCGAGCGGTGTACGGAGGGGGGCCCGGGCAGCCCCGACGGCCGCCCCCGCCCGGGCGGCGACGGACCGCGCGGCGGGCCACGGGGTGGCGCGGTGTTCTTCGGCGGACCCGGGCTTCTCACCGCGCGGCGGGGCGACGAGGGCGAGGACCTCGTCCACGCCGTCGTCGTCGGCCCCGGACGCGGATCCCGGCTCGGATCCGGACCCGGGGTGGGGCTGGGGCTGGGCGTGCGCCGCGCGCTCCTGAGGGGTCATCCGGCCGCGTCCCGCTCCGCCTCGGCCGCCCAGCGGCCGGCGAGCGCCGCGGCCTTGCGGGCGGCCTCGGCGACCGCCTCGGGTCCACCGCCGGACTCGGCCACCCGGCCGGCCGCGTACCCGACCAGGAACGTGGTCAGCGGTGCGGCGGGGCGGGCGACCCCGTGGGCGGCGTCACGGGCCAGATCGAGCAGGACGCCGGTGTCGACGTCGATCTCGATGCCCAGTTCGGCCTTGACTGCGGTGATCCATTCGTCCAGCACGTTCCCATGCTCCCTGATCCGGGCCCGGGCCGCGGCGATGTCCTCCCAGGTGTCGCAGTCGAAGGAGGCCAGGGGGCCCGCGGTGACCCGGACGAGCCGCAGCCCCTGGGTGAGCAGACGCAGCGGGAGCCCGGAGAGGGTGCCGTGCGTGGTGATGAGGAGATCCATTTCACGCCGGAGGGCGGCGGCGCGGTAGGCGGCGACGAGCGGCTGGTCACGGCCGTCGGCGTCGACGAGGAGGGCCGCCTCGGCATCGGGCGCGGCAGTGAGGGCGTCCAGGAGCCGCCGGCCGGTGTCCTCGTCGAGGAACGGCAGGTCGGCGGAGAGCACGAGCACCAGGTCGGCCCCGAGCTCGCGCACGCCGGCGCCCAGACCGGCCAGCGGCCCGCCGCCGGGCGGGTCCTCCCTGGCCCATACGACGGGCCGCACGGTCTCCCGCCGCCCGCCGACGACCACGGTGCGCCCGGCGCCCCGGCACCCCGCGAGCACCCGATCGAGCAGCGCCCGGCCGCCGACCCGCACCGCCGGCTTGTCCACCCCACCGAGCCGCTTCGCGCCGCCACCGGCGAGCACGATGGCGTCATACCCGATCGTCATCCCAGCAGTATGATCCGCTCCCCTTCCGGAAGCGCCCCTCCGTCTCAACCAGGGAGACGGAGCCCCGGGGGACGGGGAGACGGCGCCCGTGCGGCGCGCCGGGGAGACGGGGAGACCGGTCCTCTGCGGCGCACCGGGGCGCGCCGGCGAGACAGGGAGACAGAACCCGTGCGGCGGACCGGGGAGACGGGGAGACCGGTCCTCTGCGGCGCACCGGGGCGCGGCCGGCAAGACAGGGAGACAGAACCCGTGCGGCGGACCGGGGAGACGGGCTCCGGTCGGCCGGCAGATCGGAGCAGACGGGCCCCGGGCAGGCGGCTCGTCGGCGCCCCGGCTCCCGGGCAGCCGGGGCGCGGGCAGCCGGGGCGCGGGCAGCCGGGGCGCGGGGCGGCGGGGCGCGGGCAGCCGGGGCGCGGGCAGCCGGGGCGCGGGGCGGCGGGCGTCCGTGCCGCGCGCCGGTACGGCGACGGGCGGGGGCGCGCCGGGTGGTGTTCGCCCGGCGCGCCCCCGCCCGGTGGGGTCAGAGCGTGCGGAGCAGGACCGTCGGGTGTTCGACGCAGTCGGCGACGTAGCGGAGGAAGCCGCC